>NZ_JALM01000067.1 GCF_000737195.2 Sciscionella sediminilitoris
AAAATATCCAAGCAAAAAAATGTAAACTCAAAAACCGTCAACAACCAGAAAACCAGAACCAAAAAGGCCCACAAGCTTTCCACTGTCCAACGGGGGTAAAAACACACCAAAAAACATAAAAAGCATGACACACTGTTGAGTTCTCAAAGAACACACGCACACCCGACCACAACCGGAAACCCGGCCACAATCAAAGGGGCTTGTACTCTCCACCAACGCTCGGCCCCGTTTTCACCGGGTCCGTGCCGCGCTGACAGGAATAAAGTTACACGACGCCGAACACCCCTCAAACAGGGGGGTCCCCTAAATGATCATCCCAGGTCAGAGTGGCTGTGAGCGCGGTGTACGCACGACAGGCCCCGCTCACCGGTCCGGTGGTGTGACCCAGGCCTCCAGGAGTGCGTCGATCGCGGGGTTTCCGATCGGTGGCTCGCGCCTCGTCGGCGCGCCTGCCTCGAGCAATGCCGTCACGGTCCCCGGGAAGTCACCGTCCTCGGCGGGGTTGTCGACCACTCCCCACAGGGCACAGTCCAACGGGGTCGGGCCGTCCTCGTCGAAGGCACAGTCGGTCAGATCGGCTCCGCGTTCGATGAGCAGGCGGACCATCCCGGTGCGCCCGTGCATGGCGGCCTGATCGATCGGGGTGAAACCACTCCAGCCGCGAGTGTCCACGGACAGCCCCGCGTCCAGCAGGGCACGCACAACCTCGATCCGGTCGAGCAGGGCGAACTGGCCGAGTATCCAGCCGTAGTCCTCGCCGGCCATGCCGAGCGCGGGTGGCACGGCATCCGGGAGGCGCACCGAACGGCCTTCGGCGATCGCGAGCACCGCGGCATCGACCTCGTCGAGTTCGGCACTCGCACCGTGCGCCCGCAGCAGTTCGTAGCCGGCGAGGTGCCCGCAGCGCGCGGCAAGGGCGAGCGGGAGCCGTCCGATGTCCCAGCGGTCCCACGGCAGATTCACATCCGCCCCGGCCGCGATGAGGTCTTCGAGGATCGTCGTTCCGCGACCGCGCGCGATCGCGTGGTGCAGGCAGCGGTGCGCGTTCACATCGATGTCCTGGCGCAGGAACCAGTGCAGGCCCGCACGGTCCTCGAAATCCAGCTTGTGGTTGACCGCGAACGCGAAATCCGGCACCCGCAACAGCTCGAGCAACTGTGCCCCGCCGTGTTCACAGGCGTGATAGAAGGCGTCGCCGTCCGGCCGGGCACCCGCGTCGAGCAGGATCCGTGCGCATTCGCGGATCACCGGCTGCCGGGCATCGGACCGGGTGAGCAGGACGACCAGGGGTGCGAGACCGTCGACGGGCGTGGTGCTCCCGGATGGGTCGGCGTGCAGCAGGGACGCCAGGCTTGCGGCGTCGGCACGGACGAGCGCGCGCTCGAAAGACATCGGCACCGTGCACCTCCGTCCGCCCTTGCCGGGAACGTGTGGCTCCACCCTATCGAGGAGACAGCCTGGGCAGCAGCCGTTCCGCGTTGCCGTGCATCAGCCTGCCGAATAGTTCGGGGCGGTCGGCGCAGTACCGGTCCACGTTTCCGGTGTACCAGGCGGCGGTGTCGCGTGGGATGGCCGGGAAATCGGTGCCGAAGAGGATCTGTCCGGCGGGCACAAAGTTCTCCAGCGCGAGCAGGTTGGTTTCGAAACCGGACAGCGCGGTCTCGAAGTAGAAGGTGCGGAAGTCCGCGATGATCTCCTCGGGGGTGAGCTCGCAGCCCAGGAGCGGGGACAATCCGGCGACCCGGGAGGCGAGGAACGGTGTGCTGCCACCGGAGTGGGACAGGATGATCCGCACGTTCGGGAACTGCCGTTTACGACCGCTGGTGACCAGGTCCGCGGCGGCCTTGTAGGTCTCGTTGGGCACTTCGCTGACCGGGACCGGAAGGAACCGGCTGGGCGCGCCATTGCTGCCGAAGGTCTGTTCGCCGTGCAGGAACACCAGAGCGCCGCGCCGGTCGAGTTCGGCCCACAACGGTTCGAAGACCGGATCGCCGAGCGAACGGGCCTCGGCGCCGTTGCCGTAGACATTGGTCAGGGTCACCCCGTCCGCACCGAGGGTGTCCAGGGCATAACGCAGTTCCTCGAGGGCACCGTCGATATCGGTGGGTGTCGGCAGGTGGGCGAAGAAACCGAAACGCCCGGGGTGTTCCGCGACGATCCGCGCGGCCCCGGTGTTGACCTCCCGCGCGAAGCCTCGCCGCTGCTCGGGCGCGAGCGCGTGTTCCAGATCGTTCGGCAGGGACAGGATCGCGGTCCGGATACCGAGCGAGTCCATGGCCGAAAGGCTGATCTCCGGGGTCCAGCGCGGGAAGGACACATCCGGGCTCGACCACTCCGTGTCCACCATGAGCCGCCGGATCATGGCAGTGGCCTGTTCGCCGCTGGGAAGGAAGTGATGGTGGAAATCCACCCGGCCCGAGTCCGGTGCGCTGCTCATGCCTCCAGTACAGCAGGCACTGAGCTCGATCGACCTGCTGTCCCGGTCGAACCGATCGATCGTGGACGATGCCCGCGAACACAGCGCGGCGGTCGTGGACCTGGAGATCAGCGAGCTCGTCCTGCCGCGGCTCCGATACCCCGCGCAGTTGGCCGTTTCCCCTGGGTAGAAGTGCCTCAGGCCACGCTGCACTGAGCTTAGGTTTGCCTTACCATCCCTGCTTATGTCCTGGGCAGACGCTTTGCCGAACATGCTGATCGGGCTGCGCGAAGGCCTCGAGGCCGGGCTCGTGGTCAGCATCCTGCTCGCCGCGGTGCGCAAGGCCGTGCCGCACGGCGAACGGATCAGCACGGCCCCGATCTGGCTCGGCGTGCTCGGCGCGGTCACGGTCGCCGCCGGGTTCGCGACCATCCTGACCTACTCGACCGATGTGCTCTCCTCCTCGGCGCAGGAGATCGTGGGCGGAACGCTGAGCGTGCTCGCCGTGGCACTGGTGACCGGGATGGTCTTCTGGATGCGCAGAACGGCGGCGAGCATGTCGGCGCAGCTGCGCGGGGAGGTGCACCGCGCGGTCGCCATCGGCGCGGGCGCGCTCACGCTCACGGCGTTCCTCTCCGTCGGCAGGGAGGGACTGGAGACCACGCTGTTCCTGTGGACGGCGGTCAAGGCCTCCGGTGCCACGGTCGCCCCACTGTTCGGCGCGGCGCTCGGCCTGGCCATCGCGATCGGCCTGTGCTGGCTGCTCTACCGGCAGGCGGTGCGGCTCAATCTCGGCGTCTTCTTCAACCGAACCGCCATCGTGCTGCTGGTGATCGCGGCCGGGGTGCTCGCCTATGGCCTCGGTGACCTGCAGGACGCCGGGATACTGCCCGGGCACACCTGGGTCGCCTTCGATCTGACCGGGAGCATCGATCCGGGCTCCTGGTGGGTATCGATCATCACCGGGGTCACCGAACTCGCCCCGCGGATGACCGTGCTGCAGGTCGTCGCCTGGGTGGTCTACCTCGCGATCACGCTGACCGTGTTCCTGCGCGCCAGGAACACCGCACCGCGCCCGGCTGCCCCGGCCGAGCAGCCGGAGCGATCGGAGCAGCCGAGCCGCTGGGCGTACCTGGCCGGGCGGCACACCTGGCTGGTGGCCGCGGTACTGGTCGTGGTTCCGGTGCTGATCACGACCGGGGTGGTGGTCACGCTGCCCGCGCCGAGCGCAACCGCGACCACCGTGACGGTGACCGGGGACTCCTGCGCGAAGGATTGGACGACCGCCCGTTCCGGCGCGCAGACCTTCACCGTGACCAACCGCTCGGACAAAGCGGGCGAGATCAATCTGGACGATTCCGGGGGCGCGATCATCGGCGAGATCGAGACGATCGGCCCGGCGACCACGGCCCAGCTCACCGCGACGCTCGGCTCGGGGACCTACAGCTTCCGGTGCCTGATGTCCGGGAAACCCGCGATGAGCTCCGCCGCGGTCACGGTGCACGGGCTCACCCCGGGCGGCCCGCGCGCGGTCAAACCGGTGCGGACCGAGGACCTGGAGGGACCGAACCAGGCGTATCAGCGGTATGCCGCCGGAGTACTGAACCAGCTCACCGGCGACACCCGGCGGCTACGCGATCAGCTCGCCAAGGGGGACCTGGACTCCGCCCGGGACACCTGGCGCACCGCGCAGCTCGACTGGGAACGGGTCGGTGCCTCATACAACAGTTTCGGCGAGGCGGGCACGGCCGTGGCCGGGCTGCCCGACGGATTGCCCGGCGGCGCGAGCGATCCCGGGTTCACTGGGCTGCACCGACTGGAATACGGGCTCTGGCACGGGCAGAGCCCGCAGGAACTGCTCCCGGTCGCGGACCGGCTGCTCACCGATATCGGCACCGTGGTGCATGACCTCGGTTCCGATGACCTCGCCGGGGACCCGACCAATCTCCCGGTTCGCGCCCACGAAGCCCTCGAGGACGCGCAGCGCGATCACCTCTCCGGGGTCAGTGATCAGGGTGCGCACGCGGGCTATGCCGAAACCGATGCCGACATCACCGTTACCCGGGTGCTGCTCGGCGAACTGGAACCACTGCTGACCGAACGAGAACCCGGTCTGGTGCGCCGCATCTCCGGCCAGCTCGACCGGCTGCACCAGGCCGTTGCCGCAACCGGCGGCCGCGCGCACGCGGACGTGCCGCTTCCGGTGCGCCAGCAGGTGAACGCCGCGCTCGGTGCGGTGCTGGAAACCCTCGACACCGTGCCCGACCTGCTCGAGATCCCCCCGACGCACTGACTGTCCACACTGGAGTAAATGCGATGAGTGTCAACCGCAGGGATTTCCTCCGTGGTGCCGCGAGCGGTGCCGCGGGAACCGCGCTGACCGCCGGACTGCTCGCCGAGGGCGCGCGGGTCGACGCGAGCGCGAGCCAACCCGGAACGACCACCGCCGCCGCGTATCCCTTCCACGGCGAGAAGCAGGCCGGGATCCTCACCCCGGGCCCGGCAAGTAAACAGAGCAACGCCTGTTTCGCCGCCTTCGACGTGACCGCGCACGATCGCGCCGGGCTCGCGGAACTGTTGCGCACGCTCACCGAACGGGCGCGGTTCCTGTGCACCGGCGGAACCCCACCGGATCTCGGCGTCGGGCAGCCGCCCGCGGACAGTGCCGTGCTCGGCGGCGTGGTGCCCGCCGACGGATTGACCGTGACCCTCTCACTCGGCGCCAGCCTGTTCGAGAAGTTCGACCTCAGCGACCGCAAACCCAAACGGCTCACCCCGATGCGCACCTTCCCGAACGATCAGCCCGACCCGGCCTGGCTGCACGGGGATCTGCTGGTGCAGTGCTGCGCCAACCATCCGGACACGATCCACCACGCGCTGCGCGACATCACACGGCACACCAGGGGCGCGATGCAACCGCGGTGGAAGATGGACGGGTACAACTCGCCACCGCGGCCGAGCGGAACCGGCCGCAACCTGCTCGGGTTCAAGGACGGCACCGCCAATCCGACCGGGGACAATGCCGAGCAGCTGATCTGGGTGGACGATCCGGCCGAACCCGCATGGGCCCGTGGCGGCAGCTATCAGGTGGTGCGGCTGATCCGGATGAACGTCGAGTTCTGGGACCGGGTCTCGATCAACGAACAGGAGCGGATGTTCGGCAGGCGCCGCGATTCCGGTGCCCCGCTGGATGGCAGCAACGAGTTCGACACACCCGATTACGCTGCCGATCCGCAGGGTTCGGTGATTCCCATGGACGCGCACATCCGGCTGGCCAATCCGCGCACCGCGCCGACCGAACCACAACGGCTGCTGCGCCGCTCCTACAACTACGACCTCGGCATCGACCTGAACTCGACGATGCAAGCCGGGCACATTTTCGTCTGCTACCAACAGGATCTGCACCGCCAGTTCGAAACCGTGCAGACCAGGCTGATCGACGAACCGCTCGTCGACTACGTAGCGCCCTTCGGCGGCGGGTACTTCTACGTGGTTCCCGGGGTGACCGGGCCGGGTGACTGGTTCGCGCGCGGGCTACTGAGCTGACTTCGGGAGCTTCGCGAGCGCGCGCACCAGCGGGGCGAGCTCGGCCCGATCGCCCGCTTCCTCGAGCGCCTCGGCGAGTGCGGCATCGTGGGTCGGGGTGGCCTCGCGCAGCAGCCGCTGCCCCGCATCGGTGAGCTCGGTGTAGATGCCGCGCCGATCGGTCGGGCACAGATAACGCTGCAACAGACCGCGATTCTCCAGCCTGCTCACCAGCCGGGTGGTCGCCGACTGGCTCAGCACCACCGCGTTCGACACCTGACTCATCCGCAGGTGGAATCCGTCCTGCCGGGAGAGCACTTCCAGCAGGGTGAACTCGCTGACGGAGAGCTGGTGCCCGGCCCGCAGCGCGCGCTCCAGGCGGTCCTCGATACGCGCGTGCAGCGAGGCAAGGGTGCGCCAGCCCTTCGCCCGTGCCTCGACGGCATCCTCGGCCAGTGACACCTTCACCACTCCCGCACTTCTGCTACAGTTGTCCTTGCAATAACCCGCGTGTGCAACTACCGGCGTAGGCTGGTAGTTGCTTCGCACGCTCTATACTACCGACTCGGGAGGAATCACCGCCATGCCCGCCATTCCGAACGTCACACTGAACAACGGTGTGACCATGCCCCAGCTCGGGTACGGGGTCTTCCAGGTACCCGAGGCCGAGACCGTCGCGGCGGTCAGCTCGGCACTCGAGGCCGGATACCGCAGCATCGACACCGCGACCGCCTACGGCAACGAGTCCGGAGTCGGGCGGGCCATCGCCGAATCCGGACTCGCCCGCGAGGACCTGTTCGTGACCACCAAGCTGTGGAATGCCGACCAGGGCTACGACAACACCCTGCGCGCCTTCGACACCAGCATGGGTGAGCTCGGCCTGGACTACCTCGACCTGTACCTGATCCACTGGCCCGCCCCGGCGCTCGAGCAGTACCCGGAAACCTGGCGCGCCTTCGAGAAGCTGCACGCCGACGGCCGCATCCGGGCGATCGGAGTATCCAACTTCCAGCCCACGCACCTGCGGAAGCTGGCCGAGACCAGCGCGCTCGTACCCGCGGTCAACCAGATCGAGCTGCACCCCTACCTGCAGCAGGAGTCGCTGCGCGCATTCCACGCCGAGCAGGGCATCGTCACCGAGGCATGGAGCCCGCTGGCCAAGGGCGGGGAACTGCTCGGCGAGCCGGTCATCGCCGAACTCGCCGCGAAACACGGCCGCACACCCGCACAGATCGTGTTGCGCTGGCATCTGCAGCGCGGCACCGTGGTCATCCCGAAGTCCGTGACTCCGGCGCGGATCCGGGAGAACCTGGAGGTGTTCGGATTCGAACTGGACACCACGGACTCCGAGCGCATCGCCGGCCTGGAAGCGGGCCACCGGACCGGGCCCGACCCGGACGTTTTCAACCGCGCCTGAATTCGCAGGAGAAACCATGCGTATCGATCTCAGCGGGAAAACCGCACTCGTCACCGGTTCCACCCAGGGCATCGGACTGGCCATCGCCAGGAACCTGGCCACGGCCGGGGCCCGGGTCGCGGTCAACGGGCGCAAAGCCGAGACCGTCGACCGCGCCGTCGCCGAGCTCGCCGAACAGGTGCCCGGGGCGGAACTCATCGGCGCCCCGGCGGATGTGACCAGCGAGGAAGGCACCGCGGAACTGCTCGGCGCGCTGCCGAAGGCCGACATCCTGGTCAACAACCTCGGCATCTTCGGCGCACAGCCCGCCATGGAGATCACCGACGAGGAATGGCGGCGCTACTTCGAGGTGAACGTGCTCGCCGCGATCCGCCTCACCCGCGCCTATCTTCCGGGTATGACCGAGGCCGGTTGGGGACGGATCCAGTACATCGCCAGCGATTCGGCGATCGTCATCCCCGCCGAGATGATCCACTACGGCGTTTCCAAGACGGCGCTGCTCGCCGCCTCACGCGGGTTCGCGAAGGAGGCGGCGGGTACCGGGGTCACGGTGAACGCCGTGATCGCCGGGCCGACCCACACCGCGGGGGTGGAGGATTTCGTCTACCAGCTGGTGGATCCCGCGCTGCCCTGGGATCAGGCGCAGCGGGAATTCATGCGCCTGCACCGGCCGCAGTCGCTGCTGCAGCGGCTCATCGAACCGGAGGAGATCGCCAACCTCTCCGCCTACCTGGCTTCCCCGCTCGCCTCGGCGACGACCGGGGCCGCGGTTCGGGTGGACGGCGGCTACGTGGATTCGATCCTGCCCTGATTCGGAGCGGGCCCAGCCCAACGTCCGAACAGCCCGGGGCGCGGTGTGCTCCCGGTGCTGTTCGGGTCACCAGTCGCGCACCTCGTCGAAGGGATCGTCCTCGGGATCCGCCCCGGCACCTTTCTTCCACGCCTTGACGTCCGGAATGCCGGGCATGTCCTGGAACAGGGCGGAGTAAATGCCCGTCGCGGTATTCGACCAATAGCCGAAGCGCGCGGCATCGCGCCACCAGGGCAGGCTGTACCAGCCACGCGGAACCAGCCGGAACGCCACGGTCCCGCCGGGGTGGTAGAACGACATCCTCGCGCCGGAACAGGGCGCGGCCGCATATTCGGCACCGTCGACAAGGACACAGCGGTTTTCGGTGACGGCGCCATATCGGCCGTCCTGACTCAGGACCAACGTCCCGGCGGGCTTCCGATGTCCAGCGCAACGTTTGCGGCATCGACATAGGCCAGCCCCTCGGCTGCCGTTCTACTCGCCCAGTCCGCCTGCCGTATCGAATGCACCTCGGCCAGCTGCCGATCGCAGAGGACCAGCCTGTCCCTGGCGTCCTCCAATGCTTGCGCAGCGGCCGCGGACATCGATGCGCCATCCCGGGCCGCGGTATCGATCGCCCGTAGCAACGATCGCCGCTTTTCCCGCGCCCGGGCTACGCCGATCCGCACTTTTCGCTGACTCCTGACCTCCTGATAGGCGGCGAGCGCCAGGAGACTCATGAGCGAGGCGATCAAGAGGATAATTGTGATCTGATACATTTCAGCGGTTGGAAAATTAGTCCAGTAATCGATCGCCACGCGCCTTGCCAGAATCTTTCCGTTCAGCGATCAAGCGGGTACGTTCGCCAATCTAGCCGGATTGTCCCGCCATTCGTATCCGCCACCTGACGGGTTCACCCCCGCCAGGTGGCCACCGCGAACACCATCGCTACCCGGGCCGCACCGAACGCTATACGCTGGTTCTCGGGACAGAAAGGACGAGCATGATCCGGGTGACGATCATCGACGACGAGGCACTCGTCCGGTCGGGATTCACCATGATGCTGAACGCCGCCGAGGATATCGAGGTGGTGTCGGCCAGTGACGGAGTCACGGCGATGGACGTTATCGCGCGGGATCGCCCGGATGTGGTGCTGCTGGATATCCGCATGCCGCAGCGCAACGGAATGGACATTCTGACCGATATTCGCCGCCTGGACGCACCACCGGTGGTCGCGATACTGACCACCTTCGATTCGGACGATTACATCGCCAGGGCCCTGCGCGAAGGTGCCGCCGGTTTTCTGGTCAAGGACACCGATCCGGAACAGCTTCCCCTGTTGATCCGTTCCCTCGCGGCCGGCGGGATCGCGCTCTCGTCCAAGGTGAGCCGAACCGTCATCGACGGATACCTGGGTGCCGGTGACCGGACGGCGGCCCGGCTGCTGAAGACCCTGACCCAGCGAGAACGGGAAGTACTCGCCCGGCTGTCCCTGGGCCAATCGAACACCGAGATCGCCCGCCGGCTCCATGTCAGCACGGGAACCGTGAAAGACCACGTCAGCGCAATTCTCGCGAAATTCGGGGTCACCACCCGGCTGCAGGCGGCGCTGGTCGCCGAACGCGGCGGGCTCAACACCCGCCCGATGGAACACCGATGATCCGGGGCACCCGGCTGGCCACGGTGTCCATGCACGTGTTCCTGGTCGGCATCGCCCTCGCCGACGGTCTGCTTCCGCTGGAATCGAACTCTGTCACCGATATCGTCCTGGCCAGCATCGCCGCGGCCGGGCTCGTCCTGCGCAACCGGGCACCATGGCTCTCGTTCCTGCTGGTGCTGCCCGCACTGTTCACCGTGTCCCCGATGATCGCCACCCTCCTCGCGCTCTACTCCGTCGCCGTGAGCGAACCGCGCCGCTGGGCCATCGCCCTCGCGGGAGTGATCGCCCTGGCGGGATTCGCCATCGACTGGCCGGATCTCGAGGATGTCCGCGATATCGGGCTTTCCATCATCTACGGAATCATGACCGTGGCCGCACCGATCGCCTTCGGGCTGCTCGTGCGCACCCGCGCGGAACTCACCACCCGCTTACGGGAGCTCGGTGAGGCACGGCAGCTGGAGAGCGACCGCCGCGAACACGAAATCCTCACCACCGAACGCAACCGGATCGCCCGGGAAATGCACGATGCCGTCTCCCACCAGGTCAGTCTCATCGCCGTCCAGTCCGGTGCGCTCCAGGTGAACACCCGGGACTCCACGGTCGGCGACGCGGCACGGAACATCCGCGGCCTCGCGGTCCGGACACTGGACGAACTGCGGCAGATGATCACCGTGCTCCGCGCCGACGAGGGCCCCGCGCCCCTGGTTCCGCAACCCACCATCGCCGATCTCGGCACGCTCATCGCGGACAGCGGAATCCCCGCCACCACAGACGTCCGGCTCCCCGATGACCTCCCCGCGACCGTGCAGCGCACCATCTACCGCACCGTCCAGGAGGCACTGACCAATATTCGCAAACACGCCCCCGGCGCCACCGCGAACATCACCGCCCGCACCGAACGGGATCTCCTTTCGCTCACCGTGCACAACACGGCGGCCACCACAGCACTGGAACTGCCATCCGCCGGACACGGCCTTGTCGGTCTGCGCGAACGCGTCGAGCTGCTGGAGGGAACGCTGACCACGCACGCCGACGAAACCGGGTACTCCCTGCACATCAGCATCCCGAAGCCGAGCCCGCAACCAAGCCGATGACGCGGCGCGGCTAGCAAAGATCGGGCGGATGCGCTCCGATCGCCTGCTGGTCACCGTGCCCGGCATCCGCGGGCAGCCGCAGGGCATCGAGCACCTCGTGCGGCGCGGTGAGCAGTTGCGGGTGGTGATCGAGCACGAGTTGCTGTTCCGCGGTGAGCTGGTGCACGGAAACGGCCCAGTCGGCCTTCACGATCAGCAGCGCGCCGACCCGGATCACCGCGTCCCTGGTGTTTTGCAGCCCGGCCAGTAACGGTCCCAGGTGCTGCATCATCGTCGCGGTGACCGTGGCGTCCTGCTCGAGCACCAGACGGGATTCGAGGGTGTGGGTGGCGATACGCCCGAGCTCGGAATCGGCGATCGGGCCCATCCTGGCCCACATCCGCCGAAACCAGGAGCCCAACACCGGCCTGTCCCGATGCACGATGTCCGCGCCCGCCGCCTGGATCAGGTCCTCGACCGCCGTTTGCACCTCGCGATGCGCGGATTCCTCGCTCAGGTAGACGGTGACCGGGATGGTCAGCTCCGATGCGGGCACCGGTTCGATCGCCAGTACGTATCCGTCGCTGTCTGCCTCCCGTATGGACACGGATGGGCGCAGCTTGCGGTTCAGCCGGGTGATCAGCACCGCGAGTGGCTCGGCGGGCGGATCGATCGGGCTCCAGATGCGTGCGGTCAGCTCTGCTTCGGAGACCTGACGGTCCACGTCCTCCGCGAGCAGGGCGAGCACGTCGAACTCTTCGGAGGTGACCGGTAGCAATTCGCCTGAACGGTGCACCTCGCGCCGTACCGTGTCGATTTCCAGGTCCCCGACGTGCTGGACGGACGGTCTGGCGACCGGGCGAAATGGGTTCCCCGGCAGTTCGAGCATGGCACTCGGCGGGACCGGATCGACCGGCCGTTCATCGGCGCTTGGCCGGGGCGGCGGTTCGACACCGACTTCGGCACTGAGCAGGTATCCGTAGTCAGGTACCCGTTTGACCTGTACGGGGTGGCGAAGCTTGCGACGCAGCCGGTCGATCAGCATCGGGAGCCGCCCGGCCCCCGGATCGACCCGGTCGCTCCAGACATGGTGGAGCAGTTCCGAATCGGGAACCGGATCGCCCACGTTGGCCGCGAGCAGGGCGAGCGCGTCGAACTCGCTGCGCGTGAAGCTCAGCAATTCCCCGGAACGGTGCACCTCGCGCCGCTCCGTGTCGATTTCCAGCTCCCCGACGCGGTGGACGGACGGCCGGACGACCGTGCGCTGTGTGACAACCGATCCGCTCGGCGGAATCGAGGGCACCTGCCGCCCGGCGACATCCGGCACGACGAACGTTCCGTCATCGAGGCGGTACGCCAGCACGATCGGGACCCGCCAGTCCGCCATTCGCTCATCGGTGAGGTATCCGGACGGGTGCTCCTCGAGTAACCGACGATCGAAAACGACGGCGTCGTAGGGCTTCTCCGCGAGTGCGGGTTCGACGGCCTGGAAGGCCTCCACCGCGTCGACCTGGAGACCGGCTTCCCGCAACACGAAGCGGTACGCCACGACCAGATCTTCGTCGGGTTCGACGAGCAGCACACGCAAGCCAGGCACCTTTCGATCCGGAGATCGTTCTGGGCGTCAGCTTGCCACAGCGGGCAGCGAACGGTGGCCTTTTCCGTGCCCCAGACGGGATTCGAACCCGCACCGGTGGCGATTTTAAGTCGCCTGCCTCTGCCGTTGGGCTACTGGGGCACGTCAAGCGTAGTGCGACGTGCCCCCTCCGGCCATGGCCGGGTCAGCTCTTGGATGCCTTCTCGAAGGCCTTCTTGGGCTCGTTGATCTGGCCCATGGAGACGATCTCGCGGCGGAAGATGCCGTTGATCGCCCAGTCCAGCTGAATCTGGATCTTGCGCGAGAAGGTCGGCATCATCATCACGTGGTACGCGCGGTGGAACAGCCACGCGAAGAAGCCCTTGATCTTCATGCCCATCGCGTCCGCGACACCCTTGTGCAGGCCGAGCGAGGCCACCGAACCGAGGTTCTTGTGGTAGTAGTCCTTCGGCTTGCCGCCGCGCAGCACCGCGAGCAGGTTCTTGCCGAGCACCCTGGCCTGGCGCACCGCGTGCTGGGCGTTCGGCGGGCAGGTCGCGGTCGGGTCGTCCGCGGTCTTGGAAAGGTCCGGAACCGCGGCGCAGTCGCCGGCGCTGAACACCATGGGCTGCCCCTCGACCTGCAGGCCCGCGCTGACCTTGAGCCGGCCGCGCTTGTCGATGGGCAGATCGGAGGCGGCGAGCACCGGGTTCGCCTTGACGCCCGCGGTCCAGATGATGGTGTCCGAGTCGAACTCGGTGCCGTCCGAGAGCTGCACGTGACCGTTCTCGAAGGACTTGGCGAGGGTGTCCAGGTAGATCTCGATGCCGCGCGCCTCGAGCTGCTCCGCGGTCCACACGCCGAGCGATTCGCGTACCTCGGGCATGATCCGCCCGGCACCCTCGACGAGCACCCAGCGCAGGTCCGAGGGCTCGATGTTCTCGTAGTACTTGGTGGCGTACCGGCTCATGTCCTCGAGCTCGGCCAGCGTCTCGATACCGGAGAACCCGCCGCCGACCACGGTGAAGGTCAGCAGCTTCTTGCGCTCCTCCGGGTCCAGCGTGGACGAGGCGAGGTCCATCCGGGACAGCACGCGGTTGCGCAGGTAGATGGCTTCACCGATGGTCTTGCAGCCGATGCCCTGCTCCGCGAGGCCCGGAATGGGCAGCAGCCGGGTGATCGAGCCGAGCGCGACGACCAGGTAGTCGTAACCGATCTCCTCGACGTGCCCGTCGGCCGCTTCGACGGTCACCCGGCGGTTGGCGTGCTCGATGTTGGTGACCGAGGCCGTCACGACGTGACACCTCTTGAGCGTCCGGCGCAGCGGAACGACGACATGGCGCGGTTCGATGGAGCCGGCTGCGGCCTCCGGAAGGAACGGCAGGTAGGTCATGTGCGGCTGCGGATCGATCACCGTGACGGAGGCTTCCTTCGCACGGAGCTTCTTCTGCAAGCGCAGAGCGGTGTATAACCCGACATAGCCGCCGCCGAGGATCACTATCCTGGCCGGCTGTTCCTTACCTTTCGCCATGCCTCTATCGTCTCACTGTTTGACCAAGACTTCACCGCAACCCCACCGCAATGTGACCGGGCTCGCTGACCTGCGCTGAATCGTGTGCGGAACCGATCAAGCGACCCGTCGCACGATCCGGTACGGCCATCCGGTAATGGATGTTTTTTCCGCATTCGGGCGGACACGCGGAGTCAACCGATCGGCCTCCGATGACGCGCGCGACATCCGGCGGTCACACCGTCGAACCCACTCGACGAGGAGGACTTCCGATGCGCAGCGTGATCAGTTCGATGAACGTCTCGCTCGACGGCCGCATCGCCGGACCCGACGGCGGCTTCGACTGGACGGAACCCGACGAGGAGGTCTTCCGCTCACACCTCGAGGAGCTCCGCGGGGTCGGCGGTTATCTGCTGGGACGACGGCTGTACGAGACGATGCTGTACTGGGAGACCGCCGAACAGGAGACCGAGCTCGACGAGGCGCAGCTCGAATGGGCTGCGCTCTGGACCGCGCTGCCCAAGGTGGTGTTCTCCGGGACCCTGTCCGCGGTACGGGGCAACGCCCGCCTGGCTTCCGGGGGTGTGGCCGGGGAGCTCGAACGGTTGCGCACCGAGCCCGGGCACGGCGACATCGCCATCGGCGGCGCGACCCTCGCCGCCGAAGCGGCTGGGCTGGGCCTGATCGACGAGTACCGGGTCCGGATCCACCCGGTGCTGGTCGGCGGTGGCATCCCGTTCTTTCCCCAGCGTGAGCACCGGGTGGACCTCGAACTCGTCGAGACCCGCACCTTCACCTCCGGGGTCGTCTACCTCCGCCACCGGGTGACGCGCTAACCGTCCACTCCGGCCACTCGCTTCGCCTCCCGCAGCACCGCGCGGACCATGTCCGGGGTGAGCCGTCCGGTGAAGGTGTTCTGCTGGGACACGTGATAGCAGCCGAGCAGGGTCAGCTCCCCGATCTTCGCGCTCGCCCCGTGCGCGAACTTGGGCCGGGGTTTCGGCACCGGCCAGCCCGCACCGGCCAGTTCGGTGAGCGCGCACGACCAGCCGAAGGCGCCGAGGGTGAGCACCACGCGCAGGCTGGGCGCGAGCAGTTCGAGTTCCCGGTGCAGCCACGGCCGGCAGGTATCGCGTTCGGCCGTCGTCGGCTTGTTCTCCGGCGGCGCGCAGTGCACGGGTGAGGTGATCCGCGTATGGCGCAGGGAAAGCCCGTCGTCGGCGGCGATCGCGTGCGGCTGGGAGGCGAGGCCTTCGGCGTGCAGTGCCGCGTAGAGCACATCGCCGGAGCGGTCCCCGGTGAACATCCGCCCGGTCCGGTTGGCGCCATGCGCGGCCGGGGCGAGCCCGATGATCAGGATCCGCGCGTCCGGCGGGCCGAATCCGGGCACCGGTCGGCCCCAGTACCGCTGATCGGCGAACGCGGCCCGCTTGACCTCGGCGATGTGCTCCCGCCACGCGACGAGCCGCGGGCAGGCACGGCATTCGGTGAGGAGGGAGTCGAGCTCGGCGAGCCCACCCGCCTCCGGGGCGATCCGTTCCGGCGTACGCATGCCGGTCATCCTCCCGCGCGCCGCCGGGAAAACGAATAGGGTACGGGCATGGCAGACGAGCAGACCGAGAAACCCGCGGAGAAGACCGAAACCGAGGCCCCGGCCGACGATCTGGTCACCACGAGCCACCAGATCACGGTCAAGCGCAAGAAGCTGAACTACACCGCGACGACCGGAAGGCTCGTCCTGCGCGATGAGGTGCTCGAGGACGGCAAGGTCGACGGGGTCAAGCCGAAGGCCGAGGTGTTCCTCACCGCGTACACCCTCGACGGGGCAGAGCCGGGGAGCCGCCCGGTCACCTTCGCGTTCAACGGCGGACCGGGCGCGGCCAGCCTGTGGCTGCACATGGGGCTGCTCGGACCGCGCCGGGTCGTCTCCGGGGACGCCGGAGCCCTCGAACCGCCGCCCTACCGGCTCGCGGACAATCCCGAGACCCTGCTCGCCAGCTCCGATCTGGTGTTCATCGACCCGGTCTCGACGGGGTACTCACGCGCGGCGAAGGGCAACAAACCGGGCGATTACCACGGTTTCACCGGCGATGTGGAATCCATCGGCGAGGTGATCCGGTTGTGGACCTCCCGCAACGGCCGCTGGATGTCGCCGAAATTCCTCGCGGGCGAGTCGTACGGCACCATCCGCGCGGGCGCGCTCGCCGAACATCTGCAACAGCGCTACGGCCTTTTCCTGAACGGGATCATGCTGCTTTCCTCGGTCATCGACATGGGGAGCGTGTTCTTCTCTGAAGGAAACGACCGGCCCTACGCCCTTTTCCTGCCCACCTATGCGGCCATCGCGAATTATCACGGCAAACACGGGGATCGCCCGCTCACCGAGGTCGTCGCCGAGGCCGAGGAATTCGCCAACCGCGACTATCCGTATGCCCTCGCCCAGGGCGCGCGCCTCTCCGAACAGGAGCGCACCGCGACCGTGGCCAAACTCGCCGAGCTGACCGGGCTCAGCGAGGACTACGTCGAGCGCAGCAATCTGCGCATCGAACACCTGCACTTCTTCGCCGAACTGTTGCGGGACGAGGGATTGGCGATCGGACGCATGGACGGCCGGTTCACCGGTTCCCCGGTGGACGGGATCGGCGAGCAGATCACCGCCGACCCGTTCATGCAGATCGCCGGTTCCTACACCGCGACCTTCAACCACTATGTGCGCGCCGAACTCGAATACGAGAACGACCTCCCGTATGAATACATCAACCCGAAAGTCATTCAGGAGTGGTCGTACAAGGAATTCGAGAACGCGTCCACGACGGTGACCGACAAACTCGCCTCCGCGATGCGCGGAAACGAATTCCTCAAGGTGCACGTCGCGTTCGGCTACTACGACGGGGCAACCCCGCACCACGCGGCCGAGGACTGCCTTGCCAAGCTCAAGATTCCCGAGCACCTGCACGACAACATCGAGCGCGCCTACTACGAGGCGGGCCACATGATGTACGTGCACGAGCCGAGCAGGCTCCAGCAGTCCAAGGATCTGGCCAAGTTCGTGCGGGACGCCTCGAACCGCTGATCTTCGGGGCTCGAATTCCACGGCGGCGCATCGGCGGTGCCGTCACCGTCGATGCGCCACCGGCCCGTTCAGGCGGCGTGCTTTTCGTGATCCTCGGGCAGTGCACGATTGCGCCGCGAATCGTGCTGCCGGGCATCGGAGCGCGGGAAAACCCAGCGGGTGAACGCCCACCACCGGAATACCGTCGTGATCAGGGTTCCCAGGATGATGCCGCTGACGAAATCGGCGGCCTCCTGGGTGAACAGGCCGACATAGGGCACCTCGAGGTGGAGAACCCATCGCGAAACGGCGAGCGGGAGCGCATTGATACCGATCCCGATGCCGCTGATCAAGAAGAACAGTGCGGCCTCATGGGAACGTTCGCGGCCGCCCCGGGTGCGAAACGACCATTCCCGGCTCAGCACATAGGAAACGACCGTCGAGATCAGTACGGCGGTACCGAGCGCGACGACCGGTTTCGCGGAGAGCACGGTGAACTTCAACCCATAGTTGACCAGGTTGGTGAGCACGAAGCAGACGCCACCGACCACGGCGAACTTCACCAGCTCACGGTGCCGGTGCAGCATCGCGCGCCATGATCTCGGCAGCCGGGCCAGCACGCCACGGACAATCGCCATGGCGCGGAGCGTAACAGCACGAGTGGGCAGAGTTATCCGGTCGTGTAACGAGCGGGCCGCGACGGCGATAAGCGGGAATGAATCCCGTGCGATTCGCCGTGGCGGCCGCCTGTCTCGCGGTCCTGCTCTGCGGTTGCGGCGTGGGGCGCTCCGCTCCCCCGGCCTCCTCGTCCACACCCGCGCGCGTCTCACCGTTACCCACGCCGACGCCGATGAGCCGGGTACGGGCGACGCACTGCGGCCCGGCAAGCTACGCACAGGCGAAGCGGGCGCTCGAAACCCTGCAGCAGCGGTATTCGGAACGCGACGGGGTGCACGCATTCGGGATCACCAGGATCGGCCGTGGTTTCGTGGTGCGGCTGCTGATCTCCCCGGGTGCCCAGCCGCCCCGATGTGTGCGGAATGTTCCGGTTCGGTTCGGTTTCGGCGGGCCGATCAAAGGGCGATAGCGACCGTCCCGGGCGTGGTGGCCCGCCGCTGCCGACGGGCCACCACGTTCACTCACCTGGTCGACCGGCCCCGGTACACGCCGCACGCCGGGCAGGCGTGGTGTGCCGGTGTCGGTGCGCCGCAGGCCGGGCACCGCGTCAGCTGCGGTGCCGCGACCTTCGCCTTCCACCGCGCGCGATGCCTGCGCACCCGCGCACGGGATTTCTTCCGGAACATGGAACTGGACATAGGGATCCTTTCGGCTCGTCGGTCTCGCTCGGTCGGCGGCCGACTGCGGCGGATCCCTGCCCACTTCGGGGCGGACGATCGGCAGGCGTGCAGCGGGTGCACGGGAACAGGAAGCGCGCAACGGGAATTCCAGGAATGTGGATCAACCAGGGCATGCCGAGACGGCCCTGCCGCACCACGGCAGGGCGCAGAAAGGTCCTCAGGACGCCTTCGGGGTCGCAGAGCTCACTGGTGCCACGGCGCGAACGATAACAGCGCGGCGCGGGCGCGCACATCCGGTTTTTCGCGCGGCGATGCGGAGAGTCAGAGCACGTCGCGCACGGACTGTTCGAACTGGTCCACGTGCGCGATCGCGAGCTTGCGCGCCTGTTCGGCATCGCCTTCGATGATCGCCTGCAGCATCCGGACGTGTTCGCCCGTGTGGTCCGCCTCGGGCAGCCGGTCGAGGAACAGGTACCAGATGCGCAGCGAGAGATTGAAGTAGTGGCTCAGCGTGGCTTCCAGATACCGGTTGTGCGCGCTCTCGTAAACCCACCGGTGTACATCGGCGTCCTGTTGCATGCTGCGCTGCTTGTCGCCGCGCTGTTTACGCAGGCTGGTCACCAGGGCGCGCATCGCGCGGCGCTGTTCCTCGGTGGCCAGTTCGGCGGCCCGCGCGGCGGCGTGCCCTTCCAGCTGGCGGCGCACATCGGCGATCAGGCCGTGGTCGGTGATGTTGACTTCGGTGACGAAGGTGCCCCGGCGCGGATAGATCACCACGAGGGTTTCGGCCTCGAGCCGTTTGACGGCATCGCGCAGCGGGGTGCGCCCCACCTCGAGCTCCGCGGAGAGCCGGTCCTCGTGGATCGGCGCCCCGGGCGGCAGCCGGAGGGTGACGATCATATCGCGTAACCCCAGGTAGGCACGCTCCGCGAGCAGCGGTGCGCCCTGATCGGCGGCATTGACACGTCCAGCCATGCGCCCTATCGTAGCCGACGACTGATATATCAGTTTGCAGTTCAATTGCTCAGCAGACTGGAGGGCAGTCGTGGCGCACACACTCCCCGAGCATCCCGCGAAACTCTGGCGCAATCCCGAGCCGAAGCGTTCGTACGACGTCGTGATCATCGGCGGCGGCGGGCACGGCCTCGCGACGGCGTACTACCTGGCGAGCGAACACGGCATCCGGAACATCGCGGTGCTGGAGAAGGGCTGGCTCGCCGGCGGCAACATGGCGCGCAACACCACGATCATCCGTTCCAACTACCTGTGGGACGAGAGTGCTGCCATCTACGAGCACGCGCTGAAGCTGTGGGAGGGCTGGCCGGATGAGCTCGACTACGACTTCCTGTTCAGCCAGCGCGGGGTGCTCAACCTCGCGCACTCGCTCCAGGACGTGCGAGATTCGGTGCGCCGGGTCTCGGCCAACAAACTGAACGGGGTGGACGCGGAGTGGGTGGATCCGGACGAGGTCGCGAAGATCTGCCCGATCCTGAACACCTCGAGCGACACCCGGTATCCGGTGCTCGGCGCGACCTGGCAACCGCGCGCCGGGATCGCCAAGCACGACCACGTCGCCTGGGCGCTTGCCCGGCGCTGCGATCAGCTCGGCGTCGATCTGGTGCAGAACTGCGAGGTGACCGGTTTCCTCAAGGACGGGGACCGGGTCGTCGGAGTGCAGACCGAGCGCGGGCCGATCCGGGCGGGCCGGGTCGGCATGGCCGCAGCCGGGTACTCGAGCGTGCTCGCCGAAGCGGCCGGATTCCGGCTCCCGGTGCAGAGCCATCCCTTGCAGGCCTTGGTTTCCGAGCTGCTCGAACCGGTGCACCCGACGGTGGTGATGTCCAACCACGTGCACGTCTACGTCAGCCAGGCGCACAAGGGTGAGCTGGTGCTCGGCGCGGGCATCGATGCCTACAACTCCTACACCCAGCGCGGATCGGTGCAGACCATCGAGCACCAGATGGCCGCGGCGATCGAGCTGTTCCCGATCTTCGCGGGCGCGCACGTGTTGCGCACCTGGGGCGGGATCGTGGATGTCTGCCCGGATGCCTCGCCGATCATCGGGCCCAGCCCGCTCGAAGGGCTGTTCGTCAACTGCGGCTGGGGAACCGGGGGCTTCAAGGCGACACCGGGGGTCGGCTCGGTGTTCGCGCACACGATCGCCATGGGCAAGGCGCACCCGCTCGCCGAACCGTACGGTCTCGAGCGGTTCACCACGGGCGCGCTCATCGATGAACACGGCGCCGCGGGCGTGGCGCACTAGGCCGCTTGAAGGAGTACCGATGCTGCTGATCGAGTGCCCGTGGTGCGGGCAGCGCGAGGAGACCGAGTTCCGTTACGGCGGACAGGCGCACGTCGACTATCCCAGTGCTCCGGCCGAGACCGGCGACACCGAATGGGCCGAATTCCTGTTCTACCGGGACAATCCGGCGGGACCGTTCGCCGAGCGCTGGATGCACGCGGCGGGCTGTCGCCGGTGGTTCAACGCGGTCCGGGACACCCGGACCAATGAATTCCTTGGTGTGTACCGGATCGGGGAAGGACAACCGGCATGACGGCGAACAGTGAACGGCTCCCCGAAGGCGGCCGGATCGACCGCACGGAACCGCTGCGGGCCACCGTGGACGGGACCGAGATCCTCGGTTACCGGGGCGATACGGTGGCCTCGGCGATGCTCGCGAACGGGATCCGCACCGTCGCCCCTTCGCTCTACCGGTCCCGGCCGCGCGGGATCTTCGGCGCGGGCAACGAGGAACCGAACGCGCTCATACGGGTAGAGGGGCGCGGCAGCTCCCCCATGCTCCCGGCGACCACGGTCGAACTCACCGAAGGCCTCGCGGTGCACACCCTCTCCGGGATCGGTGCGCTGGAACCGAACTCGGCGACCAAGGACCTGGACACCCGGTTCGCGCACACCGATGTCCTGGTGATCGGCGGCGGGCCGACCGGTCTCGCCGCCGCGCTCGCCGCGTCCGAGGGTGACGCGCGGGTGCTGCTGCTCGATGATCAGCCCGAGCTCGGCGGTGCACTGCTGCGCGGCACCGATACGGAACTGCTCGACTGGGCGAGCGGCGCCGCCGAACTGCTGCGCGCGCGGCCCGAGGTGACCGTCGTGTCCCGGTGCACCGCATTCGGTTACTACGACGAGAACTACCTGCTCGCCGTGGAACGCGGGGAAACCCTGGACCGGCAACGGCTCTGGAAGATCCGCGCGCATCACGTAGTGCTCGCGACCGGGGCGAACGAGCGGCCGATCGTGTTCGCGGGCAACGACCTTCCCGGGGTGATGCTCGCCGATGCCACCCGCGCCTACGTGAACCGGTACGCGGTGCTTCCCGGTTCCGAGGCGGTCATCGCGACCACGAACGACACCGCTTACGAGGCCGCGCTCGACCTCGCCGCGGCCGGGGTCAGTGTGCGGGCCATTGTGGACAGTCGCGCCGAACCACCGGAGGATCTCGCCGCGATGGCCTGTCAGGCGGGCATCGAAGTGCTCGCCGACTGCGTCGTGGCCGAGGCAACCGGCACCGATTCCGTGGAGGCGGTACGGGTCGTCCGGTTCGAACAGCCGCGCCGCACGGTGCGCACCATCCGGGCCGATCTGCTCGCGGTATCCGGTGGCTGGAGCCCGGATGTGGGACTGTTCAGCCAATCCGGCGGCAAGCTGCGGTGGAACGAGACACTCGCGGCCTTCCTTCCCGAGCACAGCCGCCAGCGCCAGCACATCGCCGGGGCGGCGCGCGGGCGCTACGGCTTCGCCCGCTGCGTGGCCGACGGCCGGTTCGCGGGGGTGAGCGCGGCGGAGAGCTGCGGCTACCCGGCGCCGGATTCGCCGCTGCGGCCGTGGATCTCCGAACGTGCCACCCGGGTGGAGACCGAGCAACGTCCGGTGTGGATCGTGCCTGCCGAGACCGGGAAACCGGCCGAATGGCGCGAGCACTTCGTCGATCTGCAGCGGGATGCCACGGTCGCCGACATCGCGCGCGCCTGCGGAGCGGGCATGCGCTCCCCGGAACACATCAAGCGATACACCACGATCGGCACCGGTTCCGATCAGGGCAGGACCTCCGGGCTCACCGCGGTCGGGGTGCTGGCCTGGTTGCGCGGTATGGGATCGCCGGGCGCGCTCGGCACCACCTCGTTCCGCGCACCCGCGGTCCCGGTCTCCTTCGAACTGCTCGCCGGGCGGGACACCGGGAAACTGCTCGATCCGGTGCGCACCACACCGATTCATCCCGCGCACCTGGAGCTGGGCGCCGAGTTCGAGAACGTGGGCCAGTGGAAGCGGCCGTGGTTCTATGCCCGCGAGGGCGAGGACATGCACGAGGCGGTGCTGCGCGAATGCGCGGCCGCGCGCACCGGGGTCGCCATGATGGACGCCTCGACGCTCGGCAAGATCGACCTGATCGGCCCGGACGCGGGCGAATTCCTCAACCGCCTCTACACCAACGGTTTCAAGAAGCTGGCGATCGGCTCCGCCCGGTACGGGATCATGTGCGGCTGCGATGGCATGGTCTTCGACGACGGGGTGGTACTGCGGCTTTCCGAGAACCATTACACGCTCACCACCACGACCGGGGGCGCGGCCGGGGTACTCGACTGGTTCGAGGAATGGCTGCAGACCGAGTGGACCGAACTGGATGTTTGGGCCACCTCGGTGACCGAGCAGTGGTCAACGGTGGCCGTCGTCGGCCCGCGTTCCCGGGAGGTCATCGGCGCGATCGCACCGGAGCTGGCCGTGTCGAACGCCGACTTCCCGTTCATGACCGTGCGGGAAACCGTGCTGAGCAACGGAATCCCCGCGCGCATCGTGCGGGTATCGTTCTCCGGGGAACTCGCCTATGAGGTGAACGTGGCCAACTGGCACGGGCTCGCGACCTGGCGGGAGATCGAGCGTGCGGGTGCCGAATTCGGGATCACCCCGTACGGCACGGAAACCATGCACGTGCTGCGCGCGGAGAAAGGGTTCCCGATCGTCGGCCAGGACACCGACGGCACGGTCACCCCGATCGATCTCGGCATGGACTGGATCGTCTCCAAACGCAAGGACTTCGTCGGCAAACGCTCGCTCTCCCGCCCGGACACCGCGCGCGCCGACCGCAAACAGCTCGTCGGCCTGCTGCCCGAGGAACACGGGACGCTGATCCCGGAGGGCTCCCAGCTGATCGGCGAACACACCCCGGTCACCCCGGAAGTGGCCCCGGTTCCCATGCTCGGCCACGTGACCTCCAGCTACCACAGCGCGGCACTGGGCAGGACCTTCGCACTCGCCCTGCTGCGCTCCGGGCGCGAACGCATCGGACAGACCGTGCGCACCCCGATCGGCGACCGGCTGGTCTCGGCCACCGTCACCGAACCGATCTTCTACGACAAGGAAGGAGCCCGCCGTGACGGCTAGCCTGCTGCGAACCAGTCCGCTCGGCGAACGCGAGGCCGAGTTCGCCGCCTCGGGCATGGACATCCGCGAGGCCGGATTCCGCACCATGGTGAACGTGCGCGTCGACTCGGCGAGCGCGGCGGCGGACGCGATCGGGATCGCGCTCGGCGTGCCCCTTCCCGTGGTGCCGAACACCGTGTGCAGCGGCGGCGAACGCGCGGCCGTGTGGCTCGGACCGGACGAGTGGCTGATCTACGGCGCGGACGGGGACGCGTCGCGGATCATCGAACTGGCCACCGAGGCACTGGGCACGGTCAGCGGTTCGGTGCTCGATCTGTCCGCGAACCGCACCACGATCGAGATCAGCGGGGCCCGGGCGCGCGAGGTGCTCGCCAAGGGCTGCGCGCTCGACCTGCATCCGCGCGTCTTCGGCGAGGGGCACTGCGCGCAGACCCTGATCGGCAAGACCCAGGTTCTGTTGTGGCAGTACGGGAACACGCCGGACTACCGGATCCTGGTGCGCGCCTCGTTCGCGGACTACCTCGCCGACTGGCTGCTCGACGCGGCCGCGAGCAGGTGGTGAGGCGTGGACAACGGATTCGTACTCACCCTGACCTGCGCCGAACAACCGGGAATCGTGCACGCGGTCACCGGATATCTCGTCGAGCACAACTGCGATATCGTCGAGCACCGGCAGTTCGA
Source organism: Sciscionella sediminilitoris (assembly GCF_000737195.2). GTDB lineage: Bacteria > Actinomycetota > Actinomycetes > Mycobacteriales > Pseudonocardiaceae > Sciscionella > Sciscionella sediminilitoris. The sequence continues at coordinate 24,397 of NZ_JALM01000067.1, forward strand.
TTCACCGCGCACCGACCGGCTGTTCATGCGCATGCAGTTCGTCAGCAAGGACGAGAACATCCACATCGAAGGGCTGCGCTCCGGATTCGCCGATCTCGCCGCGCGGTACGGGATGCAGTGGGACATGCACGAGAGCACCGAGCGTTCCCGGGTGCTGCTCATGGTCTCGAAATACGGGCACTGCCTCAATGATCTGCTCTACCGGTGGAGCACCGGGCAACTGCGCATCGACATTCCCGCCGTCGTCTCCAATCACCGGGATTTCCAGCGGCTGGTGGAGTCCTATGGGATCCCGTTCATCCACATCCCGGTCACCAAGGACAACAAACCACAGGCCGAGGCCGAACTGTATTCGCTCATCCAGGAATACCGCATCGACCTCACCGTGCTCGCCCGCTACATGCAGGTGCTCTCCGATGAGATGTGCAAGCTGCTCGAAGGGCGGGTCATCAACATCCACCACTCCTTCCTGCCCAGCTTCAAGGGCGCCAAACCGTACCACCAGGCCTACGATCGCGGAGTCAAACTCGTCGGGGCGACCGCACACTATGTCACCCCGGATCTGGACGAGGGGCCGATCATCGACCAGGAGGTGATCCGGGTCGACCACGTGTCCACCCCGGAGGAACTGGTCGTGGTGGGCCGGGACGCCGAACGGCTCGCGCTCGCCAGGGCGGTGCAGGCGCACGTGGAGCACCGGGTGCTGATCGACGGTCTGCGCACCGTGGTGTTCTCCTAGAGCTCCAGCGCCCGGCCGCGATAGAGCGCATCGGCGATCCCCATCCAGTGCTCCAGTCCGCCCGCACCGAGCGGGTCCTCGCCGAGTGCCTCGGTGATCCGGTCCCGGAGCAGCACGCTGGACAGGTCGTGCGCGAGCAGGATCAGCGCCAGCCGTTCGGTGTCGATCCCCTCACCGATCTTGCCTTCCTCGCTCAACCGCGCGATCAGGGCACGGCTGTACTCGGCGAGTTCGGCGAACATCAGCTGGCCGTGCCCGCCGGGAGACAGCAGCAGCCGGGCGAGGTAGCGCGAGTCCAGCGATTCGAGGACCGCGGAAAGGGGCGCTCCCGGTTCGCCGAGCGCCACGGCTTCGAGGGCATCGCGCATCAGGCCGAGTACGTGTTCGTTCGCCGCGGTGACCAGTCCTTCCCGGGATCCGTAGTGCTTGATGATCAGCGCCTGGGAGACCCCGGCCGCCTCGGCGATCTGTTTGAGCGAAACGGATTCCATCCCGCTGCGGCCGATCAGCTCGATGGCCGTGTCCCGGATCACCGCCTTGGCGGTTCGATCGTCTGGTGAATACATGTTTACTATGGTAACTGAATATTCACCACGATCCCAGGAGGCTTTCCGTGACCGCAGCGACCGCACTCCGGCGGCTGAACGCGTTCACCGTCGCTCCCGGAGCATCCGGCGGGGAGCTCGCCGTCAGCTACGGGGCCGCCACCATCGGCCTGTTCGGCTGCCTCGCACTCGGGCTGACCGAGCAGTACGGGCCGGTGCAGCTGATCGTTTTACTCGTGCTCGGCTTCGATCTGTTCGGCGGCGCGGTGGTGAACGCGACCCCGGCAGCGAAACGGCGGTTCCACACGAGCGGGAAACCGTTGCGGCACATCGGGTTCGTCGCCGTGCACATTCACCCCTTCGTACTCGCCGCGCTGTTCCCCGGGTTCACCTGGACGGCGGCGGCACTCGTCTACCTGGTGACACTGGCCGCCGCGGTCCTCACCGGGCTCGCCCCGGCCGAACTGCGCGCACCGCTCGGGTTCGCGACGGCGGGCATCGCGATCACGGTTTTCGTGCTGCTGCCCGGGATCCCCGCGGCACTGGCCTGGATCGCGCCACTCTTGGTGGTGAAGCTGATCCTCGGCCACATGCAGAGCTAGCTGATATCCCAAGCGCTTGACCTTTCCGCAACGTCAACTTCTATCGTCGGTTGTGCGGTCGGACGGACCGGCCGCGCGATGATAGGAGACCGGCATGGCTTGGTCGATCGCGGACGTCGCCCGGATGTCCGGTGTGACGTCACGGACTCTGCGGCACTACGACGAGATCGGGATCCTGCACCCGGCATGGGTCGGCAGCAACGGCTATCGCTACTACCAGGAAAGCGAGCTGCTGCGGTTACAGCAGATTCTCGTGCTGCGGGAACTCGGCCTCGGACTCACCGAGATCGCCGAAGTCCTGGATCACCAGACCGACGAGGTGGACGCACTGCGCGCGCACTACGCGCGATTGTGCGCCGAACAGGCGCGGCTCGCCACCCTGACCGAGACGGTCGCCCGAACCATCGCGGAATTGACGAGCAGAGAGGACGGCAGTGACATGCCGAAGATCAACAAACCCGAGAACCTCTTCGCGGGTTTCGACGGTGCACAGCACGAGGCCGAGGCCCGCCACAACTGGCCACGGCAATGGGAAGAGTCGAAGCGGTTCACCGACGGCCTCACCCCAGCCGACCACGAGCGGATGCAGCGGGAAACCACCGCGCAGATGATCCGGATGGCAGAACTCATGGCCGCCGGGACACCGGTGGACGCCCCGGCGGTGCAGGCCGAGGTCGACTTGCACTATCAGGGCATGTGCCGATTCTGGACACCCACTGCCGCCGCATACGAGCACCTGGGACAGCAGCTCGTCGACGACCCACAGTGGAAATCGGCCTACGACGAGATCGCCGCCGGGCTCGCCGAGTACCAGCGGGATGCGATGACCGCGTACGCCGCCGCACGGCTGAGCTGACCACGCCGGGAGGCTGCAGACTCCCGGCTCCCGCGCCGGACACGCCCTAGGTGATGTCCCACAGCCTGCGGTAGTAGGCGATCCGCTCCGGATCGGGTTCGATGCCGTAGCCGCGGTACACGGTGTCCTCGTATCCGGGACCGTAGTTCCATTCGGTGCTCCAGGCCGCGACGGCGAGATCGGCCCAGCGGTCGGCGACCCCGAGCGCGTCGAGGTCCACGTGTCCCGCGACGCTGCCGTCCTCGGCGAGCAGGGTGTTCGGGGCGCACGCGTCTCCGTGGCAGACCACGGCATCGACCGGTGGCGGCGGCCCGATCTCCTCGCGGGCAGCGAGCTTCCGGTATTCCACGCTCCAGTCGAAGGGGCACTCGGGCACCGGAAGCGTCTCGTGCAGCATCCGCAATCCCTTGCCGATCGCGAAGCACGCGGTCCCGGGTTCGGTGATCCAGCGCGGGTCCACCGCGGACCGGCCCTCGATCGCCTCGGTGATCAGCCAGGATCCTTCGGTGTCCGCGCCCTGCTCGAGTACCCGGGGAACCCGTACCCACTGCCGCGCCCAGGTCATCCGCTTCGCCTCGCCCGCGAGATCGAGCTCGGGTTCGTCGGCGGGCGCCCATTTCAGATACCGCTGCCCGTCGATCCGGAAGGTGAGGCCGCCGAGATCGTTGCGCCACACCGGAAGCGCGCTCGGCGCACCGACCAGGGCGATGATCCCCGGCGGGACGGCGACCGGCTCGGTGGGCACCTGGGAGTTCTCCGACACGCACGCATGGTCGCAGAACCCCCGTGCCCACGCGAACCCTTTAACAGCGCATCCGCTTCATCTCCGGATCGAGCAGCGGCTCCTCGGTCACGGTAGCGGCCACATCCCGGTCGAAGTAGCGGATGCTCAGCGAGGTGCCCGGTTCGGTGAGGTTCGCGGGCAGCCAGGCATAGGCGATGCCGCGGCCGATGGTGTACCCGTAGGCCGCGCTGGTCACGTAACCGACCGCGCATCCGTCATGGAACACCGGCTCGTGCCCCATGACGACCTCGACCGGATCGTCCAGGGTCAGACAGGTCAGCCGCCGGGTCACCCGATCCTTGCGGTCCAGCACCGCGTCCTTGCCGAAGAACTCGGCCTTCGCTTCCTTGACAGCGAATCCGACCCCGGCTTCCCAGGGATCGTGCTCGTAGCCCATGTCCCCGCCGAAGGAACGGTACCCCTTCTCCAGGCGGAGGCTGTTGAACGCGCCGCGCCCGGCCGCGATGATGCCGTGTTCCCGGCCGGCCTCCCACAGCGTGTCCCAGAGCTTGAGCCCCAGATCGGCGGTGGTGTAAAGCTCCCAGCCGAGTTCACCGACGTAGGAAAGGCGCAGCGCGGTCACCGGGACGTTCCCGATGTAGGCACGCTTGCCGCGGAAGAACTTCAGCCCCTCGTGGGAGAAATCCGCTGTGGTGAGCGGTTGCAGCACCTCCCTGGCCAGTGGCCCCCACAGGCCGAGGCAGCAGGTGCCGGAGGTGATGTCCTGAATGGACACTCCCTGCGGGGCGTGGCCGCGCAGCCAGTCCACATCCGCGTGCCCGTTCACGCCGAGCTGGAATTCCTCGCGGCCCAGCCGCGCGATGGTGACATCGCTGCGGATCCCGCCGTCCCGGTCGAGCAGCAGGTTGTAGCCGACCGAGCCGACCGAGCGGGTCACGTTCCCGGTCGCCATGTAGTGCAGGAATTCCGCGGAACCCGGACCGGTGACCATGACCCGGCGCAGTGCGGTCATGTCGTAGAGGGCCACACGTTCGCGGGTGTACTGCGCCTCGGCGCCCACGATCGGCGACCAGTACCGGGCGGCCCAGTCGTTCGGCACCGGGATATCGCGGCCCTCGACGAGGTTCGCGTTCGCCTCGTACCACTGCGGGCGCTCGAATCCGTGCGCCTCGAGGAAGTAGCCGCCCAGTTCCTCCTGGCGGGCGTGGAACGGGCTGACCCGCAGCGGCCGGGGTTCGGCCATCGGCTGCAGCGGGTGCTTGATGTCGTAGACCTCGGCGAAGTTCTGGCAGTCGCGGGCGAGCACGTAGTCGGGGGCGAGCTGATACTCGTCGAACCGGGTGAGCTCGCAGGAATGCAGATCGAAGGAGGAGCAATAGCCCTCGGTGATCCATTCCGCCATGGCGAGCCCGACCCCGGCCGACTGCGTGACCCACACCGATTCGGCCACCCAGAACCCGCGCGCGTCCGGGGCCTCGCCGAGCAGCGGCATATCGTCCGGGGTGAACGAGAACAACCCGTTGATCCCCTCCTCGATCTTCGCCTCGGCGGTCGCGGGCAGCAGTCCGCGCGTGGTTTCCCACGCGGGCGCGAAATCCTCCTCGGTGAACGAGTGCACCGACGGCATCACCTCGGCCTCGGTGCAGCTGAGGATGCCCTCCTGGGCGACCGGCATCGGCCGGTGCCCGTAGTAACCGATACCGAGGCCGTCGAACCGTTCCCGGTAGTACAGGTCGCCGTCCTGATTGCGCAGGATCGGCCGGACCGCCTCGTCCCGCTGCCCGGCGTTGGCCGGAACCTGGCTGGTCCACGCGAGCTGATGGGCCAAGGGAGTGAGCGGAAGGCTGAGCCCGACCATCGCGGCGACCTTCGGGCCCCAGATCCCGGCGCAGCACACCACGACATCCGCGGCGAGTTCGCCCGCATCGGTGGAAACCCCGGTCACCACACCGTTCTCGGTATGCACATCCAGGACTTCGGTGCGCTCGACCAGCCGGGCACCACGTGCGACGGCGCGGTCGAGCTGCGCGGTGACCCCGCGGACCGCCTTGGCGATCCCGTCCCCGGGAACGTGCAGCCCGCCGTACACCTTGGACACGTCGAGCATCGGCCACAGTTCCTGGCAGCGCTGCGGGGAGACGATCGCGCAGTCGATTCCCCATGCGGCATTCCAGCCCGCCCTGCGGTGCAGTTCGGCGAGCCGTTCCGGGCTGGTCGCCACCTCGAGCCCGCCGACCGGGAGGAAACACGGCCCCTCTTCGGTGTGCAGCTCGGAGAACTTCTCCACCGTGTAGCGCGCGAGTTCGGCCATGGTGCGCGATCCGTTGGTCTGGAACACCAACCCGGGCGCGTGCGAGCTCGAACCGCCTGGAGTCGGCAGCGCGCCCTTGTCCACCACGGTCACCTCATCCCACCCGCGCGCGGTGAGTTCATCGGCGAGGGCGGCGCCGACCACACCGGCACCGATGATGACGACCCGTTTTCCGGCCATGGCGCAACCTCCGAAAGCCCGGCGAGCGATTCGATTGGGGAACCCAGGGAGCAGAATATGAAAGTCTCTCGATACGCAACGCGACCCGCGAGACGCAACAAGGATGGCGACGAAAAGCGCCAGGTGTCAAGACGGTAACGTTAACAACTTTGTCCATTTGGTGAACTCGACTCCGAGGCCGCCCGGCGATCCGGCCACGGCGGCCGAATCGGGCATCGACACGCCCGAGCGCCGCCGCTCCCACCAGCACCCACAACTCAGTGAACACGCTGCGCTTCGAGCGCTACATCGCGTCACGATGCGCCCGAACGGAGTACTCCGGCTGTCTCGCATTACGCAATGTGACGCGTAATGCGCACCAAATTCCGACCGTTACCCCATTGACACCGACTTCTTAGTACGGGCATCCTTGTTCCGTATCACACAGATCGTTGCTTATTGAGCAACACATCACCCGCCCCGACGCCCCCGAAGCTGGTGGTACCCATGATCTCGGTTTGTTCCATCGATGACATCCCGGAAGGCGAAGCGTTCCGGTTCAACGCCGACGTGCCGATCGCCGTGTTCAACACCGGTGACGCGCTCTACGCCATCGACGACACCTGCACGCACCAGGACGCCTCGCTCGCCGACGGCTGGGTCGAGGACGGCTGCGTCGAATGCCCGCTGCACGCGGCCTGCTTCGATCTGAGCACCGGAATGCCATCCGGCCCGCCCGCGAAGAAGGCGGTGCGCACCCACCAGGTCATCGTCTCGGATCGCACCGTCTACGTGGCGATCAACGAGACGCCCGCGGAGCTTCCGGTCGGCGAGGAGATCGGGGTCGCCTGATGCGTTCGATCGCCGTCGTCGGCGCGAGCCTCGCCGGGCTGCACACCGCGCGAGCCTTGCGCCGCAAGGGATTCGACGGAACGGTCACCCTGATCGGCGCGGAATCGGCCGCGCCGTACGACCGCCCGCCGCTGTCCAAGGAATTCCTCGCAGGCACGGTGGACGAGGCAGACATCGGGCTCGGTGAACCCGAGGACGATGGTCTGGAACTCGACTGGCGGCTCGGGAAGACCGCGGTGCGGCTGGACACCGGGGACACCGCGGTGGAACTCGAGGACGGCTCGCGGATCCGCGCGGACGGGATCGTGCTCGCCACCGGGGCGGGGGCGAACCCGTTCCCCGGGGCGCTCGGGCTGCGCACCATCGAGGATGCGAAGGCGCTGCGCGAGCGGATCACGCCGGGCACGCGGGTCGTGCTGATCGGCGCCGGGTTCATCGGCGCGGAGATCGCGGCGACGGCGGCGAACCTCGGCGCCTCGGTGACGATCGTGGAACGCGCCCGGGTCCCGCTTTCCGGTCCGCTCGGCGCGGAACTCGGCGCGGTGTGCGCGGGCTGGCACGCCACGAACGGGGTCGAGCTGATCGCCGATACGGCGGTGCGTTCGGTCGGCGAGCACGAGGTGGAGCTCGCCGACGGGCGGGTGCTCGCCTCGGATGTGGTCATCGCCGGAGTCGGCGCGCGGCCGCACGTGGACTGGCTCGCCGGTTCCGGGCTGCGCATCGACGGCGGTGTGGTCACCGATTCCCAGTGTGCCACCGGGATTCCCGGGGTGGTCGCGGTCGGCGACTGCGCGAGCTCACACCGCCCGTTCTCCGGGCGGGTACAGCGCATCGAGCACTGGACGAACGCGATCACCCAGTCCGCCGTAGCGGCGGGCACCCTGCTCGGCACCCCGGAGCCACCCGCCCCTCGCGATGCCATCCCCTACTTCTGGTCCGATCAGTACGGCATGCGGCTGCAGTTCGCCGGGCAGCGCGCCGAGGACGATGCCGTCTCGATCGTCGACGGTGACCCGGCGAGCGGGAAATTCGCCGCGACCTATTCCCGCGACGGCGTACTGCACGCCGTGCTCGCGGTGAACAATCCCAAGCAGTTCGGCAGGCTGCGCCGAGACCTCAGCACCCAGCAAGCAAGCGTCGTCGCACTCGCGTGAAGGACCTATGACTATGACCGCCTCCACAGCGCTTCCCTCCAGCCTGATCCGTACGATGCCCGGCTACTCGTACACCGAAAGCGAGACCTTCGCGCTGGAGCAAGCGCGAATTTTCGAACAGTACTGGTTCTGCGCGATCCGTTCGGCGGATCTGCCCAATCCCGGTTCCTTCCGCAATGTCCAGGTGGGCAGGGAAAGCGTGCTCGTGGTGCGCGGCCGGGACAAGAAGCTGCGCGCCTTCCTCAATGTGTGCCGGCACCGGGGCGCGAAGCTGTGCACCGAGGAATCCGGGGAGGTACGCCGATCCCTGCAGTGCCCCTATCACGCCTGGACCTACGGGCTGGACGGGAAACTCGTCGCGGCGCCGAACCTGTCGAGCATGGCCGATATCGACCGCACCGAGTTCGGGCTCATCGGCGTGCACCTGCAGGAATGGCTGGGCTATGCCTGGGTGTGCCTCGCCGATGAACCGCCATCGTTCAGCGAGACCGTGATGGGTGCGGTCGCCGAGCGGATGGGCGATGAGAACGCGGTCGAGGAATGGCACATCGAGGATCTCGCCCTCGGCAAGCGGATCACCTATGACGTGGCCGCGAACTGGAAACTGATCATCGAGAACTTCATGGAGTGCTATCACTGCGCCACGATCCACCCGGAACTGACCGAGGTGCTGCCGGAATTCGCCGATGGCTACGCCGCGCAGTACTACGTCGGGCACGGCGCGGAATTCGGCGCGGAGGTCGGCGGGTTCACCGTGGACGGAAGCGAGGGATTCGACCGGCTCACCGATGTCGGCGAGGACCACGACCGGCGCTACTACGCGATCACGGTGAACCCGCAGGTTTTCCTGAACCTGGTGCCCGATCACGTGATCCTGCACCGGATGTTCCCGGTGAGCGTGAACCGCACCATCGTGGAATGCGACTGGCTCTACGATCGCTCGGTCGTCGATTCCGGGGCCGATCTGAGCGCGTCCTTCGAACTGTTCCACCGGGTCAACCAGCAGGACTTCGACGCCTGCGAACGCTGCCAGCCGACCATGTCCTCCCGTGCGTATGGCAACGGCGGCGTGCTCGTGCCCAGTGAGCACCACATCGGCGCCTTCCACGAGTGGGTCAGCAAGCAGCTGGCGGGGTAGGCCTCAGGCCGCGAGCACCGAGCGCATCCCGGCCCGGAAGCGCTCGGTGCCCTCGGGGTCGGCGAACCGTCCGATGTCGTAACAGATGACGTGCTCGCATCCGGCTCGTTCGTAGGCGTGCAACTGTTCGCGCACCTGCTCCGGCGAGCCGTGCAGCACGGCATCGGCGACCACCGCATCCGGAATGGACTCGAGCAGTTCCGTGGCCCGCTCCGGCGGGACATCGTCCGGGTTGTAGCCCTGTTCGAGCGGGAATTCGGCACCGTGCCTGGCGAACCCCTCCGGCCCCCGGTACAGGGCGACCGCGCGCACACTCGGATGCCGCAGCAGTGCCCGGCTTTCCGCGCCACTCGGGGCGAGCGCGGTCCACACGAACAGTTCCGGGCGAATCGTTCCCGGATCCCGCCCGATCGCCTCGGCGTGCGCGCGCACCGTGGCGAGCCGTTCGGCGTAGTGCTCGGCGGGCAGGCTGGTGGGCAGCCAGCCGTCGGCGTGCCGCGCGGTCAGCTCCAGCATCCTGGGGCCGTGCGCGGCGATGTGCAGGCCGAACCCGGCGGTCTCGGTGATCGCGAGCCGCCCATCGGTGCGCAGGGTGCTCAACGTGTCCAGCATCGGGCGCATATAGCCCAGCCGCCCGGTCCGCGAGGTGCCCGAGTGCAGTTCGAACGGGCGCAGCTGGCCGGGATCACCGACCCCGATGCCGAGCGCGAACTCACGCCCGCCGAGCCAGCTCACCGTGCTCGCGGCGTGCGCGAGCGCCACCCCGGTGCGGCGCAACGGATCGGTGACCGCGACGCCGAGCCGGATGCGTTCGGCCGCCGTCGCTCCGGCCGCGAGGACCGCGAACGGGTCCAGCAGGCGATGCGGATCGGCGAGCGCCCCCGGCGCGGTTCCGCGTGGATACCAGCCGCGCAGATGATCGATGGACCAGGCGGCCTCGATCCCCGGTTGCCGGTCCGCCCAGCGGATGTCCTCGAGCGGATCGACATCGGGGTGCACCGAGACCGGGGCGCCGAAAGTGAGCATGAGCCTCAGCCGACCTCCTCGCGGACCGTGGCGGGCATTCCGGCCTTCTCCAGGCTCGAATGCTTGGCGCCGTAGGTGAAATAGTAGATCAGCGCCGCGCCGACCCACAGGGCGAACAGCAGGTAGGTCTCGGTGGGCAGGCCGATGATCAGGTACACGCACGCGGCGATGGACAGCAGCGGGGTGACCGGATAGCCGGGCACCCGGAACGGCGGGGGCCGCGGATCACGGCGGCGCAACTGGATCACGCCGATCGAGACCACGATGAACGCGACCAGGGTGCCCATACTGGTGAGATTGGCCAGAGTGGACAGTGGGACGAACCCGGCGAGCAGGGCGACGAAGACGCACACGATCCAGGTGTTCGCCACCGGAGTGCGGGTTTTCCGGCTCACCGAACGGAATCGCGCGGGAAGCATGCCGTCCCGGCCCATCGAGTAGAGCACCCGCGTCTGGCCGTAGATGGTGATCAGGGTGACCCCGAAGATGGAGATCACCCCGCCGATCGCGATCACCAGCGAGGGCCAGCCTGCCCCGGTGACCGCGTGCATGATCCCGGCGAGGTCGCCGTTCGTGCCCGCGAACTCGCCCCAGGGAAGGGCACCGACCCCGGCCAGCGCGACGAGCGCGTACACCACGGTGACCACGATGACCGAGAACACGATCGCCAGCGGGACCGTGCGCTTGGGATTGCGTACCTCCTCTCCCCCGGTGGCCACCAGGTCGATGCCGATATAGGAGAAGAAGATCATCGAACCGGCCGAACCGATCCCGGCCATGCCGAGCGGGGCGAACGGCGCCAGATTGTGCGAGCTGAACGCGGTGAAGGCCACGCACACGAACAGCGCGAGGACCGCGAGCTTGAGCACCACGGTGATCGCGTTCATGGTGGCCGACTCGCGGACCCCGCGCACCAGCAGCAGGCAGCAGCCGAGCACGAGCACCACCGAGGGCAGGTTCACCACGCCGCCCTGCGCCGGTGCGCTGCTCAGCTCCGCGGGAAGCGCGGTCCCGAAGGCCTCGGTGAGGAACTGGTTGAGGTACTGCCCCCAGCCGACGGCCACCGCACCCGAGCAGATCCCGTACTCCAGTAGCAGGCAGGCGCCGATGATGTAGGCGACGAACTCCCCCATGGTCGCGTACGCGTAGGTGTACGAGGCCCCGGAGACGGGAATGCGCGAGGCCATCTCCGCGTAGCACAGCGCGGTGAGCGCCGCGGTGATCCCGGCGATCAGGAACGAGAGGATCACCGCGGGTCCGGCCTTCGGCACCGCCTCGGTGAGCACCACGAAGATCCCGGTCCCGATCGTCGAGCCGACCCCGACCATGGTGAGTTTGCCGAGCCCGACCGAGCGGTCGAGGGCACCCGAGTCGTCCTCCGAGCCGGACTCCGCCAGCAGGGTCTCGACCGATTTTCGCCGGGTCATCCGCTGCCAGGTCAGGCTGGACGGCATCCGCGTTGCCCCTTCCTCCGTGTCGACAGCAGGCCGGGCCAGCGGAATCACCCTCTACCACAGACCTCGTCGTCCGAAACAGAACTTGTCGAGAGGGACAGTATTGACGCGAAAAACTTCGGTCAAGACCGGTTGGGTGCCCAGTTTTTTCGCGAACTTCACACTGCGGTGCGGCTCGGGAAGTCGAAATGCCAGCCTTCGGCGAGCAGCTTCGGGATGAGCTGGCGCAGCGCGGCGACGGTCTGCGCGCGGTTCCCGCCACCGTCGTGCATCAGGATCACCCCGCCCGGCTTGAGCTCACGGCGCACCTTGGCCAGGATCGCGGGCACCCCGGGACGTTTCCAGTCGGCGGTGTCCACGGTCCACGCGAGCGAGCGCAGATCGTGCCCCGCGGCGACCCGGCGAATGGTCTGGTTCCACTTCCCGCCCGGCGCGCGGTAGTAGAGCACCTGCGCGTTCGGGCCCGCGGCGCGCGCGATCGCCGCGGCCCCGCCGACGACCTGGTGATCGATCGCGGTGAGCTTCTTGCCGGGCAGGTGCTCGTCGTGGTCGAGGGTGTGATCGCAGAGCCGCATCCCGGCGGCGGCCACCTCGGCGACCACCCTGGGCTGGTTCGCCGCCTGCTTGCCGATCATGCAGAAGGTGGCCTTGACGTTGTATTTCTTCAGTACCTCGAGCACCTCGCGGGTGTAGTTGCCGTTCGGCCCGTCGTCGAAGGTCAGCGCGGCCCATTTGCCGCCCTTGTGCTCGGTGCTCGTGGAACTGCTCAACAGGGCCTTGGGTGGCGGGATCACCGGTTCGCTCATCGAGGGGGCCGGTCGCCCCTGTGGATCGGGACCGGGGCTCGAACCACCGCACCCGGCGGCGAGCACTCCGCACAGCACCGCGACCGCGATGGCCGCGCTCGTTCTCGGCCGTCTACAGCCCACTCGATCGAGCATCAGAATTCCCCTCCCAAGGATTCACGACTCCAACCGCACAGCCTATCGATGCAGGTAGAGGCGCCCGAATTCGCACGCATTGACTCGATTGGGACTCCCCAAGGACATGATCCTACTCAGAAGTAGGTTATTGCGTTAGCCTGATTCGCGGAGGTGGTCAGCGTGGACCACGAGATCATCATCGTCGGCGCCGGATTCTCCGGAATCGGAATGGGCATGCGGCTCGCCGCGGCCGGGATCGAGGACTTCCTGATCCTCGAATCGGATACCGAGATCGGCGGGACCTGGCGGGACAACACCTACCCCGGGGTCGCCGTTGACACCCCGCTGGTCTACTCCTATCCCTGGTCCTGGGCCCCGGCCCCGAAGTTCAGCCGGGCCTTTCCCCCTGGGCACGAGATCAGGGCCTACGCCGAGCGATGCGTCACCGAGTGCGGGCTCGAACCGCGCATCCGGTTCGGGGCTCGGGTCACCGCGGCGCGGTTCGAACAGGACCGGGACACCTGGCTGGTCGAACTGGCCGACGGCGAGACGCTGCGCACCCGGTTCCTGATCCCGGCGACCGGGGTACTCGCCCGCCCCAAACCGCCGGAGATCCCCGGGCTCGAGGACTATGCGGGCACCCTGGTGCACAGCGCGGACTGGGATCCGGATGTGGAGCTCGCGGACAAGGATGTCGCGGTGATCGGCACCGGCGCCTCCGCGCTGCAGCTGATCCCGAAGGTGGCGCGGCGGGCCCGTTCGCTCACCGTCTATCAGCGCACGCCGATCTGGGTGTTCCCCAAACTCGATCCGCGATTCCCACGCCCGCTGCGCACCCTGTTCGACCGGGTCCCCGCCGCCCAGCGCGCGGTGCGCACCGGAGCACTGCTCGCCGTGGAAGCGGTGTTCACCGTGGCCGCGCTGCAGTACACCCGGCTGCCCTTCGTCGCGCATACCGCGGAACGAATCTGCAAAATGCATCTGCGCGCCCAGGTGCCGGATCCCGAACTGCGCCGCAAACTCACCCCGGACTACGGATTCGGGTGCAAGCGGCCGTCCATGTCGAACAGCTACCTGCGCGCCTTCACCAAGAATCACGTCGAACTGGTCACCGATCCGATCGGGAAAATCACCGCGGACGGGGTACTCGGCCGGGACGGCCGCGAACGCCGGGCCGAAGTGCTGATTCTGGCCACCGGATTCCTCACCACCGAACGCGGTAACATCCCGAGTTTTCCGGTCTATGGCAGCGAAGGAGGCGAACTCGCCGATTTCTGGGCCGAGCACCGGTACCAGGCTTACGAGGGCGCCTCGCTGCCGGTGGCGCCGAATCTGTGGCTGATGTTCGGCCCGTACGCGTTCACCGGCGCCTCGTATTTCGGGCTGATCGAGGCGGTCACCAACCACATCCTGCGCTGTATCGAATACGCCAGGGGAAACGGCTCGACCAGGGTGACCGTGCGCGCCGAGGCCAACGATCGCTATTTCGCCACGATGCGGCGGCGATTGCGGCACAGCGTGTTCCACAACAACTGCGCCGGAGCGAACAGCTACTACTTCGACGCGCGCGGGGACGCACCGTTTCTGCGCCCGACAACCACCTACGAGTCGATCTGGCGCAGCAAGCATTTCAGCCTCGCCGATTACGAATTCAGCCCGTAAGTTTGGCGTGGCCTGCTGCAAAATCTCGCTTCGCACAGCATGATGGAGGCAGGGCGCACCAAATTACGGAGAAGAGGAATGCTCGTCAAGGTCGGACCCACCCATGTCCGGCGTGCGGAGGATTCGTCGGGGGCACTACGGCGGATCGCGGAGCTGTTCGCCAGCTCGCTGGACACGCCGGGACTTCTGCTCGTCGGTGCCCGGGTGCCGCATCAGCTGCACGGGCACCGGACGATCGGCGCACTCGCGATCACCCCGCACGGGATCACCGCGATCGAGGTCGCCGATCTGCTGCAGCGCCAGCGCGGCACCCTGCGCTGTTCGCCCTCGGCGAGCTGGACCGTCGACGGCCAGCCTGCGCTGATCCGCACCCGGCAGGCCAATCCGGCCAGCGAACTGGACACGAACATCTACGCGCTCGGCGAGGCGCTCGAGGGCTACGGCGTGGACGTCGGGCGGATCGGCGGCCTGGTCATCGTCGTCCCCGCCGAGGAACACGACCTGCACATCGCCGGGCACGGGCGGCTGCGCCGGGGCATGAACGTGGTACTCGCCCAGGACCTCGGCAACGCGCGCGACCTGCGCCGGCACCTGCACCACCAGGGCAAGCGCAAGGACACCTGGTCCGCGGACGGGGTGCTCGCCGTCTGCGAGGCACTCGGCGCGGCCGAACAGGCACCGAGCCGTGAGGAACTCATCGCCGAAGGCTTCGCCGCGCAGCCGACCGGGAAGACCCCGTCCCGGGCCACCTCGACCCTGCGTGCCCCCGCGCTGCGCACCCCCAAGCCCGCCGTGCTGACCAGCCCCGAACCACCACTGGCCGAGGCGGGTGAGGATCCGCCGACCCCGCCGCACGGCATCGCGGCGATCGTGCAGGAGGAGGAAGAACCCGAGTACGAGGCGTTCCCGCAGCGCAGGCGCACCATCAGCACCAAGCGGTACCGCGGCTTCATCCCCGCGGTGATCGCCCTGGTCATCGCGGTGCTGCTCGGCCTGATGCTGGTGGAGTGGCTGCGTCAGGTGTTCCACCCGTAGGGCCACCCGGCGCGGTCAAGGGGGTCGCGCCGATCTCCACGGCAAGGGCCTCCGCCGCGAGGCGCAGATGTCCCTTCGCCCGCTGCCATCGAAGCTGGAGGCGCTGTTCGTCCGCGTCGATGAACTCGGCGACGAGCAGCCCGCGAATGGTGTCCATGGCGGTGTAGACCCAGTGCCGAAAGCTGGTGTGTTCGGCGAAGGAGGGGAAGATCGCGCTGCCGCGTTCCACGATGCTCGCGGTGACCGCGGGTTCGATCTGCTTGAGCTGCGCCCGCAGTTCCGGATCGGTGCGCGCGGCGGTCCACAGTTCCATGGTCGCGGCGAACACCGGTCCCTGGTGCACCGACCACAGCAGGTCGAGCCCGGCATCGATCTTGTCCGGGGCCCGCCGCAATCGTTCGATCTGTTCGGCGTCGAGCACGGAACGGCGCTCGGCGAGGTGCCGCACCGCCGCGATGACCAGTTCGGCCTTGGTGTGGAAGTGGTGGACCTGGGCGCCCCTCGTCACCCCGGCGCGATCGGCGACCCGGGTGGTCGTTGTCCCCGAATAGCCGTACTCGATGAGGCAGTCCACGGTCGCGTCGAGCAGTTTCCGCCGCATGGACGCGCTGCGTTCCTCCTGGGAACGGCGCTGCTTTCGCGGTTGCTCGGACACGGCCGGAGAATAACACTCACATACAGGCGTGCCTGTCTTTTGAGCGTGCCGCGCGCATCGGGTAGAGATGGGGACATGCCACTACAGGGAGAGTACGAGCCCAGCCCCTTCGAGCTGGCCCGCGAACAGGCCGAGGCATTCGAGCAGTCCGGTGGCCAAGAGGCCACGACCATGCACGACCTGCCGATCATCGTGCTCACCAGCAAGGGAGCCAAGACCGGCAAGCTGCGCAAGACCCCGCTGATGCGGGTGGAGCACGAGGGCAGCTACGCGGCGGTGGCCTCGCTCGGCGGCGCCCCGAAGCACCCGGTCTGGTACCACAACCTGAAGAAGGAACCGCACGTCGAGCTGCAGGACGGCGCGGTCAAGCGCGACTACACCGCCCGCGAGGTCAGCGGCGAGGAGCGGGACATCTGGTGGCGGCGCGCGGTCGAGGCCTTCCCGCAGTACGCCGAGTACCAGTCCAAAACCGACCGGGTGATCCCGGTTTTCGTGCTCGATCCGGTCAGCTGATCTCCAGCAGCACCTTGCCGAGTGCCGCCCGGTCGAGCAGTACCCGATGCGCGTCGGCGGCCTCGGTGAGCGGGTAACCGGTGGTGCGCGGCCGCAGCATTCCCGATGCGGCGAGACGCAGCAGTTCGCGGCCGTGTTCGGCGTAGCGTTCCGGATCGGCGCGCACGTAGGGAGCCATCCCGAAGCCGCGCACGCACCGCATGCCCATCCGCAGCGGGGTCGCGTCCACGTAGCCGTCGGCCGCGCTGTAGCTGACCACCGTGCCGAACGGGCGCAGCGCGGCGACCGAACGGCCGAGCACCGCACCGCCCACCCCGTCCACGACCCGGTCGGCCACCTCCTCGGCGCCGAACTCCGCGTAGCCGAGCACCTCCGCGGCGCCCAGTTCGCGCAGGAAACCCGCCTTGGCCTTGTCCCCGGCCACGCCGAGTACCGATCCCGCGCCGAGCAGTCCGGCCAGCTGCACCGCGAGGTGCCCGACCCCGCCCGCCGCCCCGGTCACGGCGACCGTTTCGCCTTCCCGGATGCCCGCCGTGCGCAGTGCGCCGAGCGCGACCTGGCCGTTACGCACCAATGCGGCACCGGTCGCGAAGTCCACCGAATCTCCGAGCGCGATGCTGAAGGATTCCGCGGAGAGGGCGTAGTCGGCGTAGGCACCGGTGAACGCGACCGCGGCCACCCGGTCCCCCTCGGCGAATCCGGTCACCCCATCGCCGACCGCGACCACGGTGCCCGCGATGTCCCCGCCCGGTGCACAGGGCAGGTCCACCCCGCCGCCGTCCGGGCTTCCGCGCAACTGCCGCACGACGGGGGCACTCAACCCGGCGCAGGCGACCCGCACCAGTAACTGTCCCTCCCCCGGCTCGGGAACCGGCGCCTCTTCGAGGCGCAGTACCTCCGGACCGCCGTATTCGGCGAAGCTCACCCTACGCATTCGCTCATCCTCGCAGCTCCGTTCCCTTCGCGCAGGAGATTTCCCGCAATGCCAACCGGGCGGCGGCTTCCGCCCCGTCGCCCGCATGGTGCACCCGGGCCCAGTGCTGCCGGGCGAGCGCGTGCACCCGTTCGGCGAGCGGTCCGTTCCCGGTGAGCAGTCCCCCGGCGAGCACGAGTGGTTCGGTCTCGTGTTCCCGGACAAGGGCCGCGGTGGCGAGCAGCTGCGCGGCGGCCTCGTCGAGGATCGCGCACGCCTCGGGCACCGCGGGATCGAGCACGAGCGGGGCGAGCCGGGCCAGGCTGCCCGGAAGATCGGCGTAGACCGCGGCATAGATGGCCTCGCGATCGCCCACGCCGAGCGCGTCGTACACCCGGCAGGCGAGCTCGTCCGGCCGGTCGGTGTCGAGCGCGTCCAGCGCGTGCTGCACGGCGCGGCGGCCGAGCCACACCCCGGAGCCGCGGTCGCCGAGCGCCCAGCCGTGCCCATCGGCGTACCGGACCGCGGCCCGGTTGCGGATCCGCCCGGCGATCGCCCCCGTTCCCGCGATGAGCGCGCAGCCGTCCGGTTCCCCGGTACCGGCGGCGAAAGCGAGCGCCACGTCCCCGATGTGCCGCGGCCTCGCGGTGATACCGATCCCGCGCAGCGCCGCGCCGATCGCCTCGAAGGTCCCGGCGAGCACGTGCCCGCCCGCCATGCCGAGCAGCACCGCGCGCACGTCCGCGCCCCGGTGCCCCTGCAGTGCGCGAGCGGCCGCCTCGGCGATCCGCGCCGCGCTAGCGGGCACCCCGGCGCTGACCGGGTTCGCCCCGGCCGCGGTCCCGGTGCCGCGCACCGCTCCCGAGTCGTCGAGCAGTGCGGCCCGCGTCCGGGTTCCGCCGATGTCCATGCCAAGCGCGAGCGGCACTATTTCACCGCGCCCGCGGTGAGCCCGGCCTGAATGTGCCGTTGGAAGAGCACGTACACGATGATCATGGGCAGGATCGCCATGGAAAGCGCGGCGAACAGGGCAGGCCAGTCCGCGCGATAACTGGAACTGATCGCGATGTCCGCGATGCCCTGGGTGAGTACCCACTTGTCCTTGGCCTGACCGGAAAGCAGCACCAGGGGCAGCAGATACTGGTTCCACTGGCCGACCACGTTGAAGATGGTGATGCTGATCAGTCCCGGTTTGGCCATCGGCATCATCACCCGGAAGAACAGCCGGGTGTTCGAGCACCCGTCGATCACCGCGGCCTCGGCGACCGGGGTCGGCAGGGTGCGGAAGAACGCGGTGAGGAAGAAAACCGTGAACGGCAGCGAATAGGCGATGTAGACGAGGATGACCCCGCCGTAGGAATCGAGCCCGATGAACTGGCCGATGCCGGGAATCTGCCCGATATTGCGCACCACGAAGAACAGCGGGGTCAGCGCGAGGAACACCGGGAAGGCCAGCCCGGCCACGAACACGAAGTAGATGATCCTGCTGCCCCGGAAGGGATAGCGGGCCAGCACATAGGCGGCCATGGAACCGAGCACCATCGTGCCGACCGTGCCACAGGCGACCACCAGGATCGTGTTCAGGAAGAACCGGCCGATGTTCCCCTCGCTGAACGCGCGGGCCCAGTTGTCGGTGCGCAGCTGCCCGGGAATCGACCAGGCATTGGTGAACAGTTCGGTATTGGATTTGAACGAGGAAACGAAGATCCAGATGATCGGCACGACGATGAGCACGGCCCATACGAAGAGCACCACATGCGAGACACCGCCGAGAAAACCCGATGACTTGCGGGTGCTCACGTTCGCGGGTTCGATCTCGCCACGGCCGGTGCGCGCGGGTGCGTCGATACTCATGCCCTGCCTCCTAGAGTTCCACCCGCTCGCGCCTGGTCAGCCCGAAGACCACGCCCGCGAAGATCAGGATCACGAAGAACAGCACTACCCCCATCGCCGAGGCGTACCCGAATTTCGAGTACACGAAGGCATTGCGGTAGATCTCGGTGGACAGCACCTGGGTGGAGCCATCGGGCCCGCCCTGGTCGACGGTGAGCACCCAGACGATCGCGAACACGTCGAACGCGGCGATGCCCATGTAGACCCACGCGGTCTGCACCGTGTCCCACAGCAGCGGCAGCGTGATACGGAAGAACATCTGGATCCGGTTCGCCCCGTCGAGGCGCGCCGATTCGTAGATCTCCAGCGGCACATTGCCCATGGCGGCGCTGAACAACACCACGTAGAACCCGACCTGCTGCCAGACCAGCACCCCGAGCACCGACCACAGGGCCAGGTCCGGACTGGTGAGGAAACCGATCGGCTGCGCGCCGAGCCCGATCAGCGGGCCGTTGATCATGCCGCCGGTGTCGGTCTTGAGCACCGACTGGAACAGCACCGCGACGATCACCAGGGAGAGCACCTGCGGCAGGAAGATGATCACCCGGTACACCTTCGAGCCGCCGACCCCGCCCATGCGCCCGCCCGAGGTGAGCAGGAAGGCGAAGAACATCCCGAGCCCGAGCACGATCAGCGGGCCGAGCACGAGCAGGACCGCGTTGTGCCCGATCGCGCGCCAGAACGTGGAATCGGCGAACAGTGCCTCGAAGTTGGCGAACCCGACGAAGTTCTGGGTCTGGCTGGCGCCGTGCCAGTCGGTGAACGCGATCTGGAACGCCTGAACGTACGGCGAGATCACGTACACCACGTAGATCAGCGCCGGCAGGGCGAGGAAACCGACGATGAACAGGAATTTGCGCCGGGTGGCCAGCATTCGCCTGCTCCGCTCAGCGGTGGTACTTCTTGACCGAGGGGTCCTTCTTGAGCTGATCGGCTTTCTGCTGCACCTGATCGCAGAACGCGTCCGGTGTCATGCGTCCGGCCATGAGCTCATTGGTCGCCGATTTCACCGCGTCGAAAAGCTGCTTGTACCAGTATTCGAAGCGCCAGGAAAAGGCGTTCTCCCCGGCGGCCGAGTGCATCTGCACCGTCGAGGCGAGCCCCGGGCTCTGTTTCTCCGGAATCGCGTCCTTGACCACGGTCATCGATGCGGTCATCGCCGAGTACCGGGTTGCCCCTTCCTTGGACAGCATGGCGCGCAGGTATTCCAGGCCACCACCCGGGTTCTTGGCCTTCGCCGGGACCAGGAAGCCGCCGATGGGGATGGAGTGGATCGCGGTCTGCGGCAGCTTGTCCGAACCGGTGAGCGAGGGAATCGGGAACACGCCGTAGTCGAATCCGGGCGGAATGGATTTCTTCTGCTCGTTCTCGATCCAGGAACCACAGGGCAGCATCGCCACCTGACCGTTGTTCTGCTTGGTCTGCGATTCGGTGTGCGAAATTCCCGCGGTCCCCTCCATGAGGTATTTCGCGCCGATCTCCTGCCAGGCGGCAGCGGCCTGTTTGATCGGCTCCGCCTTCCACGCCCCGTCCTCGAGATTGTCGATGTTCTTCATGACCTCGAGGCCACCGGTCTTGATCGCCATGGTCAGCATGGGTTCCATCTGGTACTGCGGATACTTCCCGGCATAGGTGTACGCGGCCATCCCGGAGCCCTTGATGGTCTGGCACAGCTTCACGAACTCGTCCCAGGTCTTCGGCACCTGCCAGCCACGCTCGCGGAACAGTTTCTGCGAATACCAGATCCCGTAGGAGTTCAGCGTGTACAGCACCTCGACGAATTTCCCGTTGTAGGTACCGAATTCCTTCGCCGAGGGATCGAGCAGATCGCCGACCTTCTTACCGGGAACATCCCAGGCGGGCGCGTCCAGCAGCCGGGCGAGATCGGTGAGCTGGCCGTCCCCGCTCAGCGAACCCTCGTCCATCTTGTTGTCCCCGTCGTTGTCCACCACATCCGGTGGGGTTCCGCCGGCGAACTGCGGTTGCAGCACCTTGTTGATTTCCTTGGTGACCTGGATATCGACCTTGGCGCCCTTGTGTTTCCCCTCGAGCATCGGTTTGTGCACGCTCGTGGCGTATTCGGAGCCGTATCCGCCGTCGAAGATGTACACCTTGACCGGAGTGTCGACGGCCATGCCGAGCGGATTGTCCGGGGTGACCTTCCCGGTGACCGCGGTGTTCCCGCCACCGCCGCCACCGGTCGCGCAGCCACCGATGACCGGGACCGCGAGCAGCCCCGCCAGCGCACTACCCCTGATGAACGTCCGCCTGTCGAGGTTCATGGGTGATCTCCTTTGATCCCTATGCGCTGCGCCGAATTCTCCCGGCGTAACGCGCTTCGAGTGTCTTGTTGTGCTCGTCCCCATCCGGAATGTTCGCCGAGCGGTACACCGGGGCGGGCTCATCGCCGAGCTCGAAGGCGCGTACCACTTCCGCGATCGTCAGCTGCACGAGCAACGCCCCGGACATCGAGGAAATGGCACACACCGAACCACCGTCGGCCATGCGCAGAATCGCATCGCCGTACGGCGCCCCGTTGTCGAGTACGATGTCGGCGTAATCCCCCAGTTTGTTACCGCTCGGATGCCGAGACGGTACTCCCTCGGAATGCGCCCGCGAATTCACCGCGATCAGCGCGTGCCCGTTGTCCTTGACCAGCTTGGCCATTTCCACGATGCAGCCGTTGACCCCGGAATTCGAGGCGATCACGAAAAGATCATCCGGGTGCGGATCGGTGAGCGTGTACAACCGGTGCGCCACTTCCGGATCACGTTCGAGTTTCGCGTCGAACAGCACCTGCGCCGGTTCGCCGCCGAGCACCACCAGATCCCGCAGCGCCACCTTGTTCGTCGGCACCAGACCCCCGGCACGACCGGCGATCTCCATGGCCAGCCCCTCGGAATGCCCGGTACCGAAGGCCTGCACGATTCCCCCGGAACGCAGGGCATGGGTGATCATCGTGGCCGCCTCGGCGACCGCGCCGGCGTTCCGCTCGGCCACCTGGTCGAGCAATTCCCGCGCACGGGTGAGAAATACGCCCGCACCGACCTCGCTTGCCCCTGCCGGTTGTCCCATGGGCCGACCTCCTGTTGACGCCCCGTAATCGCAAATCCGGATGTGGTGAAGAATTTTTCGCCACGACCGGACCGCTCGACGCGTCGTGTTAGGGATTGCTGGATACTGTGGAACTCCGGTGCCCGAATGTCAATAGGCCATACGGTCCGGGGTTCAGCGCTCGTTCACCGCCCGTTCGTCCTATTGACGCCGAGTGGGTACTGCGCATAATTTTTCTCTCCTCACCGTTCGCCACATCACGCGGAGTGCACGTGGCACCACTTTCCAGCAACGAGCCGGGCGTCAGCGAACGACTGCGCGCGATCCTTCCCGCCCTCCCCGAAGTGCAGCGCGGGATAGCCGAACTCGTCCTCGAGGATCCGGCGGCCGCCTCGCGATTGACGATCGTGGAACTCGCCGATGCGTGCGCGGTCTCCACCGGGAGCATCACCCGGCTGTGCCGGGCACTCGGCCTTTCCGGATATTCCGAACTGCGTCTCGGACTCGCCTCGGACAGTGGGCGCTCGTATCAGGATTCGCTTGCGGCAACGATCGGCACCGATGTCAGCGCCGAAGACGATCTCGCGCAGATCGCCACGGTCGTCTCGGCGAATGTGGGGCACGCCGTCACGGAATCGGTTACCAAACTCAACCTCACCGATATCGACACGGCGGCGGGCCGGCTCACTTCCGCGCGCCGGGTGCAGATTTTCGGTACCGGTGGTTCCGGGGTCATGGCCAATGATTTCCAGCAACGCGCCTACCGGATCGGGGTGCCCTGCTGGACGTGGAGCGACACCCATCTCGCCCTCTCCGCGGCCGCACTGCTCGGCAACCGCGATGTGCTGCTGGCGATTTCGCACAGCGGCCGCACCCGTGACGTGTACGACGTGCTCACCGAGGCGGAGGACAAGGGCGCGTTCACCATCGCCGTCACCGATGACGCACAGTCCCCGATCGGTTCACAGGCCCGCCTCGTGCTCACCTCCAGCGTCGGGGATCTCGGCTATCACACCGAAGCCATCGCCGCACGGCATGCCCAGCTTGTCGTGCTCGACGTGCTCTACGTTGCGGTGGCCCAGCGAACCCAGCAGCAGACCCGCGCGGCGATAACGGCGACCGCAGCCGCGGTGAGTGGATACAAACGGCCCGGAAGATTGAGGTGATCGCATGCAGGCCCGGTCGAAGCAGTCCCCGGCACGGCGCACGCTCACGCGGTTGGGCATCACCGCGCTCGCCGTCATCCTCGCGACACTCGGGTTCACCGCACCGGCCGATGCCGCGGCGAATTCCGGGCCCGCCGTTTGGACCAAGGATTCCGCCGACCGGGTGTTCTCTTCCTCCCCCGAACCGGAGAACCCGACACGTTCGGTATCACTGGACGCGGCGCGCGGCGAGCAGGAGGCCGCACAGATCGCGGTGCGCGCCCCGGTCTACCGGGACCTGAATTTCGTGCACGTGACCACCGGCCTGCTCGCCGGGAGCCGGGGCATCATCCCGCCCTCGGCCGTGCAGCTGCGCAAGGAATACAACCACCCGCACATCCAGAAAGTCGGCGGCGACATCCAGCAGCCACCCGATGGCGGGAATTCCTATTACGACGCGCTCGTCGACAACGATCCCGGGCGGGTCGCCGCGAATTTCACCCAGCCGTACTACTTCAGCGTCCGGGTTCCGGAGGACCAGCCACCCGGGGTGTACCGCGGCCAGATCATCGTGCTCACCGAGGCGGGTGCACGCGTCGTTCCGGTCTCGCTGCGCGTCTACGACGTGACCCTGCCACCGGCGAACGAGCAGCACTTCCAGATGAACAACTGGTTCACCTCGGCGGGCTGGGACTACAAGGGAACCATCGAGGCGATCCCGCTGCAGTACGGGGTACGGATGTACGACCCGCGCTGGTGGCAGGTGATCCGGAACATCGCGCGGAACATGGCCGAGCACCGGAACAACGTCATCTACGCCGATTTCCAGGCACTGCTCATTCCGGCGACCACGATCGACGACAACGGTATCTATCATTTCGACTGGTCGGTGTTCGACCGGTTCGTGCAGACCTTCATCGACGCGGGCGCACTGGAATACATCTACACGCCGACCCTGCTCGAACCCAATTCCACGGGCGGCTCCGACATGGAAATGCTCAAGAAGGTCGACGGTAAGACCAAACGGGTCCTCGTTCCGCCGGACAGCCAGGAATCGAACACCTACCTGGACATGCTGTTCCCCGCGTTGCGCGCGCACCTGGACGAGAAAGGCTGGACGAAGCGGTTCATCATGAGCGCCGTCGACGAGCCGTCCCAGCCGGGCCAGGTCACCGCAGCGAACTGGTTCTACCAGAAATACCGCAACTATTTCCCGGACGGGAACTACAGCACGAACGAGGCACACAATCACCAGATGCCGGACATCGATCCCAACCTGACCACGGTCACCCCGGTCATCAATCTCTACGAGCGCAACATCGCCTACTACCAGGATCTGCGCATTTCCGGGACGAAACTGTGGCTGTACACCGCGATCGGCCCGCAGGGCGACGAGATGAACCGATTCATCTCCTATCACCTGGACAAGACCCGGCTCATCCCCTGGCTCATCTGGAAGGTCGGCGGGATCGGTTATCTGCACTGGGGCTGGAACTACTGGTACCAGTCACAGAATCCGCCGTGGGTGAAGATCAATACCTTCGACGCGCCGCAGACCGGGGACAACTATCTGGTCCGCCCGGATGTGAAACGACTCGGCATCTACGACAGCCTGCGCAGCGAAACCCAGCTCGACGGGGTGGAGGACTACGAACTGCTCACCAAGCTCGCCGAGAACAGCCCGCTGACCGCACGCGCCATCAGCCAGCGGGTGATCGACAGCATCACCAGCTACATCCGCGACGGCAACCGCGTGGTGGACGCGCACAAGGCACTGCTCGAAGCCCTCGACAAGGGACAGGGCGATGCGCGCGAACCGTTCCAGGATTCCTTCACCGGTGGGGACGCGGCATGGACGCACACCGTGGGGAACTGGTCCGCGGCGAACGGCCAGTACACCCAGAGCGATCCGGGCGCGCCCGATGCCGTCTCCGCCGTACGCGACCGTGCCTGGGGCGATGCGGAGGTGAACACCACCCTGGCGCTCGGTTCCGGCGGATACACCAGCTGGGCCGGGGTGATCCTGCGCAACTCCAATGCCGCCGAGGTCGACACCGGCTATCTGGTCGGCGTGCACCCGGACGGTGAACTGTTCATCGAGCGCACCGGGAAAACCGTGGCCAGCACACGTATTCCGGATTACCGCCCGGGAACGAAGCTGCCGCTGCGCATCACCATCCGGGGCACCGAGATCGCCGTGCACCTCGGCGGGAAGCCGTTACTGCGGTACAGCGATCCGCAGAACGGCTTCGCCGACGGGCAGATCGGGCTCGCCACGAACGGCACGACGGCCACCTTCGGCCCGGTGCGCATCGATCCGCGTCCCGGAGCTCAGAATACGTCCGAGTAGTCCTTGGTGCTCCAGCGATCGGGGCGGATGGTGAACAGCACCGCCTCGTCACTGTTCGCGTTCTCGGCGAAGGCGCGACCACCTTCGGGGCCGATGTAGCGCACCGCGATCCGCTCACGCACCTCGAACGGGGAGGGAGTGACGGCCTCGGTGACGGTGCCCTCCACGATCACGTACTGGTACGGCAGTGTGCCGCTCTGGATGGTCAGCGTCACCGCGCCCGCCTGCTCGATGAGCCGCGCCTTGCGGGTCGTGACGCCGGTGTTGATCAGGAAGTCACCGCCGGAGGTGTACTCGTACCAGATCGGGAAGGCCATCGGCGGGCGTCCGTCCTCCGCGGCGACCGAGACCACGGCGATGTGGTCACCGGCCAGGAATTCGGCCCGTTCGGCTTCGGTGAACGATTTCGGCATGGTGGAAGCTCCTCTCTACGCCGCGACCAGTTGCAGCGGGTTCATGTAATCGCGAATGTGCGTCACTTCGCCATCACGACGGGTGATGATGAAGACGTAGTCGATGTCCCGTGGCGCATCGTCGGGGATCGAGTGGTGGTGACCGGTGAATTCCACGATCGTCTCGTCCTCGGCCTGCCGCACCCGGATGTCGGTGAACGGGCCGAAGCGGAGCAGACCGGGAAGCCCGCGCATATAGTCCGCGATCGCCGCGCGCCCCTCCAGGCGGCGGGGAGCCCCCTCGGGGGCGAACGGGAACTCGTGCACCGCGTCGGGGGCGTACATCTCCAGGTAGCCGTCCACATCCCCGGACTTGAGCGCATCGAGGCTGCGCGACAGCCAGTCGGGCAGCGTGGAAGTTGGTGCCATGCGATCCTCCGATGTATTTTCGGACTGTGAGTCCACACCAGCCTAGCAGACTTCCGGACCAGCAGTCCGAAACATCTGCGCGCCGTGGCCGCCCGCCGGTTCCCCGCGCGCGGGTACTCGCCGCGGCCGGGGAACTCTTCGCCGCGGCCGACACCCCGCACGCCATCTCGATGGACACCATCGCCGCCGCTGCCGGGGTCGGAAAAGGAACCCTGTTCCGGGCCTTCGGCAACCGCGACGGGCTGCTCGACGCCCTGTGGAACGCCAAACTCACCGCACTGCGCGAGGCCGTGGAACACGGCGAACCGCCACTGGGCCCCGCGACCCCGTCCTGCGAGCGGATCCTCGCCTTCCTCGACGCGGTGCTCACCGTCAAACTCGAGAACCGCCACCTCATCAGCGCGCGGGAAACCGCATCCGCCGGGATCCGGCAGTCCGACCACTACCGGTGGATGCACGCCCTGCTGCGGGAGCTGATCGAGGACGCCGTCCCCACGGTGCCCGACGCCGGATATACCGCGCACGCCCTGCTCTCCGCGATGTACATGGACCTCATCGAGGAACTGCTCGCCAGCGGCCGCTCCGCGCAGGACATCCGCGCCGCGCAGTCCGCGTACGTCAAGGCAGTCGTGGACGACGTCCGGCCACACTAGGCTCGGTCCGGTGACCGAGTGGACGAACGAAGCGGCGATCCGGCGGTGGGACTCCGCGAACACGCGCCGGTACATGGCAGCCACCGCGGAGGACGGTGACTTCGCCAAGCGGCACCTGGTGAACCCGGTATTGCTACGGCTGCTGGGGGATGTGTCCGGCAGCCGGATACTGGACGCGGGCTGCGGAAACGGGTATTTCAGCCGGATGCTCGCCGACCGGGGTGCGCAGGTGGTGGGCATCGAACCCGCGGACAGCCTGTTCGCGTTCGCGCGGGACACGGAAACCGAACGAGGCCAGGGCATCGAGTACGTGCGGGCGGAACTGGCGCGGCTACCGGAGCTCGGCGCTCCCTTCGACGCCGTGGTGTGCAGCATGGTGCTGATGGCGATCCCCGAATGGCGGCCCGCGATGCGCGCCTGCGTGGCAGCCCTGCGCCCGGGCGGTCAGTTCGTGTTCGCCATCGTTCATCCGGCATTCGAAGGGCTCTGGGGCAGTTGGCGGGAGCACGGTGAGTACCGCATGCGGCGGTATCTGGCGGAATACGAGATCACCGGGCAGCACGCGCCCGATTTCCATCGCCCGGTTTCGGCGTATCTCAACGAATTGGCCGCGCTCGGCTGCCGACTGCACGAGGTCGCCGAGCCCGGACTGGATCCCGCGGTCGCCGCCGAATCCGGTGTTCCCGGCATCGAGAGCTATGTGCACCTGCCGAATTTTCTCCTCGTGTCGGCGTATGCGAACGGTTAGCTCGCACGCGCGGCGAGCCGTTCCTTCGCCAGGGCGGGCGTGGTCGTCTCGGCGCGCAGCGGTGGATCTCCCCAGAGCGCCCAGTTCCAGATGGGGCCAACGGAAGGGGCGAGGTATTTGGCCGCGCGCAGTCGCGCCCGCCTGGGGGTGAGGGCACGCACCAGCGCTTTGGCGGGCAGGCGCACCGCGAGATCGAGCGCCCTCGGCTGATCGAATCCGCCGAGTTCGCGCATCCACCGCGGAATGGTGGCGATGGTCGCGACCGAGATCGATTTACCGGCGGGCCACAGTATTCCCTTGGTGAACTCCGGATTGAGGAACCGGTCGATGAGATCGTTCGCCTCGGCGGAGAGGTGCAGCTTGTCCCGGACCGATTCGTAGTACCGGTGCAGTTCCTCGCGGTTGCGCGGAACCCGCTCGGGATCGCAGGTCTGCAACTCGGCGGCGACCGCACAGTCGGCCCAGTACCGCTGTTCCTCTTCCGGGCCGAGCTTTCCCGGACCGTATTTCTCGTAGCAGAGCAGCACGGAATGCCAGCCGGTGATGTGGATCCAGAGCTGGCTTTCCGGATTGTTGGCGTTGAACCGTTTTCCGCTGTGCGGTTCGACGCCGACGGCCTCGGCGTGTACGCCCATCAGTTGCCGGGAGGCCTCGATCGCGGACCTGCTGTCCCCGATGGCCACGATGGTGAAGTACGCGAGGGTGCCGTCCATCCGCCCGAGCGGGTCCTCGCGCACCCCGTTCTGCTGGTCGACCGCCGCCGCGAGAAAGGGATCGAAGGTCTCCACCACGATGGAGCGCTGGAAGGCGATCAGCGCGGTCGGGCTGGTCCACACCTTCCAGGTCGGCGAATCGGGCCCGAAGAAGCCCAGATCCTCGCGGGGACGGTCCTGCCAGAAGGTGTGCCTGGTGTAGCCACTCATGGCCGCACCTCGCCGACGCTCGGTCCGGCCACTCGCCGGGACTGCTGTGTTGTCGATTCGCTCGCAAGCTCGCTCATGAATCCTCCTCGGGTTGGAACGCGCGATAGGCCATCCGGCCGACCAACGCGCCGAGCTCCTCGGCCGACCACTCCCCTTCGCCGTGCACCAGGCTGCGCACGGCGCCCTCACCCATCGACATGAACTGCTCGACCAGCACCGGAAGGACGCGGTCCCCGGTTTCCCCGCGTGCGATGCCGAACAATTCCGCCGCACGGCTCGCGACCAGTGTGCGCGCCCGCGCGAACCGTTGTGCCACAAGGGGATCGGCGGCAGCCGCGAACACCAGCCGCCACGAATCCCGATGCTCGGCGACCGTGGCCAGCAGCGCGGTGAACCCGGTGACGAACACCCGCTCCGGCTCCCCGGACACATCCTGTTCCAGCGCCTCGAGCACGCCGTCGAGCAGCGCGCGCTCCTCCCGTTCGAGCAGCGCGGCCAGCAGTTCCTCGCGAGTAGCGAAACAGGCGTACACCACGGGACGGGTGATCGCGAGCCGCTCGGCGACCGCGGCGATCGACACCGCGGCGAGCCCTTGCTCCACGGCTATCGCCAGCGCCGCATCGAGCACCGCGGGCCTGCGCCGTTCCGGTCCCAGATGCGCGGCCCTGCGCCGCTCCGCCGCTACCGCCATACTATTCCTACGGTCATGTAGGAAAACCCTACAGACCTGAAGGAACCATGGTCAAGGGGCCGCCCTGGTCCGCCCATGGCGGGGAGCGCCGGACAGGATTCAACGCTCCAGGAAGAAAGCCGTCACTGAATGTCTTCGGGAAGCAGTGGACGCATGAAAGTGCGCTCGTAGCGCACGACGCAGCCCGACTCGTCCCGGATCCGGTCCGCCGCAAGGAATTCGGGATCTTCGCCGAACCGGGAGCGGTAGACCTCGTAGTCGGCGAGGCTCGGGAAACTGAACAGGGCGAGCGCGGCATCGCTGGCGCCTTCGGCGGGCAGGAAGTACCCGTGATGGGTCCCGCCGTGCTTCCCCACCAGCTCGATCCAGCGGCGCGCGAATTCCTCGAAGGCTTCGGTTTTCGACGGGTCGATGACGTAGTGCACGACGCAAGTGATCATGACCGGCAGTGTACAAACCGGAACCCGGGACAGCTCACGCCTTGAACAGGTAAGCCGCACGCTCCTCGTCGAGCACTTCGGTGACCATGGCGCGCATCCCCGGATGCGCGGCCAGTTGCGGATCCTCGGCCACGATCGAATCGGCGTAGGTGCGCGCGACCGAGATGATCTCCTCGTCGCGCAGCAGGGAGAGCATCTTGAGCGCGGAACGGGTCCCGGACTGGCTCGCGCCGAGGATGTCGCCCTCGCGGCGCAGTTGCAGGTCGAGTTTGGCGAGTTCGAATCCGTCGGTGGTGGACGCGACGGCATCGAGTCGTTCGCGGGAAAGGGATCCGCTGGGTGATTCGGTGACGAGCAGGCAGAGCCCGGCCGCGGAACCACGGCCGACGCGGCCGCGCAACTGGTGCAGCTGGCTGATGCCGAACCGTTCGGCGTCCATGATCACCATGACGGTGGAGTTGGGCACGTCCACACCGACCTCGATCACCGTGGTCGCGATGAGCACATCGAGTTCCCCGGCGGCGAAGGCACGCATGCACGCGTCCTTCTCGTCCGCGGGCAACTGTCCGTGCAGCACGCCGACCCGCAGTTCGCGCAGCGCCCCTTCGACGAGCATCGGGGCGAGTTCGAGCACGGCGATGGGTTTGCGCTGCCCGTTGTCGTTCTCCGCTGGCGGTTGCTCGTCCTCGGCGGCTGCGTCGTCCTCCCCGATGCGCGGGCACACCACATAGGCCTGGTGCCCGGCAGCGACTTCCTCGGTGACCCGCTGCCATGCGCGCTCGAGCCAGGCGGGTTTCTCCGCGACCGGAACCACATTGGTGCCGATCGGGGACCGTCCGCGCGGCAGCTGGCGCAGCGAGGACACCGCGAGGTCGCCGTAGACGGTCATCGCGACGGTGCGCGGGATCGGCGTCGCGGTCATCACGAGCACGTGCGGGGTGGAATCGCCGGATCCCCTTCCGCGCAAGGCATCCCGCTGTTCCACGCCGAACCGGTGCTGCTCGTCGACCACCACGAGCCCGAGCGCGGCGAAGGAAACGGTCTCCTGGATGATGGCGTGCGTACCCACCACGATCCCGGATTCCCCGCTGACCACTTCGAGCAGCGCCTTCTTCCGCGCGCTCGCCGTCATCGATCCGGTGAGCAGGGTGACCCGGGTGGCGTTGTCCGCGCTGCCGAGTTCACCGGCATTGCCCAGTTCGCCGAGCATCTCCCGAAGCGAGCGCGCGTGCTGCGCGGCGAGCA
Organism: Sciscionella sediminilitoris; assembly: GCF_000737195.2. Classification (GTDB taxonomy): domain Bacteria; phylum Actinomycetota; class Actinomycetes; order Mycobacteriales; family Pseudonocardiaceae; genus Sciscionella; species Sciscionella sediminilitoris. The sequence continues at coordinate 55,642 of NZ_JALM01000067.1, forward strand.
CCTCGGTCGGGGCGAGCAGCGCGGCCTGCTTGCCCGCGTCCACCACCCGCAACATCGCGCGCAGGGCCACGATGGTCTTCCCGGAGCCGACCTCGCCCTGCAGCAGCCGGTTCATCGGATGCGCGCCCGCCAGTTCGGCCTCGATCGTCTCGCCGACCTCGCGCTGGCCCTCGGTGAGTTCGAACGGGAGCTGCTTGTCGAAAGCGGCGGCGATCCCATCGGGTTTGGGCGGGCATTCCGGGGCCGGATGCCCGGCGGCCTCGGTCCTGCCGAGCGAAAGGGCCAGCTGGACCGAAAGCGCCTCGTCCCATTTCAACCGGTCCTTGGCGGCCTCGACCTCATGCTCGCTCGTCGGCCGGTGGATCGCCCGGATCGCGGTGTCCAGCTCCATGAGGCTCAGTTCCTCGCGCAGGCCACCGGCGAGCGGATCGGGCACCGTCTCCATCGTGTCCAGCACCTGGCCGACACTGGCCGCGATGCTCCACGACTGCAGGGTGGTGGCGGCGGGATAGACCGGGATCAGCTCACTGGTGAACTCCTGCGCGTCGACCTCTTCGTCGTCATCGAGCAGCCGGAACTCCGGGTGCGCCAGCTGCAGGGAGCCGCGGTACACGGTGACCTTGCCCGCGAACAGCCCCTGCACTCCCGGTGCGAGCCGGTTCAGCCCCTTGACCCGCTTGGTGAAGAACACGCAGGACAGCTGCGCCGCCCCATCGGTGATGTGCACCGTGGTCATGGTCCCGCTGCGGTTGCGCATCCGCCGCTGGTCGACCTTGACCACCTTGGCCATCACCGTGACGTGTTCCCCGGTCTCCAGCCCGCGGATCGCGGTGAGTTCCCCGCGGCGGGCGTACCGGAACGGGTAGTGCCGCAGCAGTTCGCCGACCGTCCGGATGTCCAGCGCGTTTTCCAGCGCGTCCGCGCTTTTCTTGCCCAGCAAGGGAAGCAGCCGCTGATCGTCCCGCATGATTCACTCCACCCCGAGTACGAGTACCGCGTCGAATTGGTCTCCGGTGTACACGGTCAGGTCCACCTCCGGATGCTGGGCACGCACCCGGGCGCGCAGGCCCGGACCGAGTGTCTCGCTCGCCTGCGCCCCGAGCAGCGCGGTGACCAGTTCACCGCCGTTGCCGAGCATGCGGGTGAGCAGTTCCCCCGCCGCCTCGGTGACCAGGCCCTCGGTGTCCTGCACGACCGGGTGCCTGATGAACACCACCTCGCCGTCCACCATGCCGAGCACATCCCCGGGGACACAGTGTCCCGCCCAGGTCAGCGCCTCCTGCTCGGCGAACACGAGCGCACCACGCCGGGTCGCGGCCGCGGCCTCGGCCATCGCGACCACATCGTCCTCCGCGCGCCGCTGTGGATCGTGCACCGCGAGCGCGGCGAGCCCCTGCACCGGGGACATGGTGGGGATCACGGTCACCGACTGACCGGCGTGCCGCGCGGCCTGGGCCCCCGCCTCGATCAGTTCGGCGAGTTCGGGCTCGTTGCTCAGCACGGTGACCGTGGCCGCGCGGGTACCGGTGAGCACGGCGAGTACCTCGGAGACGCCCGGCTCGGCACCGGGTTCGAGCACGAGCACCGCAGCCCCCTCCGCGCGGAACAGCTGGGCGACCCCGGGCCCGCGGGCGATGGTGACCAGTGCGCGTTCCTGAGCGAACCGGCTGGGCACCGCGACCTGATCGGCGAACCGCGCCACGGTGATCCGGTACGGGCGCCCGGCCTCGATCCCCGCCTCGATGGCCGCGCCGACGTCATTGCAGTGCACGTGCACCGTGCTGGTACCCGCCCCGTCCCCGGCGATCGAGACACAGTCCCCGATCGAGCCCAGTGTCGTGCCGAGCGCCTCGGTCGGTTCCTCGGTGTCCAGCAGGTACATCACCTCGTACTGGAACTCGCTCGCCCCCGATTCGCGCACGGTCAGCAGCGCGTCCGCCTGCCGGGCGAGTACCCCGGCGCGACCGGGCCCTGGCGGTGGCAACTCGATCGCGCCCGCCCCGGCCACGGTGTTGTGCAGCTCGGTGAGCAGCACGAGCAGCCCGTGCGCCCCCGCGTCGACCACCCCGGCCGCGGTGAGCGCGCCCAGCTGGGTGCGGGTCCGCTCCAATGCCTCGCTGCCCACGGCCACGACCGATTCGGTCAGCTCGGCGGGCTCGGTACCGTGCGCGCGCTTGGCGACCTCGGCGAGCACGGTCAGCATGGTGCCGTCGGCGGGCTCGCTGACCGCGTCGAAGGCCAGGGTCCGCGCGTGGTGCAGTGCGGCGCGCAGCTGCCCGGTTCCGAGCGGTGCACCCGGCTCGGCCGCATCCGCGAAACCGCGCAGGACCTGCGACAACAGCACCCCGGAGTTGCCCCGGGCACCCGCGAGCGCCCCACTGGCCACGGCCCGCAGCGCGGCGGCCGCATCGGGGGCCTCGGTGCGCAGCAGGGCGTCGAACCCCGCGCGCAGGGTGTGCGCCAGATTGGTCCCGGTGTCCGCATCGGCGACCGGGTACACATTGATAGCGTCGATGGCAGCCCGATGCCGTTCGAGCGTGCGGACACCAGCCGAGATCCACGCCCGCACGTCACCCGCTCCCAGACCCGCGCAAGCCATGCGCGCAGGCTACCCAGTCAGGCACGCGGGCGCCCCCTTCGCGGTACCCGTGTCAAGCCCCCGATCGCCGTACCGTTATGCTTGTCCGGAACTGATGCGTTCTCAAGGACCAATCCTCAAGCGATAGGGGTGTTCGACGTGGCTTCCGTTTGCGACGTCTGTGGCAAGAAGCCGGGCTTCGGCAACTCGGTCTCGCACTCACACCGCACGACACGTCGCCGCTGGAACCCCAACATCCAGACGGTGCACGCGAAGGTCGGCGTTTCCGCGCGCAAGCGGATGAACGTCTGCACCTCGTGCATCAAGGCGGGCAAGGTCGTCCGCGGCTGAGCGCCAGAGACTTTCCGGAACCCCCGTTCGCCCAGCTGGGCAACGGGGGTTTTTCGTGCGCTTGACCTGGACCGCGCTCCAGCACCTAGCGTCACCGGCATGCAACTTGGCACACACATCTGGTCGTTCACCGGCTTCGAGAACACCCAGGGCGGCATCGGCGGCGAGCTCGCCAGGGCGGGCGCGGCGGCCGAGCGCGCGGGCCTCACCCACCTGAGCGTGATGGATCACTTCTTCCAGCTCGAACACCTGCAGCCCGCCGAGACACCGATGCTGGAGGGCTACACCGCGCTCGGCCACCTGGCGGCGCACACCTCCACCGTGCGGCTGGGCATGCTGGTCGGCGGGGTCACCTATCGGCATCCCGGACTGCTGATCAAGACGGTGACCACGCTCGACGTGCTCTCCGGCGGCCGCGCCTGGTTCGGTATCGGGGCCGGTTGGTACGAGCGCGAACACCGCGGCCTCGGCGTCCACTTCCCGCCGACCGCGGAACGGTTCGAACGGCTGGAGGAGACGCTGCGGATCAGCCAGGCGATGTGGGATCCGGCGAGCACCGCGCCGTTCGAGGGCAAGCATTTCCAGCTCGCCGAGACCCTGTGTTCGCCCGCGCCGATCAGCAGCCCGCGGCCACCGGTCATGATCGGTGGCGAGGGCGAACGCAAAACCCTGCGGTTCGTCGCGAAGTACGCGGACATGACCAATATGGGCACCCATTCCGACCTGGACGGGATCCGGCACAAGCTGGAGGTGCTGCGCAAGCACTGCGCGGACGTCGGGCGCGATTTCGGCTCCATCCAGAAGACCGTGTTGTACAACAAGGCCCGGCTCGGCGAGGACGATGTGGACGGATTCGTGGACCTGATGTCCGGCTACGCCGAGGCGGGGATCGACACCGTGTTCCTCATGCCGCCCGCGAACCGGCCCGCGAGCGAATGGATCGACGCGGTGGCCGCCCCGCTCGTACCCCGGCTGGCAGCGCTGTAGGTCTTGCCCTGGAGCGCACTCCAGGATCTACGGTCGGGAGTATGCGACTAGGCACACATATTTGGTCATTCACCGGATCCGAGACCGCGGACGGAGGCACCGCCGGGGAGCTCGCCCGGGTCGGCACGATCGCCGAACAGGCCGGGATCGCCGATGTCAGCGTGATGGACCATTTCTTCCAGATGGACCGGGTCCGTCCCGCCGAGGAACCGATGCTCGAGGGGTACAGCGCGCTGAGCTTCCTCGCCGGGCACACCTCCTCGGTACGGCTCGGTCTGCTGGTCGGCGGGGTCACCTACCGGTACCCAGGGCTGCTCGCCAAGACCGTGACCACCCTGGATGTGCTCTCCGGTGGCCGCGCCTGGTTCGGCATCGGGGCCGGTTGGTACGAGCGCGAGCATCAGGGGCTCGGGGTACCGTTCCCGCCGACCGCCGAGCGATTCGAACGGCTGGAGGAGACGCTGCGGGTCTGCCAGGCGATGTGGGACCCGGCGAGCACCGCACCGTTCGAGGGCAAGCATTTCCAGCTCGCCGAGACCCTGTGTTCGCCCGCGCCGATCAGCGATCCGCATCCACCGGTGCTCATCGGCGGTGGCGGCGAGCGCAAGACGCTGCGGTTGGTCGCGCAGTACGCGGACGCGTGCAACCTCGGCACCGATGCCGGCTCGGTCGACGAGATCGCGCACAAGCTCGAGGTGCTGCGCAACCACTGTGCCGATGTCGGCCGGGACTACGCGCAGATCCACAAGACGATGCTCTACACCGGCGGCGAACTGCATGCCGGTGACCAGGACGGGTTCGTCGAGGCGATGGCGGGCTACGCCGAGATCGGTATCCAGACGGTGTTCGTCATGCCGCCCGGGGACCGGCCCTCGGAGTGGATCGAGCAGAACTGTGCCCCGGTGGTGCCGAGGCTGGCCGCGCTCTAACTGACCGATTCGAGCGTGGCGAACAGTTCGCGCTCGCGCGGTGCCCGCCGCTTCTCCAGGCCGTACGGTTCCAGGTGAGCGGCGAGCACCCCGTCGAAGGCACGGCGCACCGATTCGCTGTCCCAGATCTCGCGTTCGAGTACCGGCTGCTTCATGTACGGCTGGCCGATGATGTGCAGCTGGTTTCCGTTGCAGCGCACCATCTGCCCGGTGATCCCGTCCGCCTCGTCGGAGAGCAGGTACAGCACGACGGGCGCGATCTTGGCCGGGGTGCGCGAGGGCGGCGCGCCGCGCAGCGCCCGCTCGGAGTTCCACACCATGCGGGTGTGCGCGACCGGGCAGACCGCGTTCACCCGGACCCCGATCTCCTCGCAGTCCAGTGCCCAGGAGTAGGTCAGCGAGGCGAGCGCGCCCTTGGAGGCCGCGTAGGTGGCGAGATTGCGCTGCCCGAAGGAGGCGGCCGAGGAGATGTTCACGATCGAACCACCGCAGCCCGCTTCGGCCATCGCACGCAGCGCCGCGGTCCCGGTGTACATCGAACCGAGCACGTTCACCGAGATGAGTTCACGGATCCGGTCCGGCTCATCGCGCCAGGACGGGGTGTCGTAGTTCAGCCCGGCGTTGTTGACCAGCCCGTCGATCCGGCCGAATTCCTGGACGCAGCGCTCCACGATGGCCGCGGCCTGGTCCGGATCGGCGATGTCCCCCGCGCTGACCACGGCGGTCCCGCCATAGGTGTTGATGGTGTCCGCGACCTGTTTGGCGAGCCCCTCTTCGATGTCGTTGACCACGACCAGTGCACCAGCCTGCGCGGCATGTGTGGCGAACGCCTCGCCAAGCCCGCGACCCGCTCCGGTCACGGCGACGGCCTTGCCCTCCAGCATCCCGTTCATCTCTGCCTCCAGCACCTGGCGACGCCGCCCAGCATCGCCCTGACACCCACTTTGGTCGGTGTGGCGGCGGTAAAGCGGCGGTCCGCGCTGAAGGGCGCGCGCAGTGCGGTGAATGACCTAGGGTTAACAGCTCGACCGATCTGCGCGAGTGAAGATAGCGCTATTACGGCAGTCGCCAGTCGACCTCGGGTGCCCCGGCCTCGGCCAGCGCGGCGTTCGCCCGGGAGAACGGCCGCGAACCGAAGAAACCACTCGAAGCGGACAACGGGCTCGGATGCGGGGACTCGATGCAGGTCACACCGTCGAGCCAGGGTTTGAGATTGCGCGCGTTGCGGCCCCACAGGATCGCCACGAGCGGGGTACCGCGCGCGGCCAGCGCCTTGATCGCGTGCTCGGTGATCTCCTCCCAGCCCTTGCCCTGGTGCGAGTTGGGGCTGCGCGGGGCCACGGTGAGTGCCCTGTTCAGCAGGAGCACCCCGGTGTCGGCCCACGGCGAGAGGTCACCGTTGGACGGTGCCGGGTAACCGAGGTCCTCCGTGTACTCCTTGTAGATGTTGATCAGGCTCTTCGGCAGCGGGCGCACATCCGGGGCGACCGAGAAACTCAGCCCGACCGCGTGTCCCGGCGTCGGGTACGGGTCCTGGCCCACGATCAGCACCCGCACCTGGTCGAAGGGCTGAGTGAAGGCGCGCAGCACATGCTTGCCCGCCGGCAGATAGGTGCGGCCCTCGGCGATCTCGGTGCGCAGGAACTCGCCCATCTTCGCGATCTGGTCGGCGACCGGTTCGAGCGCTTCGGCCCAGCCCGGATCGAGAATGTCTTTCAGTGGTGCTGCCGCCATGACCGGTGACCCTAGCGTGGGCTAGTCGAGCCGCCGCAGGGACTTCGCGAACTGGGCGCCGCGCTCGACGTAGTTGGCCACGATGGCCGCCACCATCTCGGCGTTGACGGACTTGTTCTCCCGGCATTTCGCGGGGACCCCGAGCGCGATCTCCCCGCCGGCCACCTTGCCGTGGTACGACATGACCGCGCCCGCGCCGACCACGCCACCGTCGGCGATCTCGGTGCCGTTGAGCACCACCGATCCGGAGGCGATCAGGCAGCCGGTGCCGATCACCGCGCCCTCCACGTGCACGTTGTGCCCGATGGCCGAACCCGGCCCGAGCACGGTCGGCATCCCGGGCGAGACGTGGATGATGCTGCCGTCCTGGATGTTGCTGCGCTCCCCCACCACGATCTCCGCGGTGTCCGCGCGCAGCACCGCCTGCGGCCAGATCGAGGCCTGCGCGCCGATCCGCACATCGCCGATCACGGTCGCGTCCGGGTGCACGTAGGCGTCCGGATGAATGTCGGGGGTGAGCTCGCCCAGCGCGTAGATGGCCATTCGGTGGTCAGCTCCTCGGCGGTGTCGTCAGTTGCTCGTCAGTTGCTTGGCATAGCAGCGGCTTTCCGGTGCCTCACGGTAATACCCGAACGACGGGATCGGGTGATACCCGGTTGAGACATAGAACGCCATCGCCTCGGGCTGCTCGGTCCCGGTCTCCAGGATCACCCTGGTGAAGCCCGCCAGCGCCGCGGTGCGTTCGAGCTCCGCGATCAGCATGCGGGCCAGGCCCTTGCCCCGATGCTCGGCGAGCACGAACATCCGCTTGATCTCGACATCCCCCGGGTCGCCGTGCACCCCGGAACGCCAGCCGCCGCACGCCACCGGTTCCCCGTCCAGCCTGGCGAGCAGGAAGGTGCCTTTCGGTGCCGCGAATTCGGCCGCGTCGATCGGGGACTCGTCGGGATCCCCGTAGCGCTCCCGATAGAACCGTTGCGCCGCCTCGGTGAGTGTTTCGACATCCGGGTGGGTGAAGGGAACGGTCTCGATCAGCACAGTACGAGCCTACTGGCACAATTCCGCGGGTGACGCGATGGAGCAGCACCGCCGATTCGGTGACATACGGTAAAAGCATTCTCGACGGATCGCACATTCGGCTTCGCGCACGCACCGAGGAGGATCTTCCGGTGCTGGCGAACTGGTACGAGAACCCGGAAATCGCGGTTCTGCAGCAGATGATCGTGCGCCCGGTCCCCGAATCCAGTTCGGCGGAACGATTCCGGAGCTGGACGGCGAACGAATCACTCGAGGCCGTCGGATTCTGCGTGGCGCGAAAATCCGACGGCGTACTGCTCGGACAGGCCGGTCTGATGGGAATCGATCTGCGCAACCGGAGCGCGGAACTGAGCATCATGCTCGGCCCGGAACACCAGGGGAAAGGGTACGGCTCCGATACCGTTCGCACACTCGTGCGCTGGAGCTTCGCCGAGCTCGATCTGCACAGGGTCGAGCTGTGGGTGTTCTCCTTCAACACCGGCGCGATCGAGGCCTACCGGCGCGCCGGGTTCACCGAGGAAGGCCGCAGGCGCGAGGCCTACGTGCACGACGGGCACCGCTACGACGCGGTGCTCATGGGCGCGCTGCGCAGCGAATGGACACCGCAGGCGTAGCACTTCGGCTGTAGTACCACAGCCGTGGTACTACAGCCGTGGCAACTCAGCGGTAGTGCTGCCAGCCCTGCGCACCCTCGTACTCCGCGCCGTCCACCGTCACCCCACTGCCCTCGGTGACCTCACCGATGATCAGCCACTGCTCGGGAACGGCGGCGGCCACCGCGAAGGTCGCCGCGAGCGCGTGGTCCTCGCCGCCGGTCAGCACCCAGGACATCGGGTCCGCGCCGAGCGCCGAACCGACCTCGATCAGCCGGTCGTCCGGAGTGAGCGCCTCGGCGCGCAGATCGATCGCCACCCCGGAGGCCGCGGCGATGTGCCCGAGGTCGGCGAGCAGCCCATCGGAGACATCGGTCATCGCGGTCGCCCCGGCCGCCGCGGCGCGCTGCCCCTCGGCATACGGCGGCTGCGGGCAGCGATGCACGTTCACCACCGCCCCCGGAGCGCGGAAACCCCTGCTGAGCACCGCGAAACCGGCCGCGGACCAGCCGAGCTTGCCCGCGACCGCGACCACGTTCCCCGGCCGCGCTCCCGAGCGAGTGACCGCCGCCCGCCCCTCGAGATCACCGAGCGCCGTTACCGAGATGACGAGCTGATTCGCGCTGGAGAGATCCCCGCCGACCAGTCCGGCACCGAGATTCGCCGCCTCCTCGGCCATGCCCGCCCCGATCCCCTCGAGCACGGCGAGCTCGGTCTCCGCGGGCGCGGACAGCGTGGCGAGCAGCGCCGTGGGCACCGCCCCCATCGCCGAGATATCGGCCAGATTGATCGCCGCGGCCTTGCGCCCGACCTGTTGCGGACTCGACCAGTCGAGGCGGAAGTCCACCGACTCGACGATGGTGTCGGTGCACGCGACGACCGAGCCGGAGGCCGCGGCCACCACCGCGGCATCGTCGCCGGGGCCGAGCAGGGTGCTCGCCGGTTGCCGCAGACCGTCCGTGATGCGCTCGATAGCGCCGAATTCACCCGTGGAGGCTAGCGTTTCATCCACCTGACCTGCACCACCTTGACTGCGAAAGTTCGGATTTCCAACTATCGGCCTCACACGGTAAGTTCTTCGGTACGGTAACTGTCCTACCTGGAGCACCGGCCTGACGACGAAGGGGCGCGCCGTGGTCAACGCATATATCTTGATCCAGACCGAGGTCGGCAAGGCCGCCGAGGTCGCGAGCGAGATCGCCGGAATGCCCGGAGTCACCACCGCCGAGGACGTCACCGGCCCCTATGACGTGATCGTGCGCGCCGAAGCGGAGAACGTGGACATCCTCGGCCAGATGGTCGTCGCGCGCGTGCAGAATGTCGCCGGGATTACCCGAACCCTGACCTGCCCGGTGGTCAACCTCTGAGCAATGCCACGCTAGCCGCGTGCGAACCGATTCCACCGGCATCCCCAAGCCCGCGATCGTGCTCGCCGCGATCCTCGGTGCGGCACTGCTCGCCGGGGTGATCGTGCTGCGCGTGTATTCCGGGAACGAACCGGCGCAGCCCCAACACAACAAGATCGACAAGCCACTCGCCGTCGCCCCGGTGCCCGCCCCCGACGCGGGGAACAAGGACTGCGCCGCGCTGCTGGGGAAACTGCCGCGCACCATTCCCAGCGACGGCAAGCAGCTGTCCAGGCTCGCCCTCGCGAAACCCGCCCCACCGGCCACCGTCGCCTGGGCCGCGACCGAGGACCCGGTCATCCTGCGCTGCGGTATCGAGAAACCCGCCGAGCTCACGCCCACCTCGCAGCTCACCGTCGTCTCCGGCGTGCAGTGGCTGCGGGTCGCCGATCAGGGGCGCGCGACCTACTACGCGGTCGACCGGCCGGTCTACATCGCACTGACCGTGCCCGATTCCGTCGGCACCGGACCACTCCAGGACACCTCGACGGCCATCCGCACGGCGCTGCCACAGAAACCGGTACGGCCATAGTCACCGTCCGTCGCCGCGATCGTGCTATGTATTCAGGTGCGTAGGGCATTAGCTCTACGCAGTGAACCCGGTAGCCTTCCGAACGGTGGGTGGGCCGGGTTTTCGCGTATCCGACGGTGCTCAAAGCTTCGTGACCGTTGTCAGCAGTCCGAGTTCCCGCAGCCAGGATCGCCACGGTTCGCCACGCTGCCAGCACCAAGCCACGGCATCGGGAATGGCCAGGAGTGGTTCTTCGACCGCACGCGAGTGCCGGTAGGTGAGAGTGGCGGCACAGCCGAGCGCCCTGGCTCGTTCATGGAGGATCTTTCGGTCGACGTGAACGACCGGATCGTCCCGCTCGAGCACCAGCATCTGCGCGTTCCGCTCGGCCACCGCTGTCATCAACTCGACCAGACAAGCGTCACGCTGACGGCGCGGCGTTCGCGACGAACCGTCATGGAGCAGAACTTCGGCGTCGAGTCTGGCCATCTCCGTGAGGATTTGCCGTCGACGTGCGTCGGCCTCTTTGTGAAAGTGAAGCCGTTTCTGGCCTTGCAGGACCAGAGCGCTGACCGTCTTGCGGGCGACACCCAGATCTCCCGGGAGAACGACAGCTGCCGCGATCAGCTAACCGCGCGTCCTCGCCTCGTCGACGAAGATGTGAGCCGTCATGAGCACCCCCTTGCCACCAGCACGCCAACAAGTACAGGCAAGTGAGCGTCGTACTCAGTCGGCAGACCCTCGATCCACCGTCACACCGGCCTCGCGCAGCTCCGCGAGAACCTTGTCCGGATCGTCCGGCGTGATCACCGGTTTGCACCGGCGGCCGAGGTCGAGCTCGATCGCGGTCGTCTTACGCGGCCGGCGTGCGTCGAAGTTGTACCAGTGCACGAAGTCGTCGCTGCCCCAGATGCGCAGCCGCGAGGGTTTGGTGACCCGCGCCTGCCGGATCCGGTCGTAGCCGATGCGCTTGGCTCCGAAGGGGAAGTAGTACCGGCGCAGGACGAGCTGGTGTCCGTCGAGCGTGATGCCGTTCTCCTGATAGGCCATACCTGAAGGGTACGAAATCTCAGCGCAGTCCGGTTCCCCGCGCGAGGGCCGTGTCGATGAGGGTGCTCAGCAGGGTCGGGTAGTCGATGCCGGTGACCTCCCACATCTTGGGGTAGGCGGAGGTGGCGGTGAATCCGGGCATGGTGTTGAGCTCGTTGACGATGGGCTCGCCGGATTCGGTGATGAAGAAGTCGACCCGGGCGAGTCCCTGACAGTCGAGCGCCCGGAAGGCGCGGATGGCCTGCTCCTGAATGGCGGCGGTGACGGCGTCGTCGAGCTTGGCCGGGATGTCGATCTCGCAGCGCTCGTCGGTCTCGAGGTACTTGGACTCGAAGTCGTACCAGTCGTCCCCGCGCATCCGGATCTCCGAGGGCAGGGAGGCGCGCACGGAGCCGTCGGGGAATTCCAGCACTCCGCACTCGACCTCGCGGGCCCCGACGACGCCCTCCTCGATGATCACCTTGGGGTCGATCTCGCGCGCGGTGGCGATGGCGGCGGGCAGTTCGGCGGCCGAACCGACCTTGGTGATCCCGGTCGAGGAACCGGCCCGCGCGGGCTTGACGAACAGCGGGTAGCCGAAGCCGTCGAGGTCGGGCTCGTCCTCGCCCCTGCGCAGCACGGTGAACCGGCCGACGCTCATCCCATCGGCGGCGAGCAGCTTCTTGCCGAACTCCTTGTCCATGGCGGCGGCGGAGGCGAGCACCCCGGCACCGGCATAGGGCACGCCCGCCATCTCGAACATGCCCTGGATGGTGCCGTCCTCGCCGTAGGCTCCGTGCAGCACGGGGAACAGCACGTCCACCGCGGAAAGCACCTCGCCCGCGCTGGGCTTGTCGATGGAGACCAGGTCACCGCCGGCGAGCGCGAGGTCGGTGCCGTCGGTGACCGAGGGCAGCTGCTTGTCCCGCAGTTCGAGCTCACGCGGGTCGGTGGTGCCGAGTACCCAGGAACCGTCCTGGGTGATGCCGACGCCGACGATGTCGAACCGGTCCCTGTCGAGGTTGGCCAGCACGCTCGATGCGGAGATGCAGGAAATGGCGTGCTCACTGTTGCGGCCCCCGAACACCACGGCGACCCGGATCTTCTTCGTCAACTCGACTCCTTAATGGCCTCGCCCACCTGGCGAGCCAGCGTACCCGCACCGCTTCAGCAGCCCGGCCACCACGGGTAATGCCTGCTCCAGCTCCGCGTGAGTGCAGGCGGTGTACCCGAGCGCGACCCCGTGCCACTGCTGGGTACCGATGTGGTGGCGGGCCAGCCCGTCGATCCAGATTCCCTGTTCCCGCGCGCCCCGCACGACGGCGTCCTCGTGCAGGGGGTTCTCCAGCGGCACGACGACGTGCGCGCCCGCATCGTCGCCGAGCACATCCGCCCCCGCCGCGCGCAGGGTGTGCACCACGAGCTCGCGGCGCTGGTGCAGTACCCGGCGGATCTTGCGCAGGTGCCGCCCGAGGTCGCCGTTGCGGGCCAGCTGCACGAGCACCTGCTGTCCGGCCGCGGCCGGGGCCACCCCGGTGCGCTCGCGGTAGTCGAGCACTTTCCCGGTGACCTGTTGCGGGGCGATCATCCACCCGGCGCCGAGTGTGGAGGTGAAGATCTTGCTCGTGGTGCCCAGATGCACGACCACATCCGGGGCGAGCGAGGCGAGCAGGGGCAGCGGGGCCACGTCGTAGCGCAGTTCGCCGTCGTAGTCGTCCTCGATCACCAGCCAGCCGCGCTCCCGGGCCCGTTCCACCAGCTGCACCCGCCTGCTCGCGGCCATCCGCCCGCCGAGCGGGTACTGATGTGATGGCGAGCAGTACACCGCCTTCGCCGCGGGATCGATCTCGTCCACCCGGACCCCGCCCTCGTCCACGGGCACCGGAACCACCCGCACCCCCGCCGAGCGCAGCACCTGAACGGCGCGCTGATACCCGGGATCCTCCATGGCGAGCACGTCACCGGGTTCGAACACCGCGCAGGCGAGTTCGTTGACCGCCGCGGTGGTGCCCGCGGTGGCCAGCACCACCTCGGCGATCCGCGCGGGTGCCACGGAGAGCCCGCGGTGGCGCAGCAGGTGTTCGGCGATCACCTCGCGGTATTCCGGAAGGCCCGCGCGCACCGGGCGCAGCAGCGGTTCCTCGTCGGCGGCCGCGCGCCAGGCCCGCCGCCATGCCGCGCGGTCCATGTCCTCGATCAGCGGGGCCCCCGGGGCCAGGTCGATGTACTCGCGCTCGCCCTTGCCCTGCCCGGAAACCCTGCCGTGCGGGATGCCGCGCGGCGGGGTGGTGGTGACATACGTGCCCGAACCGTGTTTGCCGTCGATCCATCCCTCGGCGTGCAACTGGTCATAGGCCGCCGCGGTGACGGTGCGGCTGACCCCGAGTTCCGCGGCGAGCGCCCGCGTGGACGGCAACCGGTCCCCCGCACGCAGCACCCCGTCCGCGGCCGCGGTGCGGATCGTCTCGGCCAGCTGCACCGCGAGCGGGGTCGCCGCATCGCGCTCGAGCGTGATCGGCAGATTGGTGATCGGGGTGGTGGCGCGCGGATGGGTCACGGACTGGCCTTCGGAGTTTCGGTACAGGTGGCCGTTCCAGAATGCCACTTTTCTCGGCGAGGGTGGCGGTATGACCCTCTCCCCGACTGATCGCTCCACCATCCGGCGCGCCAAGGAGCGAGCCGCCACCGACCGCTCGGCGCTCTACGAGGTGCTCGACCGCAATCTGGTCTGCCACCTCGGAGTCATCGTGGACGGGGCACCGCGCGTGCTGCCGACCGGGTACGCGCGTGAGGGCGACACCCTCTACATCCACGGTTCCTCGGGGGCGCGCAGCCTGCGCACCGGCGACCAGGTGTGCGTGACCGTCACCGAACTGAACGGCATCGTCTACGCCCGCTCGGTGTTCCACTTCTCGGTCAACTACGCATCCGCGGTCATCCACGGGGTTCCGGAAACCCTTGCCGGGCAACGAAAACTCGACGCACTGCGGGTGCTCACCGAGCATCTGGCTCCCGGTTCCTGGGAGCACGCGCGGCGCCCGAACAAGAAGGAACTCGCGCAGACCACCGTGCTCGCCCTTTCCCTCGAAGAGGCCGCGGTGAAGATCCGCACCGGGGACCCCAAGGACGAGGACGCCGATCTCGAACTGCCCACCTGGGCCGGCGTGCTGCCGATCGCGCGGTCGTTCACGAAACCGGCCCCCTCCGCCGATCTGCACGCCGATTTCCCGGTTCCGGAGCACGTGCACTCACGAATGCTGTAACTGCGCGCGGCGCGGCCACCCGGTGCGCAGGTAATGCCGGATCAGGGCGGCCACCGGGACCAGATAGAGCAGCTGGAGCACGGTGCGCGGCACCAGCTGATCCTCGAAGGCGAGCCCGGTTCCGGTGAGCGCCTTGTACACATTGGCCGGGAACATGCCGAGCAGCATCACCCCGAGGCCCGCCGTGGCCAGTGGCGCGGTCAACGGCAGCAGTACGCCCACCGCCCCGGCGAGTTCGAGAACCCCGGTGATGTCGACGAGCAGTTCCGGGGCGGGCAGGGCGGGCGGCACCATCGCGATCATCTCGGCGCGCATCCCCACGAAATGCGTGATCCCGGTAACGGTGAACATCACGGCGAGCCCGCAGCGCGCGGCGATCGGCCAGCCGCGCAGCCAGCGCACCCCGAAGCGACCCGCGAGCAGCGGAATCACGGTGCCGAGCAACAAGAAGACCAACGGTGCCATCGCGGGATCCTTCCCCATCAACAATCTTTACACTGACAAGATGCCCGCGTTAGCGGATCTTGTCAATGTTCAGATGGGGGATAAGGTGCGGGTATGCCGTATCACCATGGAGATCTGCGCCGGGCCATGCTCGACGCGGCGAGCGAGGCGATCCTCGAATCGGGCCCCTCGGCGCTGAGCCTGCGCGAGCTCGCCCGCCGGGCGGGCGTGTCCAATGCCGCGCCCACCCATCACTTCGGGGACAAGGCGGGCCTGTTCACCGCGCTGGCCACGGAGGGCTACGCACTCCTCGCCGAGACGGTCGAACAGGCGTGGGAATCCGGCGGCGGGATCATCGAGATGGGGGTTCGCTACGTGTCCTTCGCCCTGGAGCACCGCGCCCATTTCGAGGTGATGTTCCAGCCCGGGCTGCTGCACGCCGAGGACGAGAAGCTGATCGCCGCGCGAGTTCGGGCGCTCCAGGCACTACAGCGCGGGGTCGCGGCCGATCCACGCTGCGGCCCGGATTCCGGGCTGGCCGGGACCGCGGCCTGGTCACTCGTGCACGGGTTCGCGACCCTGGTGCTCAGCGGGGTGGTCCGGGTCGACGACGCCGGGGCCACCACGCGGGCGATCGCCGGTCTGCTGTTCCCGGAACGTGCCTAGGATTCGAGCGTGGCGAGCCCGCCGACCGGATCGAAGCGGTATTCGCGCATCGGGACCCGGCTCGGCCGGTACACGTGAATGGTGACCGCGGGGTCCACGCCCGCGTTGTGCACCTGGTGCACGTAGTCGATGCCGAACACCCGGGACTGGCCCGCGCCGACCTCGTGCAGTACCTCGGTCCCGCCGCGGATCACCCGCTCGCTCACGGTCCCGGTGACCACGGTGAACGCGCCCTCGGCGCCACCGTGATCGTGCAGGCCGGTCGTCTGGCCGGGCAGCCAGGAGAGCAGCCACACCTCGAACAGCTCGTCGGCGGTGATCAGCGCGGCGTACCGCTCATCGGGGTCGTAGCGCAGCAGGTGCGCCCACCGGTCCCGGTCACGGGCGTACTCGGCGGCGATCCGCGCCGGATGGGCGGCGGAGACGGCAGGGCGCAGGGCAATGGTGTTCTCGGGAACGGCGAACATCGCTGGGAATACCTCGGAAAATGCTGGATGTGAACGGAAAGGACGGGAAGTTCACCCAGCAAGACACAGCGCGCTGGCACACCGGCGCAGGTCGAGCAGACCCCGCCTCGTGCTGCTGGCGCGCGTGTTCATGGCACCCACCATGGCGGCCCGGCCACCCAGGGTCAACTCTGTCCCACTCCGTGAACAACGTCCGCGACCAGGTCCGCGGTGTTCTCGATGCCGCAGGAGAACCGCACGAAGCCCTCGGGAACGGGGTCTCCGAACCGGGCGCGGCGGTCGGCGCTGCTGTGCACCCCGCCGAAACTGGTGGCATCGGCGACCAGGGTGGTGCGCTCCAGGAACCGGGTGAACGCGGCCTCGGATTCCAGTTCGAAACACAGCACCCCGTTGTAGCGGCGCATCTGCCGCTCGGCCACCGCATGCGCGGGATCCCAGTCCGCTCCCGGCCAGCGCAGACCGGGAACCCCGAGTTCGCGCAGTGCCCCGGCGAGCGCGGCGGCGTTCTCCGCCTGCCGCTGCAGCCGCAGATCGAGAGTCTGCAGCCCGCGGTGCACCATCCACACCTCGAAGGATCCCGGCGTCGCGCCCGCTCCCCTGCGCGCGGTGCGCAGCTGCTGCGCCAGTTCCCCGGAGACACAGGACACATGGCCGAGCACCACATCGGAATGCCCGGCGACGGCCTTGGTGTCACTGGAAAGGCACACATCCGCGCCGAGTTCGAGCGGGCGCTGGCCGAGCGGGGTCGCCGTGGTGTTGTCCACCGCGAGCAGCCCGCCGCGCGCGTGCACCGCCTCGGCGATCCGCGCGATGTCGGCCACATCCAGTCCCGGATTGGCCGGGGTCTCCAGCAGCACCAGCGCGGCACCGTCCACCGAGTCCGCGCCGATCTCCGCGGTCGGCACCTCGCGCACCAGTACCCCGAAGCGGCCGAGCTCCGTGCGCACGTAGTCCCGGGCGAGGTAGTAGCCATCGCTGGGCAGCACCACGAGATCGCCCGCCGAGACCACGGTGCGCACCAGGGTGGCGATCGCGGCCATCCCGGAGGCGAAGCTCACGCAGTGCCCGCCGTCCAGCTCGCCGAGCGCGGATTCCAGGGCCCGCCAGCTCGGATTCGAAGCCCCGCCGTAGTAGTCCGCCCCGCCAAGATGAAAGGCCGAACCGAAAACCGGGCTGGGCACGAAGGTCGCGCCGGGTGCCACTTCGAGTCCCGCGTGGGCACAGCGGGTGCCGTCACCGTGTTCCATGGTTCCTCAATCCCGTTCCGGTTTCGCTTCGCGGCCGAGTAGTTCGGCCACCATCGCGCGGGGCACCGCGCCCTCATGGCAGACCCGGTGCACCACATCGGCGATCGGCATGTCGACGTGCGAGCGCCTGCCGAGCTCGCGCGCCGAGGAACACGACTTCACCCCCTCCGCGACCTGTCCGTGCGCCGCCTTCTGCGCCATGGCCACGGTTTCCCCCGCGGCGAGCCGGGTGCCGAAGGTCCGGTTACGGGACAGCGGGGAGGAACAGGTCGCCACCAGATCACCGAGCCCGGCGAGACCGGACAGCGTCATCGGGTCCGCGCCGAGCGCCACGGCGAGCCGGGTGATCTCGGCGAGCCCGCGAGTGACCAGGGTGGCCGTGGTGTTCGCGCCGAAACCGAGTCCGGTGGCGATCCCACAGGCGAGCGCGATCACGTTCTTGCACGCGCCGCCGATCTCGCAGCCGATGACATCCTGGTTGGTGTACGGGCGGAAATACGCGGTCTTGCTGAGTTCCTGCAGCCGCACCGCGCGCTCGTGTTCCCGGGCGCCATAGACGACCGCGGTCGGTTGTTCCGCGGCGACCTCGCGGGCCAGATTGGGGCCGGAGACCGCGATGATCCGTTCGGGTTCGATCGCGCCCGCGTCCGCGATCACCTCGCTGCACCGCTGCAGGGTGCCGAGCTCGATTCCCTTGGCCAGACTCACGATGCTGACATCCGGGGGCAGCAATCCGCGCCACGCGGCGAGGTTCTCCCGCAGTGACTGGCTCGGCACCGCGAGCACCACGAGCTCCGCACCATCCAGCGCGGCACCCGGTTCGGTCACCGCGCGCATCCGGGGCAGCGCGACATCGGGCAGATAACCGGGATTGCTGCCCGCGCTGAGCGCTTCGGCGACCTCGGTGCGCCTGGCGAGCACGGTGACCTCGTTGCCCGCATCGGCGAGCACCTTGGCGTAGGCGGTCCCCCAGGAGCCGGCCCCGAGCACGGTGATCCGGCTAGGCATCCGGGTTGGCCTTGTTCTTCGCTTTGTTCTTCTCCTTGCGCGGGTTGTAGAACTCCTCCGGAGGGGTTTCCCCGCGCAGTTCACCGACCAGGTCCCGCACCGCGCGCATGGCGGTATCGGTCACCGCGAGCAGATTGCGCCCGCTCACCCCGGCCGCGCGCTCGGCGGAGAGATCGAGCGGATCACCGAACTTGACGCTGACCTTGGACCTGGGCAACGGGCTGAACCGCTTCTCGTACAGGTTCATGATCGACAGGGTTCCCCAGCGCGCCGCCGGAATCACCGGAACATCGGTGTCCAGTGCGAGCCGCGCGACCCCGCTGCGCGAGATCATCGGCCAGCCGAGCGGGTCCTTGGTGCAGGTGCCCTCCGGGTAGATGATCACCAGTGCGCCGTCGGCGAGCATGGACCGCGCCTCGGCGAGGCTGTCCACCGCCTTGTCGGTGCCGCGGTAGACCGGAATCTGACCGGTGCCGTACAGCACCTGTTTCGCGAGTGGTTTCTCGAACAGCGAATGCTTCGCGAGGAAATGCGGCCGCCTGCCGAGTTTATCGACGATCACCGAATCGTAGAGCGGGTCGATGTGCGTGATGTGGTTCAGCACCAGGATCGCCCCACCGGTACGCGGCAGCTTCGCGCCGTCGATCACCTCGGTCTTCGCCAAACCCGTCGTGACCGGGTAGAACACCGACCTGGCCAGGTTGAGCCACAGGGGGTTGACCATGCCACTCCTTCACGCTCGGGAACCACTCTCGGGAACCACTGCAGAGTAACGCGCTCTATCATCGACCACGTGGGAGTCTCCTATCCGAGCGGTGTCGACCTCGTCCTGGCGATCAAGAACCTGGACCGCGCCAAGACCCGGTTGCGCGGGGTGAGCTGCGACCACGAGGCGCTCGCGCTCGCCATCGGCACCGACACCATGGAGACCGCGGCCACGACCGAGAGCGTGCGCAGCGTGCTCGTGGTCTCCTCGGACGATGCCGTGCGCGCGGGCGCGAACGAACTCGGCATCGACGTGGTTCCCGATCCCGGCGCCGGGCTCAATGCCGCGCTGCGCCATGGTTTCGCCGTGCTGCGCGCCCGGGACGCGAATTCGGTCATCGGTGCGCTGCAGTCGGATCTGCCCGCGCTGCGCGGTACCGAGCTCGGCGCGGCGCTCACCGAGGCCGCCGGAGGGCGGGCCTACTGCGCGGACCGGCACGGAACCGGGACCTCGCTGCTGCTCAGCACGCCGGGTGGGGCTCTCGATCCACGGTTCGGCGAGGGTTCCGCCGCCGCGCACGAGGCGACCGGTGCCCGCCCGCTGCGCGCCGCGCTGCCCGGGCTGCGTACCGATGTGGACACCGCGGCGGATCTGGAACTGGCCCGCGGGCTCGGGGTCGGTAAACGGACCGCGGCCGCACTCTTCACCGAATCGTCGTGCGGTGGCCAACTCGACATATCCTGATCATGGGCGACAATGCACGGTGTGAGCACTGAGCAGCGTGAAGAAACCCAGCCACCGGTCGAGGAGGTGCCGAGGCAGCTACCCGCCGCCCCGCCCGCGTCCACCGACAATGTGGAACCGGTCGACATCGACCTGCCCGAGGACCGGTATATCAACCGGGAGCTTTCCTGGCTCGACTTCAATACGCGCATTCTCGCCCTCGCCGAGGACGAGTCGCTTCCGCTGCTCGAGCGGGTCAAATTCCTGGCGATCTTCGCCTCGAATCTGGACGAGTTCTACATGGTGCGGGTCGCCGGGCTGAAACGCCGCGACGAGACCGGACTCTCGGTGCGCAGCGCGGACGGGCTCACACCGCGCGAACAACTCGGCTATATCGGCAAACGCACCCAGGAACTGACCGAGCAGACCTCCACGGCCTTCCTGGACCACATCCTGCCCGCGCTCGAGCCGCACGGCATCCGCCTGGTGCGCTGGCACGAACTGGACGCGGACGCCCAGACGCGGCAGTCCCGGTACTTCCGCGATCACATCTTCCCCGTGCTCACCCCGCTCGCGGTCGACCCGGCGCACCCCTTCCCGTACATTTCCGGGCTCTCCCTGAACCTCGCGGTCACCGTGCGCGACCCGAAAGAGGGCACCGAACGGTTCGCGCGGGTGAAGATCCCGAACAACGTGCCGCGGCTGCTGGATGTGAGCGAGGACCCCGGCGCCCGGCCCACCGTTTTCCTCCCGCTCGAGGAACTCGTCGCCGCGCATCTCGGCGAGCTGTTCACCGGGATGGAGGTCACCGAGGCCCGCGCCTTCCGGGTCACCCGCAACGCGGACTTCGAGGTGGAAGAGGACCGCGACGAGGACCTGTTGCAGGCCATGGAACGCGAGCTCGCGCAGCGCCGGTTCGGTCCACCGGTCCGGCTCGAGGTCGCCGAGGACATGAGCGAGCACATGCTCGAACTCCTGCAGCGCGAGATGGAGGTCGATCCGCGCGATGTGGTCGAGGTGCGCGGACTGCTCGACCTCTCCTTCCTGTGGCAGATCTACGGCGTGGACCGCAGGGATCTGAAAAGCCGCCCGTTCGTGCCCGCGACCCATCCGGCCTTCGGTGAGCGGGAAACCCCGAAGAGCGTGTTCCACACCCTGCGCGAGGGCGATGTGCTCGTGCACCATCCCTTCGATTCCTTCTCCACGAGCGTGCAGCGGTTCATCGAACAGGCCGCGCACGATCCGAAGGTGCTCGCGATCAAGCAGACGCTGTACCGCACCTCCGGTGACTCGCCCATCGTGGACGCGCTCACCACCGCTGCCGAGGAAGGCAAACAGGTCGTCGCGCTCGTGGAGATCAAGGCCCGGTTCGACGAGCAGGCCAACATCGGCTGGGCCCGCACCCTGGAGCGCAGCGGGGTGCACGTGGTGTACGGGCTCGTCGGCCTGAAGACGCACTGCAAGATCGCCCTCGTGGTGCGCCAGGAGGGTTCCACGATCCGCCGCTACTGCCATATCGGCACCGGGAACTACAACCCGAAGACCGCGCGCACCTACGAGGATCTGGGACTGCTCACCGCCGAACCGGATATCGGCGCGGATCTCACGGATCTGTTCAACGTGCTGACCGGTTACTCGAACCAGGCGAGCTACCGGCGCATCCTCACCTCCCCGCAGGGCATCCGGCGCGGCATCATCGAACGCATCGACGCGGAGGCGGCCCGCGCGCGCGCCGGGAAAACCGCGGGGATCCGGATCAAGGTGAACTCGCTCGTCGACGAGCAGGTGATCGACGCGCTCTATCGCGCGGCACAGGCGGGCGTCGACGTGGACGTGGTGGTGCGCGGTATCTGCTGCCTCAAACCGGGCAAGCCGGGGCTCTCCGAGCGCATCCACGTGCGCTCGATCCTGGGCAGTTTCCTCGAGCACTCCCGGGTGTTCCACTTCCTCGGCGCGGACGAGTACTGGATCGGCAGCGCGGACATGATGCACCGCAACCTGGACCGCCGCGTCGAAGTGCTCGTCGCGGTCACCGATCACCGGCTCACCGCGCAGCTCGGGGATGTCTTCGATTCCTGCCTGGATCCGCGAACCCGCTGCTGGGTGCTGGACGCGAGCGGGGAATGGTCCGCCTCCCCCGCCGACGGTTCGAATGTGCGCGATCACCAGGTCGCGATGATGCGCAGGCACGGCGAGGAGAACACGTGAGTGAGATACAGGCCGCCGGGGTCGCGCTCTGGCGGGAGAACGGCCAGGGACGGCAGTTCGCGATCGTGCACCGGCCGCACCGGTCCGATTGGTCGCTGCCGAAGGGAAAGCTCGACCGGGGTGAGACGCACGCGTTCGCCGCGGTGCGCGAGACCCGGGAGGAGACCGGTTATTCCTGCGCGCTCGGCGCCGGTCTCGGGGAGATCCGCTATCCGCTGCCGGACAACGGCAGCACGAAGAGTGTGCACTACTACGCCGCCCGGATGACCGGGGGCGAGTTCGCCGCCAACGACGAGGTCGACGAACTGCGCTGGTGCGATCTGGCGCAGGCGCGCGAGTTGCTGAGCTACCCGCACGATGCCGGGGTGCTCGAACGCGCGGCCGCACTCGGCACCCGCAGCGCGACCGTGCTCCTGGTGCGGCACGCGAAAGCGGGCAGCAGGGCGGACTGGGACGGCCCGGACACCGAACGCCCGCTCGCGGATGCCGGGCTCCGCCAGGCGGAGGCCCTGCGCGGCCTGCTCGCCCTGTGGGGCCCGGAACGGGTGTACTCCGCGCCACGGGTGCGCTGTGTGGACACGATCGCCCCGCTCGCGCGGGATCTGGGCGCGGAGATCGGCGAGGAACCGTTGCTTTCCGAGGAAGGGTACTGGCCGGATCGCGCCGCCGGAACGCGGCGGCTGCTGGAGATCGCCGGAACCGCGGCGGTGACCGCGATCTGCAGTCAGGGCGGGGTCATCCCGGATGTGGTCGAGCGCCTGATGGACGCGGCCGGTATTCCGGTCACCGGGCAGGTGCGCAGCAAAAAGGGCAGTGTCTGGGTGCTGACCCTTCGGCAGTCGGAGAACGGATTATCGCTCGAAGCGGCCGACTATTACCCGAGTGCATTACCCAAACCGGCATAAGATAACGAGAGCGTTGTTCGAAAGTTCGTGGCCACGTGGTCAGGTGTGCCGCCCCCGCGACGGCCCTCGCCGCGCAACCAGCGGGGGTTCTGAGTGGTTCCCTGACGAGGACCGCCGTAGCGTGTCGTATGGGCATACTCGAGTCTCGGTGCCCGGAGCCGGGGAGCCACTCAGGTTCCCCTACCCAACCACCCACAAAACCGCACTCTGAATAGTCAAAGTGCCCCTCGGCGATGCCGAGGGGCACTTTGGTCAGCTGCGAAGAAGGTTACTTCTTGGCCCTGCTGCGGGTCGTGGTGGCCTTCTTCGGGGCCGCCTTGGCCGTGGTGGTCTTCTTGGCCGTGGCCTTCGGAGCCGCCTTGGCCGTGGTGGTCTTCTTGGCCGCGGTCTTCGGGGCCGCCTTGGCCGTGGTGGCCTTCTTCGCGGCGGTCTTCGGCGCGGCCTTGGCTGCGGTCTTCGGTGCGGCCTTGGTCGCGGTCTTGGCCGTCGACTTGGTGGCGGTCTTGGTGGTCGCAGCGCGCCGGGTACCGGTGGCCGGCTTGGCGGCGGTGCTGCGGGTGGTGGTCGGGCGAGTGGTGGCGCGAGCGGTCGTCGTGCGCGAACCGCTCTTGGCGGCGGTGGCGCGCGGGAGCTTCTTGGCCCCGCTGATGACTTCCTTGAAGTTCGTGCCCGCGCGGAAGGCGGGAACGTTGGTCTTCTTCACCTTCACCGGCTCGCCGGTGCGCGGGTTGCGGGCGGTCCGAGCGGCGCGGGCACGCTTCTCGAACACACCGAACCCGGTGATGTTCACCTTGTCACCCTTGTTGACGGTACGAACGATGACATCGACCATGCCATCGACCGCTGCCGTCGCGGTTTTCTTGTCGCCGAGGCGATCTGTGAGCTCTTCGATGAGCTGGGCCTTATTCACCGTGGTCCCTCCAGAGACTACGAAAACGGCCCGGTCGGGCCGACTTGATTGCACACGGTAAAGGCTCAGAGGAGATTTTTCCAAGCGCCACGCCCTATTTTTTTGCGCAGAACACACACATCCACCCGGTCGCGGGATAAATGTGCAGGTGAGCGCCTTGCGGGCGGTGAAGTAAATGTGACCCGACACGACACGGGATCCCCGCCGTAGCAAGGGATCCCGTAACCGCCGTCAGGCCGGAAGGGGTGTCGTGACTGGCTTCCAGGGTTCGCGCGCGGCTTCGAAAGCGTCGATCTGGTCCGCCGAGCGCATCGTCAGACCGATGTCGTCGAGGCCTTCGAGCAGCCGCCAGCGGGTGTACTCGTCGATCTCGAACCGCGCCTGGAAGTCCTTGGCGCGAACGGTCTTCTGCTCGAGATCCACGGTCACCTCGGTGCCCGGTTCGGTCTCCAGCAACTTCCACAACTGCTCCACATCGGACTGTTCGCACAGCGCCGCGAGCAGGCCCTGCTTGCCCGCGTTGCCCCGGAAGATGTCCCCGAAGCGGGCCGAGATCACCACGCGGAAGCCGTAGTCCAGCAGCGCCCAGACCGCGTGCTCCCGCGAGGATCCGGTGCCGAAGTCCGGTCCCGCGACGAGCACGCTGCCCTTGTCGAAGGGCGCCTGGTTCAGCACGAAGTGCTCATCGGAGCGCCACGCGGAGAACAGCCCGTCCTCGAAGCCGCTTCGGGTTACCCGCTTGAGGTAGACGGCCGGGATGATCTGATCGGTATCCACGTTGGAGCTGCGCAGCGGGACCCCGATCCCGGTGTAGTTCGTGAACGGTTCCATTGTCGTTACACCTCCACGTATTCGGCCGCGTCCGCGGTCAGGTCCGATGGCGCGGACAGCTTGCCGCGCACCGCGGTCGCCGCGGCGACCGTCGGCGAGACCAGGTGGGTCCGCCCACCCTTTCCTTGCCTGCCCTCGAAGTTCCGGTTCGAGGTGGATGCCGAGCGCTCACCGGGGGCGAGCTGATCCGGGTTCATGCCAAGACACATCGAGCAACCCGCCTGGCGCCACTCCGCGCCCGCGGCGAGGAACACCTCGTGCAGCCCCTCGGCCTCGGCCTGCGCGCGCACCCGCATCGAGCCGGGAACCACGAGCATACGCAGGCTCGGCGCGATCTTGTGCCCGCGCAGCACCTCGGCCGCGGCCCGCAGATCCTCGATCCGGCCGTTGGTGCACGAACCGAGGAACACCGTGTCCACCCCGATCTCGCGCAGCGGGGTGCCCGGAGTCAGGCCCATGTAGGCGATCGCCTTCTCGGCGGCGGCGCGCGCGGTCTCGTCGGCGATCTGCTCGGGATCCGGAACCCGTTCCCCGAGCGGAAGTCCCTGCCCCGGGTTGGTGCCCCAGGTCACGTACGGGGTGAGGGCATCGGCGTCGATGTCCACCTCGGTGTCGAAGCTCGCGTCCGCATCGGTGCGCAGCTGCTTCCAGGCTTCCACCGCGGCATCCCATTCGGCGCCCTTCGGGGCGTGCGGCTTGTCCCGCACGTACTCGAAGGTCGTCTCGTCCGGTGCGATCATCCCGGCCCGCGCGCCCGCTTCGATGGACATGTTGCAGATCGTCATCCGCGCTTCCATGGACAGCGCGCGGATGGCCTCGCCGCGGTACTCGAGGATGTAGCCCTGCCCGCCTCCGGTGCCGATCTTCGCGATCACCGCGAGGATGATGTCCTTGGCGGTGACGCCCTCGCGCAGGGTGCCGTTCACGTTGATGGCCATGGTCTTGAAAGGGCGCAGCGGAAGCGTCTGGGTGGCGAGCACGTGCTCCACCTCGGATGTGCCGATACCGAACGCGATCGAGCCGAAGGCCCCGTGCGTCGAGGTGTGCGAATCACCGCACACCACGGTCATTCCGGGCTGGGTGAGCCCGAGCTGCGGGCCGATCACGTGCACGATGCCCTGTTCCGCGTCTCCCATCGGGTGCAGCCGGACACCGAATTCCGCGCAGTTGCGCCGGAGCGTGTCCACCTGGGTGCGGGAGACCTCGTCGGCGATCGGCAGATCGATGCCCTCGGTCGGCACGTTGTGGTCCTCGGTGGCGATCGTCAGGTCCGGACGGCGAACCCCACGCCCCTGCAGCCGCAGCCCGTCGAAGGCCTGCGGGCTGGTGACCTCGTGCACGAGATGGAGGTCGATGTAGAGCAGATCCGGTTCCGCACCGTCTCCCTTCCGGACGACGTGTGCGTCCCACACTTTCTCGGCAAGCGTCTTGCCCATCGCTCCTCCTTGGGTCTTCTGGTGGTCGGAGCGGGTTTTCTCAAGACCGAATCCGGTTTGTTCCCTGCTCCCGATCAGTTCTTTCTGGACTTCTCATATCTCGGGACGCTAATATCGAGACGTGGGACAGTCTAGCGGTATCGGAGTTCTGGACAAAGCGGTGGCCGTACTCGAAGCGGTGGCCAAGGAACCGTGCGGCCTCGCGGAACTGTGCGCACGCACGGATCTGCCCCGTGCGACGGCGCATCGGCTCGCCGTTGGCCTCGAGGTGCACCGCTTGCTGCGCAGGGGCCCGGACGGGCGCTGGCGTCCCGGTGCCGCGCTCGCCGAACTCGCCGGGGGCGCAACGGATCCACTGCTGGACGCGGCGAACTCGGTGCTGCCGAGGCTGCGCGACATCACCGGGGAGAGCGTGCAGCTCTACCGCAGGGATGGAACACAGCGCATCTGCATCGCCACCGCGGAACCGCCGAGCGGGCTGCGGGACACCGTTCCGATCGGTACCCGGCTGCCGATGACCGCGGGTTCCGGAGCGAAAGTCCTCACCGCGTGGGCGGATCAGGCGACCCAGCGCGCGGTCGTGACCGATGCGGTGTTCGGTGAGCGGACCCTGCTCGAGGTGCGCAGGCGTGGCTGGGCGCAGAGTGTCGCCGAGCGCGAGCCCGGAGTGGCCAGTGTCTCCGCTCCGGTGCGGGATTCCACCTCCACCGTGATCGCCGCCGTCTCGGTTTCCGGCCCCGTGGAACGCATCGGCCGCCGCCCGGGCGCGCGCTGGGCGCAGGATCTGCTCGCCGCGGCCGACGCGCTGCAGAACCGGCTGTGATCCGGCACCCGTTTTTCAGCGGCGAAGTCCAGTCAGTCATAACCCCGTAGGTTCTGCCGTTTGTCATGGGCATAGTGGCTCCGATGCGCCTATCATCGAGAGCATGACCGAATCGAGCGGGGACAAACTGCGGGTGAGCGACACCGAGCGCGAATCGGCCGTTTCCGCGCTCGGTGAGCACATGACGGCCGGGCGTATCGACGTCGAGGAGTACGGCCAGCGCTCGGCGCGGGTGACCACGGCACGCACCCGCGGGGATGTGCTGCGCGAGTTCGCCGATCTGCCGGACCCGAAACCGGCCTTCCTGACCGATCCGCTCGGTGCCGGCGGCTTCGAGGCCGGGCGGTACGGCACCCCGGCCGCGGGGCAGCAACCGAAACCACCGGCCAGGCAGGGCATGGGCATCCCGGCGATCGTCGGGGTGGCCGCGGTCGCGGTGATCGCGCTGACCGTGCTCTCCGTGGTGCTGCACCACGCCGGTTTCCTGTTCATCCTGATCCCGGTGCTGCTGATCGTGAGCAGGGCACGGCAGGGCTCGAACCGCCCGGATCAGCACCGCAGGCACCACCACCCGCACGGCCGCTACTACGATCGCAACGAGTGACCACCGATCCATATCTGTACCTCGAAGACGTCACCGGAACCGAAGCGCTCGACTGGGCCCGGGAACGCAATGCGGAATCCCTTGCCGAGCTGACCGAAGCCGAGCGGTATACCAAGACCCGCGCCGCACTGCTGGACGCGCTGGACACCGATGACCGCATCCCCTACGTCCGGATGCGTGGCGAGTATCTCTACAACTTCTGGCGCGATGCCGAGCACCCGAAGGGGATCTGGCGGCGCACCACGCTCGCCAAGTACCGCGGTACCACGCCGGACTGGGAAGTACTCATCGATGTCGACGCGCTCGCCGAAGCCGAGGGCGAGAACTGGGTGTGGGGCGGGGCCACGGTGCGCCGACCGGCGGACGACCGCTGCCTCGTCGAGCTCTCCAGGGGCGGCGCGGACGCGACGGTGGTGCGCGAGTTCGATCTGCGCACCCGCGAATTCCTCCCGGATGGCTTCGTGCTTCCCGAGGCCAAGCACCGGATCGGCTGGATCGACGCGGAAACCGTCTATCTCGGCACCGATTTCGGGCCGGGTTCACTGACCGATTCCGGATATCCGCGGATCGTGAAGCGCTGGCGCCGCGGTACTCCGCTTGCCGAGGCGAGCACGGTTTTCGAGGGTGAGCAGACGGATGTCGCCGTGTCCGCGGTGCACGATCCCACCCCCGGATTCACCCGGGACCTGATCGTGCGCAGGGTGGATTTCTTCACCGCGCAGCGCTATCTGGTGCTCGACGGCGAACTGGTCGAGCTCGAACTGCCCGGGGACGCGGTCGTCTCGCTGCACCGGGAATGGTTGCTCGTGCACCCGCGCTCGGACTGGGGCGAGTACCCGACCGGCAGCCTGCTCGCGATCCGGCTGGACGACTTCCTGCACGGGGCCCGCGAGTTCACCGTGCTGTTCGCCCCGGACGCGCACTCCAGCCTCGAGGACTTCAGCGCGACACGGGATTTCCTGCTGCTGACCGTGCTCACCGATGTGCGCCCGGAACTGCGCCTGCTGCGGCCATCCGATGGCTGGCGCGCCGAACCGCTCGCCGCGGAGTTCGCCGATCTGGGCAGCGCGGACATCGTGGGCACCGATTCGCTGCACGGCAACGACTACCTCGTGGACGTGTGCGGCTACACCACCCCGTCCACGCTGTGGCGCGGAACCGTGGGCGCGGCCCCGGAACCGGTGAAGTCCGCGCCACACCTGTTCGACGCTTCCGGGGCGGAGATCACCCAGTACTTCGCGACCTCCCTGGACGGGACGCGGATCCCCTACACCGTGGTGCGCCCCGCGAACGCCGACGGGCGCACCCTGCTCACCGGGTACGGCGGCTTCGAGATCTCGCTCACCCCGAACTACAGCGGGATCATCGGGCGCGGCTGGCTCGCCGAAGGCGGCACCTATGTGGTGGCGAACCTGCGCGGCGGCGGGGAATACGGTCCCGCGTGGCACACCGGGGCCAAGGGAGCGCACCGGCATCGGGTGTACGAGGACTTCGCAGCCGTGGCCGGAGACCTCGTGACGCGCGGCATCACCACCACCGCGCAGCTGGGCATCCAGGGCGGCAGCAACGGCGGACTGCTCATGGGCGTCATGCTGACCAGGTACCCGGAACTGTTCGGCGCGATCGTCTGCCAGGTACCGCTGCTGGACATGCGCCGGTACCACCTGCTGCTCGCCGGCGCGTCCTGGATGGCCGAGTACGGCGACCCCGAGGATCCCGAACAGTGGGCCTGGCTCGCCGACTATTCGCCGTACCAGAACCTCACCGCGGACGCGGAGTACCCGCCGATCTTCGTGCTCACCTCGACACGGGATGACCGGGTGCATCCGGGGCACGCGCGCAAGTTCGTCGCCCGGCTGCGGGAGTACGGCCACGATGTGCGCTACTACGAGAACATCGAGGGCGGGCACGGCGGGGCCGCGGACAATGCGCAGTCGGCGACCAAATGGGCGCTGGTGTTCGAGTTCCTGAACCGGACGCTGAAGGGCTAGAGCTTGGCCCGGTAGAGATCGCGCAGCAGGCAGATCTCCGCGCCGTGGTGCATGACTTCCCGGTTCAGGTGCAGGACCAGGGTGGCCATCGAACGGTCCGCCCACGGTCCCTCGGCCTCGCCGACCGGGCGCTGCAGGGCCGCATCGTCCAGGGAAGCCACGCCCGCGCGCCACGCGTCGTGGTACTCGCGCAGGGCGGCGAGTCCCTGTTCCGCGGTGATCGGCCAGCTCGCGGTGGTGATGGTCAGCGATCCGTCACCGAAGTGCGCGCTGGCGCGGATCCCGAACACCTGCACCGCGATGTGCGCCAGCCGCCAGGCGATCGTGGTCAGCGGCGGCGGTTCCCGGACCGGCCACTGCCAGTCGATCATCGGCGGTCCGTCCGCGGTGGCGCGCACCGTCCAGCAGTCCGGAACGGGCTCCCACAGGTATTCCGCGTCGGTGAGCCCCTCCAGTCGCGGCATCAGGTGATAGTCCCAGTAGAAGTCGAGCTGATCGAGCAGTTCCTCGCGCCAGGTCATCGGAGGCTCCCATCGGTGTCCGTGCTGCGCCGTCCGGCACTGAATGCGACGCTAACCGGTGGTGGCCGACAAGGCTGTGTCGGTCAATCGAAGGAGCGAACATGAGCGATCTGGAGCCGACCGCGCAACTGCATCAGGTGCTGCCGCTGGTCGAACGCCAGCACGCGCTGATCGAATACCTCCGGATCCGCGCGCCCAAGACCACAACCGGCAAGCGGCTGGCCGAGGAACTCGGGGTCAGCACCCGGACCGTGGAGCGGGATGTGCTCGCCCTGCGCGCGGCCGGGCTGCCGCTGACCGTGCGCAGCGGCCCGGGCGGCGGTTACCGCATCGACGCCCGCGCCGAGCTCCCGCCCATCCGGTTCTCCCCCGGCGAGGCCTCCGCGCTCGTGGCCGCGCTGGTCGCGGTCGGGCCCTTCACATCCGCGACCGCGCAGTCGGCCTTCGCGAAGATCCTCGAAGCCATGGAACCGGGCTGAGTCATCCGAAGACTTCCCGGAAGGCTTGCAGCACAAGGCGCTCCTCGCCGGGGTCGACGGTCTGCGGGTTCAGCGCGATCGCGCCGTCCACGACGAGCACGGCGATGCGCGGATCCCGGTCCCAGAGTGCGTCCACGAGCGATTCGGTGCGCCAGCCGGAATCCGGATCGGGGCGCACCATGGCGCGCCCGTGCGGTTGCCCGGCCTCGCTCGGATAGTCGCGCCAGGCGGATAGTCCGCGCAGCGCCCCGATCCCCGCCACCCACAGCGCGACGGCCTGTTCGTAGCGGGCCAGCAGCGCGGCCTCGTCCTGGCCGAGGGTCCACTGCACGGCGGCGAGCAGGCCGAGCAGTTCCTCCTTGCCCACCTTCATCCCGCGCCCGACGGCGTGATGCGGGGCGCCGTGCGCGCGGGCGCCCTCGATGATCTCCGCGCTGCCCAGCAGCAATCCGCTGGACTGCGGGCCGCGCAATCCCTTGCCCCCGCTCACGATCACCGCATCGGCGCCGAGTTCGGTGGTGAACCGCCACAGCGAGGAGACCGGGGGAATCTGCGCGGCCGCGTCCACGAGCACCGGAATCCCCGCCCGGTGCGCGAGTTCCAGGACGAGCGGCAGTTCCGGGGCGCCTTCGGCATAGTGTGCCCCGGCGAACCAGAGCACGCAGGCGGTCTCCGGTCCGAGCGCGGCCGCGATTTCCTCCCGGTTCGCGCCGAATTCCACGATCGGCGCGCCGAGCTGGCGGACCGCGTAGTCATAGGGATTGCGGTGCCCGGAGAACATGGCCACCGCCGCGGCCGGGCGCGGCGGGCCGAACACGGTGATGTCCTTGCTCAGGCAGGCGGCAACGGAGAGGGTGACCGCGGCCGAACCACCGCTGGTCACGTATCCCGCCGCGTTCCCGGTCAGTTCGGCAAGGCGGGCGCCGACGGCCCGCTGCAGCTCGGGGAGGTCGACGAAATCCGCCGAGGCCTCGCGCATCGCTTCGGCGGCACCGGGAGCCAGCCGGGAACCACCGAGCACGGTGAGCGTGGCGGCCGCGTTCACCACCGGGCGCAGGCCGAGTTCGCGATAGGCCGGTGCGGAGTAGCCGGTCATGAGGCGAACCGCGCCATTCCCGGCATGCCGAGCCGTCCGGAAAGCCAGGCGTCGATGGCGCGCGTGTCCGAGGCGTCCTGTGCACCGCGCTGGTACACGGTGCCCCGATCGCCGAGCGCGGCGAGCAGTTCACCGTTCCATCCCGGTCCTTCGGCGGGCGCGGCGAGCAGCACCTCGGCCCGGATGTCGCGGGCCAGCGTTGCGGGTTCGTACACCGCGAAGGTCTCCCGCACCGCGGTTTCCCGCTCCGGGTGGGCGCGCAGCAGATCGTTGAGCTCCTCGAGCGGATAGCTCTGCCCGTGTTCACGCCGGTGCAGCGCGTCGTGCAGCAGCGGGGTGTTCACCACGGCGGCCCGGAAAAGCGGGCGCCGCGCCACGGTGTGCAGCACGAGATCCTCCCCGCTCACCGCGAGCCGCGCGGGATCGGCCTGCGGGTGCGCGGCAAGAAACTCCGCGCCGCGCAGGCAGTCGGCGATGATCGCGCGGTAGACATAGGTGCGCGGATCGCTCACCCCGAGGGTGAACAGCCCGGGATAGGCGGCGGCGAACGGAACATCGGCGAGCCGCTGGCCGCGATGCATCATGGTGAACATGACATAGCGCAACCGGTCGTTGTAGTGCGGCGGGTTGTTCACGCTGCCGTGCCGCGGGGTCTCCAGCAGTGCGGGGAAGGGTCCCTCCCCCGCGGGCACGCTGAGGAAACCGAACAGCCGGTGCCCGTCCAGCCCGCTGAACCACACCCGGTACCCGGTGAAGTGCTCGGTGCACATCCGTTCGTACCGTTCCACGAGTGGCCGCGCGGGAAACCCGGCCAGTTCCGCGTCGAGCTCGGCCCAGAAACTCATGCCCGCACCCCCAGCTGCTTGTCCATGAACTCCTCGATCCGCTGCTGCACGCCCGGCTGCCCGGCATCGTGCCCCGCTCCGGGAAAGGTGGCCAGTTCCTTCGGGCAGTCCAGTTCGCGGAACACGGCGAACCCGGTCTCCGGCGGGCAGACATCGTCCTCCAGCCCGATGTGCATGAACACCGGGGCACGCACCGCGGGCGCGAAATTCACCACGTCGTAGTAGGAAACCGTCTCCCCGAGCGCGGCGGCCTGTTCCGGATGGATCCGCAGGAACTCGTTGATCTCCTCATAGGGATAGGAATGGGTGAGCCGGGGCGCGTCCGCGATCCCGCACAGATACGGGCAGCCCGAGGCGATACAGCGCACCGTTTCCGGCCGCAGCGCGCCCGCCAGGAGACCGAGCCCGCCGCCCTGGCTCGAACCGAACACCCCGAACCGGGTTTCATCGGTCTCCCCCAGCCCGGCGAGCACATCGATCCCGCGCACCACATCCATGTAGAAACCGCGATAGGTATAGCTGTAGCGGTCCACGATGTTGTCCACCAGCAGCCCGGGAAATCCCGGATTCACCACCGCATTCGCCCGCAGCTTCCCGCGCGTCGCGAGATCCACCGCGAAATACCCGCGCCGGGCCCAGGATTTCAGGATCGCGGGTTCGGAGACATAACCGGGAATGTGCATCGCGACCGGTAGCGGTCCCGTCGTGGTTCGCGGCCGGGCGCACCAGGCGGCGACCTCGACGTGCCCGAAGCTCACATAGCGCAGTTCGGTGACCAGTATTTCCGGGGAGGACAGATCCGGCCGTTCGATCAGCCGCGGTTCTGGGTCGATGGATTCGGCGAGCCGGAGCGTCTCCGTCCAGAACTCGTCGAAGTCGGGCGGTCGCGGCACCTCGATGTGCGCGCGCTGCGGTTCCGTCATGACCATGACCCTAATAGAGCGCGCCTGGGGGCTCCATGTCCTGCTGCGCGGGGCCATATCGGCGATCCGCGGCGTTGTCCTCCTCCCGCGCAGCGCCGCTGCGCTGTCGTCGTCCGCCTTGCGGCTCATCCGATCTGGCTCCCGCTCGCGACGGACGAGAGCCCCCAGGCACACTCCTAATCCGATGAGTACCGCTTGCCGATAGCTGCGATCGGGGCGGATTCGCCTAACGTGGGGGGATGAGCGAGACGGATGGCAGGCGATTGCGCGGCGCGCGCAAACGGGAATCGATCATCGCGGCGGCACTGCGCCTTGTGGAGCGCGAGGGTGTCAGCAAGGTGACCCACCGGGCCGTCGCGGCCGAGGCCGGGGTTCCTTCCGGCTCGGTCTCCTATTATTTCGCCACCCTCGACGATCTGCTCATCGCCGCGCTCACCAGCGCGACCGAGGACTACACCGACCGGCTGCGCGAGCTCACCGAACAGACCGGGGACCAGCTGGAGGCGCTTGCCCAGCTCATCGCGGAATGCCCGACCGAATCCGGACGGGCGCGCGCCATCGCGGAGCGGGAACTCAATCTGCTCGCCACCCGGCGCCCCGCACTGCGCCCGGTCGCGCGCACCTGGCGGGAGGCCGTGGCCGAACTCGCGCACCGGTTCACCGCGGACCCGGCCGCCGTCTGCGAAACGCTCGCCGTCGTGGACGGGATGTGCGTCGGTTTCCTGCTGGAGGAGGAACAGCCGGATCTCGACCTGATCCGCTCAGTGCTGCGCAACGCCCTGCGCATCGACACCGAAACTAGTTGAACATCTGCCCACATTTAGCTACGCTCGAACTAGTTGCGCGAATGTTCAACTTGTTGGAGTGGAGATCCCGTGGCCTACCTGTTGCTGATCGGCGCGATCCTCGCCGAGACGACCGGAACCCTGGCCACCCGGTACACCGATGGATTCACCCGGATCCTGCCCTCGGCGATCGTGGTGATCGGCGTGCTCGGCGCCTATGTACTGCTCTCCCTCTCCCTCAAACACGGGATGAGCCTGGGCGTGGCCTACGGCATCTGGGCCGCGGCCGGGGTGGCGATCGTGGCGGTCATCGGCGCGACGGTGTTCCACGAACCGCTCAGTTTCGTTCAGGGCATCGGCATCGCCCTCGTCATCGGCGGCGTACTCGCCCTTGAACTCGGGCGCGCCTGACGGCCCCATAGCCTGCTGCGCGGGGCCATATCGGCGCCTCGCGGCGTTGCCCTCCTCCCGCGCAGCGCCGCTGCGCTGTCGTCGTCCGCCTTGCGATGCATCCGATCTGGCTCCCGCTCGCGACGACAGAGGACCGTCAGGCACACCCTCGGCGCAGTCACGCAACACGAATGATTGACACCCGACCTGTTAGCCGTGTCACACTGAGTATCCCGGACTGGCGGAGGGCGGACGATGGTGTCTCGCTTGGGTTATCAGTGTGCCTACTGCGGACTGCGGGTGCGGCTCGAGGGCGACCCGCGACATCCGGGCCACGGTGTCGTCGAGGAGCTCATGAAATCGGGTGAGCCGATGACCCTGCCCGGCCTCGAGGTACTGCACCGGTTCTGCGCGAGTGCACTGCGCGCCGGATCGGGCGGGGACACCATGTTGCGGCGGGCCTGGCTCGGCTGGGTCACCGACCGATTCGAGGCGAGCAGACCCCGGCGGCATTTCGGAATCCGGCACTATTCCCGGCTCGGCCTGCACCCGGCGCGGATGCGCGCGCCGCGCCTGTTCCGCAAACACTGGCAGGTGCGCAAAATGCGCTGTGCGGCGCTGGCCAGCCACTATTACGCGAACGCACGGTGATCCCGCGCGGCCGGTGCGTATCGTGTCCTACTTCACGATCACGCTACCAGGCGGTAGCGTGATCGGCACTCGGCTCTCAACGTGGAGGGGCTCGTGGTTGTTCGATTGATCATCGGTTGGCTCATCACCATCGTCGGACTCGGCTTCGCCGGAGTGCGGATCCGCTGGCTGGTCCGGCTGATCCGGTCCGGACAGCCCACCACCGGGCGCACCAAGGACATCGGCGCGCGCGCCTGGGCCCAGCTGACCGAGGTGTTCGGACAGCGGAAACTGCTGAAGTGGTCGGTACCCGGAATCGCGCACTTCTTCACGTTCTGGGCCTTCGTCATCCTGCTGACCGTGTATCTGGAAGCGTACGGTTCGCTGTTCCAGTCCGGTTTCGCGATCTGGTGGGGCATCGGCAGCTGGCCACCGCTCGGTTTCCTGCAGGACGCCATCGCCACCCTCACCTTCTGCTCGCTGATCGTGTTCGCGATCATCCGGATCCGGCAGAATCCGGCCCGCATCGAGCGCAAATCCCGGTTCTTCGGCTCGCATCTGGGCGGTGCCTGGCTGGTGCTGCTGCTGATCTTCCTGGTGATCCTGACGATGTTCCTGTTCCGCGGTTCCTCGGCGGCACTCGGCACGTTCCCGTACAAATCGGGCGCCTGGGTCTCGATCGGCATGGGACACGCGCTTTCCGGGATCGGCACGACCGGTCTCGAAGTGCTGGAGACCGTGGCCCTGCTCGCGCACCTGGGCGTCGCCTTCGGTTTCCTGATCCTGGTGCTGCATTCCAAGCACCTGCACATCTTCCTCGCCCCGCTGAACGTGACCACCAAGCGCATGCCGGACGGGCTCGGCCCGCTGCTGCCGATGGAATCCGGCGGGAAGCCGATCGATTTCGAGGATCCCGGCGAGGACGACACCTTCGGGCGCGGCACGATCGCCGACTTCACCTGGAAGGGCATGCTCGATTTCGAGACGTGCACCGAATGCGGGCGCTGCCAGAGCCAGTGCCCCGCCTGGAACACCGGGAAGCCCCTTTCTCCCAAGCTGTTGATCATGGATCTGCGCGATCAGCTTTCCGCGGAGGCGCCGTATCTGCTGAACGGCAAGGAGGACCACGAGTTCACCGCGCTGGTCGGGAAGAAGGAAGACGGCGGCGTGATCGATCCGGATGTGCTGTGGTCCTGCACCAGTTGCGGGGCCTGTGTCGAGCAGTGCCCGGTCGATATCGAGCACGTGGACCACATCATGGACATGCGCCGCCACCAGGTGCTCATCGAGTCCGAATTCCCCACCGAGCTCGGCACCCTGTTCAAGAACCTGGAGAACAAGGGCAATCCCTGGGGCCAGAACAATTCCGAGCGGATGGACTGGGCCAAGGATCTCGGCTTCGAGGTCCCCGTGCTGGACGGCGAGATCCCCGAGGACGTGGAGTACCTGTTCTGGATCGGCTGCGCGGGCGCCTTCGACGACAACGCGCGCAAGACCGTGCGCGCCACCGCGGAACTGCTGCACATCGCCGGGGTGAACTTCGCGGTGCTGGGCAAGAACGAGACCTGCACCGGGGATCCGGCGCGCCGTTCGGGCAACGAGTTCCTGTTCCAGATGCAGGCCCAGGAGACCGCGGAGAACCTGAACGCACTGTTCGAGGGCCGCGAACCGGCGCAGCGCCGGATCGTCACCACCTGCCCGCACTGCCTGAACACGCTGGGCCGGGAATACCCGCAGCTCGGCGGGAACTACACGGTCACCCACCACACCCAGCTGCTCAATACCCTTGTCCGGGACGGCAAACTCACCCCGGTCGCGCCCGCCGACGCCGCCTCGGTCACCTATCACGATCCCTGCTATCTGGGCAGGCACAACAAGGTCTACACGCCGCCGCGGGAGCTGGCCGGCGCCACGGGCGCGCGATTGACCGAGATGCCCCGGCACGCGGATCGATCGCTGTGCTGTGGAGCGGGCGGAGCGCGGATGTGGATGGAGGAGAAGATCGGCAAGCGCATCAACGTGGAGCGGGTGGACGAGGCGCTGGCCACCGAGGCGAGCACCGTGGTCACCGGGTGCCCGTTCTGCAAGGTGATGATCTCCGACGGGCTCACCCAGCGGCAGAGCGAGGACAAGGGCGCCGGGGTGGATGTCCGGGATGTCTCGCAGCTGCTGCTCGAGGCGGTGCACCGGGGCCAGCCCGCGGAAAGCAAGGCGGAACAGGGCTGACCCGAACCTGCCGGGGCGACTAGATTTTCCCGGCATGACAAGCAAGCTCGCCGAGTCCGCGCTGCGTCCGTGGAACGTTCTCGCCATCGCGGTCTCCGCGATATCCCCGACCACCTCGGTGTTCCTGGTGTACGGCACCGGATTACAGGCCGCGGGAACCGGTGTGGTGCTCGCCTTCCTGATCGGCGCGGTGATCGCGCTGTGCATGTCGCTGTGCTATGCCGAGGTCGGCTCGGTCTTCCCGTCGGCGGGCGGGGCGTACACCATCGTGACGCGCGCACTCGGTCCCGTTGTCGGCGGGATGGTGGCCGTGCTGTTCCTGTTGCTCGGCCTCACCTCCACCGCCTCGATCCTCACCTCCGCGGCCACCTATCTTTCCGCGCTGATCCCCGGCGGGCTCCCGGTCAGCTGGGTCGCCCTGGCCATGATGGTCCTGGTGACCGCGCTGTCGCTGGGCCGGATCTCCCCGGCCAGCTGGGTCGCCGCGGCGATGCTCGTGCTCGAACTCGGCGTCATCCTGGTGTTCATCGTGCTTGCCTTCGCGCACCCGCAGTTCACCGGGAATCCGTTCACCGCACCGATGCGGGGCGAGGGCGGAACACTGCACGGGATCGGGATCTTCGGAGTGCTCGCCGCCGTGGTTCCGGCCCTGTTCGCGTTCAACGGCTACGACTGGCCGCTGTACTTCGCCGAGGAATCCCGCGGAACCCGGCGCAGCCTGCCGCGCGCCGTCCTACTGGCCGCGCTCATCGCGATCGTGGTCGAAGTGCTCGCCGTGATCAGCGCGACCTTCGCGATCGGGGACCTCGGCGCGAGCATGGCAAGCGATTCCCCGCTCGCCCTGATCGCCTCACAGGTCATGGGCCCGGTCGGGGCCACCGTGCTGCTCATCGGCGTGGTCATCGCCATGTTCGACACCGGCCTCGCCGCGAACCTCGGCTACGCGCGGATCTACTACGCGGCCGCGCGGGACGGGATGCTGCCCGGTGCCATCGGCCGGTTTTTCGCGCACGTCTCCGCCAAGTCCAAAGTGCCCAGCTACGCCTTCGCCTTCCTGTTCGTGGGCAACGGATTGCTGTGCATCTTCAGTTCTCTCACCACGCTGATCACCTTCACCAGCGTCATCATCGGCACCATCTATCTGACCGTCGCCGTTTCCGCGCTCGTCTGCCGGGTGCGGGACCGGGATCGCGAACGCGCCTTCCGGATGCCGGTCTGGCCGCTCCCACCGCTGATCGCGATCGCCGGAGTGCTCATCGCGCTCGGCCAGCAATCGGTGCGCGATCTGGGCATCGCACTCGGCATCGCCGCCGTGGCCCTGCTCGTCTATCTCCTGGTACGCAAGCGGCTGCCTTCGCGGGTGCCGTGAGCTACAACCACTCCGCGACGCCACCGTGATGCGAGCAGGTTCCCCGCCGATGCGCGGAATGGCTGTAGGTGCCGTCCGCGCATCGCGCGGTGGCGCCGCCGGGCGCGGCCGGGGTCAGCAGCGGGGCGTGATTGGCGGGCCGGGGATGGGTCCGGGGCTTCGGCGGGGCGGCCGCTGCCGGGGTGTGTTCCACCGTGGTCGGCACGGGAGTCGTCGGCTCCGGGGTGATCGGGGCCGCGGTGGTCGGTTCCGGAGTGGGCGTGGATTCCGGAACACTCGACGGCGCAGTCGACGGCACACTGGCGGACGTACTCGGTGGCGGTGCCGGGTTTTCCGGGGTGTCGCAGCCCGCGAGCGCGAGCGTGACGATGCCGAGTGTGCCGAGTACGCCCACGATCCGCGATCTGCCGGACACGAAAACCTCCGATGCTGACGCCGTCGAACACAGCGCCCATCGCATCGGAGGTTTTCGATGTTACGTGGTTAGGCCGTTCGTCCTAATCGACCGGAGCACCCGGACCAAGCGGAATCCCGAGCGCGTACCAGCCGAGGAACATCAGGAACCACACGACCAGATTGACCACCGCGAGCGGGAGCACGAGCGACATGAGGGTGCCGATCCCCGCCGATGGCCGGGTCCGCCGGATGAACCCGAGTGCCACCCCGAAGTACGGGCTCATCGGGGTGATGCTGTTCAGCGGGGCATCGGCCATGCGGAACAGCGCCTGGGTGGTCTCCGGGTGAATGTGCAGCAGCATGAGCATCGGCACCAGGATCGGCGCGACCAGTGACCACATCGCCGAACCACTGGTGATGAACAGATCCATCACGCAGATCAGCAGCACGGTGCCGAGGAACACGAGCACCGGCGTCGCCCCGAGGTCCTTCAGGAACTGGGCCATGGCGATGGAAATGACCTGGCCGAGATTGGACCACTTGAAGTAGCCGAGGAACTGGGAGATCGCGAAGAACAGGATGAGCGCGGGAATCAGATCGCGGAGCCCCTGCCCCATGTAGTCCGGGAAGTCCTTGGGCTTGCTGATCGTGCCGACGGTGATCCCGTAGGTGACACCGATGATCATGAAGAACAGCATCAGGAACACCACGATGCCGTCGAACAGCGGCGAGTCGATGATCGCCCCGCCGTCCCCGCGCAGCGGCGAACCGCTCGGCACCATGGCGAGCACGAGCAGGCCGAGATAGATCACCGCGGCGAGCATGGCGCGCCGGATTCCCTTGCGCTCCAGGTCCGAGACCGACATGTCCGGCAGTTCCTCGAGCTCGATCTGCTCCGGGGACCGCGCGTCCATCGCGTTGACCCGCTTGGCCACGACCAGTTCGGTGACCACGGTGATCACCACCGCGAGCATGATCGCGGAGGCGAGCGAGAAGAAGTAGTTCGACAGCGTGCCGACCTGATAGTTCGGGTCGATCGCGCGCGCGGCCGCGGTGCTGATCCCGGCCATGACCGCATCGCTTCCGCTGGGCAGCATGCCGACGCTGCTCGTCCCGCCGACCGCGACATAGGCGATGATCGCGCCGATGATCGGGTTCCGGCCGACCGCGCGGAAGGCGATCATCGCCAGCGGGATCATCACCACGAACGCGGCATCCCCGGCGATCTGGGCGAACATACAGGTCAGCGCGACCGCGAAGGTGACGAACTTGGCGGGCACCCTGGACAGCGCCGCCCGCATCATCGCGGGGAGCAGCCCGGACTTGTCCGCGACCGCCACCCCGAGCATGACCACCGTGATCAGCCCGAGCGGCGGGAAGTTCACATAGTTGTCCACCAGATCGCTGACCATCATGTGCACGCCGTCGTTGGAGACGAGGCTGCGCACGTGCAGCGTCTTGCCATCGGCCGGGGAGACCACGCTGACGTCGAACGCGGCGAGCAGCCAGGAAACCAGCACCAGCACCACGGACAGGATCACGAACAACCAGAACGGGTGCGGGAGCTTGTTCCCGACCCGCTCCACTCCGCCGAGGAACCGCAGCAGCGGCCCCTGCTTCTCCGTCGTCTGCGCGGTCATGATCCGGACAGCCCAACGCCCGGGCGCACCGCACCGACCGGTTTCCCGTGGCCGAACACCGGAACCGTGCCGAGTTCGTCCAGCCGTTCCCCGCTGATGCCGAGCCTGCGCAGCACCTCGACCAGCACCACGGGCAGCGCACGCGGATTACCGTCCCCGATCTTGATCGCGATCGCGGGACCGTCCGGGATCGCGAAGGCGAGCACTCCTTCGGCGCCGCCCTTGCCGATGCTTCCCGGGATCGCGCGCAGCAGCCCGGTGTTCACGTGATTGGTCATCGCGACCCATTCCGGATAACCGGAGACGGCGGCCGAAATCCGTTTCGCGGCCTCGGTTTCCGCCTTGCGCAGCGCACCGAATCCGGTGGCGAGACCGCGCAGGCTGATCGCGAACAGCGGAGCACCGCAACCGTCCACGGTGGTCTCGGTGACCTGCTCACCCGCGAGTTCGGTGATGGTGGCCGCGATTGCCTGCTGCAGCGGATGTTCGGGCGCCCGGTAGGTCACGGTCGGCCAGTCGTTGGCCACACAGGTGGCGAGCATGGCCGCGTGCTTTCCCGAGCAGTTCTGCGCCAGCGAACTGGCCACGTTCCCGTACTCCGCGCGCGCCCGCTCATCGAGCGGGAATCCAGGCGTGTTCTGCAGATCCGCCTCGGCGAGCCCGGCACCGTCCAGGATGCGCCGCACCCCGTCGAGGTGGAACGACTCGCCACCGTGCGAGGCGCAGGCGAGCGCGAGCAGTTCATCGTCCAGTGCGAGCCCCGCGCGCAGCATCGCCGTGCTCTGCAAGGGTTTCATCGAGGAACGCGGATACATCGGCGAACGCGTGTCCCCCGCCTCGAAGAGCACCGTGCCCGCCGGGTCCACGGCGATCACCGAGCCGAAATGCACCGACTCGACGAGTTCGCCGCGCACTACCTCGGCGAGCGCGGCCGGCTGACGATCATTCATGCGATGTGCCTTTCCTGCCTTGTGGCGATTCGATACAGCCATCCATCCGGCGCAGCCAATGTCTCTTGTGGACATTTAGTTGGATGGAAACCTCGAAGGAACCGATCCCCGGCAATGCGGCCAGATCGGTGGTGAGGAATTCGGTGAGCGCCTCCTCGTCGGTGAACATCCCGCCGTGGATCACCGAGGAGGTTCCCGCGACCGTGGTGACATAGCGCGCGGACGAGTGCCCGGCGAGCGTCTCCGCGACCGTGTCGATCGCGCCCGGTGCCACATCGAGCGCGATCAGGGCTTCGAGCCGGTACCCGAGCAGCCGCGGTTCCACCTCCACGCTCGGGCGCACGATCCCGCGGTCCAGCAGGGAGCGCGTCATCCGGTACGCGGTCGAGGGCGCGACCCCGAGTTCGCGTGCGACCTGGGCGGCGCTGATCCTGCCGTCCTCGTGCAGCAGGCGCACCGCGGTGAGCTCATCGGCGCCGATCTCCCCGGTCTCGGGTTCCGGCGGTTCCTCGGCGCGCAGCACGGCGAGCTGCCGTTCCCCCAGCCTGGGCAGCCGCCAGGAACTCGATTTGGTGAACGCACGCAGCACCAGCTCCGAGCGCGCCGAGCGGATCCCGGGCAGCTCCTGGATTCCCTCGGTGAGCAGGGTGTGCACGGTTTCCCGGTGCGCGGGCTGCACCGTGGCGTAGACATCGGAGCGCCCGGCCGTGGTGGCGACCATCTGCACCTCGTCGAGGGCGGCCAGCGCGGCGGCCACCTGCTCCGCCTTACCGCACTCGGCCGCGATCCAGACGTGCCACGGGTTCCCGTCGCCGGACTGGGACCAGTCGAGCTGCCCGATCACACGTACGAGCCGCTGTTCGTAGAGCCTGCTGAGCCGCCTGCGGACGGTGTTCACCGATACGTCGAGCGCCTCGGCGAGCAGGCTCAGCGAGGCGCGCGGGTTCACCTGGAGTGCGGCGACGAGATCGAGTTCGTCCGGCTCCAACGCACGGGCGGTCACGGGAACGAAAAGTATCACGTGGACACGAACCTGCGAACGAAACCATGCACTAGCCGCCTACAGGTGAATGCTTTTACCTCATTGCGATCACGCGATCACGCGCTGGGGTCACCGCGACAAGCAATCCCGGCCCCTCACTTCCGGAACGACTTGCCCTCCCCTGGAGGCCGATTACTGATTGAAGTTGCGTGAAGGCAGCGTTGACTACGCATATTCGGACAGTTAACGTCGGTGCCTATCGTGCCGTGAGGAGCCCGCCATGCATCGGAATCCACGCAAGAGCATCCGGCTGATCATCGCGTCCGCCGTCCTCGCCACGGTGCTGCCCGGTACCGCGATCGCCGCCCAGAAGCCGAATCCGGCGCCGGTCACGGTGCCCGCGATCAGCAGCTGGCAGGGCGGCACCGGAAGCCTGCACCTCGGTTCCGGTTCCCGGATCGCGGTCGCCGATCCGAGCCTGCGCGGCCTCGGCGAACAACTCAGCGGCGAGCTCGCCGAGCAGGGATTGCGCGGAATCCCAGTGACCACGGACAAGGCGCGCCCCGGTGATGTCGCGCTCTCCCTGGCACCGGGCGAGAAGGACCTCGGCACAGAGGGATACCGGCTCGCGATCGGGGACACCGCGGCGATCACCGGAAACCGTTCCGCCGGGGTGTTCTACGGAACGCGCACCCTGCTGCAGGCATTGCGCACCGCGAAGGACCGGGCCAGCCTGCCGAAGGGAACCGCGCGGGATGTGCCGAAGGTCGGCGAGCGCGGGCAGATGCTCGACATCCGCAAGTTCTATCCGGTCTCCTATCTCAAACAGCAGATCAGGCAGATGTCCTGGTGGAAGATGAACACCTTCCATCTGCACCTCTCGGACTGGAACGCATTCCGCATCCAGAGCGACCGATTCCCCGGGCTCACCTCGAAACAGGCGTACAGCAAACGGGATCTGCGCGAGCTACAGGATTACGCGCGCCGCTATCACGTGACGATCATTCCGGAGATCGACCTTCCCGGGCACGCCTCGCGCATCGGCGCCTACCGGCCCGATCTGTCGTTCAGCTGCCGCTCCCTTTCCTACCCGGCGGACACCGGCTGGGAGGGCGCGGGAACCGGGCACTGGATGCTCGACGTCACCAAGAAGAAGACCCTGGATTTCCTGCGTAGCCTGCTCGACGAAATCGTGCCGCTCTTCGATTCTCCCCGGTTCCACATCGGCGGCGACGAACTTCCCAACGAGGCCGAACAACAGAAATGCCCGGAACTGGTGGACTACGCGAAAAAGCGCGGCTTCTCCTCCACCGCCGATGTGTTCGCCGATTTCATCAACCAACTCAATCCGGTGATCCGCGCACACGGCAAACAGACCGAGGTCTGGCAGTGGTGGGACCTCGAACATGACACCGCGATCAAGCCGGACCGCAATGTCGTGGTCGACGAATGGAAGAGCGCGGCCCCGCACCGGGCGCAGAAAGGGTACCCGACCATCGGCACCGAGGAAGCCAAACTCTATGTGAGCGCGGGGTTCGGCAAGCGGCCCGGCACCTACGGCTATTTCGATCCGCGCGAGGTCTACGGCTCCTACGACTTCTCGGCGCAGCGGAACATTCTCGGGTACAA
This sequence comes from Sciscionella sediminilitoris, assembly GCF_000737195.2. Lineage (GTDB taxonomy): Bacteria > Actinomycetota > Actinomycetes > Mycobacteriales > Pseudonocardiaceae > Sciscionella > Sciscionella sediminilitoris. The sequence continues at coordinate 99,891 of NZ_JALM01000067.1, forward strand.
GGTCTCACGCTGGTCCGATCGGGCGCACAACAGCCCGGCCTCCTGGTTCGATTTCTACGCCAGGCGCCCGATCGCCGTGCTCGCCGCGCGCACCTGGGGCGAGCCCGCCGGGGATGTGCGCGCCTTCTTCGACCGTTACGACCGGGTCGGCGATGCGGATCCGGCGAACCGGGACTACGGCGCCAATCCGGGAATGCTCAGCCAGCAGGGCTGGCGGGCCACCGACGGCACCAATGACGGCGGCCCGGCCATCGACAACGACCCGTACACCGCATGGAACGCACGCCCGGAGAGCTCGCCCGTGCTGCGGGTGGACCTCGGCAAGAACGAACGGGTGTCCGGAATCCGTTACCTGCCACCGTATATCGGTGCCTCCGTGGATGTTCCGGTGCGCGGCTACGAGATCCTCGGTTCCCCGGACGGGAAGAACTGGCACAGCCTCACCAAGGGCGAATTCCCGGACACCGAGGCCGAAACCGTGGTCCGATTCGCCCCGACCACGGTCCGCCACCTCGCCATGAAAGTGCTCAGCAGCCACGCCAAGGATCCGACCGCGATGTCCGCGGTCGCCGAATTCGACGCGGTACGCGGCTGACTCAGCCGGTCGCACTCCCGGCCGAGACGAGCCGCGCGGCGTGCCCGGGAATGTGTTCAGCGGCCCGGATCCGGGCCAGGTCCCACCACGGCAGCCACTGGTCCTTCCTGCCTACCAACCGGACCAGGACCGGCGTAGCGGCGGCGTGCTCCGGGATCGTCCGGATCGCCTCGGCGAGAGTGGCGGCATTGCGCCGTACCAGTTCGACCCGCTGCCGGTGACTCGTCGATGCGATGAGCTCCCCGATGACTGTGTCATCCATGGCATCGCGGTTGTCGACGACCGGCGCACGACCATCCCGGATATCGCGGACGGCCTCGGCGAGGATGCGATCGCTGAGCGCGATGTGGCTCAGCGTCCAGTCGACGCTGGCGCGCGTTTCCGCCGGCAGATCGGCCGGGTCACCGATCGATTCGGCCGCGGCCAGCAGTGCGCGATAGGCAGCCTCGATTTCCGTGGAGTCCATCGGTTCCTCCTCGACATGTTCAGCTATACCGAACATATCACATGTTCGGTATAGCTGAACATGTCTGCGACACATGACCTCATCTTGGACTAGTTGTTCCAAGATGAGGTAGACTCGGGGCATGACCGAATCCGCAACCACCACGAACCACTCCGAGGGCCAGAACCCGATCTCCGGCTTGCCACTGCACGACCTCGCGGGGTTCACCCACCGCTGGGTCGACGCGGCGGGTATCCGGCTGCATGCCGTGGAAGGCGGTCGGCCGGGCGGCCCCGCTGTCGTCCTGCTGGCCGGATTCCCGCAGACCTGGTGGGCGTGGCGCCAAACGATGCCGGGCCTTGCCGAGCGCTTCCGTGTGATCGCCATCGATCTGCCAGGACAGGGCCACTCCGATCGCCCGCAGGACAGCTACGACACGCACACCGTCGCTTCGCGCGTCCAGGCCGCGGTGACCGCGCTCGACGTGCCGAAATACTGGCTCGTCGCCCACGACATCGGCGCTTGGGTCGCCTTCTCCCTGGCACTGAAGTACGAAGAGCAGCTGCACGGCGTCGCCCTGCTCGATGCGGGCATTCCCGGAATCACCCTTCCCGACACCATCCCGACGGACCCCGATCACGCCTGGAAGACCTGGCATTTCGCGTTCCATCTGGTGACCGATCTCCCCGAAACACTGCTCACCGGCCGTGAACGCGAGTACCTCGAATGGTTCCTGAACGTCAAAGCACTGTCCCCGGACACCTTCGACAGCACCGAGATCGAGCATTACGCCGCCGCGATCGCAGCCGAGGGCGGCCTCCGGGCTTCGCTCGCCTACTACCGCGATGCCGCGGAATCGGCCCGGAAAAACCACGAAGCGCTCGAACGCCAGCACCTGACCGTCCCGGTCATGGGAATCTCCGGTTCCCACGGCTCGACACCCGACATGGCCGCCTCCCTCGGCCCCTGGGCGAAAAACACGACAGGTACCGTCATCCCGGATTCCGGGCACTTCATTCCGGACGAGCAACCCGGGGCACTCGTGGACGCGTTGACCGCGTTCATCGATCACGAACGCACGGGATAGTTCGGGCTGCTGGTCCGTTCGGGCGGTTCCGGTGCGAACCGGTCGCCAAGGTTTCGCAAGCGGCGGGCCGCTCCTGGAACGCCGGGCAGTTTGGGACACGAAGAACGCGACCATGGCAACAGCAAACCCGAGCCGAGCACGGGAAGCTCACCGCTGACTACCCGGTAGCGGTCTGGAAACCCACCACGATTTCAGAATAACCACGCTGGTCCGTTCGGGTGGTTCCGGTGCGAACCGCGGAAGAGCGCGCAAATCTCCGGTACTATAGATGTCATGAACGCTGGGGAGTGTTCGGCGGTGTTGTCGAATCGGGAGTTGCTTGATCGGCTCCGTGAACAGGCCGTGATGGTGCGGCGCGCGGAGGCGGAGATGCTGGATCTTGTTGCGCTGCTTGACAAGCGCGGTGCGGCGGTGGAGTTCGGGTATCGGGGTTCGCCCGCGCGGATGGTCGAGGATGTGGCGCGGGTGGGTTTGGCCGAGGCGCGGCGGATCGCCGAGCGTGCGCGGGCGTTGTTCGGTTCGCTGGGGATCAGCGGGGAACCGTTGCCGCCGGATCTGCCGAACACGGCGGAAGCGTATGCGCATGGTGAGGTTGGTGCTGAGCATGTGGATCGGATCCGCAAGTTCGCCGCCGAACTGCCCGCGGATGTGTTGACCGGTGAGTCCTGGCCGATCGCGGAAAAGTGTCTGGCCACGATTGCTACCGAGACCGGGCCACGTGGGCTGAGTCGTCCGATCCGGGAACTACACGCGCGGCTGAATCCGGACGGTCAGGAACCCAATGACCACGAACCCTCGCGCCCACGCCGAGAAATCTGGCTACAGCAGCGCAACAGTGATTGGCTCATCGAAGGACACCTGGACAACGAAACGGGCTTGAAGCTGCGCGGTGTCCTCGACGCGCTGGGCAAGAACCGCAGCCCGGAAGGTCGACACCCGAGTAAACGGGATGCGGACGCGTTCGCCGAGATCGTCCAACTTGCAGCGAATCCGGATAATCTTCCCGAATCAGGCGGCGAACCGTTCACCATCATGGTCACCATGACCGAACAAGCCCTGCGCGAAGGCATCGGCCACGCCACCACCATGGACGGCA
>NZ_JALM01000068.1 GCF_000737195.2 Sciscionella sediminilitoris
GTTACGAGACACCCCTTAGCAAGGTGTGGTGGTGATGCTGACAGTCGATCGGTTTTCTTCAGCAAATTCGCTCATCGCCGGCCGATGACAACGTGAAGCCGGAGCGGCTCTGTAAGGAGGTGATTCCTCGTGCTGGAACGAGTTGGGTGCGATAGTCAGTCAGGAAGCCAGTTCATTCCGCTAGCCAGTACGATCAATTCCTGGGTCGCCCGGGTCAGTGCAACGTAGAGTCCGCGCCGTCCGGCGGCTGATTCTGCGATGAGCTCATCCGGTTCGTAGAGCACAACCGCGTCGTATTCGAGCCCCTTCGCATCCAGGCTGCCCACCACGCGGATCCGGTCATCGGTGAACCTGTCCAGCCAGCCGCTAGCCTCGGTGACCCGGTCCATCGCGGTGATCACACCGACTGTGCCCGCCACCGAATCGAGCAGTTCGCTTACCGCCGCGCGCACATCCTCCGGCGCGGTGCCGGAATGGATGCGCGGCTCGACCCCGGTGGCGCGCACTGCGTCCGGAAGTAGCTCGCTCTCAGTGTAGGGGGCGACCACGCGTGCGGCGAGCCCGAAGATCTCCGCCGAGTTCCGGTAGTTGGTGGCGAGTGTGAAGTCACGCCATGCGCTCTGCCGTTCGAGTGCGGTCCGCATCGCGGCGACCGATTCCTCCGGCCGTGCCCAAGAGGACTGCACCGGGTCGCCGACGATCGTCCAGCTTGCGAATCGGCCGCGCCGTCCGACCATGCGCCACTGCATCGGGGACAGGTCCTGGGCCTCGTCCACGACCACGTGCGCGTATTCCTCGTAGACCTGAGGCATCGACAGACCGGCGCTGCGGCCCGAGCGCTTGCGCGGATGACCGAGCAGCACCCGTAGTTCGTCGAGCAACGGGATGTCCGAGACGGTGAAACCCTGTTCCTCGATCCCGGCGAACGAGGCGGCGAGTGTCCGTACCTCGGACGCGGTGAGGGTCTTGCCCGCGGCACGCGCGAGCCTGCGCTCGTCGGCGAGCCCGCGCAGCACATCGGCGGGGGAGGCGAGCACCCAGAACCGCACCACGAAGCGGTGGAAATCGAGCCGTTCCGCCATATCGTCGAGGAACTGCGCGCGATCGAAGGACAGTTCGCCGCCGGAGTTCTCGGCGAGCGTGGAAGCCTTGTCCCACAAGGCCTCCAGCAGCATCTCCGCGGCGATCACCCGGGACGCGTTCGGCAGTCCGCCGCGTGCGTGCACCTTGCGTCGCAGCCTGGCCAGCTCGCGTCCCTCGAGGCGCAGCACCTGGCCCTTGTAGGTGGTGCGCAGTTCCCCGGGAGCATCCTCCGGGGCGAGCCGCACCGCAGAGCGCAGCACCTTGCGCATCCGCTCCTCACCCTTGAGGGTGGCCAGCTCCGCACCATCCTGTCGAGTGGCGCGGACCCCGTCGAACACCTCCCCGAGCGAACGCAGCTCCGCGGAGTCCTCACCGATCGAGGGAAGCACGCGGGAGATGTAGTTGGTGAACACCGGAGAAGGGCCGACGACCAGCAGCCCCGAACCGGCCATCGCGCGGCGGTCCCGGTAGAGCAGGTAGGCCGCGCGATGCAGGGCGACCGCGGTCTTTCCGGTACCCGGGCCGCCGGTGATCTGGGTGACCCCCTTGGCCGGGGCGCGGATCGCCTCGTCCTGTTCCTTCTGGATGGTGGCCACGATGTTGTGCATCCGCTCGCCGCGTGCCCGGGACAGCGAGGCCATCAGCGCGCCCTCGCCGACCACCCGCAGCCCCTCGCCGAGGTGGTCCGGCATGAGCAGGTCGTCGTCGATATCGGTGACCGTCCCCCCGCTCGAGCGGATCACCCTGCGGCGGATCACGTCCATCGGCTGGTCGGCGGTGGCCTGGTAGAACGCGGCCGACGCGGGGGCGCGCCAGTCGGTGACCAGGTTGTTGTACTCCTCGTCGCGGATGCCGAGCCGTCCGACGTAGATGGTTTCCCCGTCGACGAGGTCGAGCCTGCCGAACACCAGTCCCTCATGTTCGGCGTCGAGCGACTGCAGCACCTTGGAGGCGTGCGCGACCATGATGTCGCGCTGCAGCAGCATCTGTCCCGCCTCGAGCTCGTCCTCGTTGCGCGCGCCGTCCGCGACGGCGAAACCCTTGTCTCGCATGGATTCCGCGTGCGTCCGCAGCTCGGTGACCCTGGCGTACACCCGGTCGACGTGGCGCTGCTCGATCGCGATCTCGGCGGCCTGAGCTGCCAGGCCCTCATCCGTCGTCGTTCTGGACACCCATCGCTCCGCTAGCTACCCGCTCCTGAACGCCTGAGATCATCCGCCGTGCCTCCCCGGCCGGTAATCTCAGACGCTCGAGCTTACGTCGCGTGCGCGCGTACGTCCGCCCCTGGTCGGTGAATGTTGCCGTCCGGGGGCCGCGTAAACTGGAACTCGTGACAGCGCACCCGCATCCGCGTGGCCCGGAGGCGCGGTGACCAGGATCGTCGCAGGCAGCGTCGGTGGCAGACGGATCAAGGTGCCGCCGAAGGGGACGCGGCCGACCGCGGAACGGGTTCGCGAGGCGCTGTTCTCCGCGCTCGAATCCGATGACCGGGTGACCGGCCGGGTGCTTGACCTCTACGCCGGATCCGGCGCCCTCGGTATCGAGGCGCTCTCCCGTGGCGCTCACGAGGCCGTGTTCGTGGAATCCGACGGCCGTGCGGCCGGGGTGCTGCGCGCCAACCTCGTCGAGCTCGGTCTCACCGGATCGCAGGTGGTGCGAGGCAAAGTGGAGACCGTGCTCGCCACATCCCCGGCGGCCTCGTTCGATTTGGTGCTCGCCGATCCGCCGTACGCCATCGCCGAACCCCAACTGGGCACCGTGCTGCAAGAACTGACCGAAGGCTGGCTGGCCGAGGACGCCATGCTCGTACTCGAGACATCCGCGCGCGCCACTGAACCGAACTGGCCGCACGGCCTCGAACCGGTGCGGGCACGCCGCTACGGAGAGACCACCGTGCACCAGGCGGTGTTCACGGGCGGTTAGGCTGCACAGCCATGCGCAGAGCGGTCTGTCCCGGTTCCTATGATCCGATCACCAACGGGCACCTCGACGTGATCGAGCGGGCCAGCGGCCTGTTCGACGAGGTCATCGTCGCGGTGGGGATCAACAAGAACAAGCGCACCCTGTTCACCGTGGAGCAGCGGCTGGCGATGATCGCGCAGGTCACCGAGGAGTTCGGCAATGTGCGCGCCGACTCCTACGAGGGCCTGCTGGTCGACTACTGCCGGGCCGAGCAGGCCCCCGCGATCGTGAAGGGGATCCGCGCGGCTGGTGATTTCGACTACGAGTTGCAGATGGCGCAGATGAACCATGGCCTCACCGGAGTCGAGACGCTGTTCCTGCCCACCAGTCCGCGCTACTCCTTCCTGTCCTCCTCGCTGGTCAAGGAGGTCGCCGCGCACGGCGGAACGGTGGACGGGCTGCTCCCGGCCACCGTGCACGAGCGGCTGCTTGAGCGGCTCGCGCAGGACTGAGCCGGCGCCGAGTCAGTCCTCGCTCAGCTGAGGGCGAGCTTCATCCCGATGTGGGTGTGCTCGAAACCGAGCCGCTCGTAGAACCGGTGCGCATCGGTCCGTTTCAGGTCCGAGGTGAGCTGAACGAGGACCGCACCCTCGTCGCGGGCGTGGTCCACCGCCCAGCGCACCAGGCGTTCGCCGAGCCGGTTCCCACGCTGATCGGAGCGCACCCGGACACCCTCGATCTGCGCCCGCAGCGCTCCGCCCCTGGACAGTCCGGGCAGCCAGCTCAGCTGGAGAGTGCCGACCGGTTCGCCACCCGACTCGGCTACGACCAGCAGTTCGCTCGGGTCGGTGTCGATCCGGTCGAATGCCTCGAGATAGCGCGGATCGTCGGCGGGGTACTCACGCTTCGCGCCGAGGAAATCGTCGGAGAGCATCGCGACGATCGCGGATACGTCGGCGCGCTGTGCCTTGCGGATGATGGTTCCTTCGTCGTCACTCACGCGGAGAATCTTTCACCGCGAAGAAAGCCCGAGGACACCTGGGGCGGTTAGGGTCACCGGTCATGCGCACACCGAACACAGGCCACATTCGCAACCGCTTCCTCGCCCCGGTGCTCGCCGGTGTCTTCGCGCTTGCCGCGCTGCTCGGCTGCGCCGGGCCCGCTGTCGGCGATCCGGGCCTGGCCACGCACACCGCTCACGCCGTCGCCGCGCAACCGAACTGCGGGGACACCTCGAGCTACAAGAAGGTCGACCTCTCCACGCTGCCGAAGGAGGCGACCGACACGGTGAACCTGATCAAGAAGGGCGGTCCGTACCCGTATCCGCAGGACGGCACGGTGTTCAGCAATCGTGAGGGAATTCTGCCGAAATGTGATTCCGGGTACTACCACGAATTCACCGTGAAGACTCCGGGTAGTGATGACCGGGGTGCGCGGCGGTTCGTCACCGGAAAAGGTTCCGAGTACTTCTACACAGACGATCACTACAAGTCGTTCTCGCTCGTCAACGTGGGCGCCTGAGCACGTAGGGGACACGCCAGGGCGCCCGGCATCCGGGAAATGACCGCACCCGCGAGTCACACTGTCGGGGAAACAACGACGCGGTGACGTTGGGTCAGGAGTGTGGATCGTGTACCGGGTGTTCGAAGCCCTCGATGAGGTCGTAACCATCCTCGAGGAATCGCGCGGCGTCCCGATGACGGCGAACTGTGTCGTGCCGAGAGGCGATGTGCTCGAGCTGCTCGACGATGTGCGGGACGCATTGCCGAGCGAGCTCGACGACGCCCAGGACGTGCTCGATCGCCGGGACGAGATCGTGGCCACCGCCGAGCACGAGTCCGAGCAGACCATCTCCAAGGCCAATCTCGAGGCCGAGGAGACGACCGGGAACGCGCGGGAAGAAGCCGAGCGGATGCTCGCCGAAGCCCAGCGCAAGGTCGAGGAGATGCTCGAGGCCGCGCAGGCGGAGGCGAATCAGACCATCGAGGCGGGCCGGGCCGAGTACGAGCGGCTCAGCGACGCCGGCCAGGCCAACTATGAGCAGGCCGTCGCCGCCGGGCAGGCCGAACAGGACCGGCTCGTCTCCCAGTCCGAGGTGGTGCGCGCCTCGCAGGCCGAGGGCACGCGCATCGTCGAGGCGGCGCACGCCGAGACCGATCGGGTGCGCGCGGACTGTGATGTGTACGTGGATACCAAACTCGCCGAGTTCGAGGACCTGCTGCACCACACGATGCGCACCATCGACAACGGCCGGGCACATCTGCGCCCGCAGGGAATGCCCCCGCAGCCTTCACCCCAGTACCAGCAGCAGTATCAGCAGCAGCAATACCAGGAGCAGCAGTACCAGGAACCGCAGCGTCAGCAGCACAACGACTTGGACGTGCCCTTCGACTACACGGCCTAGGAACTCTCTTCGCGTTCCACGATTACCTCGCGTAACCTGTACGGCGGGGGTCGACAAGCAGCCGTGCCGATCGAGGGATGACAGTGTCGCAGCAGCAAACACGCCGTGGTTCGGTGAATCCGTGGGTGCTCGACACCCGCATGCTCGGCAGGCGCCCCGGTACATCCAGGACCTACGAGTACGAGGCTCCGATCGGGATGGAGCTCGGTGTGCCCGATGTGGTGACCATCGCCGAGGACGCTCCGGTCCGGCTGGACCTGCTCGCCGAGGCGGTCGTGGAGGGCGTGCTGGTGAGCGGGACGGCGAGCGTGGACTACACGGGCGCCTGTATGCGCTGCCTGGATCCGGTGCACGGCGAGACGGGCGCCGAGGTCATGGAGCTGTTCGCGTACCCGGAGAGCACCACCGAGGAGACCACCGAGTCCGACGAGGTGTTCCGGCTGGTCGACGACCTCGCCGACCTGGAGCCGATCGTGCGGGACGCCCTGGTGCTCGCGCTGCCCCAGGCGCCGCTGTGCTCCCCGGACTGCCCCGGTCTGTGCGTGGATTGCGGCAGGAAGTGGGCCGATCTCGAGCCCGGACACACGCATGAGAGAATTGATCCTCGGTGGGCCGCGCTGCGCGAGCGTTTCGGTGGCCCCGAGCAGAACCAAGACTAGTTCCCAAGGCTAGTTCTCAGACTCAAGGAGAAACCTCGTGGCCGTCCCGAAGCGGAAGATGTCGCGCTCGAACACGCGTACGCGCCGTTCGCAGTGGAAGACGACTGCGCCGAACCTCGTGGCTTGCTCGAACCGCGCCTGCCGCCAGCCGAAGCTCCAGCACGTCGCCTGCCCGTCGTGCGGCCAGTACGACGGTCGGCGGGTCGTCGAACCCGCCAACTGACCAGGGCGTCGCTCGTGCCGGATCGCCAGCAGGGCAATGCGTCCCCGGACCGGGGGCCACTGCTCGAAGCGCTCGGCGTGGCGATTGACGACGACCTGCTCACGCTCGCGCTCACGCATCGGTCCTACGCGTACGAGCACGGTGGTCTTCCGCCGAACGAGCGGTTGGAGTTCCTCGGAGACTCCGTACTCGGTCTCGTCGTCACCGACCACCTGTACCGCACTCATCCGGATCTGCCGGAGGGCCAGCTCGCGAAACTGCGGGCGAGCGTGGTTAACATGCACGCGCTCGCCTCGGTGGCGCGCGAGCTCGGGCCCGGTGGGCTCGGTGCGCACCTGTTGCTCGGCAAGGGCGAGGAACTCACCGGAGGCCGGGACAAGGCGAGCATTCTCGCCGACGGCCTCGAAGCCATGATCGGCGCGGTGTACCTGCAGAACGGGATCGAGATCGCAACCGGATGCGTGCACCGGCTGTTCGATCCGCTGCTCGCCGAGGCCCCGAATCTGGGGGCGGGCCTCGACTGGAAGACCAGCCTGCAGGAACTCACCGCAGCCAACGGGCTCGGTGTGCCCGAGTATCAGATCGCCGAGGACGGGCCCGACCACCGCAAGGAGTTCACCGCGACCGTGTTCGTGCGCTCCACCGCGCACGGCAACGGGATCGGCAAGACGAAGAAGGAAGCCGAGCAGAAGGCGGCGGAGGCGGCTTGGCGCACGCTGTCCGCCGAGTTCGGAACCGGCGACGGCGAAGAAGGCTGAGCGGGAGAAACCCCAGCCGGACAAGACTCAGCGGAAGAAGATCGAGTGCCCGAACTTCCCGAGGTCGAGGTCGTCCGAACCGGCCTCGAGGCACACGTACTCGGCAGGGAGATCGCCGCCGTCGAGGTACTGCATCCGCGTGCCGTGCGCAGGCACGTCCCCGGCGCCGATGATTTCGGCGCACGGCTGCGCGGCACCCGATTCCTCGCGGCCCGGCGCAGGGGCAAATACCTGTGGCTGCCGACCAGCGCCGGTGAGGCGGTGCTCGGTCATCTCGGAATGAGCGGGCAGCTGCTCATCCAGCCGCCGGACGCGCCGGCAGAGACGCACCTGCGGGTACGGGTCCGGTTCGCCGACGAAGGACCCGAGCTGCGATTCGTCGACCAGCGCACCTTCGGTGGGCTCTCGGTCGAAGACCTTCTCGACGGGGTTCCCGAGCCGATCGCGCACATCGCGGCCGATCCGCTCGAACCCGGGTTCGTACCGGATGCCGTGATCACCGCGATGCGCCGCAAACGCACCGAGCTCAAACGCGCGCTGCTCGACCAGTCTTTGGTGTCCGGGATCGGCAACATCTACGCCGACGAGGCGCTCTGGCGGGCCCGCTTGCACTGGTCGCGGCCGACGGAACGATTGCGGTCCGCCCAGGTCGGCGCCGTGCTCGAGGCGGCGACCGCGGTGATGCGCGAGGCACTGGGCGCCGGCGGCACCTCCTTCGACGCGCTCTATGTGAACGTCAACGGCCAGTCCGGCTACTTCGACCGATCGCTCTCGGTCTACGGCCGCGATGGTGAACACTGTTCTCGTTGTGGAACGGTGATCCGCAGGGAGCCGTTCATGAACCGCTCGTCCTACTTCTGCCCGCGCTGCCAGACCCGGCCCCGTGCTCGGGTGAAGGCATGACTGAGCGGTTTCGCCCGGTTTCCGGGCTGATCGCGCTCGCCCGGTGACCGATCGTGCTGTTCCGGGTTTCGGCGCGGGATGACCGCGTGACGAGGTACTGTGTCCTGCGGAATCCGGTTATCGGGCGGGATCGTGAAGGGCTGGAGTCGGCGTGGTGTCACCACCGCGAGCGCGCGCGGGAGAGCGCCAACGGGGACGGCACGCGGCGCCGGACCCGGCCGAAACGGCACCCATCGAGGCGGTGCCCGAGCGGGGCCACGCCGAACCCGACAGTGCCGAGACCGCGGTGATCGAGCGCATCACCGAACCCGAGCCGGCCGAGGAACAGGCCGCAGAAGATCAAGCGGGCGAAGAACAAGCCGTCGAGGAACCGGTCAGACCGGAATCCACGAGCTCCGAAGCTGCGAGCATCGGAGCCGTCAGCGCAGAACCCGCCAGTGCAGAACCTGCCAGCCCAGAACTCGCCAGCCCAGAACCGGCCAGTGCGGAACCCGAGAGTGCGGAATCGGCGCGGCGCTATCGGATGCCCGGCTGGCTGCGCCGACGTGTCACACCCGTCGCGGACAAGAAACGGGTCGCGTTCATCGACATCATGCGCGCGATCGCGGCGATCCTGATCGTGTACTCCCACCTGGAGTGGGTTTTCCTGCACGGCAGGGGACTGCACCTCGGCCTGCTCGATTGGCTGGATCACTGGCTGTTCATCCCGCTCGGTTTCGGCGATCAGGGACCCGGCGGGATCTCGGTTCCCGCCTTCTTCCTGACCAGCGGGCTCGTGGTCACCCCGATCGCGATCCGGATGGGCGGGGCACGGTTCGCGGTGAATCGGTTCTTCCGGATCTACCCGTTGTTCATCGCCGCGTTCGTGCTCGCGCTCGTGGCCGTGTTCCTCGGTTTCTCGCCGCTGGTCACCGGGAACCCGGAACCGGTGACGCCGTCGAAGGTGTTCGCCAACCTGTTCTTCTACAACTTCACCCTGAAACCGCTCGACTCGTACGTGGCCGTGGCGTGGACGCTGTTCATCGAGGTGTTGTTCTACATCCTGCTCGTGCTGCTGACCCCGCTGTTCCGGCGGTCCCCGCTGCTCGCGCTGCTCGTGGAGTTCAACCTGGTGGTCGCGGTCTTCCTCACCCACGATCTGTTCGGCAGGCAGTACGCGGCCTTCGCCTCGCTGTTCGCGTACCTGCTCGTGCCGATCATGGGCCAGGTGATCTGGGCGGCGTGGCAGCGCAAGATCCCGATGGCCGCCGCGGGCGTGTTCCTGCTGTTCGGCTGGCTGCTGTTCCTGTGGGCGGCGCGCGCTCACTTCGACGAGGCCTACATCCTGCGTCCGTTCCCGATCGCGGTGGCCGTCGTGCTGTTCGTACTCGGTCTGCTCGCCGAGAAACACCTGCGCGAGCGGCCGATCTGGACGGCGCTCTCCGAACGCACCTACGCGATCTACCTGTTGCACGGGGTGGTGCTCTTCCCGGTGCTGACCGCGCTGTACACGCAGCTGCCGCTCGGGCTCGCCGTGGTGCTCGCGCTGCTGGCCACCGCGCTGGTCGTGGAGTTGACCTATCGCTTCGTGGAGCGGCCGCTGCACCAGTTCGGGCGCAGGCTGGCCAAACGGGACTGGTCCGGGCTCACGCGCCGACGCGCAGGTGCCAGCGCCCGATCCGGCCGGTGAGCACCACCCGCTCGAGTGGGGCGATGTCGATCCGCCAGTAGCAGCTGGGCTTGGCGTCGATGGCGTGCACCAGCGCCGCCCGGATGAAGGACTGTTCGGCGATCGCCAGCACCGAGTTGACCCGGTCGAGCCCGTCCAGCCAGGCACCGGCCCGCTTGATCAGCCCGGTGACCGGTTCTCCGCCGTGCGGCGCCGCGCTCGGGTCGGTCAGCCAGCGGGTGAGTGCCTCGTGTTCGGTGGAGAGCACGTCGTCGATGGCGCGTCCGCGCCAGATGCCGTGATCGCAGCCGTTCAGCGCCGGCTCGGCCCGCGCATCGAGCCCGAGCGCCTCGGCGGTCTCGCGGCACTGCGTGCTCGGGGCGTGCAGGAGGAGTTCGGCGCGCGGGGCGGTCAGCTCGGCGGCCCGGGCGCGCCCCCGCGCGGTGAGTGGTTCGTCGCCCGGGAAGGTCGTACTCGCGGTCGCCTTCGTCTCGGCATGGCACAGCAGGATCACTCGCACGCCGACATCCTGGCTGATCCGGTTGATTTCCGACACATTGACGCGGTCAGTGTCGCTGCCGTAACTTCGAGCAGCGCCTCGACGACGGGAAGCCGGTGGAAATCCGGTGCGGTCGCGCCACTGTGACCGGGAGAAATCCCGGGAGCCAGACCCCGAATCGAGGAGTGAGTACCGAGCGGGACGCGTTATCCCTAGGAGGCAACTGCAAATGGCGACACATTCGGTTCCGGCGACCCCCGCGGCACTGCCCGCGATCCCGATTCGCCAGGTCGCGCCATGGCTCATCTTCGCGGGCGTCATTCTGCTGCTCGCCATCTACTTCATTTCCTCCGAGCAGGGTGCGCTGGCGATGTTCCCCGGCATGAGCGTGCACGAGTTCGTGCACGACGGCAGGCACCTGCTCGGGTTCCCTTGTCACTGAGTCCCTGCCACTGAGCGGGAGAAATACTTCGATGGTCGGAAAACTTCTGGTCCGCGGCATGCTCGCGGGCCTGGTGGCCGGGGCGCTCGCGTTCGTGTTCGGGAAGCTGTTCGGCGAACCCTCGATCGGGAACGCGATCGGTTTCGAGGAGGCGCACGCGAGCGAACCCGAGGGACCGGAACTGGTGAGCAGGGCGGTGCAGGGCGGGCTCGGGCTCGCCGTGGCCGTCATCGTGTTCGGTATCGCGATCGGGGGCATCTACGCGCTGGTGTTCGCCCTCGCGCACGGCCGGATCGGCACCACGACAGCGGGAGCGAGCGCGGCGAGTCTCGGTGTGCTCGGGTTCTGCGTGGTGTACCTCGTGCCGTTCCTGAAGTACCCGGCGAACCCGCCCGCGGTCGGGGAGCCGGACACGATCGGACAGCGCACCGGCGAGTACTTCGGCATGATGCTGGCCTCGGTCGTGCTCGCCGTCCTCGCGGTGTTCACCTATCGTGCGCTGCGGCAACGGTTCGGCGGTTACCCCGCGGGCCTGCTCGCCGCCCTCGGCTACGTGGTGCTCGTCGCGGTCTGTGCGGCGCTGATGCCGGGAGTCGACGAGGTACCCAAGGCCTTCCCCGCGGACACCCTGTGGAACTTCCGGGTCGCCGCGATCGGCACCCAGGCGGTGCTGTGGCTGGTGCTCGCACTCGTGTTCGCCCCGCTGGCCAAACGGGTGCTGCAGCCCGCCCCGGATCGCGCGCTCGCCGCGGTCCGACAAGCGTGACCGGCGCGCCTGCCCGGCCTCCAGCGGGCAGGCGCCCCGGTCCGGGAGATGTCCCGGATCCCGATCCCCGTTCGTCGGTGGGGTGACCCTGGAGAACGAGGAGAGGATCCGCCATGACCACGATCACCATTGCCCTGCCGACCACGGACCGGATGCGCACCGCCGCCTTCTACCGGGCGCTCGGCTTCGAAACCTCGGGCGAACCGGCCGAGGACGGCTTGCCCGAGCCGCTGCGGTTCGCGCTGAACGAGCACACCGAGCTGATGTTCGCCCCGACCGGTGGATTCGGCTGGGTGATCGGGAACGAACCGGTCAGCACCGGGGAAGCCAAGGAATGCGTGCTCGGGCTCGCGCTCGGGTCGCCCGCGGAGGTGGACGAGTTCGTCGAGCGGGCGCGGCAGGCGGGGGCCGGGGTACTGATCGAACCAGGCACGCAGCCGTGGGGATACGCGGCCACGATCACCGATCCGGACGGGCACGCCCTGATGGCGACCGGCTAACTCGGCTCCGCCAGTTTGCGCAGCGCCTCGTCCAGGGCGAGCACCGAGTCCCGCTGTGCGGCGGGAAGGGTGTCGAGCCGTTCGGCGAGCACCTTGGCCTGGCTGTTGCCGAAGGTGCGCAGTTCTTCCCTGCCCTGTTCGGTGAGCACCGCCTGGGTGGCGCGGCCGTCGTCGGGATCGGGCCGCCGGTCCACGAGTCCTTCGGCCTCGAGCCCGGCGACGACCATGGTGGCGGTCGGCTGCGAGCAGGGCACCCGCTCGGCGATGGTGCCGATGCGCAGTGGCCCGTGCTGGTGCAGTTGGGTCAGCACGATGAGGGCGGTGGGCGAGGCGCGCCCACCGCCTGCCGCGTGCCGCAGGCTGCGTTGGAGCCGGTGCAGCGCGACAACGAGGGACAGTGCCCGTTCCTCGCTCACCGTCATGTGCTCATCTCTGTTCTCAGGCCGTCTTGATGGTCGGAGAGTACATGTCCATCCAGAGGGAGAGGTCGAGTGCGCGCTCGAGGACCTTCCGCGAGGCCTGATCGATCTGCGGCTCCTTGTTCTCCACGGCCTTGCGGAGGGTGTCCGGGTCGATCAGGTCGAACACCTGGTGCGAGGGCTTGGCGAGCAGGTCCCCGCAGTGTTCCTTGAGCTTGACCGCGTACTTCGGGTCCTGGGTCGAGGGGTAGGGCGATTTCACCCGGTCCACCACCGACTGCGGGAGCACATCCGCCGCGGCGCCGCGCAGCAGCGACTTCTCCCTGCCGTCGTAGGTCTTGAGCGCCCACGGAGCGTTGTAGACGTACTCGACGAGGCGGTGGTCGCAGAACGGCACCCGGACCTCGAGCCCGACAGCCATGGAGGCGCGGTCCTTGCGGTCGAGCAGGATGCGCACGAACCGGGTCAGGTGCAGGTAGCTGATCTTGCGCATCTGCCATTCGAGCTCGCTCTCCCCGTCCAGGCGGGTGACCTCGCCGACCGCGGTGGAGTAGCTGTCCCGGATGTAGCCGGGCAGATCGAGCACGTCGAGCAGGGAGCGGCGCAGCAGCGGGGCGTCGTCGCCGAGGTGTTTGAGCTGGGAGAGCCACGGGAAGGTGGTGCCCTTGCGCACCTCGGGGTCGAAGAACTGCTTGTAGCCGCCGAACACCTCATCGGCCGACTCGCCGGAGAGCGCGACGGTCGAGTGCTGCCGGATCGCCTTGAACAGCAGGTACAGCGAGGTGTCCATATCGCCGAGGCCGGTGGGGATGTCGCGGGCCTGGATCACCTTCGACCGGGCATCGGGATCGGCAAGCTGGTCGGAGTCGAGCACGATGTCCTGGTGCTCGGTCTTGGACTTCGCGGCCACGTCGTGCACGTACGGAGTGTCCGGGGTGGCCCGGAGCTCGTCGGCAACGAAGTTCTCGGTCTGGCCGACGAAATCGACCGCGAAGCTGCGCACCGACTTGCCCTCCTCGGCGAGCTGGTTGGCCGCGATCGCGGTCATCGCCGAGGAGTCGAGTCCGCCGGAGAGCAGGGTGCAGCGCGGAACATCGGAGATCAGCTGGCGGCGCACGATGTCGTGCAGCAGCTCGCGCACGTGCTCGACCGAGGCGGCCTGGTCATCGGGGTGCTCGCGGGTCTGCAGGCTCCAGTACACGTGCTCGCGGATCCCGCCCTTGGCGACGGTGACCACGGTGCCCGGTTCTACTTCGCGCATGCCGTCCCAGATCGCGTGGCCCGGGGTCTTGATGAAGGCGAACATCTCGCGGATGCCGTCGAGGGTGACGGTGTGCTCGGCGAGCGGGTTGGCGAGGATGGCCTTGGGTTCGGACCCGAACAGCACTCCGTCGGCGGTGGGGTAGTAGTAGAACGGCTTGATGCCCATCCGGTCGCGGATCATGACCAGCTTGTCCTCGCGGCCGTCCCAGATGGCGAAGGCGTACATGCCGTTGAGCCGCTCCGCCATCGCCGGTCCCCATTCCAGGTAGGCGTGCAGCACGACCTCGGTGTCCGAATCGGTGCGCAGCGTGTGCCCGCGGGAGACGAGCTCGTTGCGCAGTTCGGTGAAGTTGTAGGTCTCCCCGGAGTAGACCATGGCGACGCTGCCGTTCGGGGTGTCCACGCTCATCGGCTGACGGCCGCCGGGCAGGTCGATGATCGCCAGCCTGCGGTGACCGAGCGCGCCGTGCTTGTCGATCCAGGTTCCCCGGTCGTCGGGTCCGCGGCAGGCCATGGTTTCGGTCATCGCGTCTACGGTCGCCTGTTCCGCGCGTAGGTCGCGATCGAACGCCACCCAGCCCGCGATTCCGCACATAGGGTCCTCCTTGACCATTAATTGTATTAGCTAACTATGTAACAGCTATGATACGACCATGTGACAAGAGTGATAAGTGCCGTTTGTCGTCTTTGGCTGCACACGGAATGTGGTCACCGCTGGTCATCCGACCATTACACCCAATCGTGTGAAACGGGCCACGAGTTTCGTCGCCCTGTGTGGCCGTTTTCCGGGGCCCGGCGAAACCGGCATCAAGATCGCGTCAATGGGGTGCGGTATCGCGTCAAGAGCCCGTCATGCCCGCTGTCCCAGGGCTACGGATAGCGCACGCTTGCATGGCGTCGTCCCCAATCCAGGGGATGCCAATGGGAAAGGTGAGAAGTCATGGCCGACCTCGCGTACGCGGTGCTGCTGATCGCCGCGTTCGCCGTCCTGACACTGAGTCTGCGCGGGCTGGAGAAGCTATGAGTGGCGTCGGTGTCGTCGCGAACATTATCGGCGGGATTCTGGGGCTCGCCTTGATTGGTTACCTGGCTTTCGCACTTCTTCGACCGGAGAAATTCTAGAAAATGTCGGATCTCTGGGCCGGTCTGTTGCAGATCGGCGTCCTTTTGCTGTGCCTTGCCGCCGCGTACAAACCGCTCGGCGACTACATGGCACGCGTGTTCACCAGTGAGCGCCACTGGAAACTCGAGAGCGGTATCTACCGGGTCATCCGGGTCAATCCCGATTCCGGTCAGCGCTGGACCACCTATGCCGCCGGGGTGCTCGGGTTCTCCTTCGTCTCGATCGTGCTGCTGTACCTGTTGCAGCGGCTGCAGGCGATCCTGCCGCTGAACTTCGGCCGGCCGGCGGTGGATCCGGCGACCGCGTTCAACACCGCGGTCAGCTTCGTGACGAACACCAACTGGCAGTCCTACACGCCCGAAGAGGCCATGGGCCATGTCGTGCAGATGGTCGGGCTGACGGTGCAGAACTTCGTGTCCGCGGGCATGGGGATCTGCGTGGCCATCGCGCTGGTGCGCGGGTTCGTGCGGGCGAACACCGACCGGATCGGCAACGTCTGGGTGGACCTGACCCGGATCTGTGTCCGGGTACTGCTGCCGATCTCGTTTGTGTTCGCCATCCTGCTCGTGGCCGGTGGTGTGGTGATGAGCCTGAGCTCGGGGTTCACCTCCACCGGTATCGACGGGATGCAGCACACCACCGCGCTCGCCCCGGCCGCGAGCCAGGAGGTCATCAAGGAGCTCGGCACCAACGGCGGCGGGATCTTCAACGGAAACTCCGCGCATCCCTTCGAGAACCCGCAGGGCTGGACCAACCTGATCGAGATCTTCCTGATCCTGGTGATCCCGGTCAGCCTGACCCGGACCTTCGGGGTACTGGTCGGCAGCCGCAAACAGGGCTACACGCTGCTCTCGGTCATGGGCACGCTCTGGGGGCTGATGCTCGCGGTCATCTGGTGGGCCGAATCGCACCCGAACGGACCGGCCGCATTGCTGGCGGGCGGGGCCATGGAAGGAAAAGAGTCCCGGTTCGGGATCGCGGGCTCCGCGTTGTTCGCCGATTCCACGACCGGAACCTCCACCGGGGCGGTGAACGCCGCGCACGATTCGCTGACCGGGCTCGGCGGCGGTGGCGCCCTGCTGAACATGCTGTTCGCCGAACTCACTCCGGGCGGGGTGGGGACCGGGCTGTACTCGATCCTGGTCATCGCGATCATCGCGGTGTTCCTCGCCGGGCTCATGGTCGGGCGAACCCCGGAATACCTGGGCAAGAAACTGGGGCGCAGGGAGGTCACCTGCGCGGCGATCGCGATCCTGGCGATGCCCGCGCTGGTGCTCCTCGGTTCCGGGATCGCGCTGCTGCTGCCCGGAACCGGGGCGGCGATGACCAATTCCGGGGCACACGGCCTCTCCGAAGTGCTCTATGCCTACGGATCGGCCTCGAACAACAACGGCAGCGCCTTCGCCGGGCTGACCGTCACCAATGACTGGTTCGAGGCGACACTCGGGGTGGCCATGCTGTTCGGCCGGTTCGTTCCGATCCTCGCCGTGCTGCGGCTGGCCGGGGCGCTCGCCGAACAGCGCAAGACTCCGCCCTCGGCGGGCACCCTGCCCACCCAAGGGCCGATGTTCGCCTCGCTCGTCGGCGGGACCGTGGTCCTCGTCGCCGCACTGACCTTTGTCCCCGCGCTCGCGCTCGGACCCATCGCGGAGGCATTAGCATGACCATCGCCAAGACCCGGGAACCCGAAGTGGAACCCAAGCAGGACAACGAAAAACCGGCCGCGCGCGCCTTCGGTACCGCGCAGATCGCCAAGGCCGTCCCGGACGCCTTGCGCAAACTCGGCCCGCGCCACCAGATGCGCAATCCGGTGCTGTTCGTGGTGTGGATCGGCTCGGTGCTGGTCACCGTGTTCGCCATCGGGCAGCTGATCACCGGCAGCGGCCAGCCCGGTTTCTCGGTCGCGGTGGCACTGTGGCTGTGGTTCACCGTCTTCTTCGCGAACGTGGCCGAGGCGGTGGCCGAGGGCCGCGGTAAGGCGCAGGCGGAATCCTTGCGCCGCACCAAAAAAGAGACCGTGGCGCACAGGCTCGCCGAGGACGGTTCGGTCACCGAGATCTCCGGAACCGATCTGGACATCGGGGATCACGTGGTCGTCGAGGCCGGGCAGACGATCCCGGGCGACGGGGACGTCATCGAGGGGATCGCGACCGTGGACGAGTCCGCGATCACCGGTGAATCCGCGCCCGTCATCCGGGAATCCGGCGGCGACCGGTCCTCGGTGACCGGCGGGACCACGGTGCTCTCCGACCGGATCGTCGTGCGCATCACGACGAAGCCGGGCGAGTCCTTTGTGGACAAGATGATCGGGCTCGTGGAAGGCGCTTCGCGGCAGAAGACGCCGAACGAGGTGGCGCTGACCATCCTGCTCTCGGTACTGACGATCATCTTCCTGCTCGCGGTGCTCGCGCTACAGCCGATGGCCGCCTATTCGGGATCCCAGCAGTCGGTGGTCACCCTGACCGCGTTGCTGGTCTGTCTCATCCCGACCACCATCGGCGCGCTGCTGTCCGCGATCGGGATCGCGGGCATGGACCGGCTGGTGCGGCGCAATGTGCTCGCCATGTCCGGGCGCGCGGTCGAGGCCGCGGGTGATGTGGACACGCTGCTGCTGGACAAGACCGGGACGATCACCTTCGGGAACCGGCAGGCGACCGAGCTCATCGCGTTCGGCGACGAACAGGCGCTCGCCGAGGCCGCGCGCCTTTCCAGTCTCGCCGACGAAACACCCGAGGGCCGCAGCATCGTGGACCTGTGCGTGCGGCGCTACGGTCTCGCCGCCGAAGCTGGGGAGGCCGAACAGGACGGCGAGTTCGTGCCGTTCACCGCGCGCACCAGGATGAGCGGCATCGACCTCGGCGCCCGCCAGGTCCGCAAAGGGGCCACCACCGCGGTCTGCGCCTGGGTCGCCGAACACGGCGGCACCGTGCCGGACAAGACACAAACATGCGTGGACACGATCAGCGCCGAGGGGGGAACTCCCTTGGTGTGCGCGGAACTCGTGGACGGCCGCGCGGTGGTGCGCGGGGTGATCCGGCTCTCCGACGTGGTCAAACCCGGGATGCGCGAACGGTTCGCGGAACTGCGCGCCATGGGCATCCGCACCGTGATGATCACCGGGGACAACCCGTTGACCGCCGAGGCGATCGCCGAGGAGGCCGGGGTGGACGACTTCCTCGCCGAGGCCACGCCGGAGGACAAACTCGCGCTGATCAGCAAGGAACAGGAGGGCGGGCGGCTGGTCGCGATGACCGGGGACGGCACGAACGACGCCCCCGCGCTCGCGAAGGCCGATGTCGGGGTCGCGATGAACACCGGGACCGCGGCGGCGAAAGAGGCCGGAAACATGGTCGATCTCGATTCGGATCCCACGAAGCTGATCGAGATCGTGCGGATCGGCAAACAGTTGCTGATCACCCGCGGCGCGCTGACCACCTTCAGCGTGGCCAACGACCTCGCCAAATACTTCGCGATCCTGCCCGCCATGTTCGCCGGGATCTATCCGCAGCTCGGCAGGCTGAACATCATGCACCTGGCCTCGCCGACCTCGGCGATCCTGTCCGCGGTGGTGTTCAACGCGCTGATCATCATCGGGCTGATCCCGCTCGCCCTGCGCGGGGTGAGCTATCGCGCGGTCTCCGCGACGAAACTCCTGCGCCGCAACCTGCTCGTGTACGGGCTCGGCGGGGTCGTCACCCCCTTCGTGTGCATCTGGCTGATCGACCTGGTCATCGGCCGACTGATTGGAGCATGAGCCAATGCGCTGGTTCACCGCTGTACTACGGCAGGCCGGGGCGGGGCTGCGGCTGCTGATCGTGCTCACCGTGATCCTCGGGATCTGCTATCCGCTCGCGGTGTACGGGGTTTCCCGGATTCCCGGGTTGCAGTCGAACGCCGAGGGATCCCAGGTGAAACTGGACGGTCAGGTCGTCGGTTCCCGGCTGATCGGGGTCGACCCGGTGGCGAAGAACCCCGCTGCGGACCCGTACTTCCACAACCGAGCCTCG
This sequence comes from Sciscionella sediminilitoris, assembly GCF_000737195.2. GTDB lineage: Bacteria > Actinomycetota > Actinomycetes > Mycobacteriales > Pseudonocardiaceae > Sciscionella > Sciscionella sediminilitoris. The sequence continues at coordinate 18,600 of NZ_JALM01000068.1, forward strand.
GCGAGCGCCAAGGGCGCGCTCGGCCCGGCCGATCCGAGCACATCCGGGGGCTCCAACCTGTCCGGGGACAGCACCGAGCTGCGCGGACTGGTGCTCGAACGCAAGGAGGCCATCGCCAAACGCGAGGGCGTCACCCCGGACCGGGTCCCCGCCGACGCGGTCACCGCATCGGGTTCCGGGCTCGATCCGGACATCAGCCCCGCCTACGCCGCGTTGCAGGCGCCCCGGGTCGCCCGGGTCAACCACCTCGACCCGGGCGCGGTGCGGCGGGTGATCGCCGAGCACACCGCGGGCCGCCAGCTTGGCGTGCTCGGCGCGCCGACGGTGAACGTGCTGCAGCTCAACCTCGCGATCAAGAAACTGGGTGCACACTAAGTACTGTGACGGATTCGAAGCGGCGGGGAGAGCTGCGCATCTACCTCGGTGCCGCGCCAGGGGTCGGGAAGACCTTCGCCATGCTCGGCGAGGCACACCGGCGCCATGAGCGCGGCACCGATGTGGTGATCGGGCTCGTCGAGACGCACGGGCGGAAGAAGACCGCCGCGCTGCTCGACGGGCTCGAAGTGCTGCCCCGCAAACAGCTGCGCCACCGCGATCGTGAGTTCGGCGAGCTCGACGTGGAGGCGGTGCTCGCCCGCGCGCCCGAGGTGGTCGTCGTGGACGAGCTCGCGCACACCAATGTGGAGGGTTCGCGCAATCCCAAACGCTGGCAGGACATCGAGGAACTGCTCGCGGCCGGGATCGACGTGCTGTCCACGGTGAACGTGCAGCACCTGGAAAGCCTCAACGACGTGGTCACCACGATCACCGGGGCACGCCAGCAGGAGACGGTCCCGGACGAGGTGGTGCGCGCCGCCGAACAGGTCGAGCTGGTGGACATCACCCCGGAGGCGCTGCGGCGGCGGCTCGCGCACGGCAACGTCTACTCGGCCGAGCGCATCGACGCGGCGCTGGGCAACTACTTCCGGCCGGGAAACCTGATCGCGCTGCGCGAGCTGGCCCTGTTGTGGGTCGCCGACCAGGTCGACGTGGCGCTGCAGCGGTACCGCGAACAGCAGAGCATCACCGAGACCTGGGAGACCCGCGAGCGTGTCGTGGTCGCGGTGACCACCGGACCGGAATCGGAGACCCTGCTGCGGCGGGCGCGCCGGATCGCGAACCGTGCCGGCGGGGAACTGCTCGCGCTGCACATTCTGCGCGGGGACGGGCTCGCCGGAGCGGATCCCCGCGCCGTGGCCAAGGCCCGCAAGCTCGCCGACGAACTGGGCGCGAGCTGGCACACCCTGGTCGGGGACGATGTGCCGAGCGCGCTGCTCGAATTCGCCCGCGGGGTCAACGCCACCCAGCTGGTCGTGGGCACCTCCCGGCGATCCCGGCTGGCGCGGCTGCTGGACGAGGGAATCGGCGCCACCGTGGTCCGCGAGTCCGGCACGATCGACGTGCACATGGTCACCCACGACGAGGCGGCGCGCGGGCTGCGCAATCCGTTCGCCCGCAGCCCGTTGTCCCGCACCAGGCGGATCCTCGGCTGGGTGCTCGGCGTGCTGGCCCCCGGTGTGGTCACCGGTGGCGGGATCGCGCTGGCCAGCACGTTCAACATGTCCACCAATGTCGCCGGGTTCGTGCTGGCCACGGTCGTCGTGGCGCTGGTCGGCGGGCTCGGCCCGGCGCTGCTGTCCGCGGTGCTCGGCGGGTTGCTGCTGAACTGGTTCTTCGTGCCCCCGGTGAGCACCCTGACCATCTCCACCCCGGAGAACCTGATCACCCTGATCACCATGCTCGTGGTCGCCCTGCTGGTGGCCCTGGTCGTGGACCGTGCGGCACGGCGGGCGACCCAGGCGGCCCGGGCGCGCACCGAGGCCGCGCTGCTCGCCTCCTACGCGCGGGTGATGATGCGTCCCGATCCGCTGCCGCGGCTGCTGGCCAAGATCGTGGAGAACTTCGGCCAGGATTCGGCCGCGCTGCTCGAACGCGGTGGCGGCGGCTGGACCTGTGTCGCCTCCACCGGGGACAACCCGTGCACCGCGCCGGACACCGGGGATGTGGAGGTCAAGGTCACCGACGAGGTCAGCCTTTCGTTGCGCGGCAAGGCTTTGCAGGCCCGCGACCGGGGCACCCTGGAGACCGCGGCCGGGCAGGCGCTGCTCGCCCTGCGCCAGCAGCGGATGGCCGCGGAGGCCGCCGAGTCGAAGCGCAACGCGGAGGCCACCGAACTGCGCACCGCTCTGCTCTCCGCGGTCGGGCACGACCTGCGCACCCCGCTGACCTCGATCAAGGCCTGTATCGGCAGCCTGCGCGATCCCGAACTCGCGCTGTCCGAGGCGGACACCGGGGAACTGCTCGCCGCGATCGAGGAGTCCACGGACCGGTTGACCGCGCTGGTGGGGAACCTGCTGGATTCCTCGCGGATCGCCACCGGCGCGGTGACCGTGCAGTCCAAGGCGATCGGGTTCGACGAGATCGTGGCGCGGTCCATGGCCGGGATCGACGAGCGGCGCCTCGTTTCCGCGCACGTCGCCGAATCGCTTCCGCCGGTGTGGGCCGATCCCGGCTTGCTCGAGCGGGTGGTCGCCAATGTCATCGACAACGCGCTGCGGCACGGCCGTGGCACCGCGCGCGAAGGCGAACCGGTCGTCGAGGTGCGGGCCAGCGAACACGCGGGGGAGGGGCAGCTGCGCATCATCGACCACGGTCCGGGGATCCCCAAGCACGCCACCGAGGAACTGTTCGCGCCGTTCCAGCGGCTCGGGGACCGGGACTCCAGCAGCGGGGTCGGCCTCGGTCTCGCCGTGGCGCGCGGGTTCACCGAGGCGATGGGTGGCAGCATCCGGGCCGAGGACACCCCGGGCGGCGGGCTCACGGTCGTGATCGCGCTGCCGGTCGCCGCGGTATCGAACGAGGACAGTGCGGCCGAACAGGTCTCGAGGGAGAGGGAGCCCAGGTCATGAGTACGACGGTGCTGGTGGTGGACGATGAGCCGCAGATCCTGCGCGCGCTGCGGATCAACCTCACGGCGCGCGGATACACCGTGCTCACCGCGGCGGACGGGGCCACGGCCCTGCGCGCGGCGGCGGATGGCAAACCCGATGTGGTGGTGCTCGATCTCGGCCTGCCCGACCTGGACGGCGCGGAGGTGATCGAGGGCATCCGGGGCTGGACAAGTATCCCGATCCTGGTGCTCTCCGCGCGCACCGATTCCGGGGACAAGGTCGCCGCACTGGACGCGGGCGCCGATGACTACGTGACCAAACCCTTCGGCATGGACGAACTGCTCGCCCGGCTGCGTGCCGCGGTGCGCAGGGCGGCGACCGCGCCCGCCGAGGGGGAGCAGGCGGTGATCGAGACCGCGAGCTTCACCGTCGACCTGGTGCGCAAGACCGTGCACCGGGACGGCACCGAGGTACACCTGACTCCCACCGAATGGGGCGTGCTCGAGGTGCTGACCCGCAATCGCGGGAAGCTCGTCGCGCAGAAACAGCTGCTGCAGGACGTGTGGGGACCCGCGTACGCCACCGAATCGCACTATCTGCGCGTCTATCTCGCGCAGCTACGCCGCAAGCTCGAACCGGAACCGGCGCGCCCGCGGCACCTGCTCACCGAGCCGGGCATGGGCTACCGCTTCCAGCTCTAGTTCTCGGGCAGCGTGCTCGCGCTTCCGCCCGGGTCCGAGGTCGAGGTGCTGGTGTGGGTCGGCGGCGAGCTCGTTTCCGAGGTGGGCGGCGTGGTGTGCGTCGGAATCGGGCTCGCCGTCCAGGTCGGGCTGCTCGGCGGATCCGTCGTGGGGCGGCTCGTCGGCTGGGTCGGGTGACTCGTCGGCGGGGTCCACGGCGGCGGTGCGGGCCGGTTGCCTCCGGGCCTGCCGGGGTTGTCCGGGGCGCCGGGGGGATTGGTGTTGGTGGACGTGGTCGTGGAGCCATCCGGTGCGGTGCGGGTGGTGATCGTGGTGACGGTGCCGTCCGGGTTCGGGTGCATCGCGACGACGACCATCGAACCGTCCGGGGCGCGCTTGGTCGTGGTGGCCGGCGCGGTCATCCCCTGCGTCTGGCCGTTCGGGGACTGGACCCGCTGGTGCGCGTCGTCCTGCTGGGTGCCCGGCTGGACCGCGGCCACGTTCTTGCCCGGCTCGTCACCGTTCCCGACCAGACCGGCCACCGCGGCACACAGGGTGGCCACGGCGACCCCGGACATGGAAAGCAGTGCCCACGGCCGGGACCCGGCCGACGCGGCCGGTGGAGCCTGTTCCGCGCGAGAATGGGGATTGCTCATGAGCTGTCACTCCTGACGGGCTGATAGAGCCGGGGGAACTTTATCATTTGCAATATGGGCGACGAATCCGGCAAGCCGAAGGGGCCCGCGCGCCTGACCGCGTGGGTCCGGGGCACGGTGCAGGGGGTCGGTTTTCGCTGGTGGGTGCGTTCGCGGGCACTCGAGCTCGGGCTCGTGGGCAGTGCGGCCAACCTGCGGGACGGGCGGGTCGAGGTGATCGCCGAGGGCGCGGTTCCCGACTGCGAACGGCTGCTCGCGCTGCTGGAGGGCGGCACCTCGCCGGGCCGGGTCACCGGAGTGAGTACCCGGTGGAGTGAACCGCGCGGCGGGATCAGCGGCTTCGTCGAACGGTAGGGTGCCGGACGGCAGGCTCTCCCGAACCGCTGGGCACAGCAGTCACATCGGCCCCAGCAGGCTCATATACCACGGTCTCGACCGGGTTCATCGGCGCGACACGCGGTGCGGTGCGCGGTCCGCGCGGCGGGCGCGGGTACGCTTCCTCGAGGAGTCGAAACCGGGGAGGCCGTGCACATATGCACCTCAAGAGCTTGACGCTGAAGGGCTTCAAGTCCTTCGCCTCGGCCACGACACTGCGCTTCGAGCCGGGGATCACCTGCGTTGTCGGCCCGAACGGATCGGGCAAGTCGAACGTCCTCGACGCGCTGCGCTGGGTGATGGGTACCCAGGGCGCCAAGGACCTGCGCGGCGGGAAGATGGAGGACGTCATCTTCGCGGGCACCGCGGGCAAGGCCCCGCTCGGGCGTGCCGAGGTCACGCTCACCATCAACAACAATGACGGCGCACTGCCCATCGACTACACCGAGGTCTCGGTGACCAGGCGGATGTTCCGCGACGGGGCCAGTGAGTACGAGATCAACGGCAACTCCTGCCGATTGATGGACGTGCAGGAACTGCTCTCCGACTCGGGTATCGGGCGCGAGATGCACGTGATCGTCGGCCAGGGGCAGCTCTCCCAGATCCTCGAGTCCAAGCCGGAGGGGCGCAGGGCCTTCATCGAAGAGGCCGCGGGCGTGCTCAAACACCGCAAGCGCAAGGAAAAGGCGCTGCGCAAGCTCGAGGCCATGGAGGCGAACCTCAACCGGCTCAACGATCTGACCGCGGAACTGCGCCGTCAGCTCAAACCGCTGGGCAAACAGGCCGAGATCGCCCGTAAGGCGCAGACCGTGCAGTCCGAGCTCCGGGACGCGAAACTGCGGCTGTACGCCGATGATCTGGTGACCCAGCGCGAGGAACTGCGCAAGGAACAGGCCGACGAGCAGCAGGCCCGGCAGCGGCGCGGCGAGGTGGAGCAGGCGCTCGAGGTCGCCTCCTCACAGCAGGCCGAGCTGGAGACCGCACTCGAGGCGGACGCGCCGAAACTCAACGCGGCACAGGACACCTGGTACCGGCTCTCCGCGCTCGCGGAACGGCTGCGCGGCACCGTAAGGCTCGCCGAGGAACGCCACCGGCACCTGTCCGCGGAGGTGGAAAACCCGTCCGGGCAACGGGATCCGGATGAACTCGAGGCCGAGGCCGAACAGGTCGCCGAGCAGGAGGCCGAGCTGGCCGAGGCGGTGACCGAGGCGCGGGAGGCGCTCGCGGAGGCCACCGAGCGGCGCACCGAACTCGAACGCGAGGCGCAGGCCGCGGAGAAGGCGCACATGGCCGCGGTGCGCGCGGTCGCGGACCGGCGCGAGGACATGGCCCGGCTGTCCGGGGAAGTGGAAACCTTGCGCGGCAAGGTGACCGCGACCGAGGAGGAGGGCGAGCGGCTGGCCGCGAACCTCGCCGAGGCGCGGGAACGGGCCGAGGCGGCGGCCGAGGAGCTCGCCGAGGCGGACCAGGACGGGACCGAGACCGAGGAATCCGACGACGGGCTGCGGGAACGGCGTCAGCAGGCCAAGGAAGCACTCGAGGCGGCGACCGCGCGGGTGGAGGAACTCACCGCGGCCGAACGCGCCACCGAACGGGAGATCGCCTCGGAGAAGGCGCGCGTCGACGCGCTCTCCATCGGACTGTCCACAAAGGACGGCGCAGGCGCGCTGCTCGGTGCGGGCGACCGGGTTCCTGGGCTGCTCGGCAAAGTGGCCACGCTGCTCACCGTGGAACCGGGCGCCGAGGTCGCGCTCGCCGCGGCACTGGGCAAGGTCGCCGAGGCGGTCGCCGTCGCCTCCGGACAGGATGCGATCAGCGCGCTCGAACTGCTCCGCTCCGAGGATCTGGGCCGGGCCGGACTGCTGATCGGCGGGTCCGGGGCCACTGAGCCGCCACGGATCGCGCTTCCCGAAGGGGCCCGGTACGCCGCCGATCTGGTCACCGCTCCCGAATCGATCGCGAAAGCGGTGCGGCACGCGCTCGAGAACGTGGTCGTGGTCGCCGATCTGGGCCAGGCGCGCGGCATCGTGACGAACCATCCCGAACTCTCCGCGGTCACCGCCGAGGGCGATGTGCTCGGCGCGCAGTGGGCGATCGGTGGTGTGGAAGGAAAACAGAGCACCATCGAGGTGCAGGCCGCGGTGGACGAGGCCAAGGCAAGGCTCACCGAACACGAGGCGGCCAAACAGGAGACCGCGGCCGCGCTCGAAGGCGCACAGGCCGAACAGCGCTCCCGCCGCGAAGAGGTCAAGGCCGCCGAGGACGCGCTCGGGGAGGCGCGGGTGCACGCCGCGCGCGCCGCCGAGGTGCGCAACGGGCTGCGCCAGACCGCCTCGCGTGCCGCGGCCGAGGTGCAGCGGCTGACCGAACAACGGGACCGCATCGAGGGATCCAGGGCAACGGCACTGGAGAAACTCGCCGAGGTCGAGGAACGCTACAAGGCGGCCCAGGACGCCGAGCCGCTCGAGGCGGAGCCGGACACCGAGGAACGCGATCGCATCGCCGAAGCGCTCAACGCGGCCCGTCAGTCCGAAGTGGACAGCAGGCTGAACCAGCGCACCGCGGAAGAGCGACACCGTGGTGTGCAAGGAAAAGCGGACCAGCTGCTGCGTGCCGCCCGGGCCGAACGGGAGGCACGGGAACGCGCCCAGCGGCTCGCACGGGCCCGCGCGGAGGGTGCGCGGATCGCCTCCCTCGTGGTGAGCAGTGGCCAGACCGCGATCGAGCGCATCGAGGTGTCCCTGGCCCGCGCCGCCGAGGAACGCGATATCGCCAAGCAGGCGCGCGCCGAACGCGAGACGGAGCTGAACGCGGTCCGCAACAAGGTTCGCCAGCTCACCAGTGAGCTCGACAAGCTCACCGATGCGGTGCACCGCGACGAGGTGCTGCGCGCCGAACAGCGGCTGCGCCTGGAACAGCTGGAAGCCAAGATCACCGAGGAATTCGGGATCGGGCTCGAGGATCTGGCCAACGAATACGGCCCCTCGGCCCCGGTTCCACCGAACGCCACCGAGATCGCCGAATACGAGGCGGCCAAGGAACGCGGCGAGGATGTCGTGGCGCCCCAGCCGGGACCCTACGACCGGGAAACCCAGCAGCGCAGGGCGAAGCGCGCGGAGAAGGACCTCGCCACCCTCGGCAAGGTCAACCCGCTCGCGCTCGAGGAATTCGCCGCCCTTGAGGAGCGGTACAAATTCCTCTCCACCCAGCTCGAAGATCTCAAGGCGACCCAGAGCGATCTGCTCACCGTGGTCAAGGAGGTCGACGAGAAAATCCTCGAAGTGTTCACGACCGCCTACGAGGACGTCGCCCGCGAATTCGAGACCGTGTTCGCCACACTGTTCCCCGGTGGCGAAGGGCGGATGATCCTCACCGAGCCCGACGACATGCTCACCACCGGGGTGGATGTGGAAGCCCGGCCACCGGGCAAGAAGATCAAGCGGCTCTCGCTCCTGTCCGGCGGGGAGAAATCGCTCGTCGCGGTCGCCATGCTGGTGGCCATCTTCCGCGCCCGGCCCTCGCCGTTCTACGTGCTCGACGAGGTGGAGGCCGCGCTGGACGACACCAATATGCGCAGGCTCATCGGGCTGCTCGAGGAACTGCGCGGCACCTCGCAGCTGATCATCATCACCCACCAGAAGCCGACCATGGAGATCGCCGACGCGCTCTACGGGGTCAGCATGCAGGGCGACGGGATCACCAAGGTCATCTCGCAACGCTTGCGGGACAAGGACAAACAGGCCGGCTGAGCACATGCGGCTGACGGCTCGTGCCACCGTGGAACAGAGCCCCGCCGCCGTGTGGGCATTTCTGGCCGACCCGTCGACCGCGCCGTCCTGGGACGCGAGCATCGCCGAGGTCATTCCCCGCTCGACCGGCGCGCCCGCGGTCGGCTGGGAGGCGGAGACCCTGTCACCACGGGGTAAGCGGCAACGTTTCCGGATCTCGCGCTACGAGGACGGCCGGTTGCTGAGCTTCGTCCTGCTGGACGACCCGATGTTCCACCACGCCGAGCTGAGCTTTCTGCTCGAACCGGCCGGTGCGGGGACCCGGATCGTGCACATCATCGAGGGCCGGACCCGCAACCGCGCACTCGGGATCCTGCTGACCGTGATCGGCGGACGAGCGCTCGCCCGCGACCTGAGCAGGCTGCGCGCGGCGCTACGTCGGCTGCCGACCGATCCCTGAACCCGGCTGTCCGTGCGGGACTTCGTGTTCACTGCGTGAAGAAGTCCTCGTCCAGCTTCTTGAGGGTGAAGGTCTGCTCGACCTGTACCCCGACGTTGTAGAGCAGCATCAGTTCGGTGAGCCGTTCTGAATCTGCTCGTGGTGATGAATACGCCGCGGTCGGCCTGCTGGCCATGCAGCGCCCCGACGAAGGCATGGATGCTCGGCCGACCGATCGCAGCGTCCGCATAGCGTTTGGCTTGCACATATACCCGGTCGATGCCGAGCGGATCCTGAGGTATGACACCGTCGATTCCCTCATCGTGCGGTCTGCCGCGATGTTCGAAGGCGGCGCGCTGACCGCCGTATCCCATGGCGGTGAGCAACTTGAGCACCAGGAGTTCGAGGAATTCCGGCGGCTCAGCGAGGATTCGTTTCAACAGATCGTTTCGGACCAGATCGTTCGCGAACTGCACGCTTGCGGAAATGGTCTCGATCGGAGTGGTCTGATCCTCGGCGCCCGTCTCCGCTTCGTGGTTTTCCGTTGCCTGTTGCCCGGGCTTTCGGGTCCGATTCTCGAATTCGACGTATTCGGGGTACCTGCGCAGATAATCGGGTGTGATCACCTCGGGCGGATCGGCAAGGAGCTCCCGGCCTGGTAGAGGTAGGAATTCGCCCAGGAAACCCGGTCATCCACCCGGGACTGGCCGCTCGGCAGCTGCTCGGCGAGGTCGTCCTCGGAGAGCCGGAACGCCTCAGCGCAGCCGTCCCGCAACCGACGCCAGTGTCGCGGTTCCCCGTCGGCGAGCTGCCGGAGCACGGGCAGCATGAACTCGTAGAAACGGGGAATCATCGTGTCCACCCTCGCCAGACCTCGCGCACGATCGTATCGAGCCGATATTGGCACGATCGCCCGCGCGTGTCGACGCCTTACCGGTCGCGGGCTTCTTCCATTCCCTTCACGGCGAGCCGGTCCGCGCGTTCGTTGCCGGGATCGCCCGCGTGCCCCTTGACCCAGTGCCATTCCACGTCGTGCTCGCCGACCGCGGCGTCCAGGCGCTGCCAGAGATCGGCGTTCTTCACCGGCTTGCGTTCGCTGGTCTGCCATCCGTTCCGGCGCCAGCCGTGGATCCAGGAGGTGATGCCGTTCCGCACGTAGCTGCTGTCGGTGTAGAGGAGCACGGTGGACCGGCGGGTCAGGCTCTCCAGCGCCATGATGGGCGCGGTGAGCTCCATCCGGTTGTTCGTGGTCGGTTCGGCCTGCCCGCCGTAGAGCTCTTTCTCGTGCTCGCCGTACCGCAGCAGGGCGCCCCAGCCGCCGGGACCCGGGTTCCCGCTGCACGCCCCGTCGGTATAGATCACCACTGCTTCGGATTCCGCTGCCACGCGTGCATGGTAGCCGGGTGGTTCCGCGCACCGATGCGGCACAGTGCCCGTCATGGATTCCTGTGCGGTGTTATTGCTCGGCGGGCGCAGCGGGGCCGGGAAGTCCTCGGTGGCCGTGGAGGTCTCCACACGGTTGCGGGACCGGGGAGTGGCGCACTGCCTGCTCGAAGGGGGCACCCTGGATCAGGTGCATCCGGCCCCGCCAGGGGACCCGGACCGCGCGCTGATCACCGAACGCAATCTCGCCGCGATCTGGCGCAATTACGCCGAGCTCGGCCACCGGAAGCTGGTGTACTGCAACACCGCGAGCCTGCTCGATGCGCCGATGTTCCTGCGGGTGCTCGGTGAATCGGCCCGGCTGATCCCGGTGCTGCTCACCGCGAGCGATGCGACCGTGGGGGAGCGGCTGGCCGGCCGGGAGATCGGTTCCGGGCTCGAGGAACATCTGCGGCGCAGCGCGGCGGCGGCCCGGGAACTCGACCGGACGGTGCCCGCCGAGACCGTGCGGATACCGACCGGCGGGAGCACGGTTTCCTGGATCGCGGAGCGCGCGATCGCCGCCACCGGCTGGTAGCCGCCCGCGAGCTTGGTATCCTTGACCGGTTCGCATTCGCTTGGGGTGGATTTTCGTGGGGTGCCGAGGTGTCGTGGATCAGTGACGGGCTCGCCGCGCTCGGTGGGCTTCCGGTCCCGGTACTGTTCGCCGTGGCGTTCGTGGCCAGCTTCGCCGAGTCCGGTCTCGGCGTCGGGATGCTGCTGCCCGGCGAGACCGCGGTCCTGATCCTCGGCGCGAGCGTGCGGGACACGGTACTGCTGGCCGCGCTGTTCGTGATCGTGGCCATCGGTGCCTGCGCGGGGGACCACATCGGTTACCTGCTCGGGCGCCGTTACGGGCGCCGGATGCGCGAGACCAGGATCGTGCACAAGCTCGGGGTCGAACACTGGGACCGCGCCGTGGACACGCTGCACCGCCGCGGGGCGCTGGCGATCGTGCTGACCAGGCTGCTGCCGATCGTGCGCACCTTCACCCCGGCCGCCGCGGGTGTTGCCGGGATGCCCTATCGCCGGTTCCTGCCCGCTTCACTGCTGGCGGGCCTGCTCTGGTCGGCGGTGTACGTGTTCGCCGGGGCCGCGGCCGGTGCCTCGATCCACGCCGTGGAGCGGTTCATCGGCAATGCGGGCTGGATCGTGTTCGCGGCCCTCGCGGTGGTCCTGCTCGCGGTGCTGCTGTGGCGCAGACGCCGCAAGCGCGCGGCCGAACCGGACGCCGAGGGCGAGCGTGAGCTCGACCGGGTCGCCGACGGAGAGCGCTAATTAGGTTAGCCTAACCATGTAGAAGTCTTCGGTTCCGGGTTCGATGGACGGAATGCGGGAGCTCACCGGAATCCGCCGGGTGGCCGAGCATTGCGGTCTGCCGGCCTCGACGCTGCACTACTGGGAACGCCGCGGACTGATCACGCCGTACCGGTGCGCGGCAAGGCGTTGTGACGGCACCGAACAGCTCTACCGGATCGCGCTCATCAAGAAGTGGCCTGAGACCGGACTGCTCGGTATCGAGGAGATCGCCGCGCTGCTCACCGGCGCGAGCGGATGGAGCACCCTCATCGGGGAGCGGATGCGGGTGCTCGAGCAGCGGATCGCCGAGCTCGAACGGGCGTGCGGCTACCTCGCCGAACTGCGTGGCTGTCCCTGCGAATCGGGCCTCGAACGCTGCCCGGCCTTCCGTGCGAACACCGAAAACCCGGCCTGAACCCCTGATACGATCGCCGTCGCCTACGGGACGAGGGGGTCGTGCATGGTCGACATGGTCGAGGTGTTCGCGAGCGAGGCGACGAAATGGGCCGTGTCCGCCGCGACGAGCGAGCTGGGCAAGGGCGCGCGCCGACTGTACGACCTGTTGCGCTCCCGCAAGGACGAACTCTCCGAAGCGCCCGACATCCACGCGGTGCTCGAACTCGCCCGCCGCGATCCGGGATTCCGGGAGGAACTGATCCAGGCGGTGGGGCTGCTGAACGCGGACTCGGTCGCTCGTGATGCCCCGCAACCGATCCCGGCATTCCGCAATCATCGCCGGTACCTGGAGAATCCGCCGCTGGACGGGCCGAAGCTGATCGCCGGGCCGCACGGCTGCGGGGCGACCGAACTGGCCCGTCAGCTCGGCGCGGCCGTCGCGGACCGGTTCCCGAACGGCCGCGTGGAGGTCGACCTCGCCCGGTTCCGGTCCGGTGATGTCCTGGATCTCGCGGGCGTCATGCAGTACGTGCTGCGCCGGTTCGGCGTGGACGCGGGAGAGCTCGCGGTGGACGACGCCCGGCTGGCCGAACAGCTGGCCTCGGCGCTGGCCACCCGGCAGTGCGTGATCATCCTGGACAACGTCACCGCGGCGAGCGAGATCGAGGTGTTCACCCGGTTCCGGACGAGCCTGCTGCTGATCACGACCACGTACCTGAGCAGGGATCTGCGGAGCCTCGATCGGAATCCGATCCTGCTGCGCGGCCTGGATCCCGAAGGCGCGCGGGAGCTGCTCGCCGACTACTGCGGCGCGGTCCGGCCCGCCGAAGAGCCCGAGGCGAGCAGCGAACTGGTCGCGCTGTGCGAGGGACTGCCGGAGGCGCTGCGCGAAGTGGGGCTCAGCCTGGCCACGCGCGCGGGCGAACCGCAACCGGTGGCGGGGCTGCTCGCCGCCTACCGGCAGACCGGGGTCGTCGATGCCGAAGGCGTGATCCGGGAATCCGTCCGGCGCACGATCGACGCCCTGGATGCGCGCACCGCCCGCGCGGTCGCGCTGCTCGCGGAGTTCCCCGGCGGCCGGTTCACCCGCGAGACCGCGACCGCCTATCTGGGCGCGGGAACCGATTTCGAGGCGGTGCTCGCGGCGCAGCTGACCACTCCGGACGGGAACGCGCACCGGGTACGGCGCCTGGTCGGCGAGTACCTGCCGAAACCACCCGAGGGGGAACGCGCGGCGGTCTTCGCCGCGCTGCTGCGTCATGTGCGGGACAACGCCGTCGCGGCCGACTTCCAACCGGATCGCCTGCGCGTGTACGAGGACGCCGGAGTCGAGGCATGGTCGCGGCCCGAGGACCGGTTCGACTGGCTGGACGAGCACCTGGGGCTGATCGGTGCCCTGGCCCGCGAAGGATGCGAACGGGGCCATTACCGCGAGGTGTGCCAGCTCGGTGGCGCGGTCGAGATCCTGATCAATCAGCGCTGGCGCTGGCGCGAATACGCGGATATCGCCGATTGCGTGGTGCGCGCCGCGCTCACCGATCCCGAACAGCGCGCCGCCCAGATTGCCCGGGCGTATTCGATGCGCGCCAAGGCGTACTACCTCGCCCGGGTTTTCGAGCCCGCGCAGGCCGATCTGGAACAGGCATCCCGTCACGCCGAGGCCGCCGCACAGCCGCGGCTGAGTGCCTCGGTCGCCGAGTTCCGGAGCCGGTACTGGGAAGAACGGTTCGATGCGGGATGGGCCCGGGACCTCGATGAGGCGATCCGCTGGATGCGCGCCGCCGTGGCCATCGACCGGCAGCTGGGCGACCGCACCGCGCTCGGCATTCATCTGCGGATGCTCGCGGTGATGCTGGTCAAAGCGGGGTACGCGACCGAGGCGCTGACCCAGGCTGGTGAGGCCGCCAGGTACGCCGAAGGGCGCAATCTGGGGCGGGCGCACATGGCCGCCACCCGCGCCTACCTGGCGCTCGGGGACACCGTCGCGGCCCGTACCTGGCTCGGTGAGGCGGACCGGCTGCTGCGCGGTGTCGGCGCCGAACAGTACGGGTGGGAACTGCGCGAGCTGGAGGCGCGACTGCTCGTGGCCGAGGGCGCGATCGACGCGGCGCGGCAAACCTGGGGCAGCCTGCTGGACGAGGCCAACCGGAGCACGCACCCACGGCGCGACGACTACTTCACCGAACTCTGCTCGTTACCCGCACCGTCCGCTCGCCGATGGCTATGGCCCTGGTAGTCGCGGCGCCGCCCAGATAGACCAGGCTCGCGGCGAGCAGCGGATCCGCCCGCAGGCTCAGTTCCCGTTCCTCGCCGGCGCGGTCCCTGGTCAGGCAGACCGTGTCCGAGATCCGGGCCGCGGCGACATGCGCGGCGGGCCAGCGGCGCAGCACCGCCTCGGCCCATTCGCTGAACGGCTCGGGCTCGCGCAGCTCGGTGAACACGATCGCCGCCCCGGACAGCTGGCGCAGGCTCGCCCGGGTGGCGTGCGCGGCGAGGTGGCGGTATTCGAGCCGGTGTTCGGTGTCCGTCGCGGGGAACCGGGTCAGCTCCACGGTGTCGCCGTGCGGGCACGCGCCGATGACGAAAGCGGAAACCGGTGCGGGCGGCGGATCCGGGACCGGAAGGGGAGCGAATTCCGCCTCGTGTCCGGGTTCGGTGAGCCGCAACCGCCGGTAGAGCAGTTCGCGCAGGGCCGTGGCGGAGCTCCCGGCGACGGCCGCCTCGACCACGTTCCGGTACCGGCCCGGACGGTGCTCGTCCATCGCGCGCCGCAGCTGCGCGAGCAGCGGGCGATCCGGCTCCAGCCGGGGTGCCCGTTCGGCGAGCGCGGCCATCGGTGATCCGGGAACGGTGCTCGCGGCGGGCCGACCGGCCAGCAGCAGCGGACGGTCGAGTGCCGCCGCGTACAGCGCGAGGGAGCCCTCGTCCGCCAGCACACACGAGGCCGCGATGAGCGCGGCCTGCCACCCCGCGGCCGGGGTGACCAGGCGCAGCCCGGCCGCTCGCGCCGTGGCCAGCCAGGCCCGCAGCTGCCAGGGACCGTGCGCCGAGGTGATGCCCGGATGCAGGGCAGCGCACACCGCGAACTCGTCCACCGGAAGCCGCGCGAGCAGTTCGGTGAGCAGGCCGGGGTCGGTGCCGAGCAAGGAATCCGGGCCCCAGGTGGAGACCACGGTCAGCAGCGGTCGATCCGTGCTGCCGAAGGCCTCCCGGAACGCCTCGAAGCGGTGCGCGTCGGCGAGCAGCCGGTCCAGGCAGGGATCGCCGACGACCTCCGCGCGCCGCGCCACATCCGGGCCGATCCGGCGCAGTTCCTCGAGCTGATCGTGATGGGACAGCGCGATCGTGTGGTCCCAGCCGCGCAGCCGTTCCGGGTGGAGACCGGCGACGACCGTGGTTCCCGGGTAGTACTTCTGGAACCCGATCCCATGCGGGAACAGGATTCCCGGGCCGTCGAGCAGTTGCAGCCGGTCGTTCTCGCTCGCGGCGAGCACCAGATCGAACCGGGTGCCGACGGCCTGCTCCCAGGGCAGCACCACCACCCCGAGTTCGTGCAGGAAATCGCGCACCCCGGAGCCGAACACCGCCGAGTTGTCCTCATCGCGGGTGAACACCACCTGGATCCGGTGATCGTCCTCGAACAGCGAGAGCACATCGAGCAGCCGGGTGCCCGCGGTGACCGTGCGGACCACGACCAGCACCGTGCGCGTGAACCCCACGGTCAGCCAGCGATCGAATTCCCCGCCGACAGGCAATTTCGGCCGAAAACGGTCGGGGGGGGGTAACCCTTCGGTCATCGCACCCCTCGCCGTTTCAGCGGCACCACGTGCGCCGAGACGACACCCATGAGGGTGAGGGTACGGTCACCGGCTCAATCGGGCCGCACCCTGGTCGGTTTCGCGATCATCGATTACCGGTGCGGCGGCGTAGCGCTCACGGGCGCTGATTCACCAGCCGCGTTCGCGCCACTGCGCCAGGTTCGGCCGCTCCGCCCCGAGGGTCGAGTCGTCGCCGTGTCCCGGGTAGAACCAGGTGTCATCGGGCAGCTCGCCGAACACCCGCGCCTCGAGGTCGTCCATCAGGCTGGCGAAGTCCTCGGGGTTCGTGGTCTTCCCCGGCCCGCCCGGGAACAGCGAATCCCCGGTGAACAGGTGCCCGTGGCCCTGCGGATCCCGGTACAGCAGCGCGATCGAGCCCGGGGTGTGCCCGCGCAGGTGGATGACCGACAGGCTCGACTCGCCGAACCGGACGGAGTCGCCGTGCTCGACGAGGAAGTCCGGCGGAACCGGCAGCGGCTCGGAGTCGGCGGGGTGTGCCACGGTGTTCGTGCCGTACGCCCCCGCGGTCGCGCCGAGCGCCTGCCAATGATCGGGGTGCTGGTGCGTGGTGACGATGGTGCGCAGATCGGGGCGGGAGTCCCCGGAACCGATCAGATCGGAAAGCCGCTGCGGGTCGTTCGCCGCGTCGATGAGTAGCGCCTCATCGCTGGCCTTGTCGATGAGCAGGTAGGCGTTGTTGTCCATGGGCCCGACGGAGAGCTTGGTGATGCTGATCTCGGCGAGCTCGCGCTTCGCGGGGGCACCGCCCGGCTCCACATGCCCGGTGTAGCTGTTCACAGGCGCGACTTTACCGGTCACTTCAGCCAGCCGGACAGGGCCGGAATCTCCCCGGAGAGCGCGGATCCGTCCGTGCGGCCGGTGAGCCAGGCGATCAGTTCGGCCGGTGTCCCGGTGATCTCGTACTCGGCGGGCGCGGTGCCGATGGCGTGCTCACGGGTACCGCTGTCCGCGGTGGCGTGCAGCAGCATCGACGGGGTCTCGGGAAGGCTCTTGTAGGTCAGCGTGACATAGCTCAACACCAGGTCGAGTGTTTCCTCGCCGAGGTCGGCGTAGTCCGCGAAGCGGTGCCCGAGATCGAGGTCCACCAGGTGCACGAACAGTTCGGTGACCCGCATCCACGGGACGAGGTGCCCGCCGAGTTCCACACCCTGGCGGCTGGTGGCCGAACCCGACCACGCGGAGTCGGGCATCGCGGCGGCCGCGGTACGGAACCGGCCCGAAGCGGCGAGGTGGTCCTCCTTGATCACCTGCGCCAGCCGCTGCGCGCCCTCGTCGATGTCGGCGTCCCGGTCCTCGTCGGAGGCGTAGGCGGGCCGTTCGATCCCGGTACGCGCCCAGGTGAGCAGGTTGACCAGGGCATCGGCATTGCGGGCGAGGTGGCTGACCAGGTGCGCCCTGGTCCAGCCGGGCAGCGCGCTCGGCCGGGTCATACTCGCCTCGGTGATCGCGGCGACCGCCGCGTCGACCCGGGGCGTGAGTTCGTCGATGGCCCGCAGACCGGCGTGCGCGAGCCGGGCCGGGCTCGCGGTCTCGTTCTCGTCGCGGGGCATCGGCACCACCGTGCTCTCGGCCAGTACGTTCGCGGGTCGGGAGGACTGCACAGGGACACCCTTCTCGTTGTTCGCGGTCTCTTCGTTTCCTGCTGTCAGGATGGGTGTGCTCAAGAACCAATTCAGTGATTTGTCCACGCCGGATGGCACTCGACGGCGCCGTATGCGCGAGGGGTACCTCTCCACCATATGCCGCCGGAGCGTTTCGCGGTAGTCGCTGGTCAGCCGGTTACACAGAGTTGTGAGTACCCGCGCGGCGAAAATTGTCGGTGGGGCTGCCTAGCATGGACTCGTTCCCTGTTTCGTCCGGAGGTTTTCGTGGCTGATCGACTTGTGGTGCATGGTGCGCGGGAGCACAACCTGCGTGGAGTCAATCTCGACCTGCCCCGCGACTCGCTGATCGTGTTCACCGGTCTTTCCGGCTCGGGCAAGTCCTCGATGGCCTTCGACACGATTTTCGCCGAGGGGCAGCGGCGGTACGTGGAATCGCTCTCGGCGTACGCGCGGCAGTTTCTCGGGCAGATGGACAAACCCGATGTGGACTTCATTGAGGGGCTTTCCCCCGCGGTGTCGATCGACCAGAAGTCCACCAACCGCAACCCGCGCTCCACGGTCGGCACGATCACCGAGGTGCACGACTACCTGCGGCTGCTCTACGCGCGCGCCGGCGTCCCGCACTGCCCGGCCTGCGGGGAACGAATCGCGAAGCAGACTCCACAGCAGATCGTGGACCAGGTGCTCGATCTCGAGGAGCGCACCCGGTTCCAGGTGCTCGCCCCGGTGGTGCGCGGGCGCAAGGGTGAGTACGTCGACCTGTTCGCCCAGCTGCAGTCCGACGGTTATTCGCGGGTGCGCGTGGACGGGCAGATCCACCAGCTGACCGAGCCGCCGAAGCTGAAGAAGCAGGACAAGCACTCGATCGCGGTGGTCATCGACCGGCTCACGGTGAAGGCGAGCGCGAAGCAGCGGCTGACCGATTCGGTGGAGACGGCGCTGCGCCTCGCGGACGGCCTGGTCACCCTGGAATTCGTGGACCTGGAGGCGGAGGACCCGGATCGGGAGCGCACCTTCTCGGAGAACCTCGCCTGCCCGAACGGGCACGCGCTGCAGGTCGAGGATTTCGAACCGCGTTCCTTCTCGTTCAACTCCCCGTACGGCGCCTGCCCGGAGTGCACCGGTCTGGGGACCCGCAAGGAGGTCGACCCGGAACTGGTGGTGCCCGATCCGGACCTCTCGCTGGAGGACGGGGCGATCGCACCCTGGCAGGGCGGCCAGTCCGCCGACTACTTCCAGCGCCTGCTGACCTCGCTGTCCACGACCATCGGGTTCCGCATGGACACCCCGTGGCGCAAGCTCGGCGCGAAGATCCAGAAGGCGGTGCTGCACGGGGTCCCGGACCAGGTGCACGTGCGCTACCGCAACCGGTACGGGCGCCAGCGCTCCTACTACGCCTCCTTCGAGGGAGTCATTCCCTTCCTGGAGCGGCGGCTCGAGCAGACCGAGTCCGAATACATGCGCGAGCGCTACGAGGGCTACATGCGCGAGGTTCCGTGCCAGGCCTGCCAGGGAACCAGGCTGCGCCCGGAGATCCTCGCGGTCACCCTGGAGCACTCGCAGCACGGTGAGCGCTCGATCGCGGATGTCTCGGCCATGTCCGTCGCCGAGTGCTCCACGTTCCTGGACGGGATGACGCTGGACAAGCGCCAGGAGATGATCGCGGGCCGGGTGCTCAGGGAAATCCAGGCGCGGCTTCGCTTCCTGCTCGACGTGGGACTCGACTATCTGTCCCTGGACCGGGCCGCGGGCACCCTCTCCGGGGGAGAGGCACAGCGCATCCGGCTCGCCACGCAGATCGGCTCGGGCCTGGTCGGGGTGCTCTACGTGCTCGACGAACCCTCGATCGGGCTGCACCAGCGGGACAACCACCGGCTGATCGAGACCCTGACCAGGCTGCGCGATCTCGGCAACACGCTCATCGTGGTGGAACACGACGAGGACACCATCCGCTCGGCGGACTGGGTCGTGGACATCGGCCCTGGCGCGGGGGAGCACGGTGGCGAGATCGTGCACAGCGGCACCTACAAGAAGCTGCTCGCCAACAAGCGCTCCGCGACCGGGGACTACCTGTCCCGCCGCAAGGAGATCCCGGTCCCGGAAGAACGCCGGGTGGCCGATCCGAAGCGCAAGCTCACCGTGGTCGGCGCGCGGGAACACAATCTGCGCGGGATCGACGTGGCCTTCCCGCTCGGCACCCTCACCTCGGTCACCGGGGTCTCGGGTTCCGGGAAATCCACCCTGGTCAACGACATCCTGGCCACGGTGCTCGCGAACCGGCTCAACGGCGCGCGCCAGGTTCCCGGGCGGCACACCAGGATCAACGGCATCGGCGAGGTGGACAAGCTGGTGTGCGTGGACCAGTCGCCGATCGGCCGGACCCCCCGGTCCAATCCGGCGACCTACACCGGCGTGTGGGACCACATGCGCAAGCTGTTCGCCGCGACCACCGAGGCGAAGGTGCGCGGTTACCAGCCGGGCCGGTTCTCCTTCAACGTCAAGGGCGGGCGCTGCGAGGCCTGCGCGGGCGACGGCACCATCAAGATCGAGATGAACTTCCTGCCCGATGTGTACGTGCCGTGCGAGGTCTGCAAGGGCGCCCGGTACAACCGCGAGACCCTCGAGGTGCACTACAAGGGCAAGACGGTCGCCGAAGTACTGGACATGCCGATCGAGGAGGCAGCCGAGTTCTTCAAGCCGATCACCGCGATCCACCGGCACCTCAAGACCCTGGTGGATGTGGGGCTGGGCTACGTGCGGCTCGGTCAGCCCGCCCCGACCCTGTCCGGCGGTGAGGCGCAGCGTGTGAAGCTCGCCTCCGAACTGCAGAAGCGCTCCACCGGAAAGACCGTCTACATTCTCGACGAGCCCACCACCGGACTGCACTTCGAGGACATCTCGAAACTGCTCGGGGTGATCAACGGCTTGGTGGACAAGGGAAACACGGTGATCGTGATCGAGCACAACCTCGACGTGATCAAGACATCCGACTGGATCATCGATATGGGACCCGAGGGCGGATCCGGCGGCGGAACCGTGGTCGCGGAAGGTACCCCGGAAGAGGTGGCGGACACCGAGGAGAGCTACACCGGCCAGTTCCTCGCCCCGATGCTCGGGTGATCCCGGCCGACCGGGTCGCTCCGGTACTGCGGGCGCTGGGCATCCGGGGCGAGCGGATCACCGAATGCGGACGGGGCTGGGATTCCCGCGCCCTCGAGGTGGACGAGACCTGGATGGTGCTCGTGCCCCGGGAGCCCGGGATCGCGCGTAACCACCTCAAGCAGGCGCGGTTGCTGCCCTGGCTGGCCCCGCGGCTGCCGTTCGCGGTGCCGCGCCCGCTGTTGTGCGGTGGGCTTCTGGTGTACCGCAAGCTCGACGGTGAACCGAACACCGACTGGACCGGCCTGCCCTCGGCCCTGCGGGCGCTGCACGGGGCGGACCTCGGGCACGCTGCGCGCTGCTGTGACACCGCACCGAACCTGGATTCCTGGCTGCGCTACTACCGGGACCGCAGGGAGGACGCGCGCCGGATCGCGGACACCCTCGGCGCGCTCGCCGGTCCCCTGGAGGAGGCCTTCACCGCGTTCTTCGCCGGCGACTGGTCGAGCCCGGCCGCGCTGGTGCACGGGGACCTCGGTAGGGAACACGTGCTCGCCGGGAACGGCGGGATCCGCGCGCTGATCGATTTCGGGGACGCGACCATCGGCGATCCGGTCCAGGACTTCATCGGGCCCTATCTGGAGCTCGGCGCGGACCGCACGGCGGACCTCATCGCCGAATACGGCCGCCCGCTGCCGCTCGAACGGCTGGCCCACTACGCCTGGCTGGGTGCCCTGGAGGCGGTGCTCTACGGGCTGCGCACCGGCGATCGGCACGAGCTCGCCGACGGGCTGAACGGGCTCGCCGAACGCCTGGCGCGGCTGTGAATCCCAGCCGTGAACCCGAAGCCGTGCAACCCCGCCGCTACGGCAGGATCATCGAGACGCCGGGGAATTCCAGCACCGGTCGCGGACCGGAAAGCTCCCCGCTGGCCGGATCACGATCGAACCGGACCACCTGGCCGCCGCGCTCGTTGCCGACGTAGAGCGCGGATTCGGCGAGCGCGAACTGGCGCGGCCAGTCCCCGGTGGTGGGCACCGTGTCGAGCAGCCGCAGCCCGGAGCCCTCGACGGCGAGCCGGGCGATCGTGTTGTCGCCCCGGTTGCTCGCGTACACGAACCGCCCGTCCTCGCTGACCGCGATCTCCCCGGGGAAGTTGTCCCCGCCGGTTTCCTGCCGGGTGCTCACGTTCGCCCCGATGGTCAGGGTGCCCGCATCGGCGTCCCAGCCGAGCACGGTCACCGTGGACTCGTATTCGTGCACCAGATAGGCGCGCTCGCCGTCCGGGTGGAAGTCCAGGTGCCGGGGTCCGCTTCCCTTCGGCAGCACCGCGCGCGAATGCTCACGCAGCTTGCCGTCCTCGATGCGGTACACGAACACGGTGTCCACCCCGATGTCCACGCACAGCAGCCAGTTCCCGGAGGGATCGCCGAGCGCCTGGTGCGCGTGCGCGCCCTCGCCGTGCTGCACGAGATCGCTGAGCGCACCCAGCGAACCACCGGCCTCGATCGGGTGCACGGCCACCGATCCGGAGCCGTAGTTCGAACTCACCAGCCAGTCCCGGTGCACCGTGCAGTGCGTGGGTTCGGCGCCCTCGGTCAGCTGTGCGCCCAGCACCTCCGGCGCGTACGGATCGGCGATGCTCAGCGCCCGCACCGCGCCCGCCGTGGATTCCTGCACCGCGTACAGCACCGAACCGCTCCGGGTCAGCCAGGACGGGTTCTCCAGCGGAATCCGGGCCCGCTCGGTGAGCGTGCCGCCCTCCCGCTCGGTCACGACGAGCCCCGGCCCGCCTTCGGATGTGAAACCACCGATGTAACACGGAGTACCCACGCCGTTCCCTTCCTTCCAGGCAGCCGCTCAACTATACGACTGTGCTCACTACACGAACAGACTCAACAACGCCGCCATACCGAAACCTACTAGGGACAGCACGGTTTCCAGGACAGTCCAGCTGCGCAGGGTGTCCTTGACGGTGAGCCCGAAATAACGCGAGACGATCCAGAACCCGCCGTCGTTGACGTGCGAGGCGATGATCGAACCCGAGGAGATCGCCATCACCAGTAGGGCCAGCTGTGGCTGTGAATAGTGCAGCTCGGTCACCGTCGGCGCGAGGATCCCGGTCGTCGTGGTGATCGCGACGGTCGCCGAGCCCTGGGCGATGCGCAGCCCGCAGCTGATCACGTACGCGGCCAGCAGCACGGGCAGCCCCGCGGCGTCCAGCGAACCGGCCACCGCCTTGCCGATCCCGGTCGCGGCGAGCACCGCGCCGAAGAACGCGCCCGCGCCCACCACGAGCAGGATCATCGCCACCGGGCGCAGCGCGGCCGCGGTGAGCGTGCTCAGCTCCTTGCTGCCCATCCCGCGGCGGAAGCCGAGCAGCCACATCGCCAGCAGCACCGAGATGGTCAGCGCCACCGCGGGCGTGCCGAGGAAAGTCGCCACCTCGCCGACCGTGGATCCCTTGGGCAGCAACAGATTCCCGAAGGTGCCGAACAGGATCAGCACCAGCGGAACGAGGATCAGCAGCAGTACCGTGCCCAGGGCCGGTTCGTCCTCGCCGTCCTCCTCGGCGAGTTCGGCCTCGGCGGGAACCGACCGGTGCATCCGGTTGCCCAGCCAGGTGGAGAACAGGATGCTCGCCGCGAACCAGGCCGGGATCCCACAGGCCAGCCCCATCACGATGATCCAGCCGAGACTTACCCCGAGCAGCCCGGCCGCGGTGACCGGACCCGGGTGCGGGGGAAGGAAGGCATGCGTCATGGACAGCCCGCCGATCAGCGGGAGCACGAACAGCAGCACCGAGCGCTTGTCCTGGCGGGCCGCGGCGAACACCAGCGGGGCGAGCACGAACACGCCGATGTCGAAGAACACCGGGATGCCGAAGATCAGCCCGGCGAGCCCCATCGCGAGCGGGGCACGGCGCTGCCCGAACAGCCGCAGCAGCGCCCTGGTCAGCACCCGGGCCCCGCCGGATTTCTCCAGGATCGCGCCGAGCAGGGTACCGAGCCCGATGATCACCGCGATGTGCCCGAGTATCGAGCCGAATCCCTTCTCCAGTAAGGAATTCGAGGACTTCTGCGCGGTACCCACCAGATCCTGCACCGAGATCCCGGCGGCCAGCGCCACGAGCAGCCCGACCACGAGCAGCGCGATGAACGGCTCCATGCCGAACTTCATGATCAGTAACAGCAGCACCGCGATGGCCACCAGGGCGAGCAGGAGCAGACCCGGTGTGGAGTGCTGGAGCCAGTCGACCGCCGCCATGGAGGCCTCCCCGTGTGTTATCCGTTGTGCCGCAAGGCCTTCCCAGGAAACGCTCCGGTGTGCGCACCCTCGGCGTACACCGTGACCCCGCCGACGAGTACCCGCTCGATGCCCGCGGCGAGCCGGCGGGGCTCGTTGAACTCCGCCCGGTCGGCGACCGTCTCCGGATCGAAGAGCACCAGATCGGCTACCGCGCCCTCGGTGAGCACGCCCCGGTCGCGCAGCCCGAGCCGGGCCGCGGGCCGCCCGGTCATGTGGTGCACGCAGTCCTCGAGGCCGAGCACGCCCAGTTCGCGGCAGTAGTGGCCGAGATAGCGCGGGAAGGTGCCCCAGGCGCGCGGGTGCGGCCGCGGGCCGTGCAGCAGCCCGTCGCTGCCCGCGGTGTGCGCCGGATGCCGCATGATCGCGCGGACGTTGTCCTCATGGCCGATGTGCATCAGGCAGGACGGGGCGAGCCGTTCGGCCACGAGCACGTCGAAATACAGTTCGCTCGGCGTTTTCCCGCGGCGCGCGGCCGATTCCGCGACGCTCGCACCGACAAGCGCGGTGTCCTCGGCACCGTTGATCTCGATGGCCGACCAGTCCACGGGCACGCCGTGGCAGCCGTCCGAACCGAGTTCCTCCATCTCGTACCGGATCCGTTCCCGGGTGTCCGCATCGGCGAGCCGTTCCAGGGTGTCCTCGACCCCGCCGGAGAACACCCAGCTCGGCAACAGCGCGGACAGCGTTGTCGCCCCGGGCAGATACGGATAGCTGTCCAGGGTGATGTCCGTGCCCTCGGCGATCGCCGCGTCCAGCAGCGCGAGCAGTTCGCCCGCCCGCCCGGCATTGCAGTCGAAGTTCATCGTGGCGTGCGCGAGATGCAGCGGGCAGCCCGAACGCGTGGAGACGTCCACCATCTCCGCGTACGCCTCCAGCGCATGCGCCCCGTACCCGCGATGGTGCGGGCTGTAGTACCCGCCGTGTTCCGCGACCACCGCGCACAGCGCGACCAGTTCCGCGGTGGAGGCATACATCCCCGGGGTGTAGGTGAGCCCGGAGGACAGCCCGAACGCGCCCTGGTCCATGCCCTGTGCGACGAGCTCGCGCATCCGGTCCAGCTCGTCCTCGCTCGCCGCGCGGTCGTCGAACCCGACGCCCAGCATGCGCACCGTTCCCTGCGGCACCAGGTACGCCGCGTTGATGGTGATCCCCGTGTCGAGCCGGTCCAGGTACTCGCCGACGCTGCGCCAGGAGAAATCGAAATCCGGCGGGTTACCGTTCCATCCGGCGATCTGGGCACGCAGCGCGGCCAGGGTCCGGTCGTCGCAGGGCGCGTAGGAGAGGCCGTCCTGGCCGATCACATCGCAGGTAACCCCCTGGGAAACCTTCGCGAGGTGCTCGGGTTCGGTGAGCAGCGCCAGATCCGAGTGCGCGTGCATATCGATGAAACCCGGGCACAGCACCAGTCCCGTGGCGTCGATCAGGTTCGCGCCCCGCCGGGTTCCGGGTGCGGTGATCTCCGCGATCCGGCCGTTCCGCAGCACCACATCCGCGTGATAGCGGTCCGCGCCCGTTCCGTCGATCACCGTGGCCGAGCCGAGGATCAGGTCCATGATCAGAAGTAGGTCCGGACGAACTCGAGCACGGTCTCCCCGTCGGTATCGAGTACCGGGATCAGTTGCCACTTGTCGAACACGGTGCACGGATGCGAGGCGCCGAGCCCGATCCAGTCACCGACCCGGATGTCGGCTCCCGGACCGAGTGCGCAGTAGGCGTGCTGATCGTTGAGCTTGGTGACGGTGACCCCGGAAAGCGCAACGGTCTTACCCTCCCTGCGGATCACCTCGGCGCTCGGCATGCCCTGGTCGAAGGAGACATCCCGGCGCCCGAGGGTGAGCAGGGCCAGGTCCGCGTCGGGTTTCGAGCTGACCCGGGCCCACAACCGCATCGCGGGCCGTAGCCGTTCGTATCCGGCCAGTCGCTGATGCGCGCCGAGCGGGGAAAGTCCTTCGTAGAAGCCGGAATCGTGGGTCAGATACGCCCCGCTGCGCAGTACCGGGAGCACGTCCAGCCCCGCGGGCCATGGTTCGGTGAGTACCTCGGTGACCTGATCGAAGTAGGCGCTCCCGCCCGCGGTGACCAGCACCTGCCCCGGAAACAGCGGAGCGCAGCGGTCGACCAGCTCCCGCAGCGCGCGCAGGTAACCGTCCACAGTGGACAACGCGTCGGACTCGGCACCGTGCGCGAGTGCGGCCTCGTAGCCGCCGACCCCGGCCAGCCGCAGCGCGGGTGAGGCGGCCACTGCCTGTGCGAGCTCGACCGCCGCCGCCACATCCCGGACGCCGGTCCGCCCGCCCGCACCACCGAGCTCGATCAGCACCGGCAGCTGGAAATCCGTGCCCGCGAGCGCGTTCTCGGCGATCTCGATCCCGGCGGAGGAGTCGAGGAAACAGCTGAACTCGAAACCGGGATCGCGCGCGGACTCGGCCGCGATCCAGGCGATGGCCACCGGATCCACGAGCTGGTTGGCCAGCAATACCCGGGAAACCCCGAACGCGCGGTACACCCGGACCTGGCTGAACGTGGCCGCGGTGATGCCCCAGGCGCCCGCCCGCAGCTGACGTTCGAACAGCCGCGGTGCCATGGTCGTCTTGCCGTGCGGAGCGAGCGCGATCCCGCGTGCGTCCGCGAGCCGGGCGAGCACATCCACGTTGTGCCGCATGGCCGCGTCGTCCAGCACCAACAGCGGGGAGTGGAATCCGTCAGTGAAAATATTGGGCCGTTCGGCGGCGAATGCTGCGATACTCGTACCGGACGCGGCGGGTGGCATTCCCTTGTGCCGCCAGTCGACGGGGATCTCGTCGGCTTCGGCAAGGGCGTTCGGGTCGATTGTCCCGGGTGTGATCGTCACGCTGTCCGTCTTTACCATCACTGTGCAATGATCGGCAATAGCGGAGGTATCCACCCGATGGCCAAGCAGGCATTCTCCAGCCCGAACGCACCGTCCCCCGCGGCGAAGTACTCCCCGGCCGTGCGCAAGGGGAACATGCTGCAGATCTCCGGGCAGGTCGGCTTCGATCCCTCGGGCACCCTCGTCGGGGACTCCGTGGACGCGCAGACCCGGCAGGCCTTCGCCAATGTCAACACGCTGCTCGCCGAGGCCGGGGCCAGCATCGACGACGTGATCATGCTGCGCGTCTACCTCACCGATCCCGGGCACTTCGCGGAGATGAACGCCGCCTTCGCGGAGTACGTCACCGAGCCCTTCCCGGCGCGCACCACCGTGTACACCGGGCTGAACCCGGGGATCCTGGTGGAGATCGACGCGCTCGCGGTGCTCGACTGAGCGGATTATTCGGAATTTGTCTTCGTGGTGGTTAAGTGTCGAGGACCGTCGCGGGGGCGGCGTACCTGACGACGTGGCCACGAACTTTCGAATACGCTCTGAGCATGTCCGCCATCCCGGTGCCCACGCTGCTGGACAGCGTGCGTATCGAGCCCGATGTGGTGCGCATCCTGGACCGTCGCCGGTTCCCGATGCGCACCACCTGGGTCGAGTGCCGGGATGTCGAACAGGTCGCGGTGGCCATCGAGGACATGGTCACGCAGAGCTGCGGCCCGTTCTTCGCCGCGGCGGGCGCGATGGTGCTCGCCGCGGGACAGGGCCGTTCCCTGGACACCGCGGCGCGGCGGCTGCTCGCCACCCGGCCGACCAACAACGGCATCCGGGAGGCGGTGACCGCACTGCGCGGGGTGGAGCCGGAGCGGATGTTCACCGAGGCGAACCGGATCTCCGACGAGTTCCACGAGCGCGGGCGGCGACTCGGTGCGCACGCGGCCGCGCGGTTCGCGGACGGGGATGTGATCCTGACCCACTGCTGGGGCGATGTGTACGTGATCGGCGTGCTGCGCGCGATCCTCGAACGCGGCGACTCGGTCCGGGTGATCTGCACCGAGACCCGGCCCTATCTGCAGGGCGCCCGGCTGACCGCGCACAGCGTCGCCGAACTCGGCATGGATGTCTCGGTGATCACCGACGGCATGCCCGCCGCGCTGATGAGCCAGGGCCGGATCGACAAACTGCTGACCGCCGCCGACCGGGTCACCATGGACGGGCACGTGGTCAACAAGGTCGGCACCCTCGGCCTCGCGATCGCCGCGCGGCATTTCGGGGTGCCCTACACGGCCACCGTGTTCGCCCCGGACGAGCAGGCCGAGACCGGCTCCCAGGTGCCGTTGGAGGACCGGGACGGTGCGGAGGTACTGCACGCGCTCGGGAACCGCACCGCGAGTGAGCGGGCCACCGGGATCTACCCGGCCTTCGATGTCACCCCGCCGGAACTGGTCGGCGCGATCGGCACCGACCGGGGTGTGTTCGCCCCGGAGCGGGTGCGCGGCTACTACCAGACCGGGCCGGTGTAGCGCTCGCCAGGACCCTGACCCGGTTCATCGGGCACCGCGGACTCCTCGCGGAAGGAACGCTGCAGGGACTGCAGGCCGTCGCGCAGCGGACCGGCGTGCAGTCCGAGGTACTCCGCGCTGGAGGTGACCAGTCCGGCGAGCGCGGTGATCAGCCTGCGTGCCTCGTCCAGATCGCGGCTCGGCGATTCGGCGGGCACCTCGGCGGAGAGCCCGAGCCGTTCGGCGGCCGAGGACATCAACATCACCGCGGCCCTGCTGATGACCTCTACACTGGGGATTTCGGCGAGGTCCCGCTCGGCGATCCCGTCCGGAATATCCTGCCCACCTGGTGCGTTCGACACATCTGATAGGCTGTCATGCGCGACCGGCCCCCGAGCGTTCGGGGGTGGCAAGTGGAGCCCCGCTCCCACCCGAGTCGCCCGCTCAGAACGGGTGTCCGGGTCCGGTCCCGCCGGATTCGTCCGGCGGTGAAGCCTGGCATGACCAGGTGACCGGTCGGAGACGTGGGCCCCGTATGCGCATCGCATGCGGGGCTTTCGGTTTGCTGGGGTTCCACGTGCAGCTCCCGGGCGCGCACGACAGCAACGAAACCAGCTTTACCGAGGAGGCCCCATCAGCTCCGAGTCGCGCATCAATGAGCGCATCCGCGTTCCCGAGGTCCGTCTCGTCGGACCGAACGGTGAGCAGGTCGGCATCGTCCGCATCGAGGACGCACTCCGGCTCGCCGGCGAAGCGGACCTCGATCTCGTCGAGGTCGCCCCGCAGGCCCGCCCACCGGTCTGCAAGCTCATGGACTACGGGAAGTTCAAGTACGAGAGCGCGCAGAAGGCTCGCGAGTCACGCCGCAACCAGCAGCAGACCGTCATCAAGGAGCAGAAGCTCCGGCCGAAGATCGACCCGCACGACTACGAGACGAAGAAGGGCCACGTGGTCCGCTTCCTCGCGCAGGGGCACAAGGTCAAGGTGACGATCATGTTCCGCGGCCGCGAGCAGTCTCGTCCCGAGCTGGGGTTCCGTTTGCTCCAGCGGCTTTCCGACGACGTGCTCGAGTACGGCACCGTCGAATCGGCGCCGAAACAGGACGGCCGCAACATGATCATGGTGCTCGCGCCGACCAAGAACCCGAAGCAGCGGCCCAAGGCGCAGGCCACGACCGATCAGGCGACGACCGAGACCGAGTGACTGGTCTGCCCAGCAACGGTCCAGCCGAAAAGTAGAACAAGGGAATCACCATGCCGAAGATGAAGACCCACAAGGGAACGGCCAAGCGCGTCCGGGTGACCGGGAGCGGCAAGCTGCGCCGCGAGCGTGCGGGACGCCGCCACCTGCTCGAGCACAAGTCGAGCAAGCTGACCCGCAAGCTCGAGGGCACCGCCGAGGTCGCCAAGCCCGATGTGAAGCGGATGAAGAAACTGCTCGGCCGCTGACGCGGTCGCCGGGCACCAAGCACTGACCATTTCCCCCGATCAGATCGACAGGACTTTCACGTGGCACGCGTCAAGAGGGCGGTCAACGCCAAGAAGAAGCGCAGGACGACGCTCGAGCAGGCGAGCGGCTACCGCGGCCAGCGCTCCCGGCTCTACCGCAAGGCGAAGGAGCAGAGCCTCCACTCGCTGAACTACGCCTACCGGGACCGCCGCGCCCGCAAGGGTGACTTCCGCAAGCTGTGGATCACCCGGATCAACGCGGCCGCGCGGCAGAACGGCATCACCTACAACCGCCTGATCCAGGGCCTCAAGGCCGCGGGCGTCGAGGTGGACCGCAAGAACCTCGCCGAGCTGGCCGTGCACGACGCCGGTGCGTTCACCGCGCTGGTCGAGGTGGCCCGCGCGAACGCGGACGCGCAGCCGGTTCCTGGCAAGGACTGAGGGATCAGCGACACAGGCGACACACAGCGACCCGGGGCAGGTTCTTCGGTATTCACCGAGCGAACGCCCCGGGTCGTTGCCGCGCGGAGGCTGATCCGCCGGGCGGAACGCACCAAGACCGGGCGCTTCCTCGCCGAGGGGGCGAACGCGGTCGGTGCCGCTTTGGAGAACGCCCCGGTGGTGCACGAGTTGTTCGTCACCGAGCAGGCGGGGAGCCGCCACCGGGGGCTCACCGAGCGCGCCCGCGACCGCGGGGTCCCGGTGTCCACGATCACCGATAAGGCCGCGGCCGGGCTGTCCGAGACGGTCACTCCGCAGGGGATCCTCGCGGTGTGCGGGCTCATGGATGTGCCCGTGGAAACCGCGCTGGCCGGGAGTCCGCGCCTGGTCGCGGTGCTGGCCGGGATCACCGATCCGGGCAATGCGGGCACCGTGCTGCGCACCGCCGATGCCGCGGGCGCGGACGCGGTGCTGTTCGCCGGGCAGACCGTGGACCCGCACAACGGCAAGTGCGTGCGCGCCTCGGCGGGCAGCCTGTTCCACGTGCCGGTGGCCAGGGAACCCGAGCTGAGCTCCGCACTGCGGGCCTGCCGCGATGCCGGGCTGCGGGTGTTCGGCACCAGCGGAACCGCGCGGCGGCTCGCCTATCCGGGAGCCGAGTGGCTCGCCGGGCCGACCGCGTGGGTGTTCGGCAGCGAGGCACACGGGCTGAGCGAGGCAACCGGGGTTGACGAGTTCCTCGCGCTGCCCATCCACGGTCGCGCGGAGAGCCTGAACCTGGCCGCGGCGGCCTCGGTTTGCCTGTATACATCGGCATTCACCGATCGACCCGAGAACCGCCATGCGTAGGGTCAACCGCGGTGGATACGATCACTGTGCCGGTAAATACCAAACCGACCTCCAGTAAGCCGATCCCCGCTTGGTAAGAGGTTTTCGACCGACCACAGGAGCAGCCCGGAAGCGATGTCAGGCGCAAACGACTCGTACGATCCCAAGCAGGTAGCCGCGCTCAGCGCGGAGACCCTCGATGCCGCCGTCGAGGCAGCGACCGCCGCGTTCGCGCAGGCGGGCGACCTCGACGCGCTCGCGGGTGTGAAGCCTGCCCACCTCGGGGACGGCGCGCCCGTGCTCCTCGCGCGGCGCGAGATCGGCGCGCTGCCCCCGGCTGCCCGGTCCGAGGCGGGCAAGCGGGTCAACGCGGCGCGGGAACGCGTGCAGCAGGCCTACGAGCAGCGCCGCACCGCACTCGAGGCGGAGCGCGACTCCCAGGTGCTGCTCGAGGAGAAGGTCGACGTGACCCTGCCCTGGGACCGGTTCCCGCGCGGGGCACGGCACCCGATCACCACGATGACCGAGCGGGTGGCCGATGTGTTCCTCGGCATGGGCTACGAGGTCGCCGACGGCCCGCAGCTCGAGACCGAGTGGTTCAACTTCGACGCGCTGAACTTCCGCCCGGATCACCCCGCGCGGACCACGCGGGACACCTTCTACGTGGCACCGGAGGACTCCGGGCTGGTCCTGCGCACCGAGACCTCGCCGATGCAGATCAGGGGGCTGCTGAACCGGGAACTGCCGGTGTACCTGGTCTCCCCGGGGCGGGTCTACCGGACCGACACCCTCGATGCCACCCACACCCCGGTGTTCACCCAGGTCGAGGGCATCGCGGTGGACAAGGGCATCACCATGGCGCACCTGCGCGGCACCCTGGACGCGTTCGCGCGCGCCCTGTTCGGGCCGAAGGCGCGCACCCGGTTCCGCCCGCACTACTTCCCGTTCACCGAACCGTCCGCGGAGATGGACATCTGGTTCGAGGAGCGCAAGGGCGGGCCCGGCTGGGTCGAGTGGGGTGGCTGCGGCATGGTCAACCCGAACGTGCTGCGCGCCTGCGGAGTCGATCCCGAGGTCTACTCCGGTTTCGCGTTCGGCATGGGCGTCGAGCGCGCCCTGATGTTCCGCAACGGCATC
This sequence comes from Sciscionella sediminilitoris, assembly GCF_000737195.2. GTDB lineage: Bacteria > Actinomycetota > Actinomycetes > Mycobacteriales > Pseudonocardiaceae > Sciscionella > Sciscionella sediminilitoris. The sequence goes on from NZ_JALM01000068.1 coordinate 50,571, forward strand.
GAGGACATGCGGGACATGGTCGAAGGCGACATCCGGTTCACCCTTCCCTTCGGAACGGAGGCATGAGCATGCGGGTCCCCGTTTCCTGGCTTGCCGAACACCTGGAACTCAACGAACACGTCAGCACCGATCAGTTCCCGGACGCGCTGGTGCGCATCGGCCACGAGGTCGAGGCCATCGACCGGGTCGGCGAGGTCACCGGGCCGCTGCTGGTCGGCCGGGTCGCCGAGATCGAGGAACTGACCGAGTTCAAGAAGCCCATCCGGTACTGCACCGTGGATGTCTCCGACGATGGGGCGCAGAACCACATCATCTGCGGGGCGAGCAACTTCGCCGAGGGCGACCTCGTCGTGGTGGCGCTGCCCGGCGCGGTGCTGCCCGGCGGTTTCGAGATCGGCGCGCGCAAGACCTACGGGCGGGTCTCCGAGGGGATGATCTGCTCCGCGCTCGAACTCGGGATCGGAGAGGACCACGACGGGATCCTGGTGCTGCCGACCGGTTTCGCCGAGGCGGGCACCGATGCGCGCACCGCGCTGGGCATCCCGGACACGGTGGTGGACCTGGAGATCACCCCGGACCGCGGCTACGCGCTCTCGGTGCGCGGGCTCGCCAGGGAACTGGCCTGCGCGCTCGATCTGCCCTTCGGCGATCCCGCCGGTCTGGAGATCGAGGAACCCGAGGAACAGCCCTGGGAGGTCGAGGTCGAGGACCCGGTCGGCTGCCCGCGCTTCGTGCTGCGCCGGGTCACCGGGATCGACCCGACCGCGCCGACCCCGTGGTGGATGCAGCAGCGGCTGATGGCCGCGGGCATCCGCTCGATCTCGCTCGCCGTGGACGTCACCAACTACGTGATGCTCGAACTCGGCCAGCCGCTGCACGCCTACGACGCCACCCGGATGGACGGGCCGATCGTGGTGCGCCGCGCCAAGCAGGGGGAGCGGCTGACCACGCTCGACGAGGCCGAGCGGGAACTCGACCCGGACGATGTCGTGGTCACCGACAACAGCGGGCCGATCGGGCTCGCCGGGGTCATGGGCGGGGGAACCACCGAGATCTCCGCGGGCACCACCGACATCCTGCTCGAGGCGGCGAACTGGGAACCGGCTTCGATCTCGCGCACCGCGCGCAGGCACAAGCTGCCCAGTGAAGCGGCGAAGCGGTTCGAGCGCGGGGTCGACCCGTTGCTTCCGCCCGCCGCCCTGGAGCTGGCCGTGCGCCTGCTCCAGCGGCTCGGGGACGCCGAGGCCGCGCACGGGCGTACCGATGTGGGCGATCCGCTGCTGCCGAATCCGGTCACCATGGCGATGGATCTGCCCGACCGGGTCGCCGGGGTGCGGTACCCGCGCGGTGTCACGGTCACCCGGCTCACCAAGATCGGTTGCCGTATCGAGGTGTTCACCGCCGAGGACGGCACGCCCATGGTGCAGGCCACCCCGCCGAGCTGGCGCCCGGACCTGACCGAGCCCGCCGACCTCGTCGAGGAGGTGCTGCGGCTCGAGGGATACGACACGATCCCCTCGGTGCTCCCGCCCGCGCCCGCGGGCCGTGGGCTCACCGGGGAACAGCGCAGACTGCGGTCGATCGGGCGAGCCCTTGCCGATGACGGATACGTCGAGGCGCGGCCGTTCCCGTTCGTGTCCCAGGAGAAGCTGGACGCGCTCGGGCTGGCCACCGACGATGCGCGCACCCGTACCGTGCGGCTGCTCAACGCGCTCGACAGCGAGGCGGACCTGCTGGCCACCACGCTGCTCCCGGTGCTCGCGGACACGATGTCCCGCAACCTTTCCCGCGGTCTGCGCGATGTCGGCCTGTTCACCATCGCTCCAGTGTTCATCGCCAAGACCGAACAGCCGCCGGTGCCGAGCGTCGGCGTCGCACAGCGCCCGAGCGAGGACCAGCTGCGGGCGCTCGACGCGGCCCTTCCCGAGCAGCCCGAGCACGTCGCGGTGCTGCTGACCGGAAACCGGCAGCGCGCGGGCTGGTGGGGCAAGGGCGAACCGGCGAGCTGGGCGGACGCGATCGCTTCGGCGCACGTCGTCGCGGACGCGATCGGGATCTCGCTGACCGTGCGGGCCGCCGAGCACGCGCCCTGGCATCCCGGCCGGTGCGCGCAGCTGCGGCACGGCGAGACGGTCGTCGGCTACGCGGGTGAGCTGCACCCGAAGGTGCTCGAACGGCTCGGCCTGCCCAAGCGCACCTGCGCCATGGAGCTCGATCTGTCCGCGATCCCGGTGGCGGACAACAAGATCAATCCGGTGATCTCGGCCTACCCGCCGGTGCTGCTCGATGTCGCCGTGGTGCTGGACGAGACCGTCCCGGCCGCCGAGCTCGCCGCGACCCTGCGCGAGGGCGCGGGGGAACTGCTCGAGGATCTCGCCCTGTTCGATGTGTACACCGGCGAGCAGCTCGGGGAAGGCAAGCGCTCGCTGGCCTTCTCCCTGCGGTTCCGGGCCGCCGACCGAACCCTGGCCAGTGAGGAGGCGACCGCGGCCCGCGATGCCGCGGTGCAGCTGGCAGGGCAACGCCACGGCGCCACCCTGCGCTGAGTACTCCCGCACGAAACTGCGCTGGTCACAAAACCGGCCCGCCCACCGAGGATTCGGTGGGCGGGCCGGTTTTTTTGGGTCTATGCCGTGGGTTTGAGCCCGCCGAGGCTGCGCAGGGTGCTCTTGGCCTTCGCGCTGAGCAGCGGGGCCGAGGGGCGCCCGATGAGCTTCGTCGAGAAGGGCGTGCGCCGCAACAGTTCCACGAGCAGCACCGAACCCGCCACCCCGAGCAGGTACACGATGACCGTGGCACCCATGAACCCGAAGCTGCCGATGAGCTGGCCGAGGAGGTTGTCGTAGATCAGCGAGAGTACGAGCGGGTGGGCGAGGAAGATGCCGAACGCGCGCAGCGTTCCGCCCTGCAGCACCTTGTCCGCCACACTGCCGGGCTGCCTGCGGTCGGCCCACCGGACCCCGATCGCGTACACCGCGAGTACCGCGGGCACGCACCAGATCATCAGGCTCGGCTGCAGCGGATTGCTCGCCGTGAACGGGTGCATGCCCTCGCCGATGTTGGCGTAGTAGTTGATCTGCACGGCGATGAGACCGGCACCGGCGAAACCGAGCATCGCCCAGAAATGCTTGCGCATCCACTCGGTGACCACCTCGAGGTGCATCGCGACCACGCCGCCGATCACGAAGTAGATCAGGTAGCTGGGCAGCACCGAGGTGATGACCTGCCAGTGTTCGCCGAGGAATCCGTCGACCGGCGCGGGCTGGATGGAGAAGAACGAGTCGTAGGCGAACTGGAACGCGATCGCGAGGCTCAGCGTCAGGACCGGCCAGCGGCGCATCGCCCGGAGCACGGCGAGGAAAAGCGGGAAAACGAGGTAGAACTGGATGGTCACCACGAGGAAGTACAGCTGGTACATCGCGCCGCCGGTGATCAGGTTCTGCAGCAGCGCGCGGGCGAAGTCACCGAGCGTCGCATCCGGGGCGTTGATTGCGGTGTAGATCGCCGACCAGACGATGTAGGGCACCGCCACCACGCCGATTCGCTTGCGCCAGAACGAGAACACGCCGGAAGGGCGATCCCGGTAGCCGTACACGAGCACCAGCGCGGTGAGGAAGAAGAACGCGCTGCGGGTGAAGTGCATCGACATGGACACCGCTGCGACATCCGGATCGGCCATGTCGTTCACGCCGTTGACCACGTGCGCGAGGATCACGAACGAGAACGCGAGTACGCGCACCATGTCGATCTGGTGCAGATGGCCGGACCGGGGACGTGATGGAACCTCGCGTGCGCCCGTCGGCGCGAGTGCTGTGGTCGGTGCGCTCACACCGGCAATCCTCGCCCACGAACCTTGGTGGAAATTAGGAAACGGCCCTCAGGCGGGCGGGCTCTTAACGAACTCTTGGGTCTGAGCGCGGTTTAGGCCCGCCCCGGGCGGAAAGCGACGACGGGGCACTCGGCGAGCAGTCGGTGTCGTGCCGCTTCGCTTCCGTCGTAGCGCCAGCCGATCACCCAGCTCAGTCCGCGCCGCACGATGGGCGCGAGCATTCGGTTGCGGTACTCGTAGCGGTTCAGAATCCCGGCCGCTCGCACCGGATCGACCGGGTGCGCCCGCACCTCGAGCCGGGCGGCGCCGAGATCGATCCGCGCGGGTGCGGCGAGCACATTGCGGTACCAGTCGGTTTTCGGTCCCAGCCCGGCGAGCACGTAGATCTCCCCGGCCTCCCGGTCGATGCCGATCACCTCGAGCATGACCCGGTAGCAGCGCCCGGACCGGCGGCCGGTGTGGCTCAGCCGCAGGAACCGTTGCCCGAGCAGCCAGCCGAACTCGTGGTCGTAGAGCGAGCCGAGCACCTGGAGCAGGCGCATCAGCCGGGGTGGCCGGGTTTTGCTCATCCGGGTCGTGGCCATCGGATCCTCCTCAGTCGTCCTGCGGAACCAGTCGCGCGAGCACCTCGTCGATCGCCGTGCTGTCCAGGTTCGGGTCCAGTCCCCGGTGCAGGACGAGCCCGTCGAGCGCGGCGGCCAGGACCGCCGCGGTCGGTTCCGGTGCGGGGACCGTGTGCTCGCCGAGCCAGCGCCCGAGCCGGGTCCGGAACTCGGCGAGGGCTTCGGCGATTCCGGCGTGCAGCTGCTCGTCCCTGCTCGCCGCGAGGTAGGTCTCGATCGCGAGCAGCGAGGCCGGGTCGGTCCCGGAGTAGGCGCGGATCGCGGCGAGCAGTTCCCTGACCGCCCCGGCGGCGGTGTCCGCGCGGGCGAGTACCGCGTCCAGTTCCCCGACGAGCCGGGTGACCAGGCCGAGCGCGGCTTCCCGCAACACGGACTGGATCGAGGGGTAGTGGTAGTGCACCACGCTGCTGCTCACCCCGGCCCGCTCGGCGAGTACCCGGGTGCTCACCGCCGACCAGCCGCGCTCGGGAATGAGTTCGGCCGCGGCGGCCAGCAGCCGCACACGGACTTCCTGGCCACGGGCCGCTGCCGGTGAGCTCACTCTACTGTCCAATCGACCTGAACGAGTGTCCTGTACGAATGACCCGAGACTAGGTCGCGCGGTGGCCGGACGCAAGCCTGTCGCGGGATAAGGTGGTCGCGATGAGCAGGCTCTCGCTCGTCGAGCGGTGGTTGCGCTGCCCGGTGTGCTCCGGGGAGGTCGCCGTCGGCGATTCCGTGCGCTGCGCCGAGGGGCACAGCTTCGATATCGCGCGCCAGGGCTACGTGAACCTGCGCGCGGGGGCGGCGAAACCACCGCGCAATGCCGATACCGCCGAGATGGTCGCCGCGCGGGCCCGGTTCCTCGGTGCGGGGCACTATGCGCCACTGCAGGACCGGCTCGCCGCGCTCGTGGGTACCGCCGGACTGGTGCTCGACGCCGGTTCCGGATCGGGGGAGTACCTGTCCGCGGTGCTCGACGGGGCCCCGGATGCGCGCGGTCTCGCGCTCGATCTGTCCGCGCCCGCGATCCGTCGCGCCGCCAAGGCCCACCCGCGGGCCGCCGCGGTGGTCGCCGATCTGCGCGGGCGCCTGCCGCTCGCCGATGGCGCGGCCACGGTGCTGCTCAACGTGTTCAGCCCGCGGCATGCCGAGGAGTACCGCAGGGTGCTCGCCGCGGACGGGCTGCTGCTCACGGTCACGCCCGGCCCCGGTCATCTCGGCGAACTCGTGCAGCGGCTCGGCCTGATCACGGTCGCCCCGGACAAACCCGAACGGTTGCGGCGCGCGCTCGGCACCGCGTTCGCCGAGACCGCGCGGGAGCCGCTGTGTATCGAGCTCGCCCTGGAGCACGCCGCGGTCGCCGACTTGGTGCTGATGGGGCCGAGCGCGCACCATGTGGACCCGGAACGATTGCGCGCGGACATCGCCGCGCTGCCCGAGCCGGTCACGGTGACCGCCTCGTTCGTGGTGACCAGCGCCACCCGGCTTGGGTGAAATTGCATCTTGGTGCATAATCATTCATATGAAGGTCGCCGTAGCCGGTGCGAGCGGATACGCGGGAGCCGAGCTCCTGCGGTTGCTGCTCGCCCACCCCGAAGCCGAGATCGGAACGCTGTCCGCGGGAGCGAACGCGGGCCGACGATTCGGTGAGCTCGTGCCCGGCCTGTCCCCGCTCGCCGACCGGGTGATCGCCGAGACCGGCCCGGACACGCTCGCCGGACATGACGTGGTGTTCCTCGCCCTCCCGCACGGCAGCTCCGCCGAGCTCGCCGCGCAGCTCGGTGAGAACACCCTGGTGATCGACTGCGGGGCGGATCATCGACTGGAGTCGGCCGAGCACTGGGCGCGCTGGTATGGCGGGGAGTACGCGGGTTCCTGGCCCTACGGCCTGCCCGAACTGCCCGGCGGGCGGGAGCGGTTGCGTGGCGCGAAGCGGATCGCGGTGCCCGGCTGCTATCCGACGGTGTCCTCGCTCGCGCTGGTCCCCGCGCTCGCGGACGGGCTCGTCGAACCCTCGGTGAACGTGGTCGCGGTCAGCGGCACCTCCGGGGCGGGCAAGGCGCTCAAACCGCATCTGCTCGGTTCCGAGGTCATGGGCTCGGCGAGCGCCTATGGGGTCGGTGGCGCGCACCGGCACACCCCGGAGCTGATCCAGAACCTGTCCGCGGTGGCCGGGGGAGCGGTCCGGGTCTCGTTCACCCCGGTCCTGGCCCCGATGCCGCGCGGAATCCTGGCCACCTGCACCGCCCCGCTCGCCCGCGAGCTGTCCACAGTGGATGCTCGTGCGGTCTACGAGCGGGCCTACGGTGCCGAGCCGTTCGTGACCGTGCTCCCCGAGGGGCTCTGGCCCGCGACGAAGAGCACCCTCGGCGCGAACCTGGTGCAGCTGCAGGTCACCGTGGACGCCGAGGCGGGCGTGCTCGTGGTGGTCGGCGCGGAGGACAACCTCACCAAGGGCACCGCCGGTGGTGCCGTGCAATGCATGAATCTCGCACTCGGGCTCGAGGAGACGCTCGGGCTGCCGACGACGGGAGTGACACCATGACCGTGACCGTGCCGAAGGGCTTCCGGGCGGCCGGAATCGCCGCCGGGATCAAGAAATCCGGCGCGCGCGATCTGGCCCTGGTCGTCAACGAGGGGCCCAGTTTCGTGGCGGCAGGCACCTTCACCACGAACAAGGTCAAGGCCGCCCCGGTGCTGTGGTCCCAGCAGGTGCTCGCCGAGCACAAGCTGCGCGCGGTGCTGCTCAACTCCGGCTGCGCGAACGCGTGCACCGGGCCGCGTGGTTTCCAGGACACCCATGCCAGCGCGGAGAAGCTCGCCGGACTTCTCGGGGTCGGCGCGATCGAGATCGCGGTGTGCTCGACCGGGTTGATCGGGGAACCGCTGCCGATGTCCGCGGTCGAGGCGGGCATCGATACGGCGGCCGCGGCACTGGACACCGGGAGCGAGGCGGGCACCGCGGCCGCGAACGCGGTGCTGACCACGGACACCGTCGAGAAGCAGGCGCACACCACGCACGAGGCGGGCTGGTCGATCGGCGGGTTCGCCAAGGGAGCCGGGATGTGCGCGCCGAACATGGCCACGATGCTTTCCGTGCTCACCACGGACGCCGTGCTCGACGCGGAGCTCGCCGACCAGGTGCTCCGCGATGTGGTGACCAGGACCTACAACACCCTGGATGTGGACGGCGGGACCTCGACCAATGACACGGTGCTGCTGCTGGCTTCCGGTGCCTCCGGGGTGCGTCCGGATCCGGAGGAGTTCCGCACCGGGCTGTACACGGTGTGCGCCGATCTGGTCCGGCAGCTGCAGGCCGACGCGGAGGGAGTGACCAAACGGGTCACCATCACCGTGCGCGGCGCGGTCAGCCCGGCGGACGCGGAGACCGTGGCGCGCACCGTGGCCGAGGACGCGCTGGTGTCCACCGCGATGTTCGGCTCGGACCCGAACTGGGGGAGGGTGGCCATGGCGGTGGGCCGTTCGGCGGCGGAGGTCGATCCGGACCGGCTGGACATCACCATCGGCGGGGTGACGCTGTGCCGGGACGGGCTCGCCGCGGGAAACCGGGAGGACGCGGATCTCTCCGGTGCGGAGATCGCCGTGGAGATCGGGCTGAACCTCGGCGCGCACACCGCGAGCGTGCTCACCACCGACCTCTCGCACGATTACGTCGAAGAGAACAGCGCGTACTCCTCATGAGCGGTGTGGATCCACGGATCGAGACGGCGGCGGCGAAGGCGGAGATCCTGATCGAGGCGTTGCCCTGGCTGCAGCGTTTCCACGGCACCACGGTGGTGCTCAAGTACGGCGGCAACGCCATGACCGACGAGTCGCTCAAGCAGGCCTTCGCCGATGACATGGTGTTCCTGCGGCTGGCCGGTCTGCACCCGGTCGTGGTGCACGGCGGCGGGCCGCAGATCTCGGCGATGCTCGAACGGCTCGGCGTCGAGGGCGAGTTCCGCGGCGGGCTGCGGGTGACCACCCCGGAGACCATGGACATCGTGCGCATGGTGCTCGTCGGACAGGTCGGGCGGGAACTGGTCGGCCTGATCAACGCGCACGGGCCCTACGCGGTCGGCATGTCCGGGGAGGACGCCCGGCTGTTCACCGCGGCCCGCCGTCCGGCCATTGTGGACGGTGAGCAGGTGGATATCGGGCTGGTCGGGGACATCGACGAGGTCAACGCCGAGGCGATGCGCGACATCATCGACAGCGGCCGGATCCCGGTGGTGTCCACGGTCGCCCCGGACGCGGACGGCGTGGTGCACAACATCAACGCGGACACCGCGGCCGGTGCGCTGGCGATCGCGCTCGGTGCGGAGAAACTCGTGGTGCTCACCGATGTCGAGGGGCTCTACGCGGACTGGCCGAATCCGGCCTCGCTTTACAGCCAGCTCGACGCGGACGAGCTCGAGCGGCTGCTCCCCGGGCTGGCCAGCGGAATGGTGCCGAAGATGGAGGCGTGCCTGCGCGCCGTGCAGTCGGGTGTTCCGCGCGCGCACGTGATCGACGGCCGGATCGCGCATTCGGTACTGCTCGAAGTGTTCACCAGCAAGGGAATCGGCACGATGGTCTACCCAGGGGAGGCGGCTTCCGATGGAGAGCCCCATGTCTAATGCGGACAATCAGGCGCGCTGGCGCGCGGTGATGATGGACAACTACGGCACGCCGGAACTGACCATCAGCCGCGGGGAGGGCGCCACGCTCTACGACGCGGACGGCGCCGCCTACCTCGATCTGCTCTCCGGGATCGCGGTGAACGCGCTCGGGCACGCGCATCCGGCCATCGTGGCCGCGGTGAGCGAGCAGATCGCGGCTTTCGGGCACACCTCGAACTTCTACGCGCACGAACCGGGTCTGCGCCTTGCCGAGCGGCTGCTCGATCTCGTGGGTGCGCAGGGCAAGGCGCTGTTCTGCAATTCGGGTGCGGAGGCCACCGAGGCCGCGCTGAAGATCACCCGGCTCACCGGGCGCGGCAAGATCGTGGCCTGTGAGGGCGCCTTCCACGGCCGGACCATGGGTGCCCTCTCGGTCACCGGGCAGCCGGGCAAACAGGCCCCGTTCGAGCCGCTCGTGCCCGGCGTGCAGCATGTGCCGTACGGGGATGTGGCCGCGCTCGAGGCCGCCGTGGATGCGGAGACCGCGGCCGTGTTCCTCGAACCGGTGCTCGGTGAGGCCGGGGTGCTTCCCGCTCCGGACGGTTATCTGCACGCGGCGCGGGAGATCACCCGCAAGGCCGGTGCGTTGCTGGTGATCGACGAGGTGCAGACCGGGATCGGGCGCACCGGTTCCTGGTTCGCCTTCCAGCAGGCGGGAATCCTGCCCGACCTGATCACGCTCGCCAAGGGCCTGGGCGGTGGCCTTCCGTTCGGTGCCGTGCTCGGGATCGGTGCGGCGGGCGAGTTGTTCACCCCGGGAACGCATGGCACGACCTTCGGCGGTAACCCGGTGTGCGCCGCGGCGGGCCTGGCCGTGCTGGACACCATCGCGGCCGAGGGCCTGTGCGAACACGCCGCGGTGCTCGGCAAGCACATCGCGAGCGGGGTCGAGGCACTCGGGCACGAGCGGGTGCGCGGGGTGCGCGGACCCGGGCTGCTGCTCGGCATCGGGCTGACCGAACCGATCGCCAAGCAGGTCTCCGGTGCCGCCCAGCGGGCCGGTTATCTGGTCAACGCGGTCGCCCCGGACACCATCCGGCTCGCCCCGCCACTCGTGCTCAGCGAGGAACAGGCGAACACCTTCGTTTCCGAACTACCGTCCATTGTGGACGCAGCAGGCGAGGAGTCCTGACATGCCGAAACATTTCTTGCGCGACGACGACCTGACCCCGCAGACTCAGCGCGCCGTGCTCGATCTCGCCGACGAGCTCAAGGCCGAGCCGCTGAGCCGGAACACCTTGCACGGCAAGTCCGTCGCCGCGATCTTCGAGAAGAACTCCACGCGCACCAGGCTTTCCTTCGAGGTCGGCATCAAACAGCTCGGTGGGCACCCGGTCGTCGTGGACGGACGCTCCATGCAGCTCGGCCGCGAGGAGACCATCGAGGACACCTCCCGGGTGCTTTCCCGGTACGTCGATGCCGTCGTGTGGCGGACCTTCGCGCAGAAGCGCATCGATTCCATGGCCTCGGTCTCCCGGATTCCGGTCATCAACGCGCTCACCGACGAGTTCCACCCGTGCCAGATGCTCGCCGATCTGCAGACCATCCGGGAACGGCTCGGCGGCCTCGCCGGGGTCACCGCCACCTACCTCGGCGACGGTGCCAACAACATGGCGCATTCCCTGCTGCTCGGCGGTACCACGGCGGGGATGCACGTGCGGGTCGTCGCGCCCGAGGGATTCCAGCCGCTGCAGGAGGTCGTGCTCGACGCCAAGAAGCGGGCGAGCGAGACCGACGGCAGCGTTACCGTGTTCACCGACCCCGAGGACGCCGTGGCCGGTTCCGATGTCATCGTCACCGACACCTGGACTTCGATGGGGCAGGAGAACGACGGCAAGGACCGCGTCCAGCCCTTCCGGCGACTGCAGGTCAACGCCGAACTCATGGCACGGGCCAACTCCGGTGCGATCGTGCTGCACTGCCTGCCCGCCCACCGCGGCTGGGAGATCACCGACGATGTGCTCGACGGGCCGGCGAGTGCGGTGTGGGACGAGGCCGAGAACCGCCTGCACGCCCAGAAAGCGCTGCTCGTATCCCTGCTGGAGGCGCGATGAACCCATCCCAGACGGTGAGCCCGGGCCGTCCGTATGCGCGACCATCCACAACGGTTCCGGCCGTCCACAGATTTTCGCGAACGGTTTCTCCCAGTCCCCGCGCCGATATACTGGATGCGGGGTCGCCCCCCGGTGAGGGCGGGGGATGTGCGGGGGTGGCGAAAAGGCGTGGGCGGTCATGACCACCGCAACCACCCGGGTCGCGCGGCAGGCCAAGATCAGCGAACTCGTCGCCACCCACCAGCTTCGCAGCCAGAGCGAACTCGTCCGGCTCCTCGCCGAGCACGGCATCGAGGTCACCCAGGCCACGCTGTCCCGGGACCTCGACGAACTCGGCGCGGTCAAGCTGCGCGCGGCGGACTCCGGCGCGGCCGTCTACGTCATCCCCGAGGACGGTTCCCCGGTACGCGGGGTGCAGGGCGGGACCGGGCGACTGTCCCGGCTCCTCGGTGAACTGCTGACCTCGGCGGACGGGGCGGGAAATCTCGCGGTACTGCGCACTCCGCCCGGTGCGGCGCAGTTCCTGGCAAGCGCGATCGACCGGTCGACCCTCGCCGAGGTTGTCGGCACGATCGCCGGGGATGACACGATCATCGTCATCGCGCGCGAACCACTGACCGGCATGCAGCTCGCCGGGAAGTTCATGGCATTGGTGAGCAACACAGAGCAACAGGAGGAAGAATGACTGAGCGGGTAGTACTCGCCTACTCGGGCGGGCTGGACACATCGGTGGCGATCGGCTGGATCGCCGAGGAGACCGGGGCCGAAGTGGTCGCCGTCGCCGTGGACCTCGGCCAGGGCGGCGAGGACCTGGAAACGGTGCGTAAGCGGGCACTCGACTGCGGCGCGGTCGCCGCGGAGGTCGCCGACGCACGCGACGAATTCGCCGAGCAGTACTGCCTTCCCGCCGTGCACGCGAACGCGCTCTACATGGACCGGTACCCGCTGGTCTCCGCGCTGTCCCGGCCACTGATCGTCAAACACCTCGCCGACGCCGCCAAGAAGCACAACGCGAGCACCGTGGCGCACGGCTGCACCGGTAAGGGCAACGACCAGGTGCGCTTCGAGGTGGGGATCGGAGCACTCGCCCCCGACCTCAAGGTCATCGCGCCCGTCCGGGACTACGCGTGGACCCGGGAGAAGGCGATCGCCTGGGCCGAGGAACGCAAACTCCCCATCGACGTGAGCAAGAAGTCCCCGTTCTCCATCGACCAGAACGTGTTCGGCCGCGCCGTCGAGACCGGTTTCCTCGAGGACCTGTGGAACGCCCCGACCAAGGACGTCTACTCCTACACCGAGGACCCCACCCAGTGGAAGGCGCCCGACGAAGCGGTGATCACCTTCGACAAGGGCACCCCCGTCGCCATCGACGGCCGCCCGGTCACCGTGCTCGAGGCGATCCAGGAACTCAACCGGCGGGCCGGCGCGCACGGCATCGGCCGGCTCGACATGGTCGAGGACCGGCTGGTGGGCATCAAATCCCGTGAGGTCTACGAGGCCCCCGGTGCGATCGCCCTGATCACCGCGCACCAGGAGCTGGAGAACGTCACCGTCGAGCGGGACCTCGCCCGCTTCAAGCGGACCGTCGCCCAGCGCTGGGGCGAGCTGGTCTACGACGGCCTCTGGTTCTCCCCGCTCAAGGACGCCCTCGACACGTTCATCGACGACACCCAGCGGTACGTCTCCGGAGACATCCGGATCTCCATGCACGGCGGCAGCGTCACCGTCACCGGGCGCAGCTCGGGTCAGTCGCTGTACGACTTCAACCTCGCCACCTACGACGAGGGCGACTCCTTCGACCAGTCGCTGGCCAAGGGCTTCGTGCAGCTGTGGGGCCTTCCCTCGAAGATCGCCGCCAAGCGTGAACAGGGGCAGGCCTGATGGCCGAGCAGGACAAACCGACCGCGTTGTGGGGCGGCAGGTTCGCCGGCGGGCCTGCCGAACCGCTCGCGAAACTCTCCGTCTCCACCCACTTCGACTGGCGGCTCGCGCCCTACGACATCGCCGGTTCGAAGGCGCACGCCCGGGTGCTGCACCGCTCCGGGCTGCTCAGCGAGGAGGAGCTCGACGGCATGCTCGCCGCGCTCGACCGGCTCGCCGAGGACGTGCGCAGCGGTGAATTCGTGCCGAGCCCGGACGACGAGGATGTGCACACCGCGCTGGAACGAGGGCTGCTCGACCGCGCCGGCGGCGAACTCGGCGGCAAACTGCGCGCCGGGCGCTCCCGCAACGACCAGATCGCCACGCTGCTGCGGATGTGGCTGCGGGAATCCGCGGCCGAGATCGTCGGCGGCGTCCTGGACGTGATCGAGGCGCTGCTCGAGCAGGCGAACCGGCACCCCGAGGCTCCGATGCCCGGCCGCACCCACCTGCAGCACGCCCAGCCGGTACTGCTCGCGCACCACCTCGGCGCGCACGTACAGGCCCTGCTGCGGGACATCGAACGCATCCGTGACTGGGACAAGCGCGCCGCGGTGAGCCCCTACGGTTCGGGTGCGCTCGCCGGTTCCTCCCTCGGGCTCGACCCGCAACTCGTGGCCGAGGAACTCGGCTTCGACGCATGCGTGGAGAACTCGATCGACGGCACCGCCTCGCGGGATTTCGCCGTGGAGTTCGCGTTCTGCCTCACCACGCTCGCGGTGGACCTCTCCAGGATCGCTGAAGAAGTGATCATCTGGAACACGGCCGAATTCGGCTACGTCACCCTCGACGACGCGTGGTCGACCGGGTCGAGCATCATGCCGCAGAAGAAGAACCCGGACATCGCCGAGCTGGCCCGCGGCAAGAGCGGGCGCATCATCGGGAACCTCACCGGACTGCTCGCCACCCTGAAAGCGCAACCGCTTGCCTACAACCGGGACCTGCAGGAGGACAAGGAACCGCTCGTGGACTCGGTCGAGCAGCTCGGACTGGTGCTGCCCGCACTCGCCGGGATGCTCGGCACGCTCACCTTCCACACCGACCGGCTCGCCGCACTGGCACCGCGCGGGTTCACCCTGGCAACCGACATCGCGGAATGGCTCGTCCGCCAGGGTATTCCGTTCCGTCAGGCGCACGAGGCCGCCGGACAGTGTGTCCGGGTCGCGGAGCGGACGAACAAGGGGCTCGAACACCTCAGCGATGCCGAGCTCGCCGCCATCGACCCCGCGCTGACCCCCAAGGTGCGCGAGGTGCTCACCGTGCGCGGCTCGATCGAATCCCGCGACGGCTACGGCGGAACCGCGAGCGCGCGGGTGCGCGAGCAACTGCAGCGCGCCGCGGAACGCGCGAACGGGCACCGGGAATGGGCAGCTGCCCGGTGATCGAGATACACGAAGTGCGCAGGGCACGGCTCGGTGAACTCGCCGAGCTGTGCCGCGCGCACGCCGAATACGACCGGCGGTTCGAACCGGCGATCGCACCGCTGCCCGATGACCTGGCCGAACGGCTCGACCGGCTGCTGTTCACCGAGAAAAGCCTGATCTGCCTCGTCGCCGAGGAAGAAGGCGAACTACTCGGCTACGTCAGCGGTTTTGCCACGCCGAGTACCTGGCGCGGCGACATCTACTACACGATGGACTGCCTCTACATCGCCGAAAACCACCGCGGCGCACGACTGGGAACCCGGCTCGTGGACGCGATGCGCGAAGCCGCCGAATCCGCGCACGCGGGCCGGTTGCGGTGGCAGACCCCGCTGGACAACGATCGGTCGAAGGGGTTCTACGCGCGCTACGGAGCCGGGAACGGCCTCGGGCACGCCGACAAGCGCACCTACGTTCTCCCGCTCTAGCCCTAACCTGGTGCCGTGCTGTTCGAACGCGAAGAACTCGCCATCGACCCCGTGGACGCCGCCCGGATGCTGCTCGGCTCGGTACTGCGCACCGACCAGGTCGCCGTGCGCATCGTGGAGACCGAGGCCTACCGCGGCGCCGACGACCCGGCCTCGCACTCCTACCGCGGCAAGACGAAACGCAACGCCGTGATGTGGGGACCGGCCGGGCACCTCTACGTCTACTTCACCTACGGCATGCACTTCTGCGCCAACGTGGTCACCATGACCGAAGGCGAGGCGGGTGCGGTCCTGCTTCGCGCGGGCGAGGTCATCGAAGGCGAGGAACTGGCCCGCAAACGCCGGCCCGCCGCCAAACGCGACCGGGACCTCGCCAGCGGGCCCGCCAAACTCACCAGCGCACTCGGTCTCGACACCGAAGCGAACGGTGTCGACCTGCTCCGCAGCAGTTCCCCGGTGCGCCTCGAGCGCGGGGACGATGGCGACGCGTTCACCATCGACAGCGGCCCCCGAGTGGGCATCAGCGTCGCGCAAACCCTGCCCTGGCGATTCTGGATCGAAGGAAAACCCCAGGTCAGCACCTTTCGCGCAGGCGGAAAGCGCAGCGGGCGCCGATAGTTCGCGAGGCCTGGGTCACATCGGTCTCACACCGTCGGTGAGAGGATCGCTCGAAGTACGCCCCTGCTGACCAAGGGAGGGGTGCTGACCTCGGCGAACGCCCGTCGACGCGAAAAGGGGACCCCCCTGTTTCGGGCCCGTTCGGCGTCGTGTAACTTTATCTCCGTCAGCGCGACACGGACCCGGCCGAGAGCGGGGGGCGGGCGCTGGCGGAACCCAAGCCCTGTAACTCATTCCGAGTGATATCGGATGCGGTTCGGTGTGCGTGTGTTCTTTGAGA
>NZ_JALM01000069.1 GCF_000737195.2 Sciscionella sediminilitoris
CACGGCCGGTAAAAGCGCACAACCCTACCCGGATCCGCAATGGCCTGCCCGCAACCGTCAGGCCGGATAGGCACCCCGCCGATACTGCACCGGATAGGGCGCATCCGCCGCCGCGACCCCCAGTTCGTGTGCCGCGCGCAGTGGCCACGCCGGTTCACGCAGTGCGGCCCTGGCGAGGAAAACGGCATCGGCCGAGCCCTCGTCGAGGATTCCCTGCGCCTGCCTGGGTTCGGTGATCAGTCCGACGGCGGCGGTCGGTGTTCCGGCCTTCGCTCGGACACTACGCGCGAAGGGCACCTGGTATCCGGGCGCGATGGGAATCTGCTGCCCCGGATCGTTCCCGCCGGAGCTGAGGTCGAACAGGTCCACACCGTGCCCGGAGAGCAGCGCGCTCAGTTCGACGGTCTCCTCGACTGTCCAGCCGCCGTCTGCCCAGTCGGTCGCGGAAAGCCGTAGCAGCAACGGGATTCTCTCGGGAATGGCCGCGCGGACCGCATCGACGGCCCGGACCGTGAGGCGGATCCGGTCGGCGAACGAGCCGCCATAGGAGTCGGTGCGCCGATTCGACAGCGGGGACAGGAACTGGTGGAGCAGGTATCCGTGTGCCGCGTGCACCTCCACCGCCTCGAATCCCGCGTCCGCGGCCCGCTTGGCGGCCTCGGCGAAGGCCTGCACCGTCGCGTCGATCTGCTCGACCGTCATGGCGACCGGCGCCGCGAGATCCCCGAACGGCCGCGCGGAAGGACCGGAGGTGATCCATCCGCCGTCCGCGGGCGCCACCGAACCCCTGCCGTGCCAGGGTTGCGCGGTCGAGCCCTTACGCCCGGCGTGCGCCAGCTGGATGGCGGGCACCGCGCCCTGTTCCTTGATGAACCCGGTGATCCCGGCCCAGTGTTCGGCCTGCCGATCGGTCCAGATTCCGGTGTCCTGCGCCGAAATCCGCCCCTCCGGGGTCACCGCGGTGGCCTCGGTCATGACGAGGCCGAACCCGCCTGCGGCCCGCGCCCCGAGGTGCACGAGATGCCACTGGGTGGGGATCCCGTCCCGCGCGTCCACCGAGTACTGGCACATGGGCGCGAGCCAGACGCGGTTGCGCGCGGTCACCCCGCGCAGTGTGATCGGTGCGAACAACGGTACAGCGGTCATGCGGTCGAGTGTGCCAACCATCTCCCGGAGCTGGCGAGCGGCAAAATTGCCTCCTTCTCGACAGGATCTTGCCATGGCCGCACACCCAATCGTCCCGCTGACACCGGGCGATGCCGAACGTGCCAGAGGTCACAACAGGCGTATGCAGCGCCACTTTCCGTAGATTATCCGAAACGCGATCCGCTCGGCGCAGCAGCGGACAGACCAATCCCACCCGCCCGCCGCCATTCTGAGTAGTCCTGGGGAACGAGCGGCGCCGAATAGCGCGATGCATTCCCGGAAACACCGCGGCAGCATCCGAAAAGCATCCTCCCCCGATTCGGGGATACAGCTTTATCGCCCACGTGCACCCGGGGTAGATTCAGCGCAATCACGGGGAAGGCGCCAAAGAAGGCGTATCAAAAGTTTCAATCACCATTCCGTCCGTAAATTCTCATAGTTCTCGTTTCAACGAATAGGGAGAAATCATGAAAGGTGTACTGATCAGAAGCGGTTCGATCGTGGCTACCGCGCTCACCGCTTCGCTGCTCATCGGTACCGCGGCGAGTGCCGCCCCCGCTCCGGCCCCGGCGCAGGCGAGCGCGCAGGCGAGCACCGACCGGTCCGAGATGCAGCGCTTGCTCGGCGCGTCCAGCCCGGAGGTGGACACCGCACTGCGGCTGCAGAGCCAGGTGCGGCAGCTGGTCGAGCGCGAGCCCGCACTCGCACACTCCGTCACGCTCCCCGCCCGCGAGCAGAAAACCGCGACGCGTGCCGCGATCGGCGATGGGGTGTGGAGCCCGAGCCACGACGAATCGATCGCCATCATCCCGCTCTGCCGCCCCCTCGACCTCGTCGACTGGCTGATCAAGAACTTCTCGGACCACGGTAGGGATATCGCGAAATTCCTCGGCGACAATTTCAATACGATCGTGCACGTCGTCACGGTCAGCCTCAACCCGTTCGAACTGATCGAAAAACTCTTCAAAGACGTCCTCCAAATCGTGGTCTACGCGGTCAACGACACCAAATTCCATGTTCCGGCGACCGTCGGAGACATCCTTTCCTTCTGCAAGTCCGCCCGGAGCTGATCACCGGCAGCATGGTTTCCCTGCCCGCCTTCGGGGTCGGGCAGGGAAACCACGGCACCGCACCGTTTGCCACACACCACGACAGGAGCAGGGAAATGCCTGAGTTATCGCGACGTTCGCTATTGGGCACCACCGCGGCGGCGGGAGCGGTGGCCGCGCTCGGCTCGGCGACACCAGGCACTGCGGCCGCGGCAACCGGAGCGGGAACGAAACCGCACAATTTCCCGGACCATATAGAGCTGTACAACGAGGTGTTCCGGAACTGGGACGGCGTCATCCACACCGATCCACTGTGGACATGCGCCCCTGCCTCACCCGGGGACGTGGTCGAGCTCGCGAACTGGGCACGCGCGAACGGTTATCGGCTCCGGCCGCGCGGATACAAACACTCCTGGTCACCGCTGGTCGTGGAGCAGAACCAGACCGGGGATGCCCGGATCCTCATCGTCGATACGACCAAATATCTGACCAGCGTATCGCTGGCTTCCGAACGCGAAGTCCGTGCCCAGGCGGGAACCCGGATGGACAGCCTGCTCGACTTTCTGCACCGGCACGGCAAATCCCTGGTCAACGTGCCCGCCCCCGGAGATGTGACCGTTGCGGGCGTGCTCGCCGTGAACGCGCACGGCACCTCGATCCCGGCGCGCGGTGAACAGCGAAAGCCGGGACAGAACTTCGGCACCGTGTCCAATCTGGTGACCGAGATGACCGCGGTCGTCTGGGACGGCGCGCGGAACAGGTACGTCGAACGGACCTTCGACCGCGCGGATCCCGCGTGCGCGGCGCTCCTGACCAGCCTCGGCCGGCTGTTCATCACCGAGGTCAAGCTGCAGATCTGCGCGGACTACCAGCTCCGCTGCCAGTGCTTCACCGACATCCCGGCGACCGAACTCTTCGCCCATCCGGCCAAGGCAACCGGCCGTTCGCTGTCGAATCTGCTCGACGAGAGCGGCCGCGTCGGGCTCATCTGGTACACGTTCACCGACCGTCCGTGGGTGCAGCAATGGACGGTGACCCCGGAAAAGCCGCTCTTCGCGAAAGAGGTTTCCGGGCCGTACAATTTCCTGTTCGCCGACAATCTCCCCAGTCCGGTTCCCGAGATGCTGGGCGGCATGATCAGCGGGAACGACTGGATGGCCCCCGGGTTCGGCAACGCGGTGCTCGCCGCGACCGATGTCGGGCTGACCGTGACCGGCGCCCGCGATATGTGGGGACCGGCGAAGAATTTCATCAACTTCGTCAAACCGACCACCTTGAAGGTGAGCGCGGGCAGCCATGCCGTCGTGACCTCGCGCGCGGCCGTGCAGCGCGTCGTGCACGAATTCAGCGAGTTCTTCACGAAGGCGCTGAAAAGATACGAAGCACGGCACCAGTACCCGGTCAATTCCTGTGTCGAGATCAGGGTCACCGGGATCGACGATCCGGCCGAATCGATCGTTCCGGGCGCACAGATCCCGGCACTGTCCTCGGCACGCCCGGTTGCCGGTCACCCCGAATGGGACACGGTCGTCTGGCTGGACGCACTGACCCTTCCGGGAACGCCGCACGAGTACGAATTCTATGCCGAGATGGACGCATTCGTGCGCACCAACTACGCGAACTACGCCAGCGTGCGGCCGGAATGGTCGAAGCGATGGGCCACCACGAGCCGCGGCCCGTGGACCGATGAATCGGTGCTGCGCGGATACCTGCCGCGCGTCTTCGATCAGCTGCCCGCGACCCGAGCGCTGTTCGGCGAGCTCGATCCGGCACGGGTCTTCACCAATGACCTGCTCGGCCGGGTCGGGATCTGACCGAGGGTGCTCAGAACCCGATCGGCAGGCCCGCGTAGTTCTCCGCGAGCCCGGTCGCCGCGGCCGTGCTGCTCGCCACCCACCGCAGCTGGGACAACTGCAGCTGCGCGTCGAAGGGATCACCGCTCTGGTGCAGCATGGTGGTCATCCACCAGGAGAAGTGGGTGCACCGCCAGATCCGGCGCAGCGCGGTCTCCGAGTATTCCTCGGCCAGCCGGTCGTCGCCCTCGCCGAGCAGCGCGATCAGCGCGGGCGCGAGCAGCGCGACATCGGCGACGGCGAGGTTGAGCCCCTTGGCCCCGGTCGGCGGGACGATGTGCCCGGCGTCCCCGGCGAGGAACAGCCTGCCGTGCCGCAGCGGGGCCATCACGAAACTGCGCATCGGCAGCACGCTTTTCTCGGTGATGGGCCCGGGATTCAGCGTCCACCCGTCCTGCCCGTGCCCGAGCCGGGTGGCCAGCGCGGTCCAGATGCGGTCATCGGACCAGTCAGCGATATCGGTCCCCGCGGGTACCTGCAGGTACAGCCTGCTCACGCTCGCCGAACGCATGGAGTGCATGGCGAACCCGTCCGGATGCCAGGCGTAGATGAGCTCATCGGTGGACGGAGCGACATCGGCGAGCACCCCCAGCCAGGAATACGGATAGGTGTGTTCCCAGGTGCTGCGGGCGTGCTCGGGCACGGCGGCGCGGCTCGGACCGAAGGAACCGTCGCAGCCGACCACCACATCCGCGGTGATCCGCTGCGCCCGTCCCGCGCTGTCGGTGAAGGTGACCGAGGGGTGTTCGGTTTCCACCTCGTGCACGGCGGTCTCGCTGATCCCGTAGTGGATCTCCTGTCCACCGGCTTCCCGCGCGGCGCCGAGATCGCGCTGCAGCTCGGTCTGCCCGTACACCCAGACACGGCGACCGACGAGCCCGGCGAAGTCGATGTGGTGACGAACGCGGGGCCACTGCAGATAGATCCCGTTGTGCGGGTCGCCCTCGGCATGCACCCGCTTGCCGAGACCGAGCTTGTCGAGCAGTTCCACGGTGGAGTGTTCGAGGATCCCGGCCCGGATGCGCGATTCCACGTATTCGCGGGTCCGCGTCTCGAGCACGACCGATTCGATACCGCCCTCGGCGAGCAGATGGGAGAGCAGCAGCCCGGCCGGGCCCGCGCCGATGATGGCGACCTGGGTACGCATGGCCGGTAGTGAACCCGTCCGGGGCGCCCGCACGCCATCACGAGCTTTCACTGAGCGGAAGATCGGGTGGCACACTGCGCCCGATCCCCTGCGCCGCGACGTGCAGCGCGGCCAGTAGTCGCGGGCGATCCCGGTGCAGCCGGGGCACCACCACCCCGAGCGCGGCGATCACGGTGCCGTCCGGGATGTGGATGGGCACCGCGACCGAGCAGGCACCGAGGCTCATCTCGTCCACGGTCTGGGCGAAACCCTCCCGGTGCACGCGGCGGATGTCCGCCCGCAACCGGCCCGGCTGCACCACGGTGTAAGGCGTCACCCGGTGCAGCCCGGCGAGCACCTCCTTACGCACCTCCTGCGGGGCATAGGCGAGCAGTACCTTTCCCACCCCGGTGGCGTGCAGCGGGAGCCGCGAGCCGATCTCACTGACCACGGGAACCGCGGCGTGCCCGGAGAGCCGGTCCACGTAGAGCACGTTCGTGCCCTCGCGCACCGCCATGTGCACGGTGGCCAGGGTCGCCCCGTAGATATCGTGCAGGAACGGCGAGGCGATCTGGCGCAGCCCCGCCTGCACGGGGGCGAGCAGGCCGAGATCCCAGATCCGTTTGCCCACCACGTAGTTGCCCGATGGCCTGCGCACCAGGGCACCCCAGCCGACGAGCTCACCGACCAGCCGGTGCGCCGTGGCCAGCGGGACATCCGCACGCGCGGCCAGCTCGGTGAGGGTGAGGCTGCGGTGCGCGGTGTCGAAGGCGCCGAGCAGCGCGAGCACCCGGGAGGTCACGCTGACCCCCGGCTTCGCGGTATTGCCCGCCATGGTCACACTCCTTCCACTGAGCAGAAGTCCGGCCTCGCTCCCCACGATACGAGCCCTTAGCGTTCCGGGCGTGCAGGACGCAGCCACCCAGTCCGAGATCAGCGCCGAGATCGATGCCCTCACCGGGCGCGGCGGCGTCCAGCCCAAGCTGGATTACCCGCCCTATCGCAGCAGCCTGTTGCGGCATCCGACCAAGGATCCGTACCACGCGGATCCGGAGACGATCGAGCGCGCGGTCCCGGTGTTCGGGCACCGCGATGTGGATCCGCTCGAGGCCGACCTGACCATCCAGCACCGCGGTGAACCGATCGGTGAACGCATCGTGGTCACCGGCCGGGTCACCGATGCCGCGGGCAAACCGGTGCGCGAGCAGCTCGTGGAGGTGTGGCAGGCCAACGCGTCCGGGCGCTATATCCACAAGCGCGACCAGCACCCGGCCCCGATCGACCCGAACTTCACCGGGGTGGGGCGCTGCCTGACCGATCAGGACGGCTGGTACCGGTTCACCACGATCAAGCCCGGCCCCTATCCCTGGCGCAACCACACCAATGCCTGGCGCCCGGCGCACATTCATTTCTCCCTGTTCGGCAACCAGTTCACCGAGCGGCTGATCACCCAGATGTATTTCCCCGGGGATCCGCTGTTCGGGCTGGACCCGATCTTCTGTTCGATCACCGACCAGCGAGCGCGGGAACGGTTGATCGCCCGCTACGACCACGAGCTCACCGTTCCCGAATGGAGCACCGGTTACCGTTGGGACATCGTGCTCGGCGGACGCGAACAGACCCTGACGGAGGACGCATGACCACGCCAGGCCAGACAGTCGGGCCGTTCTTCGGGTACGCACTGCCCTATGCGGGCGGCGAACAGCTCGTCGACCGCAGCCACCCGGACGCGATCCGGTTGCACGGCACGGTTCTCGACGGGGCGGGCGAACCGGTCCCGGACGCGCTCCTGGAGATCTGGCAGGCCGATGGCGCGGGCCGGGTTCCCCGGGAACCGGGTTCGCTGCACCGGGACGGGTACACGTTCACCGGCTGGGGGCGCGCGGCAACCGACCGCACCGGCGCGTACTCGTTCACCACGGTGCGCCCTGGTGCCACCGAACCGGGGCGGACCCCGTTCATCGCGCTGACCGTGTTCGCCCGCGGGCTGCTCGACCGGTTGTTCACCCGGGTGTACCTGCCGGGCCAGGACTTCGCCGCCGATCCGCTGCTGTCCGCGCTGCCCCGGGAACGCGCGGAAACCCTGTGCGCCACAACCGATCCCGAGGGACTGCGGTTCGATGTGGTACTGCAGGGCGAGCGGGAAACCGTGTTTTTGCGCCATGACTGACCTGTTCTGGCCGGGCGCGGAGCGAGCGGGGGAACCGCTGAGCGAACCGGCACTGCTGCGCGCCATGCTCCGGGTGGAGTCCGCCTGGCTCGGCGCGCTCGGGGCACCCCGTGAACTAGACGGCCTGGTCACCGAGGCCGATATCCCCGCGATCGCGCGCGCGGCCGAGGCCGGGGGCAACCCGGTGATCCCGCTGCTCGCCGTGCTGCGCGAGCGACTGCCCGCCGATGTTCCCCTGCACCAGGGCCTGACCAGCCAGGATGTGCTGGACACCGCGCTGATGCTGGGCGCGCGGGAGCTCGCCGGGCAGCTGCTCGGTGAGCTGGACGCGCAGATCGGCGCGCTGTGCGGGCTCGTCCGCGCACACCGGGCCACCCCGATGATCGCCCGCACACTCACCCAGCACGCTGAGCCGACCACCTTCGGGCTGCGCGCCGCGACCTGGCTGCGCGGGCTGCTCGATGCCCGGGACCGGGTGCGGGCGCTGCGGTTCCCCGCCCAGATCGGTGGTGCGGTGGGCAATCTGGCCGGGATCGGGGAATCCGCGCTCGAACTGGCCGCGACCACCGCGCGTGCGCTCGGCCTCGAACCGGCACTGCCCTGGCACACCGCCCGCGCCCCGGTCACCAGGATCGGCGAGGCGCTGCTCGAATGCACCGATGCCTTCGGCCGGATCGCGAACGACGTGCTCACCGCCTCCCGCCCGGAGATCGGGGAGCTCGCCGAACCGCGCGCCGAGGGTCGTGGTGGTTCCTCGGCCATGCCGCACAAGGTCAACCCGGTGCTCTCGGTGCTGATCCGGCGGGCCGCGCTCGCCGCACCCGCGCACGGCGCGCAGCTGCATCTGGCCGCAGCGGCCTCCCTGGACGAACGCCCGGACGGTGCCTGGCACGTGGAATGGGCGAGCCTGCGCACCCTGGGCCGGAACACCGCGGCCGCCGCGAACCAGCTGACCGAACTGCTCGGCGGGCTCGAGGTGCGCACCGAACGAATGGCCGAGAACCTCGAATTCGCGGTGACCGATCTCGGGGCGACCGAACCGATCATCACCGAGCTACTGCGCCGCGCGGAGGAACGATGAGCGAACCCGAACTGTCCGCGATCCGGTTCGGTGATCCGGAGTTGCCGCTGCTGGTGCTCGGCCCCTCACTCGGCACCTCCGCACTCGCCCTGTGGGGGCCGTGCGCCGAACAGCTCGCTTCCCGGTTCCACGTGCTCGCCTGGGATCTTCCCGGGCACGGGCGCAGCGCACCGGCGACCGGGTTCACCGTGGAAAACCTCGCCGATGCGGTGCTCGAACTCGCCGGTGACCGGGAATTCGCGTACGCGGGCGATTCGATCGGTGGCGCGGTCGGGCTGGCGCTGCTGCTGCGCGCCCCGGACCGGATCACCCGCGCGACCCTGCTGTGCACCGGGGCGCGGATCGGGGAACCGGGCGCCTGGCGGGAGCGCGCCGAGCACGTGCGCGCGCACGGGACCGCGAGCATGGTGGAGGGATCACTGGCCCGCTGGTTCGCCCCGGGATTCGCCGCACGTCACCCGTTCATCACCGAGAACCTGCTGGATTCCTTGCGTGGCACGGATTCCGCGAGCTACGCGGCGACCTGCGAGGCGCTTGCCGGATTCGATGTGCGGGACCGGCTCGCCGAGATCCGCACCCCGGTGCTCGCGGTCGCGGGCGCGCACGATGTCCCCACCCCGGTGGCCTCGCTCGCCGAGATCGCCGATGCGGTGGCGGACGGGGAACTGGTCACCCTCCCCGATGCGGCCCACCTGATTCCCGCGGAGGCCCCGGCCGCGACCGCCGCGCTGATCCGCGGCGAGCGGGACGGGATGAGCGTGCGCCGCGCGGTGCTCGGGGATCGGCACGTGGACCGCTCGATCGCCGCGACCACCGAGTTCACCGCCGAATTCCAGGATCTGATCACCCGCTACGCGTGGGGCGAGATCTGGACCCGTCCCGGTCTGGAACGCCGGGACCGGTCGCTGATCACGCTCACCGCGATGATCGCGCTCGGGCATCACGAGGAGTTCGCGATGCACGTGCGCGCGGCGCGGCGCAACGGGGTCACCATCGCCGAGATCAAGGAAGTCCTGCTGCAGTCGGCCATCTACTGCGGGGTTCCCGCGGCGAACACCGCGTTCCGGCTCGCGGCACCCATTCTCACCGAACCCGAGGAGCACTGATGACCTTGCTGGACAGCGGGAACTGGCAGGGCCGGATCTTCACCGGCGACTGGACGCCCGCGCGCACCACCTCCCCCGTCCGGGAACCGGCGACCGGGGCGGAACTCGGCAGCATCGGGATCGCCGACCGTGCGGATGTGGGCCACAGCGCCGAAATCGCCGCGGCCGCGCAGCGGGACTGGGCGGCGCGGCCGTTTCAGGAACGCGCGGAGATCCTGCGCACCGCGGGACAACTGTGGCAGGAGCACGCCGGGGAACTGCGCGAGTGGCTGATCCGGGAATCGGGCAGCGTCGAGGACAAGGCGAACTTCGAACTGCACATCGCCGCGCAGGAGTGTTTCGAGGCCGCCACTCTTCCGAGCCGCGCGCTCGGCCAGATCCTGCCCAGCGAGGCACCGCGATTGAGCATGACCCGCCGCGTCCCCGCCGGGGTGGTCGGCGTGATCGCCCCGTTCAACGCGCCGCTGATCCTGTCCATCCGTTCGGTCGCCCCCGCGCTCGCGCTGGGCAACAGCGTGGTGCTCAAACCGGATCCGCGCACCGCGATGTGCGGCGGGGTGGCGCTGGCCCGCATCTTCGCCGAGGCCGGGGTTCCCGAGGGCGTGCTGCACGTGCTGCCCGGCGGAGCCGAGACCGGGGCCGCGCTCGTCGAGGACCCGAACGTGCGGGTGATCTCCTACACCGGTTCCACCGCCGCGGGCCGCGCGGTCGGCGAAGCAGCCGGCCGCCACCTCAAGCGCGCCCATCTGGAGCTCGGCGGGAACTCCGCGCTGATCGTGCTCGACGACGCGGATCTCGAGCACGCGATCGCCGCCGCCTGCCGTGGCGCCTACTTCCACCAGGGCCAGATCTGCATGGCGACCGGACGGCATCTGGTGCACGAATCGCTCTACGCCGAGTACACCGAGCGGCTCGCGGATCGGGCCGCCGCGCTCACCGTCGGGGATCCGTTCCGGGACAAGGCCGACCTCGGCCCGATCATCGATGCCGCGCAGCGGGACAAGATCCACGGAGTCGTGACCGCGAGCATCGAAGCGGGCGCGCGGGCGCTGACCGGGGCACAGCACGAGGGGCCGTACTACCGGCCGACCGTGCTCGCCGAGGCCGCACCCGGGATTCCCGCCTATGACAGGGAAATCTTCGGCCCGGTGGCACCGGTCGCCCGGTTCGGGAGCATCGAGGAGGCCGCCGAACTCGCCGCGGCGAGCGAATACGGGCTCTCCCTCGGCATCCTGACCCCGGACCTGGACAAGGGACTCGCACTCGCCGAGCGCATCCCGACCGGGGTCGCGCACATCAACGACCAGACCATCAACGACGAAGCGGTCGCCCCGTTCGGCGGACTCGGCGCATCCGGGACCGGTTCCCGGTTCGGCGGCCCGGAGGCCAATGTGGAGGCGTTCACCGAAACCCGCTGGATCACACTGCGCGGCGCAGCAGCAGCGCACCAGCGGCGGTGAGCACCGCGGACACAGCCACGGCCGGGCGCATCGGCAGCACCGGCACCGGCAGCGTGCGCGCCACAGAGCCCCTACCGGCCCAGTGCCCGAGGTAGAGCCCCGCGCCCGTGCTCGCACCGGTCCGCCGAACCCTGCCGCACACCCTCCCCGGCCCGGCGCGCCACACGTTCCAAGAATTGCTCAGCCGTTCGCGTGTTCTCGCTCCCGCGATTGCGGTACTTTCTGGCCATGGCCACGCACATCGTGGAATCCGAGACCGGCTGGTGGGAGATGGCTACCGGCGCCCCGGCCGCGGAGCTGCGCGGGCTGGTCGGCCGCTACGTCGGCTACCGCGAGCACTCCGGGGTCCGGATGCTGCAGCGCGAGGTGCCGACCGGTTTCGTCGGGCTGATCCTGAGCTTCGGGCCGAGCATCAGGGTGCTCGACTCGGGCACGAGCACGGAGCTGACCAGTTTCGTCGCCGCCGTCAGCGACCGCTGGGCGTGCACCCAGTACCCCGGCGATCAGCACGGTGTGCAGATCGACGTCACCCCGGTGGCCGCGGGCATGATCCTGGGCACCCGGATGGGCGAGTTCGGCACCCAGGTGGTCGACCTGGTGGAAGCGCTCGGCCCGCCGGGGCGCCGCCTGATCGAACAGCTCGCCGAGCGCACGCGGTGGGCGGAGCGGTTCGCCCTGCTCGATCGGTTCTTCATCGACCGGCTCGGCACCGCGCACCAGCCCTCTCCCGCCGCGGCCTGGGCGGTGCGCCGGATCCGTGCCACCCGCGGGCGCGCAGGCGTCGCCGAGCTCGCGGCCGCGCTGCACTGCAGCACCCGCTATCTTTCCGAACAGGTGCGCACGCACGTCGGGGTCGGCCCGAAACAGTTCGCCCGGATCGTGCGCGCCAGGCACGCGATCACCCTGCTCGATTCCGGCCGGTTGCGCCTCACCGAGATCGCCGAGCGGTGCGGGTACACCGATCAGGCGCATTTCGGCAGGGACTTCCTGCGGATCACCGGTTGCTCACCGGGCACCTGGTGTACCGAACCGTTCGCCGAATCCTGGACCGGTTCCGATTTGTTCTACGAATAGCACGGTTTCCCCGGTTACCTTCGGGCCATGACGAATTCACCGAGCATCATTCCGGTCCTCACCTACGCCGATCCCGCGCGTGCCATCCGGTTCCTCGAAGAGGCGTTCGGGTTCACCACCATGTTCAGCGTTCCCGGCGAGGACGGCGGGATCGTGCACGCCGAACTGCGTTATGGCGACGGGCTCGTGGCGATCGGCGGGCCGACCAAGGACCGGTTGTCGCTGACCTACATTCCCGTCGAGGATGTGGCCGGGCACTGCGAACGGGCCCGCGCCGCCGGTGCCACGATCACCATGGAACCGACCACCATGGACTACGGCTCGACCGAGTACATGGCCGAGGACTTCGCGGGCAACCAGTGGAGCTTCGGCACCTACCGGCCGAGCCTCGGCGACTGAGCGCCGTCAGGCCGGTTTCGTGCGCAGCGGGGCGCCGAGCTCGTGCAGATGGCTGAGCACGATGCGATAGGAGCGCGGCAGGCTCGTCTGGCTGTAGGCGATCCCGCGTTCGGCGCAGAACCGTTGCACGATCGGCTGCGCCAGCCTCAGGTGCGGGCGGGGCATGTTCGGGAAGAGATGGTGCTCGATCTGGTAGTTCAGTCCACCGAGCAGGAAATCGTTCCACCAGCCGCCGCGGATGTTCCGGGAGGTCAGCACCTGCTTGCGCAGGAAACAGGCCTCGTCCTCCTCGCTCGGCTGCGGCATTCCCTTGTGGTTGGGCGCGAAGGAACAGCCCATGTAGACACCCCACAGCGCCTGGTGCACGACCACGAACAGCACCGCGATCCCCGGGGAGAGCACCAGGAAGACGGCGGTCAGATAGGTCAGCGCGTGTGCGAGGAGCAGGGCTCCTTCGAGCCTGCGTGCCCGCGTCTCCCCGCGCAGCACCGCCTGCGCCCCGGACAGGTGCAGGTTGATCCCTTCCAGGGTGAGCAGCGGGAAGAACAGGATCGCCTGGTGTTTGGCCATCCAGCGCAGGAATCCGCGTTTGAGCGCCGCCTGCTTGCTGGTGAACGCGAGCGCCTTGATGTCGACATCCGGATCCTTGTCCTCGTGGTTCGGGTTGGCGTGATGCTGGTTGTGCACCCCGATCCAGGCCCGATAGCTCATCCCGATCAGGCCACCGTGCGTAGTGCCGACGATGTCGTTGTGCCGCCGGTTACCGAAGATCTGCCCGTGCCCCGCATCGTGCCCGATGAACGCGAGCTGAGCGAAAACAACGGCGAGGAAAGCGGCGATGAACAATTGCCACCAGGAGTCGCCGAGGAAGAAGAACCCGACCCAGGCACCGGCGAAGGCGAGC
>NZ_JALM01000070.1 GCF_000737195.2 Sciscionella sediminilitoris
GAACCACTCTCGCCGGATCTCCCGAACACCGCGCAAGCCTATTCCCGTGGCGAGGTCGGTGTCGAACACGTGGACCGGATCCGTCAGTTCGCCGCCGAGCTTCCGGCTGAGGTGTCGATCGGGGACGCCTGGCCGATCGCAGAGCAGGCACTCGCTGAGATCGCTGGTGAAGTCGGCCCGCGTGGGCTTGTCCGGCCGATCCGGGAACTACGAGCCCGCCTCGATCCGGACGGACAGGCACCGACTGACCATGAAGCTCTGCGTCCGGATCGGGAAATCTGGCTCCGGCACCACAACAACCAGTGGGAAATCCACGGTCGCCTGGACTACGAAACCGGACTCAAACTCCGCAGCGTCCTCGACACGCTCGGCAAACCCCGCAGCAGCGAAACCAACGGCGGAACACCCGATATCCGCACCCCAACAGAACGCGACGCCGACGCCCTCGCCGACATCGTTCAGTTGGCCGCGAACCCGGAAAACCTTCCCGAAAATGGGGGCGAACCGTTCACCACCATGGTCACCATGACCGAACAGAACCTGCGGGAAGGCATCGGGACCGCCACCACCATGGACGGCACCACCATCCCCGCCCAGCAACTCAGACGCATCGCCTGCGACGCCGGAATCATCCCCACCGTGCTCGGTAGCGCGGGTGAAGTACTCGACATGGGATGCCGAGACCGCACCGCACCACCCAAACTCCGCCGCCGACTCACCGCCAGAGACAACGGATGCGCCCACCCCGACTGCGATCACCAGCCCGCACTCACCCAAGCCCACCACACCCACCACCACACCAACGGCGGGCCCACCACCGAAACAACATGGTGCTCCTCTGCACCTACCACCACACCCTCATCCACCACACCAACTGGAAAGTCCAGATACAACACGGAAAACCTGAATCCACCCCACCCGAATACCGGCCGCTCATTCGTGCGGGAAGGAGTGGTGCTCGTGCGCGATGAACCAGCGCCCGCTTTCCTTACGCAGACCGAAAGTGAGTCGCAAGCGGTTGTCCGGGTTCGCGGCGAGCTCATCCGGGGTGCCGCAGCGCAATAGGGCGTGCGCGAAGGCCACCTCGATGCCCGCGGTGACCTCCAGCGCGACAAGCTCGAACTTCGCGCCACTCGCCTGCCAATCGAAGAACGGTGGCCAGATCCGTTGATATTTCTCGATTCCGCGCACCCCGTCGTAGGGCGGTGGCACATCGAACACGACGAGGTCCTCGGTGTGCCCGGCGAGCACGGTCGCCAGATCACCGCCGTGCACCGCGATGACCCAATGCCGGATCAGTTCGCGGATCTGCCGCTCGTCCTCGCTCATCGCGCTCCTCCGCACGCCTGAGCAACAGCGTACCCGGGCTCAGCGCACCGCGCGAACGGCGAGAACCACGGCTCCGCCCGCGAGGGTGACCAGCGCGGACAGCGCGAACAGCACCGGATAGCTGTGCACGGTGCCGAGCACGGCCGCGGCGATGACCGGGGCGACCACCTGAGGAAGGGAGTTGGCGATGTTGATCAGGCCGAGATCCTTGGCGCGGTCCGAGGCTGCGGGCAGGATCTGGGTGAGCACGGCCGGAGCCGCCGCCCAGTAGGTGCCGAAACCGACCCCGAGCAGCGGTGCGGCGGCAAGCGAAGCCGTCCAGCTCGGCGAACACACGAGCAGGATCGCGGCGACCGCCATGACCACGGCGGAACCGAGCACGAAGGGTTTGCGCCTGCCACTGCGATCCGAAGCCATTCCGCACACCACGGCACCGATCACCAGTGCGGCACCGTAGAGCGCCATCAGGATCAGCAGCCCGGTCTGCGGATCCCGGTAGTGCACGGCATCGGAGAGGAAGTACAGCAGATACAGGGTGCCGATCGCGTTGCCGAGGTTGATCAGGAAATGCATCACCCAGCCCCAGCCGAAATCCGGGTGCGCACGCGGGGAAATCCA
Organism: Sciscionella sediminilitoris; assembly: GCF_000737195.2. Taxonomy (GTDB): domain Bacteria; phylum Actinomycetota; class Actinomycetes; order Mycobacteriales; family Pseudonocardiaceae; genus Sciscionella; species Sciscionella sediminilitoris. The sequence continues at coordinate 1,948 of NZ_JALM01000070.1, forward strand.
CATCCCGCGCAGCGTGGCGAACAGCGACTGGCTGGGCCGGAAGCGTTTCGGCAGCTGGTCGTCCGGTGTGCACAGGGTGAATGCGCACGCCCCCACGATCACGAGCAGCGCGCAGGCTCCGTAACCGGGCGCCAATCCGGTGACGAGCACGGTGACCACGAGCGCGCCCAGCACCGTGCCGAGCATCTGGCTGATCCCGGTGAGCCCGCCGAGCCTGCCCCGCTGTTCCCGGGGAACCCGGTCGGCGAGCGCCGCGGTGAGCGTGGCGAGCATGCCGTTCAACCCGGCCTGGACCAGGCACCAGCCAACGATCATCACCACGGTGTTCGGCGCGATCGCCAGCACCCCGAGCCCGGCGGCGCCCAACAGCGCACCGGCAAGCGTCCACGGGTGCCGCCGCCCCCAGCGCGTCGTGGTCCGATCGGAAAGAGTGCCGATCAGCGGGTTCGCCACCAGCGCCACGGCCGCGCCGATCCCCATCACCAGGGAAAGGGTGAGCGCCTTGCCGCTCGGATCGAGTGCCGCCGACTGTTCGGGCAGCAGCACCTGGATCGGCGCGTAAAAGGCCAGCCACAGACCGAGATTCGCCAGGAAAAGCAACCCGATCCAGCCCGCGCGTACCTCGCGGACCGGTTCGGCCAGCGCGGCGGGCAGTTGTTCGGTCCCGGTGCCGTTCGCCGCCGCGTTCATTCCCGGCCGCCGAGAAAACCCCGCAGCCAATGGTAGGAATCCTTCGGGGTGCGCCGCTGGCTCGCATAGTCCACGTGCACGAGACCGAACCGTGGCGCGTATCCCTTGGACCACTCGAAATTGTCCAGCAACGACCAGACGAGGTAGCCGCGCACATCCACACCGGCGTCCATCGCCTCGCGCAGCGCGCGCAGATGCGCGTCGAGGAAGGCGATCCGGTGCTCATCCGCGATCCGTCCGTCCGCATCGGGCTCATCCACCCCGCTGCACCCGTTCTCGGTGAGATACACCGGCGGAAGCGTTGGCCCGACCCGTTCGCGCAGCGCGACGAGGAACTCCCGCAGGCCGTCCGGGACGATCGGGGAATCGTTGTTGGTGCGCGGATAGCCCTCGATCGGCGGCAGGTCGAACGGCAGCGGGCTACCTGGCGAAGGCGCCGCTGCTCCCTGCGGTTCGTAGTAGTTGACCCCGTAGAAATCCAGCGGCGCCGCGATCACCGGCAGATCCTCGGCGTACCCCTCGGGCAGATAGGGCAACAGCTCCTCCGGATAGCTGCCGAGCAGCACCGGATCCGAGAACAACCGGTTGATCAGCGCGTCCAGCACCCCGGCCGCGGCATGATCGGCTGGGCTGTCCCCGAGTGCCCAGATCGGCGAATGGTTGTTCGCCGTACCGACCGCGCGCGCCCCGGCAGCACGCAGCGCCCCGACCGCGAGCCCGTGCGCCAGATGCTGGTGGCATGCGGCCGGAAGGGCACCGAAGAGCAAGGTCCTCCCCGGCGCGTACTCCCCCGTCGCATACCCGTACAGCGTCTCCACCATGGGTTCGTTGAGCGGGATCCACTTGCCGACCCGATCGGCGAGCCGTGCCCCCACGACCGCCGCGTACTCCGCGAACCGGTACGCCGTCTCCCGGTTCAGCCAACCGCCCGCGTCCTCCAGCGGTTGGGGTGTGTCCCAGTGGTAGAGCGTGCACACCGGTTCGATCCCGGCCGCGCACAACCGGTCGACCAGGCGGTCGTAGAAATCCAGACCCGCCGCGTTGACCGGCGCGGCCCCCTGCGGGCACACCCGCGGCCAGGCCACCGAGAACCGGTAGGCCCCTGCCCCGAGCCCGGAGAGCAGCTCCAGATCGCTCTCCCAGCGGTGATAGTGATCGCAGGCGATATCCGCGTTCGCCCCGTCTGCGATCTTGCCCGGCGTGGCGCAGAAGGTGTCCCACACCGAGGGCCCGCGCCCGTCCTCGCGCACCGCGCCCTCGATCTGGAAGGCCGAGGTCGACACGCCCCACAGGAAGTCCTGCGGGAAATCCGCGCGCCTCACGGGTGCCCCGTGAACTGGACGACCTGCTGATAGGTCGGGCGGTTCTGCCAGGTGATCTTGCCGTCGGTCACCCCGCCCATCGGGCGGTGGATGATCGAGTCGGCGCACCACTGCTGCCCGGCCTTGCAGTCCTCGTCGCCGGGATAGACCTCCTCCGGTGACTGGGCCGCCGCCTTGGCGAGCGTGTCGAGCAGCGTCTTCCGGCAACCGGCGAGATCCCCGGAACCGCAGTACTTCTGGGCGAGTGGACCGGAGACCGGTTCGCCGAGCACCGCGCGCAGATCCTTGTCCACATAGGACCACCAGCCGAACTGGAAGGCGGAACCCTTGTGCGGCTGGTCCTCATTGGCACCCGCCGAACCGTGTTTCTCCCCGGCCTGGCCGCCCGATGGGGACTCGTTGAGCTGTAAGGCACTGGTCATCGCGCTGAACAGTGGTGCGCCCATGCCGTCCTTGAACTCCGCTGTGGTCAGCAGCGGCCACCACGCGTCCATGATCCGGATCGCGTCCGCGTTCGCGTAAACCTGGCTGCTCTTCTTCGTCTCCACTCGTTTCGCACCGTCACGCTGCCACCGCCGCAGCTTCTCCACGGTCTCGCGCAGCGCGGGATCGGTCACCGGGGCGGAATCGATCACCTTCAGCAGCTTCGGCAGCACATCCTCGCCCCGCAGATCGGTCACCGAGGCATCCGCCATGGCCTTGACCAGATCCGCGCGGCTGATCGGGCGTCCGCCGTGCACCAGCGCCCGCACCCGGTCCTCGAGCAGGTTCGAGCGGTACACGCTGCCGTCCCCGAAGCCCGGCGAGGTGTACTCGGCGGCGGGCTTGTTGTTCCAGGAGATGTAGTAGTCCTGGTCGATCGATTGGGGATGCGAGGCGAACCCGGTGGTCTGCGAGGTGTTGGCCTCCGGATTCCAGCCGCGCCACTCATAGCGCTTCTCCGCCGTGATCGGCAGGTTCGGATCCACGGTGGACGGACGGTCCGGGTTGTCCCCGGAGTTGTAGTAGGCGGTGTGCTGATCGTTCGCATAGAACCAGTTGAAGGTGTAGTTCACCTTCGCGGCCGCGCGCTGGAAATCCTGTGGCGTGCGCATCTGTGCCGGATCGTTGAACTTCCCGAAACCGATGATCGAGTCCGCCTCGTGCAGATAGCTCGACCGCTGGCTGGCATAGGCCACCGGTTTACCGCCGATCGTGGCCCGGTGGGTGACCAGGCCGTACTTCGTCCGGTACATGACGAGCTTGTAGGAGCCCTCCGGGGTGGAATCGGCGATCGTGGGTTTCCAGGAATCCGCGCGCTCCAGGCGTTCCATCGGCACACAGCGATCACCGTCGAGGTAGTGATCGGATTCCTTGGTCACCGGGGAACCGTCGGGTTCGCACAACCGCATCGCGAAGGTGTCGGTGACATCCTGGGACGCGGAAGTGGCACTCCAGGAGTAGTTCTCGCCCCTGCCGAGCTCGACGTAGAAACTCACTCCGGCGAAGGCGGCGCCCCGGGAATGAATGCCCGGGCCGTCGAGTTCCTCCAGCATCAGCAGTTGCGGAGCGAAATATCCGGTCTGCGGCCCGAACACGGCGATCGGATGGCCGTCATCGGTGTGCTTGCCGTTCACCACGAGCGCATTGGACATCCCGTGTTTGGCGGAAAGCAGGTTCCCCGGCAGCACCCCCCGATCGAAGATGCCCTTGGCGGCGTTGCGGTCTCCGCTGCCCCGGGTCTCCGCCCGGGTCTTCGCGTCCGTGCTCGCCCGCTGTGCCGCGGCTTCCGGTTTCTCCACCGCCGAACCGGTCGGATCGTAGATCTCCTGCTGCGGTTGCACCGATCCCGGATCGGGCATCGCCACACCTTCGGGGTTCGCCGGGCTCGCACTGTACGGGAACTTCTGTCCATCGTGGACCGTCAGGTTCGCCTCCGGATCGTTCTCCTCCCGGAAGGAGCGCCACACCGCGTCACCGCGCTCGCGCCCGTAGCGCTGCTCGGCGGCCTGCTTCACCAGCGCGGAGGTCACTTCCCCGCCGCCACCACTGCCGAACAGCGCGCCGACCACGCTCGCGATGGCGACCAGATCGGTCGCCTTGAACGGTTTGATGGTCCCGGCGTTGGTGATCGGGTCGATGTGCCCGGTCAGGTCGTATTCCCCGGGGAAGTTCCGCTGCTTGTGCGCCTTCGCCGCGTAGGCGTTGATCCCGTCCAGGTAGGCGTTGATGTCCCCGAGCGCCCGCTTGCCGTCCGGCCCGCTGTTCGCGATCGTGTCGACCTGGCGTTGCAGGTCCTTCTCGGTGTACGGGGCCGCGGCCCAGAACGTCTGCTCGAGCTGGCGGTTCGCGGCCGCCCCTCCGGCGAAGCTGCTCAGTTCACCGCGCCCGACGTGGCGGAACAGGTCCATCAGCCACAACCGGTCCTGCCCCGCGGCGTACCCGGCGCCGTATTCGGTTCCCTCCCGCGTGGTCCCCTTGATGTGCGGGATGCCACGCGCCTTGTCCCTGGTGATCGTGACATCCGCGCGCGGCCGCTGCACGCTCGCCACCTTGTCCTGGGGCACCCCGAAGGAAGCGTCGTTGAAGTAGTTCTCGATGGTGGAGTTCGTCAGCCCCTGATAGTCGCCGGCCAGATTGCCGTATGCGGCGAGCTGATCATCGGTGTGCGCGGGCCGGGTACCGAACAGCTTGTTGCCGAGGATGTCGGCGAGCGTGGCGTTCCCGTTCTCTCCCGGCGGCAGAATGTCCGAGCACTGCCCGCCACAGTAGTCACCGGACTCCTTCGGCGCGGCGACCGCGGAACCGGAACCGAACGCGAGCGCGGTGACCGCCGTCAACGTCACGAATACCCGAGTGCATCGATGCATGCGTGCCTGCCCTTTTCAGCCGAGAACCCGGTCCAGATACGGATTGCCGAACCGCTTTTCCGGATCGACCTCCTTGCGTACCCGGAGGAAATCGTCGAATCGCGGATAGCGTGCCCGCAGTTGTTCGGCGTCCAGCTCGTGCATCTTCCCCCAGTGCGGCCGCCCGCCGACCGCACCGGCGATCGCGGCGAACGCGGCGAAGTACTCCCGATAAGGCATGCCGAGGAACTGGTGCACCGCGATGTACGCCGAGTCCCGGCCGTAGGCGGTGGAAAGCCAGATGTCGTCGGCCGCGGCGACCCGCACCTCGACCGGGAACGCCACCGGGGACTCGAGTTTCGGCACCAGCTCGCGCAGTTCGGTCAGCACCTCGCCCACCGATTCGCGCGGCACCGCGAACTCCGATTCCACGAACCGCACCGATCGCTTCGTCACGAAGACCTTGTGTGAGTAATCGCTGTATTCGCGCGGGGAAAGCAGCGCCGAGGACAACCGCCCGAACGGGGTGACCAGCCGCGGTATCGCGCGGCCCGCCCGGCACAGCGCGCCGAACGCGAAGTTCTCCGTGACCTCGTAGTCCACGAAGCTCTTGATCCGGCCGAGCGGTTCGGGACTGCTACCCCGCGGCAATCGGTTGTTGCGCTTGACAAGGGCATTGCGCCCATACGGGAACCAGTAGAACTCGAAGTGATCCTCGGCGAGCGCGGACTCGGCGAACCCGGCCAGCACCTCCTCGAGTGGTTCCGGCCGTTCCCGCGCGTGCAGCACGAAAGCCGGTTCACAGCGCAGGGTCACGGCGGTGAGTACCCCGAGCGCGCCGAGCCCGACCCGCGCCGCGGCGAACAGTTCCGGGTTCTCCTCGGCGGAGCAGCGCACCGGAGTTCCGTCCGCGAGCACCAGTTCGAGCCCGGCAACCTGGGTCGCCAGCCCGCCGAGCCGAGCCCCGGTTCCGTGGGTTCCGGTGGAGATCGCCCCGGCGATGGTCTGGGCGTCGATATCGCCGAGATTGGTCATCGCCAGCCCGAGCGCGTCGAGTTCCCGGTTCAGCGTACGCAGGGTGGTTCCCGCGCGGACGGTGACGATTCCGGTTTCCGGGTCCGCGGAGCTGATCCCGCTCAGCGCGCTCAGCTCGAGCGCGTGTTCCTCGGTGGCGGCGATCGCGGTGAAGGAATGTCCGCTGCCGCGGGCACGTACCCGGGCACCATCGGACGCGGCGGAGCCCACCGCGGCGGCGACCTCCTCGACGTCGCGCGGTGTGTGCACCCGTTTCGGGCTGACGGCAACGGTGCCCGCCCAATTGGTCCATCGGGTCATCTACCGCACAGTATATGAAACAATTTCACATTTCTAGCCCCATTTGCGTACGGTGACCCTATGACCCCTCACGACCTGGACCTGGCGACCGCGCAGCTCGACCCGCCGTTCGCCGCCGTGGACCTCGCGGCCTTCGAAGCCAATGCCGCCGACCTGGTCCGCCGCGCGAACGGGAAGCCGTTGCGCCTGGTCAGCAAGTCCGTGCGGTGCCGCGCCCTGCTCGAGCGGGTGCTCGCCGGGACCGGTTTCCACGGGCTGATGTGCTACTCGCTGCGTGAGGCCCTCTGGCACGCCGAACTCGGCACGAGCCAGGACATCGTGGTCGCCTATCCGAGTGTGGACCGCGGGGCGCTGCGCGAACTCGCCGCGCGCGAACCCGCCCGAGAATCGATCACCATCATGATCGATTCGCCCGCGCACCTCGACCTGATCGACGCCGCCCTCGGCCGGGATCATCCGCGCATCCGGGTCTGCCTGGAACTGGACGCTTCCTGGCGCCCGCTGCCCGCACTGTCCGGGCTGCACGTCGGCACCCGCCGCTCCCCGGTGTTCCGCCCGCGCCAGGCCGCCGAGCTGGCCGAGAACGTGTTGTCCCGCAAAGGGTTCAGCCTCGTCGGGTTGATGGCCTACGAGGGACAGATCGCCGGGCTGCAGGACCGGATCGGCACCCGGTTCCGCGATGGGCTGGTCACCTGGATGCAACGCCGTTCGGCCGCCGAACTCGCCGAGCGCCGCGCCGAGGCGGTGCGCGCGGTGCGCGCGCTCACCGAGCTCGAATTCGTCAATGGCGGCGGCAGCGGCAGCGTGGAGAGCACCGCGGCCGAACCCGCGGTCACCGAGATCGCCGCCGGATCCGCGCTGCTCGGACCCGCGCTCTTCGACGGATACTCCCGGTTCCGGCCACGGCAGGCCGCCCTGTTCGCACTGCCCGTGGTGCGCCGCCCGAACCGGCGGATCGCCACCCTGTTCGCGGGCGGCTACCACGCTTCCGGAGCGGCGGGCGCGTCCCGGCTCCCGGTTCCCGCGCTGCCCGGGGGCCTTTCGCTGAGCTCGGTCGAGGGAGCGGGCGAAGTGCAGACCCCGGTGACCGGGGCGGCCGCGCGCGGGTTGCGGCTCGGCGACCGGGTCTGGCTGCGGCACGCCAAGGCGGGCGAGCTCGCCGAACGGTTCACCGAATACCAGCTGATCCGCGGGGACCGGGTGGAGGAAGTGGTGCCGACCTATCGCGGCGAGGGCAAGGCTTTCGGTTAGGTACACGGGTTCTTTCAGCGGCGAAGCCGCTCGCACCACCCGGCGCTCGTCTGCTAACTGCCGAACTTGCCTGCGAGATAACCCTTCACGAGCGTCTTGGTCTCCGCGACGAGGCTCTCCTCGCCGGCGGGATCCCTGCGGAACGCCAGCTTCAGCAGCGCATCGGCGGCCTCGTTGGCCACGGTGAGGGTCAGCCGCAGTTCCTCGACCGGGACATCCACGTGTTCGGCGATGCGCTCGGTGAGCGCGTCCACGAGCACGGCGTTGTTGTCCCGGTTCTCGTCGAGCAGTTGCGGGTCGACCACATCCCCGAAGTGCACCCGCGCGAAGCCGGGGACCTCCCGGTGCATGTGCAGGTACACGTCGAGCACCGAGCCGACGACATCCCACCAGTGGGTGTGATCGACCGCGTCCAGTGCCTCGGCGGCCCGGGCCACGAACCAGTCCAGGTTGCGCTTGGTCAGCGCCTGCACCACGGCGCGCTTGTCCGGGAAGAACTGGTACAGCGATCCGACCGCGACCCCGGCCCGTTTGGCGATGGCGGTGGTGCTCAGCTGCTCGTAGCCGACCTCGCCGAGCAGATCGGCGCAGGCGTCGAGCATCCGGCCGACGCGTTCGGTGCTGCGCTGCTGGACGGGGCTGCGCCGCAGTGGACCCGCGCGCACGGTTCCGCCCTCCACTCCGAGCACCTTTCTGTTCGACCGGTCCCGATCCTACCCCGTCCGCCCGCCTGCGGGCTCGTCCAGGAGCCGCTGCAGCACCGCAGCCTCGGCGCGCAGCCGTTCGGCGTGTTCCTGCTGCGCGGCCTCGGTCAGGCCGGCCGCGGTGGCGAGCCGTTCCTCGGCCTCGGCGCGCACGATCTCGGCGATCCGGTCCTCGTCGAGTTCCCGCCGGGCCACCTCGGTCGCGCCGACCCCGACCGGTGCCTGTTCCAGGGCCATTCCCCGGGTCTCGGCGACCGGGACCGCTTCGGCGTTGTCCAGCGCGCCGAGCGTGGCGCGCAGCACGCTGACCGCGACCCGGTCGCGGGCACGCATCGCCTCGGGAAGGGCCTTCCGCATTCGGTCACGTAGGGACATGGCGGCGATCCTAGGGACCGCGCGGCGAGCCGGGCAATCGAATACGGCGGCCGATTCAGTGCCGCCGATTCAGTGCCGCAGCGCGCCGTCCTCGTAGACCGGTTCGCCGCCGATCACGGTCGCCCCGACGCCGATCCCGGCGAGCCGATCGGGCGCCACGGTGCACGGATCCGCGTCCAGCACCACGAAATCGGCGAGCTTTCCCCGTTCCAGGCTGCCCTTGTCCCGTTCGGTGTGCTCGGCATAGGCGGAACCGAGGGTGTAGGCCCGCAGCGCCTGTGCCACCTCGATCGCCTCGTCCGTGCCGAAGGCAACCCCACTGTCGGTGCGCCGGTTGACCATGTCGTGGATGCCGAGCAGCGGTGCCGCGGCGACCACGGGACTGTCCGAACTACCCGGGAGCACACTGCCCGCCTCGAGGAAAGACCGCAGCCGGTAGGCGCTCCCGGCCCGCCGCGCACCGAGTGCCTCGAGCATCCCGTCCCCCAGTTCCCCGATGAACCGGCCCTGCGGAACCGGGATCACACCGAGTTCGGCGATCCGGGCCACCTGCTCCGGTGAGGTCAGCCCGCAGTGCTCGATGCGATGGCGCGCGTCCGGCCGGGCCACGGTGCGCTGCGCCTCGGCATAGGCATCGAGCACCTCCTGCACGGCGGCGTCCCCGATCGCGTGGGTGGCGATCTGCCAGCCGAAGCGGTGCGCGCGCAGGATCAGCTCACGCAGCTCGATCGCGGGCTGTTGCAGGAATCCGCTGTTGCCGGGTTCTCCTTGATAGTGCTCGCACATCGCCGCGGTGCGCCCGATCAGCGAACCGTCGGAGAACACCTTCACCGGCCCCATCCGCACCCACTCGTCGCCGAATCCGCTGCGCAGCCCCAGATCCAGGCCGAACCACGGCTCGGTACCGGCGCCGCCCGGTTCGAAGGCGCCCGCCTCGTGCAGTGCCGCGGCGATCGGCATCAGGGTGGCGCGCTGGCGCAGTTTCCCGGTTCTGCTCGCCTCGGCGAACGCGGCGAGATCGGCCGCCCCGTTCCCGGCGAGCCCGCCGCCGCCGATACCCGGTTCGGCGAAGCTGGTGATCCCCTCGGCCGCGGCGACCTCGCTACCGAGCCGGATCGCCTCGACGAAGTCCGCGAAGGCTTGCGGACGCAGCAGCGCGTGCACGAGCTCCTGGGCCCGTTCGGCGAGCAACCCGTCCGGAATCCCTTGCGCGTCACGGGAAACCGAGCCACCGTCCACATCGGGCACTGCGGCGGGATCGGGGAAACCCATGCGCGCGAAGGCCGCGGAGTTCGCCACCCCCATGTGCCCCGAACAGTGCCCGAGCCATACCGGGTGGTCACCGGCGGCCGCGTCGAGCCGGGACCGCTCCGGATGCGCCCCGGTCTTGTTCTGGTCGTAGCCCGACCCGAGAATCCATTGCCCCGCAGGGGTTTCCGCGGCGCGGGCGGCCACCGCCGCGTAGATGTCGTCCACTGTGGACACCACGGCGGGGCGCAGGTCGAGCTGGCGCAGCCGCTGCCCGCGCATGCTCAGGTGCTGGTGCGCGTCGTTGAACCCGGGCACCACCGGCGCTCCCGCCAGATCGATCACCCGTTCGGCGCGAACCCCGTCCAGTTCCTCGTCCAGCCCGGCGATCCGCCCGTGCAGCACGCCGATCCGGTTCGCCCGCGGGCGGGCCGGATCGAGGGTGTGGAACCGCCCGTTGCGGAATATCGTCTCGAGCAGCACCTAACTCACCTCAGAACCCCGTATGGCCGTCGATGCGTTCGCGGATCAGGTCGGCGTGCCCGTCGTGGCGCGCGTACTCCGCGATCATGTGCGTGTAGATCCAGCGCAACGTGACCTCCCCGCCGAGGGCCGCGCACGGGATCCGGGCGTCCAGCTCCACGCCAGCGCAGTTGCGTTCGGCCACGGCGATCTCCTCGGTCCAGATCCGCCGCGCCTGCTCGAAGGTGCTGTCCTCGGTGAATTCGAAACCGCCGTCGCGTCCCTCCGGATCGGCTCGCTCGTCGTAGATCGGCGGGGCGTCCTCACCGGTGAGCACCCGGCGGAACCAGTTGCGCTCCACCTCGGCGAGATGGCGCACCAGACCGAGCAGGCTCAGCGCGGAGGGCTCGACGGCGGCGGTGCGCAGCTGCGCCTCGCTCAGGCCGGCGCATTTCTCGGCGAGGGTCGCCCGGTAGAAGTTCAGCCAGCCCGTGAGGGTGGCCCGTTCGTCCCCGACCGGTGGTGGCATCGTCCGCGTATCCGTGGTCATGTCCGGGATCCTGCCACCCACCTCCGACAGTCAGCGCACCGCGAGCGCGATGAGCTGGGTGACCTGAGTGTCGGCGAAGTTGTCGTCGCTGACCAGGATCAGGCTGCGCTCCCCGCTGGGCAGCTTCGGGCCCCAGGTCATCCCCTCCACGTTGTCCACCGTGGACAACGGGAACTCGGAGAGGTCGGCGAGCAGGTGCTTGCGCACCGGGACGAGGTGCCGGGCCGCGCCGAGCGAGGGCTCGTGCAGCACGTTCGTGGCCCCGGCCGTGTCGATCGCGAAGATCCGGATCTTGTTGCCCACCCCGGTGACGAAGGAACGCTCCATCACCAGGAACCGGCTCGGGTCGGCCGGATCCACCGCGAGCACCGAGGAGATCCCGGTGGTGGCGAACCCGGAGGAGGGTTTCGGCGCGGCGAACACCTTCTCCTCCGGATAGGCGAACTGCGCGAGCACCGGCCCGGAGCGCGACTGCAGGGTCAGCCTGGTCAGCGCGCCGTGCTCGGTGTTCGCCTCCGGGCCGTCCTGCAGTTCGGGTGCCTCGACCGAGGTGAGCACGAGCGAGCCGGATCCGGCGTAACTGATCCCCTCGATGCCGAGGTTCTGCCGTGGCCCGCGATCCGGGCGCATCCGCTCGTTGTCCGGGATGGGCAGGTCGCGCAGATAGTTCCCGGACCGGTCGGCCAGCCGCAGCGAGGGATCGATGCGGGTGTCCGCGGTGCGCTCCCCCTCCTGAGACCACACGTAGTTCCCGGTCCACGGATCGACGCGCAGTTCCTCGGGGTCGATGGTCTGCTCGTTCTGCGGCAGGTTCGGATCGTTGTCCTCGAGTGCGGGATAGGTCTTGCCGTCCGGGCGGCGCAGCGGCGCGGTTCCGGTGAACTCGACCGGGCCGATCCCGCGCTCGGTCACCGGGAACCGCGCGGTGTAGAACCGGGCGGGTTGTTTCTCCGAACGGTCATCGCAGATCATCGCGTACCCGCCGGTGCGCGGGTCGTAGTCGATGCTGGAGAGCCCGCCGACCGTGGTCCCCCGGAATGTCAGTCCGTTCGGCACGATCCGCTCCCCGAGCAGGCGCACCCCTGGCGCGGCGCTCGCGGCCGGTGCGACCAGGAGGGTGCCGAGGAGACCACCGAGCAGACCGAGGGTGAGCGCGCGCCGAGCCATACCGAGTATCCGACCACGCTCGCCCGCGGATTACCACCGCTAACCGAGGACGAAATCCTGACGGCGCGGCGAACCCTCGCTGACCACGGTGCGCCGGACCATGGGCGCCTTGCCCGGGGCGGAGGCGACCAGGTCCACGAAGTCCTCGGGCAGCCCGGTGACCGCATAGCGCCCGTCGTGGTCGGTCGTGGTGCGCACCAGCTGGCGGCCGCGGTGGTTGAGCACGGTGACCGCCGCCCCGGGAACCGGATTCCCGTCGTGTGCCTGCACCGTGCCCACCATCATCGGCTCGGGCCCGGAGAAACCACGCGCACCCGCGGGGATCGCGGTCGGCTCGGGCATCTCGATGATCGGGTCCTCGATCGGTGGTTCGGCCGCACCGTCCGGCTCCACCGCCTTGGCCTTGTGCCGCTGCCACAGCGCGTGCCCGCCGATCAGCGCGGCGCCGAGCAGCACCCAGGCGCCGAGCACCAGCATCGGCCGCGTCATGCCGACCCCGTCGAAGTAGAACAGCCCGCGCATCGCCTCGATCGCGTTCCCCATCGGCATGAAGGGATGCAGCGCGCGGAAGAAACCGGGCACCATCTGGATCGGGATGGCCCCGCCGCTGGAGGGCATGCTCAACAGGATGAACAGCCCCATGGCGACCCCGGGGAAGAACTGTTTCGCGAACGGGACCAGTCCGAAGGCGGTGAGCGCGATCCCCTCGACGAGCAGGAAGGCGATGCCGATCGCGGCGGGATCGTTCGGCACCACATCCATGGCGAGCCCGACGTAGAAGGCGACGATGCTGGCGAACACACCCCAGCCGAGCAGCACGAGCACCTTCGCCCGCCTGCTCAGGCTCACCGCCCGCTGCAGCATCATCACCACGATGTAGCCGGGGATGTTCCACACCAGGATCAGGTAGAACAGCCCGGTTCCCATGGTGTCCCCCGGCGCGGTGGGCGCGAGGTCGGTGGTGGCCAGCGGGTGCCCGGCGGCGAACGGGGTGAACGCCTTGGTCAGCACCGATTCGAGCATGTACCCGTTGGCCTTGGTCAGGTACAGCATCGGATGCGCGGAGTCGGGCACGAAGGCGGCGATCACGTCCCGGTCCAGCACCTGTTCACGCGCCGCGTTGCCATCGGCGACCTGCTCGATGTCGAAGGCTCCCGGCATGGCGTGTTCGAGGGCCTGACTGACCTGGACCGCGGCCGGTCCGGCGACCGCGACGGGCACCTGGTGCGGGCTCGGCGAGTGGAACGGCAGCAGGTAGCACACCAGGAACCCGGTCATGAAGAACAGCGGGAACCACAGATGCTCGGCGAGCGTGCGCACCAGGGATGTCTTCGGTGTCTCGGTCTCGGTCTGCTCGTCTGTTTGGTCCGCCATGTCCACCACCCTAACTCTTTTTGCATTCATGCAACTTTGCAGGGGTGTAAAATTATTCCCGTGGCAAACGAGGCGATGACGAACGAGGCGGCGCCGAAGCAGGCCGGGCTCCGGGAGCGCAAGAAGGAGGCCACCCGGGAAACGCTGCGCCGCACCGCGATCCGCCTGTTCCGCGAGCGCGGACCGGAGCACGTCACCATCGAGGACATCTGCGCCGAGGCGGGCGTCTCCCCGCGCACCTTCTTCAACTACTTCACCACCAAGGAGCAGACGGTCGCCGCGCTCGACATCCCCCCGGAGACCCTGCGCGCCAGGATCGTGGCCCGCCCGGCGGACGAGGACCCGGTCACCGCACTGCACGCGGTGTTCACCGAACAGCTCGCCGCCTTCGCCGAGAGTCCCACCTGGCGCGAGCGGGCGCTGCTGCTGCGCGAACACCCCGAGCTGATCGCCAAGTTCGCCAGCGCGAGCCAGGCCATGGAGTTCGCCGTGATCAACGCGATCGCCGAGCGGATCGGACACGGACAACGGGACCTGTACACGCGCACCGTCGGCGGCGCCGTGCTCAGCGCCTACCGGGCCGCGGTCGGCAGTTGGCACCCCGATGGCGAGGTCACGGCCCCGACCGCCCTGTTCGAGGAAGCGATCGCGCTTCTGCAGCGCGGACTACCGTAAACTTCCCTATAATTCCCTTGATAGGGATTGTTACGGTAGTTTCATGATTTACCGTAGCGCAGCCGGGGAACGGCTGATCCAGGAGCAGTACCGCCGCACGCTGGCGCGCTGGCCGGTCGAACACGAACAGCTGCGCCTGCCCACCCCCGAGGGCGAGACCTTCGTGATCGCCTCCGGGCCCGCCGAGGCGCCGCCGCTGGTCCTGCTGCACGGTTCCGGGAGCGACTCGACGCAGTGGTCGGACCGGATCCCGGAGTTCGCCGCGCGGTTCCGCAGCTACGCCGTCGACATCCTCGGTGAACCGGGCGGCAGCGCGCCGAACCGGCCACCATCGGACTCGGACCGGTATGCGGTCTGGCTGGACGCGGTCCTCGACGAGCTCGGGGTGCGCGACGCCCGGTTCATGGGTATCTCGCTCGGCGGCTGGATGGCGCTCGACTACGCCACCCGCCGACCGGACCGGGTCACCCGGCTCGCCCTGTGCTGCCCGATCGGGATCGGGGGCCAGCGCACGGCACACCTGGCCAAGGCTCTGCTGCTGAACCTGTTCGGCGAGCGGGGCAAACGCGCCTCGATGCGCGGACTGCTCGGCCCGGCGCTGGACGAGCTGGACCCGGCAGAACGCGAGGCGCTGTTCGAGCGGGTGCGGCTGGTCACCGAGAACTACCGGTACCGCGTCCCGCCGCCAGTGTTCGGGGACGACACCCTGCGCGGGCTGCGCATGCCGGTCGGGGTCATCGCCGGGACCGAGGACGCCATGGTGGACTCCGCGGCGACCAAGCGACGGCTCGAGGCCTTGGTGCCGCACGCGCGGGTGCGGTTACTGCCCAGCGTCGGTCATTTCGTGCCCGCCCAGCTCGCCGAGGAACTGGCGTTCCTGGGCGGCTGATCCTCCTCGCCCTCGGCCTCCTCGATCCCGAGCGAGCCGACCGGCCTGCGGAATCCCCTGGTGAGCACGGCAAGGTAGACCACGCCGATGCCGCACCAGACGAGCCCGGCGATGAGCGCGTCGGCGTGCAGGAAGTACCAGAGGATCCCGGTGAGCGCGGCCCCGATCAGCGGCAGCACCAGATAGCGGAGCAGATCCGGGGCCGTCTTGTACCGGCGCTGGCGCACCACGTAGTGCGCGATCACCGACAGGTTGACGAAGGTGAACGCGATCAGCGCGCCGAAGTTGATCATCGAGGAGACCAGCTCCAGGCTCGGCCCGATCGCGAGCAGCGAGACCGCCCCGGTGAGCAGCACGGGGAACAGCGGGGTGCGGAACTTCGGATGGATGTAGCCGAACAGCCGCTTCGGGGCGAGCACCCCGTTGCGCCCCATCACGTGCAGCAGCCGGGACACGCTGGCGTGCGAGGCGAGCCCGGAGGCGGCGGTCGCGGCGAAGGCGCAGGCGATGAACAGGATCTGGAACACCTTGCCGCCGACCAGCAGGCCGATCTCGGGCAGCGTGTCATCGGAGTTCGCGAAGTGTGTGCCGTTCGGGAAGGCCAACTGGGTGAACCAGGCGCCGAGGAAGAAGATCACGCCCCCGATCAGCACGGTCAGCAGGATCGCCCGCGGCATGACCCGCTGGTCCTTGGCCTCCTCGCTGTACATGGTCACCGCGTCGAAGCCGATGAAGGAGAACGCGACCACGGTGGTCCCGGCGAGCACCGCGGGCGTGGTCACCCCCTGATGCCACAGCGGCTGGGCGGACACCAGGGTGCCCTCGCCCATCCCGGCGAGCAGCTCCTTCGCGGTGAGCACCAGGAAGACCACGATCAGCACCGAGGCGAAGACCACGAGCACGGTGTTCAGCCGCGAGGTGGACCGCATGCTCCACACGTTCACCCCGGTGACGCAGCCGACGTAGGCGAGCACCCAGATCCAGGAGGGCACCGAGGGGAACAGGGAGACCAGGTAGATCCGGATCAGTACCGCGTTGACCAGCGGCAGCAGCAGATAGTCCAGCAGCGCCGACCAGCCGACGAGGAAGCCGAGCGCCGGATGCATGGTCTGGCGCGTGTAGGTGTACGCCGATCCGGCGCTGGAGAAGACCCGGACCATCTTGCCGTAGCTCAGCGCGGTGAACAGCATGACGACCAGGGCGACCAGGTAGGCGGTCGGCACCACCCCGAAGGTGTCCCCGGAGACGATGCCGAAGGTGTCGAACACCGTCGTCGGGGTCATGTATCCGAGCCCGAGTGCGACGATCGCCCACAGTCCCAGTGAGCGTTTCAGGGTGCTCCGCTGCGCCATGCGTCCGCCTATCCCTCCTTGGCAGGCTTCCCGATAACGGGAACCAATAAAGCCGAAGGGGAAAGCTCACGTCAATAGTTCGGGCCACTATTTTCGTTGCCAACATGTTTCTCGACCACGAAATCAGGTGGCGAGCACTGAGAGTGGTGCGATATAAGTAGAAGCGCTACGGTCAGTTGTGGTCGCTGGCCGCCGGTTCGGGAAGCGGGCTGGACCGGTAGGCGCGCGCCCAGGCGACCGTGATCACCAGCGCGATCGCGGCGCTGACCACTCCGGCGATCGCGATCGAGGTCCCCGTCACGACCACCCCGGCCACCAGTCCGGCGAGCATGGGGCCGAGGCCGTTCGCGGTCTGCAGGATCGCCGTATTCACCCCGATGACCCGCGCGCGGTCCTGCTCCGGGGACAGCTGGGCGATCAGCGCGACCGCGTACATGGTGTAGATGGAGGACAGCGCACCCGCGATCGCGAACAGCACCACCGAGACCCACAGGCCGAGCGGGAGGAACACCGGGATCAGCGCGACCGAGGCCCCGACCGCGGCGGGACCGAGCAGCTGCGGATGTTTCGACTCGGGCACCAGCCTGCCGAACACGAACGCGCCGAGCGCGGCCCCGAGCGGCGCGGCCGCCTGGATCAGCGCCACCGCCCAGGTGCCTTCGCGCAGCTGTTCCACGAAGGGCGCGGCCATCCCCTCCGGGACGATGTGGAACAGGTTCAGCGCGAGCACCGCAGCGAGCACGAGCAGCCGTTTGTCCCGGGCCATCGCGGTGAATCCCCTGGTCAGGCCGCGGCCACTGAGGGCGCGCTCGCCCTCGCGCGGCCGGGCCGGGCGCGGGGTGGTCGCCAGCACCAGGAACGCGGCGACCACGAAGGTGCCCGCGTCGAACAGCAGCCCGCCGACCGGGGTCAGGAAGAAAACCATGGTGCCGCCGACCGCGAACCCGGCGAGCTGGGCGATCTGGCTGGACACCGTGCGCAGCGACATGCCGAGGATGTACTGCCGCCCGGCGAGCAGATCCGGGATGAGCGCCTGCTCGGCGGCTTTGAACGGGCCCAGGAACATCGAGGAACCCGCCACCAGCACGCACAGCAGCCACAGCGGCATCCCGGGCACGACCACCAGGCCGACCAGTATCGCGCGCGCCAGATTGCACACGAACATGACGGTGCGCCGCGGGTAGTGATCGGCGAACCCGGCCAGGAACAGGCTGCCGAGCAGGGTGGGCAGGAAGGTCAGCCCGTAGGTGAGTCCGGTGATCGCGGCCGAGTCCGTCCGGGCGAAGACCAGTACGGAGAGTGCGACTCTGGTCAGCTGGTCTCCACCGACCGAGAGGACCTCGGCGATCCACAGATACCGGAAGTCGCGCACGGCGAGTACCCCGAGGTAGCTCTCCCCTCGCCCCTGTTGGCCCACACCTGCTCCTTCGGGTGATTGACGCGCAGTATCGGGCACACCATAGGACAGTCACGATCGGCCGGTGGCCGCCCACGGGAAAATTGGGCTAGACAGAGCAATCAGTCGCTGCCGTAGAGTGCCGGATGTGTCCATGAAGGTCGATGCCACGAACACCGAACAGCTGCGCTCCTGGGACGGCGAGGGCGGTGATTACTGGGTCGCGAACGCGGACCGGCTCGACGCCGGAGTCGCCGGATACCACGGTCAGCTGCTGGATCGCGCGGACATCGGGCCGGACTCCGCGGTGCTGGACATCGGCTGCGGCAGCGGGCAGACCAGCAGGGACGCCGCCCGGCGCGCACCAGGGGGCACCGTGCTCGGGGTCGACCTCTCGGCCCGCATGCTCGACCGGGCCCGCACCCTCGCCGAGCAGGAGGGCCTGACAAACGTCACCTTCGAACAGCGCGACGCCCAGGTGCACGAGCTCGGCGAGCAGCGCTTCGACCGGGCACTGAGCCGCAACGGGGCGATGTTCTTCGGCGAGCCGCGCACCGCGTTCGGCAACATCGCCGGGTCCCTGCGCCCCGGCGGCACGCTCACGCTGCTGAGCTGGCAGCCCTTCGAGCGCAACGAGTGGCTGCACGCGCTGTGGTCCGCGCTCGACATGGGCCGTGACCTCGCCCCGCCACCGGCGAACGCGCCCGGTCCCTTCGGGCTGAGCGAGCCGGACCGGATCCGCGCGGTGCTCGAGCCCGCCGGGTTCACCGAGGTGCGGATCACGCCGGTCAGCGAGCCCATGTACTACGGCAAGGATGTGGAGGACGCGTTCTCCTTCGTCGTGGAGCAGCGCGCCGGGCTGCTCGAGGGGCTGGACGAACGGGCCAGGACGACCGCGCTCGACCGGTTGCGCGCCGACCTGGCCGCGCACCTGAGCGCGGACGGCGTCCACTACGGCTCGGCCGCCTGGTTCACCGAAGCGCGCCGCGGCTGAGAGTTCTGCGGCCGAGAGTTCTGGAGTACCGGTGTCCACCACGGCAACCGACCGCCGCGTGATCACCCTGTTGGCGATCACCACCGGCGTGGTCATCGCCAACGTCTATTACGCCCAGCCGCTTGCGGACGCGCTCGCGCAGGCCATGCGGGTGCCGACGGGTTCGGTCGGGGTGGTGCTCACCCTGATCCAGCTCGGCTACGCGGTCGGGCTCGCCACCCTGGTCCCGCTCGGTGACCTCGTGGAACGCCGCAGGCTGCTGGCCATCCTGCTCACGATCTGCGTACTCGGGCTCGCGGGAATGGCGCTGGCTCCCGGGCTCGCCGTACTCGAAGCAGCGGCCGTGCTCGTCGGGGCAACCTCGGTCGTCGCCCAGATCATCGTGCCGTTCGCCGCGCACCTCGCCGCACCGCACGAGCAGGGCCGGGTGGTGAGCACCGTGATGAGCGGCCTGCTGCTGGGTATCCTCGCCTCGCGCACCGTCGCCGGGCTGCTCGCCGAACTGGCCGGCTGGCGCGCGGTGTTCGCGCTCGGCGCCGCGGCCACCGCGCTGGTCGGCTTCCTGGCCTGCCGACGGCTGCCCAGGATCGAGCCGAGCACCACGCTGAGCTATCCCCGGCTGCTGGCCTCCGTGCTCGAACTGGTGCGCACCGAACCCGTGCTGCGGCTGCGTATGCTGTTCGGCGCGCTGGCCTTCGCCGCATTCAGTACTTTCTGGGCGAGCATGGGGTTCCTGCTCGCTCGCCCGCCGTACTCCTGGAGCGAGGCCGCGATCGGGGCCTTCGCCCTTGTCGGGATCGCGGGCGCGGTCATGGCCAGGGTCGCGGGTTCGCTCGCGGACCGCGGGCATGCCTGGCGCACGACCGGTGCCGCCTTCCTGATCATCGCCGTGTCCTTTCTGCTGATGGGTTCCGGCGGGCACAACGTGCTCGCGCTCGTGCTCGGCGTGGTGCTGCTGGATCTGGGCTGCCAGGGCGCGCACATCAGCAACCAGGGCGTCATCTACCGGCTGCGGCCCGGCGCACACAGCAGGATCACCACCGCCTACATGACCGTCTACTTCATCGCGGGCGCGCTCGGCAGCGGGCTGTCCTCGGTGCTGGTGTACCCGCGGTTCGGCTGGACCGGGGTCTGCGCGCTTGGCGGCGCCTTCGCGGTGTTCGCCCTGATCGTCTGGGGCGCGGCGACAATTATGTCGGGAACAAAACGAATTCCACGATAAGGGAACACATTGCCGGGCCGATTTTCCCCGGCGCACGCTGAATCCGTGCCGGAACCATTGCGCTTCGCCGCATTCGTCATGAACACCACCTCGCACATCCTGCACGGGGCCTGGCGGCTTCCCGAGGCCCGCCAGCATCGGTTCACCGAACTCGATCACTGGATCGGGCTCGCCCGCGAACTCGAGGCCGCGCGGTTCGACCACATCTTCTTCGCGGATGTGGTCGGTCTCTACCACGATTACCGGTCCTCCTGGCGGAAATTCGTGGAGTCCGGGCTGCAGATCCCGAGCAACGATCCTACGGTCATCGCCTCCGCGATCGCGCACGCCACCACCGATATCGGGATCGCGCTCACCAGTTCGATCCTGCAGGAGCATCCGTTCAACTTCGCCCGCAAGATGTCCACTTTGGACCACGCGAGCGGTGGGCGGATCGCGTGGAACATCGTGACCAGTCTTTCCCCCAATGCCTGGCGCAATTTCGGTTATGCGGACATCACCGCGCACGACGAACGCTATGCCTGGGCCCAGGAATACGTGGAGGTGACCTACAAGCTCTGGGAGGGTTCTTGGGACGAGGGCGCGCTGGTGCAGGACAAGGAATCCGGGATCCACGCCGATTTCGGCCGCGTGCACAAGATCGACCACGAGGGCCCGCACTACCGGGTGGAGGGACCGCATCTGGTCGCCCCGTCCCCGCAACGCACCCCGGTGCTGTTCCAGGCGGGTTCCTCGCCCGCGGGGCGCCGGTTCGCCGCACGCAACGCCGAGGCCCAGTTCATCAGCGCACCGAGCCCGGAAGCGGCCCGGGAGCTGATCGCCGAGACCAGGGAACTGGTGACCGGATACGGGCGGCGCCCCGGCGATCTGCGGTTCTACCAAGGACTGTCCTTCGTCATCGGGGACACCGAGCACGAGGCGCGGCGTAAGGCGGCCGAACTGGAGGAGTACCTGGACCCGGACGCGATGCTCGCGCACGCCGCGGGCGGGATCGGCATCGACCTCGGGCACTACGATCTGGACACCCCGCTCGGCGAGGTCGAAACCGAGGGCTCGCGCAGCCATCTGCGCTGGGTGCGCGAGGCGGTCGGCGAGCGGGAACCGACGGTGCGCGATCTGGCCCGGTTGCGCAGCAGGGACAACCGGCTCGTCGGCACCCCGGAACAGATCGCGGGCGAACTCGAACGCTGGCGCGCGGCCGGGGTGGACGGGATCAACGTCGTCAACGCCACGATTCCCGGCTCATACCGGGAATTCATCGAACACCTCCGGCCGGTGCTGCTCGAGCGCGGGCTCGCCCGCGCCGAGTACGAACCGGGGACCACACGGCGCAAACTCACCGGTGCCGATCTGCTCGACGAACGCCATCCGGCCGCCGCATACCGGGGTGCCTTCGCCACCGTCCCGACAGGAGCAGCATGACCGCCATCGACACACCCGAACTCGAGAACCTGCTCGGCTGGCTCGCCGAGAACGCGAGCGAGGACAAGAACCCGCACGAACAGATCGACCGGGTGCGGGCCGCGCGGATCGGCGCGCTCATCCTGCCGGTGGCCGACGGCGGGCCGGGCGCCTCCACCAGGGAACTGCTCGCGCTCGCGATCCGGCTCGCCGAGGCCGATCCGAACGTCGCGCACATCCTGCGCGCGCACTTCGCCCATGTGCACCAGGTACTGCGGCTGCCCGCGGGCCCGGCGCGGCAGCGGTGGATCGAGGAGATCCGGTCCGGGAAACTGTTCGGCAACGCGACCAGTGAACAGGGCGGTACCCAGGCCGGTTCCTACCGGTTCGCCACCCGGCTGACCGAGACCGCGAACGGCACGGTGCTCGAGGGAAAGAAGTTCTACAGCACCGGAACCCTGTTCGCCGACCTGATCGCGGTCACCGCGCAGTACGGAACCGAAGGCAGCGCAACGGTTTTCGTGCCCACCGGCCGGGAAGGGGTGAGCCTGCTCGACGACTGGGACGGGATCGGGCAGAACCGCACCGGGACCGGAACCACCGTTTTCGACAATGTGGCCGTGTATCCCGAAGAAATCGTCAGCGTCCGGGAAAACCGGGACCAGCCCGCGAACACCGATGCCGCGCTGCTGCAACTGTATCTGCAGGCGGTGATGACCGGAATTCTGCGCACTGTGGTCACCGACGCGAAAAACCTGGTACTCGGCCGCACCCGGTCGTTCGAGCACGCGCCCGCGGAACTGCCCGCGCGGGATCCGATCCTGCACGAGACCATCGGGGAACTCGCCAGCACGGCCTATATAGCCGAGGCCGCGGTGCTCGCCGCCGCCGGGGAAATCGACACCGCGTATCGGGGTGAGCAGCGCGGCGATCCCGACCCGGCCGCCTTCGCCGCCGCATCGCTTGCCGCCAGCAAGGTCAAGGTGCACATCGACCGGGCCGCGCTGCACGCCGCGAGCGCGCTGTTCGACGTCGGCGGCGCCTCCGCGGCCACCCGTAGCCGCGCACTGGACCGGCACTGGCGCAATATCCGCACTCTCACCACGCACAATCCGACCGCGTACAAGGCCGCCGCGATCGGGGATTCGGTGCTGAACGGGGCCCCGCTGCCCGGCAACGGTTACTTCTGAACGCGGATCGCTTGCCGTAGCCGACCGGTGCCGCAGTGGTACCGGGTGAGCGATTCGCTTGCACACGAACGAATCCGGGCATATCCTCACTCAACTGAGTTTGGGGGTATGCTATGGACGCTGGGGTCCGGCATACGTGGACCATGCGCAACCTGCTCGCCGTGTGCATCGTGACCGTGGTCCATCTCGTTGTGCTCGCGGTTTTCCTCGGCGGAATCTGGCTGATCGCCGCGCTGCACAATCCGATCTCCATCGCCGGTGGCGTCGTCTGCGTGGCGATCGCGGTGCTGCTGCGGCCGCGCCCGGCCCGGCTGCGGGCGGCGGCCGTGCTGCTCGATCCTGCCGTCAGCCCGACACTGCACGCGGTCGCCGCACGGGTCGCCGAGGAACTGGGTACCCCGCCGGTGTCCCGGATCGCCTTCGATCCCGGTAACCGGGCGGAATTCGCGCGGGTGGGCTGGCGCGGCCACCGCACCCTGGTGATCGGGCTACCGCTGTGGTCCATGCTCGGGGAGCAGGAGAAGATCGCCGTGCTGGCCCGCGGTGCCGCCTACAACGCGCGCGGCGAACTGCGCAGCCGGGTGTTCATCGCCTCCGCCCTGGAGTCCATGCGCCGATTCCTCGACGCGTTGCGCGGACCGGTGCGCGGCACGGGAAGCGAACACGTTCTCGCGTTCACCGCGCAGTTCGGCACGCTGCCGCAGTTCGACGATCAGATGTGGATCAGCTCCGCGAACAGGGGCGGGAAAACCATCCTGTGGCTGTTCGGCTATCCCGCGCTGTGGCTGCTGCGCGGCGAGGAATCACTGCTGGCCCCGGACAGCGAACGCGCCGCACGACACGCCGACCGCCGCTGCGCACAGCTCACCGGCGCCCGGGCGGTGGTTTCCCTGCTGGAGAAGGAAACCCTCGGCGAACCGGCCATGACACACATCCGCAACGGCGTGCTGCGCGGGACGCCCGATCCGCTCGGCTCGCTGCCCGAGTGGCTCGCCGGGCTCTCCCACGCGGACCGGGACTCGATCGTGTTGCGGGACAAGGGAATCCCCAGCGCGGCCGCGCGCATCGCGCCACTGTGCGAGGTGGCGCTGGCCGAAGGGTTCACCGTCTCCGCTGCGGAATGGGGCCGTGCGGAAGAAGAACTGTGCCCGCTGCTCGATCCGGTGCGCAAGGCGATCCACGACTGGGCCATCGCGGGATCAACGGCCTGAACCCGGCGGCCGGGGATCACCATTCGCGGCTAACGGCGCAGCGAGTCCAGGTACTCGCGCAGAATCCGCGCGGTTTCCCCGGACTCCCAGAACTCCAGCACCGCGGGATCGTCGCCGGGCCGGTCGGCTTCGATGCGTTCCCGCGCGGGCCGCTGCAGCTGCCGCTTGGCGAAGGCGAACACCTCGGGCCGGGTACCGGCGAGCGCCCCGGCACGGCGCAGCGCCTCGTCCGGCAACCGTTCCGGTGCCACGATCTCGTGCACCAGCCCGATCGACACGGCCTGCTCCGCGCTGAGCCGGGCGGCCCCGAGCACCATCGCGTGCACCGCCGGGCCGACCGCGTGCCGCATGATCTCCAGGGGCACCGTGGGAAACGGCACCCCCGCGGCGAGTTCGGTGAGTCCGATGGTGCCGCCGGACATCAGCCGCACATCGCAGGCGGCCGCGAGCACGCAGCCACCGGCGAGCGCGTGCCCGTTCAGCGCGGCCACCACGGGGTTCGGATGTTCGAACAGCCGCTGGGCCGCGTGGCTGAGCGCGGGAAGGAACTCCCGCACGTAGCCGGGGCCGCCCTCGACGATCCGCTTCAGGTCCACCCCAGCCGAGAAGGACCGCCCGTTCCCGGTCAGCACGACCGCGCGGGCCCCGGCGACCGCGTCGAGCGCCTCCGGGATGGCCGTGAGCAGTTCCAGGTCCAGCGCGTTCACCGGTCCGTGGTTCAGGGTGAGTACGGCGATGCCGTCGTGGTCCGCGGTCTCGATCATGCCGCGATCCTCGCCGATCCGGAGCCCGGGCACCAGGGTGAGCTTCTAATCACCCGGCTGATCACCGGCGAGCCGGACCGTGGTGAACCGCAGGAAGTACTGCACCATCGGGCCCATCACCAGCGCGATCACCAGCGTCCCGAGACCGACCGTGCCACCGAGCAGCCAGCCCGCGGTGAGCACGATCGCCTCGATCGCGGTGCGCACCATCCAGACCGGTCTCCCGGTGACCCGCACGGCACCGGTCATCAGCCCGTCCCGCGGACCGGAACCGAACCGCGCGCCGAGATAGACCGCGTCGGCGAAGGTCAGCATCAGCAGCCCGATGACGTAGTAACCGAGCTGCATCGTGAACGTGTGCACGGCGGGAATGACCAGCGCCGACACATCCGCGGCCGTCCCGACGAGCAGCACGTTCAGGAAGGTGCCCAGACCGGGAAGTTCGCGCAGCGGGATCCAGAACACCAGCACCACGACCGCGATCAGGTTCGTCACCAGGCCGAAGCTCAGCCCGGTCCGCTGGCTGACCCCTTCGGAGAGCACGGTCCAGCTCGCGGCGCCGAGCCCGGAGTGCACCAGGAAGGTGAGCGAGGTCCCATAGCCGAACAGGCCGAGCAGCAGTTGCGGGACACGCAGCCACTTCTTCTCGGCGCGCAGCTGCTCGACGGCCGTCATCCGGCGCGCCACGGTACTGGTCATGGCCCCAGCCTGGCCGCATCTGGAGTTGATTCAAAGGTCCAGATAGGAGATCCTGGCCCGGTGCGAACCAGCAGCCACAGCCTCGCTCGCCTGCTCGGGGACTGGTCCTCCGGGCCCGGCGCGGCACACCGGCGGCTCACCGAGCTGATCCGGCTGCTCATCCTGGACGGGCGGTTGCCGCTGGACACGGCCGTGCCGGGGGAACGGGATCTGGCCGGCGCGCTCGGGATCAGCCGGACCACGGTGGCCACCGCCTATGCCGCGCTGCGCGAGCAGGGCTATCTGAGCACCGAGGACCGCGCGCGCAGCCGCACCCGGGTTCCGGCACCAGGCGCGTCCAGGGTCACCCCGGAGACCGCGGAGGCCGGGAGCGAGCTGATCGATTTCGCGCACGCCGCCCCGCCCGCACCCGGTGAGGCGTTGCACCGGGCCTACACCAGGGCACTGGATCAGCTCCCCCGGCACCTGCCACGGCATGGGTACACGCTGACCGGGTTACCCGAACTGCGCGCCGCGATCGCCCGCCGCTATACCGAGCGCGGGCTGCCGAGCAGTGCGGAACAGATCCTGGTCACCAACGGCGCGCAGCACGGGCTCGCGCTCATCGCCCGCACCCTGCTGCGCCCCCGGGACACCGTGGTGCTCGACCATCCCAGCTATCCGCACGCGCTGCATGCCTTCCGCAGCACCAAATGCCGCATTCTTCCGGTTCCGCTTTCCGAACACGGCTGGGATCTCGAACAGCTCGGCGCGGCGACCCGCTCCGCGGCCATGGCCTATCTGATCCCGGATTTCCACAACCCGACCGGGTTGTGCCTGCCCGCGCCGGAGCGCGCCCGGCTGCGTCCCGGCTGCCCGGTGATCGTGGACGAGACGATGGCCGAGCTCGCCATCGACACCGAGGCACCGCCCCCGCTCGCCGCCTACCACCGCGAGGTGATCAGCCTCGGTTCCGCGGACAAGACCTTCTGGGGCGGGATGCGCATCGGCTGGGTGCGCGCCGATCCGGGACTGATCGCCCGGCTCGGTCAGGCGCGCACCGCAACCGATCTCGGCACCCCGCTCGTCGAGCAGCTTGCCTGCGCCGAACTGCTCGAGGACATCCAGGCGATCCTGCCGGGCCGGATCACCGATCTGCGTGCCCGCCGCGATCAGCTGCTCGCCCTGCTGGCCGAACGGTTGCCCGAGTGGCAGGTCGGCGAACCGAGCGGCGGGCTCTCCGTGTGGGCAAGGCTCCCGGAACCGGTCAGCTCCGCACTGGCCGCCGTGGCGCCGGAATTCGGCGTGCACCTCGCCGCGGGTCCCCGGTTCGGTGTCGGCGGCGCGTTCGAACGCCACCTCCGGCTGCCCTACACGCTCGATCCCGCCGCCATGCGCGCGGGCGTGGACGGGATCGTGGCCGCGCTCGGTGCGGTGCGGACCGGGCGCCGCGCGCAGGCGACCGAGCCCGCGCCGTTCTGAACCGTCACACCCGGCTGGGCACCGGTTCCCCGGCCACCGCGGGCAGTTCCCTGCGGAACCGGCGGATCAGCAGGACCGCGGTGGCACCGAACCCACCGCACAGGCCGAGCCACACCCCGGGACCGCCCATGCCGAAACCGTAGGCGCACAACACCATCAGCGGAACTCCGAGCAGCCAGTAGCCGATGAGCGTTATCCGGAAACCGCTCTTGGTGTCGCCGAGCCCGCGCAGCAGGCCGACGTTGATGTTCTGTGCTCCCTTGAAGAACTGGTGCGCGATCGCGAAGAACAGCAGGGTGTGCGCCACCGCGCGCACCTCGGCCCCGTCCCCCGCGCTCAGGAACAGCCCGAGCACCGGACCGGGAATCACCAGGTACACCACGGCGATCACGGACATGAGCGCCGCGGAGAGGCGCAGCGCCCGGCCCGCGACCAGTCCCGCGTTCGCCCGCTCGCCCTTGCCGAGCTCGGCGCTCACCAGGATCGAGGAACCCTGGGACAGGCCGATGTTGAGCTGATAGACGATATAGGCAAGCTGGTTGACCACGTTGTGCGCGGCCAGCGCGGCCGGGCCGAAGCCGCCCATCAGCAGGGTGGCGACCGAGGTGATCCCGGCCTCGGATCCGTAGGTGAGGCAGATCGGGATGCCGAGCCGCAGCACCTCGCGCACCGTCCGCGCCTCGGCCAGCCAGCCGCGCACCGAGAGCAGCCCGGTCAGCTGGGTGTCCCGGCGCACGATCGCGAGGAAGGCGAAGAAGTTCAGCACCTGCACCAGGGTGGTCGCCAGCCCGATCCCGGCGAGCCCGATCACCGGGAACCCGAACCAGCCGTACAGGAATGCCCCGTCCAGCACGATGTTTACCGCGATCGAGGCGATGGTGACCCACAGCAGCGAGCCCGGCCGCCGCATGCCGACCGCGAACTGGCGCAGCACGTTGAGCCACAGCATGGGAATCAGCCCGGGTGCCAGTGCGATGATCGTCGGCCGGGCCAGCGCGAGCACCCCGGCGTCCTGGCCGAACCAGGTGAGCGCGTAGCTGAGCGCGATGAGCACCAGCGCACCGAGCAGCCCGACGAAGGTGGCGACCAGGAACGAGGCGCGCACCACCCCGCGCACCTCCTGGCGCGCCTGCTCGTCGAGTTCCCCCGCCCCGCGCGCGGTGCCGCGCCCGGCGGCGGAGGCGACCAGGTTCCCGACCGCGGTCACCACACCCACGCACATCGTCCGCAGCTGGTTGTACAGCGTGATGGCGAGCCCGCCCGCGGCGACCGCCTGCACGCTGAGGAAACCCATCATGGTCAGGTCGGTGGTGGTGAGCGCGACCTGGGCGAGCTGGATTCCGGCGATGGGCACGGCGACCGCAAGCAGCGGCCGGTACCCGCGCACCGCCTGACGCGGATCGATCACCGTACCCCCGTTCCCGCGGTGTCCCGCACGGTCACCGGGTCGGCGCGCGGTATCGGGACCGGGCCCGCGTAACCGGCGAGCATCCGCTCCACCTCCTGCTCCGCCTCCGGATCGAGCAGGCCACGGGCCCGCATCCAGTCGTCGTCGAAGATGGTATCCAGATACTTCTCCCCCGCGTCACAGACGATCGTGACCACCGTGCTGCGCGGGGGAAGCGCCGCGAGCCTGCGCAGCGCCACATGCACCGCCCCGCCTGCGGTTCCACCGATCAGCAGCCCGGTGTGCCTGGCGAGCGTCCGGACCGTGGCGAACGCGTCCGCATCGCGGACCTGGACACCCTCGTCGATGAGCGCGTAGTCGATATTGCTGCCGAGCGGGAACCCTTCCGGATTCCCGCCCCCGGTCTGCCAGTACTCCCCGCCGCCCGGGCCGAAGATGGCCGAACCGGCCGGTTCCACCCCGACCGTGCTGACCCGCGAACCAAGCCTGCGCAGTTCCCGCGCGGTGCCGCAGAGCGAGCCGCCGGTGCCGACCGAACTGATCAGGTAGTCCACATCGCCGAAGACATCGGTGAGCAGTTCGTGCGCCAGATTGCGGTAGCCGTCCTGGTTTCCCGGGTTGTTGTGCTGATCCGGGCGGTAGGCGTCCTCCTCGGCGGCTGCGAGTTCATTGGCGATCCGTTTGCGCTCCAGGGTTTGCGGGCCGCCGGTGCCCTCGGCGTAGACCAGCCGCGCGCCGAGTGCGGCCATGGCCCGCAGTTTGTCCTTCGAGGCGTGCCCGTCCACCACGGCGGTGAACCGGTAACCGCGTTCGATGGCGGCCACCGCGATACCGAGCCCGGTGTTGCCCGAGGTCGGTTCGATGATGTGCCCGCCGGGCCGCAGTTCGCCCGCCCGTTCGGCCTCGATGAGCATCTGCTCGGCCATCCGCACCTTCGCCGAACCGGTCGGGTTGAACTGCTCGAGTTTGAGCAGCAACCTGCTCCCGGTCTCGGTGGTACACAGCTGGAAAAGCGGGGTGTGTCCGATCAGTTCGGACACCCGGGACACGATGCGTTCACCTCGCCGGTACGGCACGCTCATAACGCGATCCAGCCTCTCTTCGGGGTTCATGGCCGTTGGTTGTCAGCACCTGCGGTGGGCACGGCTTTCGGGTCAGGAAACGGGACGTTCGATCCGCCACCGGGTTTGCTCGTTCTCGGTCGAGACCACGATCCTGGCGGGCAGCGGAAGCTGGTGGAACTCGGTTTCGTTCTTGTCCATCTGATAGCCGGCGGTGTTCGGGTACACCAGCAGGTCACCATTGCGGGGCGCGCGGGGGAACGCGATCTTGCGCCAGCTCAGCATGTCGTAGTCAAGGCAACTGGAACCGCCGACACAGGCCGAGACCGGTTCCCCCGTGCCGGATTCGGGCCACAGCACCGGATCCGGCAGGTATTCGCTGCCCTTCCACTGTTCCGAGATGCTCATGCTCAGCCCGGCGACGGTGACGATCCCGTAGTCCCGGCGCGGTTTGTAGCCCTGCACCGGGAACACGGTGAACCCGCAACCGTCCAGCAGCGCGCGCCCCGGTTCGAGCAGCAGCCGGGTCCCGGTCTCCCGCAGCTGCGCGGCGAGCCGGTCGGTGTCCAGGATCGCGGCCAGCATCCGCGCACCGGTCGGCTCCGAATGGTACGGATAGAAATGGGTGAACTTCTTCTCCGCGTGGAACCAGGAGTCCGCGTATTCCCGGTGGAATCGCTCCCAGTCCCGCGCATCGAGGTAATCGACCGCGAACCCGCCGCCGATCGAAATCGAGTCCGCGGGCAGTCCCGCGGCGCGCGCCGTACGGCAGCGTTCGATCAGCTCGGCGGCGAGCGCGGCACGCGGAGCCACTTCGTAACCGTTGAGGTGAAAGGAAAACCCCTCCATCCGGAGGGCATCACCCGCCGCGGCACAGCGCCGGATCGCCTCGTCGAGCTCGTCCCCGGTGAACCCGAACCGGCTGTGCGGATTGGTTTCCGGCAGCACCCGCAGCAGGATCCGCAGCGCGCCCGCGGTTTCGGCGAGCGCGCACACCCGGTCCAGTTCGTCGAGCGCATCCACCGCGAGCAGGGCACCGTGCCTGGCCGCGAGCCAGATCAGCCGATCGCTCTTGGCCGCCCCGGTCACCACGATCTCGTGCCCGCGAATGCCGTGCGCGAGGGCTTCGGCGAACTCCGGGACGCTGGCCACATCCACCCCGGTATCGGTGCGGGCGCATTCCTCGAGCCAGCAACCGGATTTGTTCGCCTTCTTGCCGAAATACACCCGCCCGGGCACCTGGTGTTCGGCGAGCACCCGGCGGAATCCGGCTGCGTTCTCCGCGAACCGCGCGGGATGCAGCACGTGGAACGGCCCGCCGACGGCGTGCGCCATGTCCGCGAGCGGGCCGCCGGGCCCGCGCACCCGCTCGACCCATTCCGGTTCCACGGCGGGCAGCCGCAGCTGCGTGTCGATCAGGTCCACAGGCGCACCCGCTGACCGCGGCCCGCCTCGATCGCCTGGCTCGCCAGGGCGTGCGCGACCGGGATGTCGGTGATGATCATTCCGCTGGAGAAGGCGAAAACGCGGTCCTGCGGGGAATTCCGCGCCGGTGCCCGACCGGCGAGCACCGCGGGGAACTCGGCGTCGATCCGCGCCGAACCCTGTCCGTCGTCGAACCGGGAACCGGTGACCCCGAGCTGTCCCTCACTGGTCGCGATCGCGTAGTCCGCCTCGGCGAGCGCGGTGGAGTCGACGCCCTTGCTGGACACCGAGATCAGCAGGCCACCCGGTTTGAGCCAGCCGGTGCGCACCTTCGGATGCGCGGCCCGGCCCGAGGCGGCCACCACGATATCGGCTTCCGCCGCCGCTGCGGGCACATCCTCGACCACCTCGATCTCCCGGTCCGGGAAGTACTTCGCGAGCCGGGCGTGGCTTTCCCGCATGCCGTCCGGATGGGTGCCGTAGAGCATCAGGCGGCTCAGCCCCGGCAGCGTGGCCACCAGATACGGCAGGGTGTTCCGGCCCTGAATTCCGGTGCCGATCATCAGCACCGAGCTCGCGTCCGGTTTCGCGCAGGCCTCGGCGATGAGCGCGGTGGTGGCCGGGGTGCGCGAGGCGCCGACCCGTTCGCAGTCCATCAGCGCGAACGGCATTCCGGTGCGATCGTCATAAAGGCTGATCGTCGTATAGTATTTGTCCGGACTTTCGGTGCCCTGCCGGTACGAGGTCTTGAATCCGAGCGTTTCGATACCGCCGTCGTAGCCGAGCATCGAATACGAGACCGAATCCCTCTGCTGATCGGGAAGCGGCATCATCAATTTCGTCGGACACCGGGAATCCCCATCCGCGAAGGCGAGATACCCCCTGCGCACCGCCGAAATGACCGTTTCCGGGCTGATCTCGACCTCGGCGAGATCGCTGCGGCTGAGTACATGGAATTCGGGCTGGGTCATCGAGCTGTCTCGCAATCCTGCGTCGGCGGCCTGACTGGGAATACCAATGAGACCGGTTTATACCCGAGAAGATTCACATAGACAAAGGAAACTATGCGCAGATATTGATCTGTTTCAAGAATCCATTGTGGACAAAAGCGCGGTACGGCGAAGCGATGGGAACACCGTCGCGGATCTGTGTGGAACCCCCCGGGCGGATACCCCTGGGTCAGGGTGGCCGCGTCCTCGACAACGGCGTGCGCGGGGAATTCTCCGTCCGCGACGCCGCGCTGAACACTGATCACGATGCGTGCCCGGTTGGCGGTCCCGCCCGCCGCGACCACCGAACGCGCCCGTTCGTGGTCCTCCCGGACAGCCCCGATCGTCGCGGGACGCGCGATCGGACAGCCCTCCGGATGTGCGGTATCACACTGCATAGCGACCTGGCGCGCCGGATTGCGACAGAACCATGACAATCCACGAACTCGATCGACACATCCCGTGCCTAATCTCGCCGGTATGGACGTGATCGAGCACCGGAGGAGACCCATACCGTGGCACGGCGACCGGGCGAGCACCGGTGGCCGCCGCGAACTGCTCATCGGGGCGCTCGCCTATCTGCTCGCCTTCGCCGTCACCTATCTGGCCTTCGTGTACACCGAGGCCGGGCAACGGCTGGACGGGCAGCTGCTCTCCGGAACGGCGAACGGAACCCAGGGCACCAGGGACGGCATCGCCGACCGGTTACTCGGCTCCATGAGCCACCCCCTCGTCATCGGCCTCGCACTCGCCGCGGTGCTCCTGCTCGGGCTGGTCTCCCGGCGCCCGCGCGCCGGATTCCTCGGCCTCGGTGTCGCCGCGGGGACCGTGCTGCTCGCCGAGGGACTCAAGGAGGTGCTCACCCGGCCGGAGATCGGCGTCAGCGGTTCCTCGACGCACAACAGCTTTCCCGGCGGGCACACCAGCGCGGCGATCGGTGTCACCCTCGGGCTGCTGCTCGCCGCCGCGCCCCGGGCCAGGATCTGGATCGCCGTGCCCGCCACGGTCGCCGTCACCTTCATCGCCTCGGCCACCACGATGGCCGGCTGGCACCGGATCAGCGACACCATCGGCGCCTGTCTGCTCGCCGCGGCACTGTGCTGCCTCGCCGCGCTCGGGGTCCGCGCCGGGAAGGGCACCGGCCGGGACACCGCGCTCACCGCGGGCCACGGGATGTTCGTGCTCGCCACCCCGCCGCTGATCCTGCTCGCGGTCTCCGCACTGCCCGCGGAGTACAGCACGATCACGCTCGTCCTCGGCACCGCGGTGACCGTCGCGCTCACCATCGCCTCGGTGCTCGCCACGCTGCGCTGTGTGGAAACCACCGCAACATCGCGCATTCCTCGTTGACAGGCGTGGCATTACGTTTGTAATGTCGCCCGGGTGAACCGCGAAGCCGACCGCGTTCGGCCACCAGGCGATGCCAAGCGCGCGCTCCAGCGCGCCACGGTCGAGGTGGTCGCGCGCGAGGGGATTCGCGGACTCACCTATCGGGCGGTCGCGCGCGCGGCCGGGTTCACCACCGGCGCGGTGCAGCACCATTTCTCCTCCATCGACGATCTGCTGCGCTCCTCGCTGGACTGGGTACTCGAGGAGAGCTCGGAGAACGGCCTGCTCGGCGCGCGCACCGGGGTGTTCGCGCACGGGGCCGATGTGCGCAACCGGTTCGCCGAGAGCGCGGACATCCAGATCTTCCAGTACCGGCTGGTCGTGGAATCCGCACGCCGCCCGGAACTGCGCCCGGCCGTACAGCGGTTGTACGACAGCTATTTCGGGGCCGTGGCCAAGGATCTCGCCGCAGCGGGCACCCCGGAGATCGACGGCCTTCCCGCACTGGTCTATTACGCGCTCGACGGAATGTTCCTGCATCAGGTCGCCGATCCGCACGCGGATCCGGCGGCGGCGCTGGACGCGCTTCGCGCCCTGCTGCACACCGAAAACACCGAGAAGAACAACTGACCGGTTCCGATCCCCGCACCCCTTTCCCCGGGGCGCGGGCGCCAGCGTGCGCGATTTCCCTTGTGCGCCAACACTTTTCCGAGTATCGAGTTCGAATTGAGTGTTGACTAAATCAACAGATAGCCGCAGACTCTTCCCAGAATCTCCGGCTCGCCCATTCGGTGTCCGCAGCCGAATACCTTGATGCGAAAGGCTTTCCGATGACAGATTCCGCCACCCTGCTGATCGACGGCCACTGGCAGTCCGCGCCTGCCCGCTTCGACGTCCTCGACCCGGCCAGCCTCGAGGTGATCGGTACCGCGGCGGATGCCGATGCCGCGCAGGCCCGCGCCGCGCTCGACGCCGCGGCCGCCGCGTTCCGTGGCTGGGCGGACACCGATCCGGAGACCCGCGGCGATCACCTGCGCGCGGCGGCCACCGAGATCCGGGCCCGGCGCGCGGAACTCGCCGCACTGCTCAGCACGGAGAACGGCAAACCGCTCGCCGAGGCCGCCGGTGAACTGGGCAGTGCCGCGCGGATGCTGGACTGGGCCGCCGAGGAAGGCCGCCGCGCCTATGGCCGGGTCACCCCGTCCACCGCGGCGGGTCCGGGGCTCGTGCTGCGCAGCCCGGTCGGACCGGTACTGGCCATCACCCCGTGGAATTTCCCGGCGAGCATGCTCATCCGCAAGGTCGGGCTCGCCCTGGCCGCGGGCTGCCCGGTGATCGCGAAACCCGCCGAGCAGACCCCGCTGATCGCCACCGCGCTGCTCGGAATCCTGCAGGAAACCGGGCTGCCCGCGGGGGTGCTGCAATCGCTGACCACGGCACGGCCCGCGGAACTCACCGATGCCCTGCTCGCCGACCGCAGGCTGCGCAAGCTGAGCTTCACCGGTTCCACCGAGGTCGGCCTCGGCCTGTTGCGCCGTACGGAGAACACGCTGCGCCGGATGTCGCTGGAGCTCGGCGGGCACTCCCCGGCGATCGTGTTCCCGGACGCGGACCTGGAGGCGGCCGCGGCGGGGGTGGTCGCCGCGAAGTTCTTCAACGCCGGACAGAGCTGTATCGCGGTGAACCGGCTCTACGTACACGAGAGCGTCCGGGACGAACTGCTCGCGCTGATCGGGAAGAAGACCGCTGCGCTGCGGGTCGGGCGCGGGGACACCGGAAACACCGACATCGGCCCGCTGATCGACGAGGCGGGTTTCGCGAAGGTGCGCCGCCAGGTCACCGATGCCGTCGCCTCGGGCGCGACGGTGCTGACCGGAGGGGAACCCGCGGAAACGGGGCTGCGCGGGCATTTCTTCACGCCCACGGTGCTCGCGGACGTCACCCCGGAGATGCTGATCTCCCGGGAGGAGACCTTCGGCCCGGTGCTCGCGGTGTCCACGTTCAGCACCGAGGACGAGGTGATCGAGCTGGCCAACGCCACCGAGTACGGGCTGGCCGCTTATGTGTTCGGCACCGAGCTGCGCCGGATCTGGCGCGTGCTGGGCCGGCTCGAGTTCGGAGTGTTCGGGGTGAACGATCCGGCCCCGGTCCGCCCGGAACTGCCCTTCGGCGGCCAGAAGAACTCCGGCCAGGAACGCGAGGGCGGCAGCGAGGGAATCGAGGCATACACCGAGACCAAGGCCGTGGCACTGCGTTTCTAGCAGATCGCGCTGCCAGGCCGAGCGAAAGGAATCACCGATGACCAGTCTCGCCGAACTCGACAAGCGAACCCTGATCCACCCGCACAGCGTGGTCGGCGCGCCCGCCGAACCACTCGTGCTCGATCGCGGCAGCGGCGCCCTGCTGTGGGACACCGAGGGCCGGGAGTACATCGACGGCACCTGCGGGCTGTGGCAGTGCCCGGTCGGGCACGGACGCGCGGAGCTCGCCTCGGTCGCCGCCGAACAGATCGCCCGGCTGGAGTTCTTCTCCTCCTTCGGCGACTACTCCAACGCCCCGGCCATCCGGCTGGCCGAACGGCTGCTTTCCCTGGCACCGAACGGGATCGAGCGGGTGTTCCTCACCAACGGCGGATCCGAGGGCAATGAGACCGCGATCAAGCTCGCCCGGCTCGCGCACCACCACGCCGGTTCCCCGGAACGCACGGTCATTCTCGCGCGCAGCGGCGGATACCACGGCATGGGCGGCGGATCCCTTGCCGCGACCGGGATCGACGGGCTGCGCGCCGGATTCGGCCCGCTGCTTCCCGATGTGGAGTGGCTGGACAAACCGCACGGCATCGAGCACGGACCGGACGCGACCGAGCACCTCGTGGCCGAACTGGAGCGGCGCATCGCGGAGATCGGCGCCCACCGGATCGCCGCGTTCATCGGGGAACCGGTACTCGGCGTCGGCGGAATGGTGCCACCGCCGGAAGGGTACTGGCCGAGGGTGCAGGAAGTGTTGCGCCGGAACGGGATCCTGTTCATCGCGGACGAGATCGTGACCGCGTTCGGCCGCACCGGGCACTGGTTCGGCAGCGAGTACTTCGGCATCGAGCCGGACATGATCGTTACCGCGAAGGGCATCACGAGCGGCTACATCCCGATGGGCGCGGTGCTGATCGGCAGGCGGGTGCTCGAACTCGCCGGGGGCGCCACCTTCCTGCACGGTTTCACCTACAACGGGCACCCGGTCGGCGCGGCGGTCGCACTGGCCAATATCGGCATCATCGAGCGGGAGAACCTGTGCGAACGGGCGCGGGTGCTCGGTGCCCGGCTGCGCACCCGGCTGGACCCGCTCGCCGAACTGCCGCATGTGCGCGAGGTCCGCGGGGTCGGGCTGATGCTGGGTATCGAGTTCGACGGAACCCCCGCGGCGCCCGTGCAGTCCGGCTGCCGCGCGGACGGGGTCGTGGTCCGGGCCTCGGGCACCAGCATCGTGCTGTCCCCGCCGCTGGTGATCACCGGGGAACAGCTCGACACCCTCGCCGATGTGCTCTGCCGCCACGTCACCGCGGCAGCAGGCTGAAGGGAGAAAACCGTGCCACGCCGGACATCGACGCTGCTGTCTGCGGTCACGATCCTCGCCCTCCTCACCGGATGCGCCGTTTCCGAGGGCGGGGCCAACTCCCTGGTGTTCGTCTCCTACGGGCACGGCGCCTACCAGACCGGGCAGCGCACCGCCTGGCTCGAGCCGTACCAGGCCGAGACCGGGACGACGGTCACCATCGACGGGCCGTCCAGCAACGCGAAGCTCAAGGCCATGGTCGAGGCGGGCAAGGTCAGCTGGGATGTCGTGGACACCGATGCCTCGGCGGCCGCCCAGGCCTGCGGCAGCCTGCTCGAACCCGTCGACATGGGCGCGCAGGCGCGGGATTTCCCGCCCGGAACACTGACCGAATGCGGTGTCCCGGACGCGTTCTTCGGTATGACACTGATGTACGACGCCAAGGTCTACCGCGACCATCCGCCGCGCAGCCTCGCCGATTTCTTCGATCCGGACCGGTTTCCCGGGCGGCGGATCGTGTACGGGGGCGATCCCAGCGTCGGCACCCTGGAAACCGCGCTGCTCGCGGACGGGGTGCCCCGCGACCGGCTGTATCCGCTCGATGTGCCCCGCGCACTGCGGATGTACGACCGGATCCGGCCGGAGCTGACCATCAGCAGCACCTACGGCGATCAGCAGCAGCGGATGGCAGGCGGACAGGCCGATATGGCCCTGATCGTGAGTGCGCGCGCCTACTCGCTGCTCGCGGACGGGGCGGACTGGAAGGTGGTTCCCGGAGTGCCGATCCCGGTCACCTGGGATGTGCTCGTGGTACCGAAGGGAACCCGGCGCGGCGAACAGGCCAGGCAGCTGATCCGGTACGTCTGCACGCCCGCGCGTTCGGCCGCCTTCGCCGAGCTCTCCGGTGCCGGTCCCGCGAACAAGGCGGCGAAACCACGGTTTCCCGCCAAGGCACGGCAACTCGACTTCTGGGGCTCCGACATGGCGGACCGGCGGGTGCTCAGCAATGTGCGGTGGTGGGCGGCCAATCGCACCTGGGTGGCCAAGGCCTGGTCGGATTGGACGACCGGATGACCGCGATCCGTCCTTCTGGCGCGTCTCCTTCTGGGAAGCCCCGCGCCCACTGGCTGCTGCTGCCCGCCGCCGCGGTGCTGCTCGTCGTCTTCTTCTACCCACTGGCCACGATCCTGTGGCGGAGCATCGCCGAGCCGGAGTTCGGCCCCGGCAACTATCTCGCTGTGCTCGGTGATGCGGTTGCGCTGCGCGTGGTGCTGCGCACCCTGGTGACCGCGCTGATCATCACCGCGGTCACGTTGCTGATCGCCTATCCCTACGCCTATGCCATGACCCTCGTCGGGCGGCGGGCTCGCGGACTGCTCACCCTGCTGGTGCTGATGCCGTTCTGGACCAGCCTGATGGCCCGCAACTTCGCCTGGTATGTCCTCGAACAGCGCGGCGGGGTGATCGAGCGGGCCTTCGCGGCCATCGGTATCCACGGGGTCACGCTGCTCGGCTCGGTCACCGGGGTGACCGTGGCGATGGTGCAGGTGATGCTGCCGTTCATGGTGCTGCCGCTGCAGAACACGATGCTCGGCATCGACCGGGGCCTGTTGCACGCCGCGGGCAGTCTCGGCGCGCCGCGCCCGACCGCGTTCCTGCGGATCTATCTCCCGCTGTCCATGCCCGGGGTGCTCTCCGGGGTCTCGGTGGTGTTCATCATGTCGCTCGGCTTCTACATCACCCCCGCACTGCTCGGCACCCCGCAGCAGGCACTGGTCGCCCAGGTGATCGGCACCCGGGTCAACGATCTGCTGGACTTTCCCGGAGCGGGTGCGCTCGGTGCCGTACTGCTGGTGATCACCCTGGTGGTGCTCGCGCTGCTGGGCAGGGTGGCCGGTCCGGTCGGGGCCAGCATGACCGGAGGTGGGGACCGTGGGTGAGCGCAGGCTCGGCTGGGGACTGCGGCTGTGGGTGACCCTCGTGGGGCTGCTGCTCGTCGCACCGACCCTGATCGTGATCCCGATGAGTTTCGGCGCCGGATCCACCTTCCGGTTCCCGCCGGAGCACTGGTCACTGCACTGGTACGCGGAATTCTTCACCAGCAAGCAGTGGCTCGCCTCGCTCGCG
This sequence comes from Sciscionella sediminilitoris, assembly GCF_000737195.2. Lineage (GTDB taxonomy): Bacteria > Actinomycetota > Actinomycetes > Mycobacteriales > Pseudonocardiaceae > Sciscionella > Sciscionella sediminilitoris. Next base: position 40,396 of record NZ_JALM01000070.1, read on the forward strand.
AACTCGCTCCAGGTCGGGCTGCTCGCCGCGGCACTGGCCACGGTGCTCGGCACCACGGCCGCGTTCGGTATCGACCGCGCCCGGTTCCGTGCCCGCGGGGTGCTGCGGCAGCTGCTGATGGCCCCGATGATCCTGCCGGGGATCGTGGTGGCGGTCGCGATCTACGGGGTGTTCCTGCGCTGGCAGCTGGGCGGCACCATGCTCGGTTTCGTACTGGCGCATACGGTGCTCGGGGTGCCGTTCGTGATCACCTCGGTGCAGACCAGCCTCGCGCACTACGACCCGACCATGGAGAAGGCCGCCGCCTGCCTCGGCGCGGGCCAGTTCAGCACGCTGCGCCGGATCGTGCTCCCGCTCATCGCGCCCGGCTGCGTCTCCGGTTTCGTGTTCGCCTTCGCCACCTCCTTCGACGAGGTGGTGATCGCGCTTTTCCTGCAGACACCGGACATCAAGACGCTGCCGGTGAAGATGTACGAGTCCATCGTGCTGGAGATCGACCCCACGATCGCGGCCGCATCCAGCCTCATCGTCGTACTGACCACGGTCCTGCTGCTCGTGCCGCAGTTCCTCCGCCGACGGAGCCACCATGACTGAACCGATGACCGGAATCGCCACCACGCGGGTGACCAAGTCCTATCCGGGAAGCGAACGCCCCGCCGTGCACGATGTCTCGCTGCACATCGCGGACGGGGAGTTCATGACCTTCCTCGGTCCATCCGGATCGGGCAAGACCACGATGCTGTCCATGATCGCGGGCTTCACGCCGCTTTCCGCGGGCTCGATCACCGTGGACGGGCGCGAGATCTCCCGGCTCAGACCGCATCGGCGCGAGCTCGGCGTGGTTTTCCAGCAGTACGCGCTGTTCCCGCATCTTTCCGTCGAGCGCAATGTGGCCTTCGGGCTGGCCCAGCGCAAGCGACCGAAGGCCGAGATCGACCGGCGGGTCGGCGAGGTGCTGGAGATGGTGGGGCTTTCCGGGATGCGCGAGCGGTTCCCCCGCCAGCTCTCCGGTGGCCAGCAGCAGCGGGTCGCGCTCGCCCGCGCGGTCGCCTACGAACCGCGTGCGCTACTGCTCGACGAACCCCTCGCGGCACTGGACAAACGGCTGCGTGACCAGTTGCAGCGCGAGATCGCGCACATGCACCGGGAACTGGGCATGACCTTCCTGTTCGTCACCCACGACCAGCAGGAGGCACTGACCCTCTCGGACCGGATCGCGGTGTTCAACGAGGGGCGCATCGAACAGCTCGGCACCCCCGCGGAACTCTACGAACGCCCGCGAACCCTGTTCGTGGCCCAGTTCCTGGGTGAGTCCAACGCCCTGCGGTTGCGTCCCGGCGAAGTGACGATCGTGCGCCCGGAACGGGTCACCCTGCACACCGGTGACGAATCCGTGGCCGCCGGGCAGCAGCGCAGGACCGCCACGGTGACCGATGTGGTCTATGTCGGCGATCACAGCCGGATCTGGCTGCGCTATGCCGATGGCGCCCGCGGCTGCGCGGTACTCGGCGCCGGGACCGCGCACGAGTACCGGCCGGGCAGCGAGGTGGTGGTGGCCTGGCGGCCCGAACACGAGGCCGTCGTCCCGGATACCGAGAGGAGCCCGGCATGACCGGAGAACTGTTGCTGCGCGGCGGATCGGTGCGCACCCTCGACCCGGAGACCGGAACCGCCGAGGCGCTGCTGATCCGCGGGGACCGGGTGCACGCCGTCGGCACGGACCGGGAGGTGACCGCCGCGGCCGGGCCGGATGCCCGGGTGTTCGAGCTGGACGGCGCCACGGTGGTTCCCGGGATCAACGACGCGCACCTGCACCTGATCTGGCATGCCCTTTCCGGTCCGGAGTTCTGCGTGAACCTGGCCGCGGCCGGGGATCTGGACGCGGTTGCCGCGGCGCTGGCGACCGCACCGCCCGGCGAATGGGTGCTCGGCCGCGGCTGGCGGGAGACGAGCATCGCCGAGTTCGCCGAGGGAACCGCACCGGTATCGCGCCGCTGGCTGGACACGGTCACCGGGGACCGGCCCACGCTGTTGCACCACGCCTCGGCCCATTCGGTGTGGTGCAACAGCGCCGCGCTGCGCCGGGCCGGGATCACCGCGGCCACCCCGGATCCGCCCGCGGGTGAGATCGTGCGCGACGAGCACGGGGAACCCACCGGGCTGCTACTGGAATCCGCGCAGGACTTGGTGAAACGCCTGCTCCCGCAACCGGGAAGGGCGCAGCGGCTGGACGCGATCGCCGCCACGATGGCGCGGCTGAACCGGCTCGGCGTCACCAGCCTCACCGATCCGATGGTCACCCCGGAACTGTGGCAGGACTACCGGGAACTGCACGCGTCCGGCCGGCTCACCCTGCGGATCTGCGCGCTGCTGCACTGGGCGGAACCGGCCACGGACAGCGCGGAGGGACTGCGGCGCGCGCTCGACTGGCCGCTGCCACGGGAACACGGGGAACTGCTCCGCGTCGGCGGGATCAAGCTCTTCGCCGACGGGGTGCCCACCCACGGCACGGCATGGATGCACCGGCCCTATTCCGGTGGCGGCTACGGGGATCTGGTCACCGCGGGCGCCGATACCCCGCGGCGGGTCCGTGAACTGCACGCGCTGATCCGGCTCGCGCACCGCAGGCGGATCCGGGCGCAGGTGCACGTGACCGGGGACCGTGCCGCGGACGCGGTGGTGGACGCCATCGAAGCCGCGGCCGCGGATCCCTGGCCGGATGCCCGGCATGTGCTCATCCACGGCACCTTCCTGTCCCCGCGGGTGTACGAACGCTTGGCGCGCAACGGAATCGGGGTGATCACCAGCTCGCTGATGCGCACCTACAGCGGCCCTTCGATGGTGCGCACCCTCGGCGAACAGCAGTGGGCGGACGCCTTCCCCGCGCGCACCCTGCTGGACAACGGGGTGCCCACCGCGGACAGTTCGGATGCCCCGGTCACCGATCCGGACTGGCGGCGCGGGCTGGCCACGTTCACCGGGGTGCCCGGGCCGAATCCGTTCGCCGCGCCCACCGAGCGGCTCACCCGCGAGGAGGGCCTGGGGCTGTGGACGAGCGGACCGGCCTGGATGGAGAAAACCGAGCGGCACAAGGGAACCCTGGCCCCCGGACGGCTCGCGGACCTGGCCGTACTCGACGGCGATCCGCTCACCGCCACGGGCGCGGAACTGCTGGAACTACGCTCGGTGCTGACCGTGCTCGGCGGGCGCGTGGTGCCCGGATGACCTCACCGATCGGCGGCCTCACGCAGCGCGCGGGCGGGAATGCCGAGCAGCAGGAGCACCCCGCCGAGCACGACCACGACCGCACTGATCTGCAGGCCGAGATCGAGGGTTCCGGTCGTGGTGCGGATCCAGCCGAGCAGCGCGGGACTGGTCGCCGCGGCGAACGAACCCATGGTGGTGACCATGGCGATCCCGCTGGCCGCGCCCGGGCCGGACAGATAGATCGAGGGAATCGAGTAGAACACGGTGAGCCCGCAGTAGTGCGCCGCGGTCATCAGCGTCAGCAGCACGATCACCAGATACGGGTTGCCGTCCGCGAAGGAGAGGCCGACGAGGCAGGCGGCGGCGAAGAACTCCGCGCCCGCCGCATGCCAGCGCCGTTCCAGGGTGCGGTCGGAATGCCTGCCGAACAACAACATCACGACCATGCCCAGGATCGGCGGGATCGCGGCGAGCAACCCGATGTCGAGCACATTGCCGACCCCGGAACTGTTGATGATCAGCGGTGTCCAGAACGAGACCGCGTTGGCGAGGGTGTAGCAGCCACAGGAGACGAGCCCGAGCACGTAGACCCGCGGATCGCGCAGCGCGCGCAGCAGCCCGGAATGCTTGCCGCCCGCGCCTTTGCGTTCCTGATCCGCGGCGAGATCGTGGGCGATGGCCCGCCGCTGCGCCTCGTTCAGCCAGCGCGCCTCGGCCGGTTTGTCCCGGAAGAACACCAGGACGAGCACCCCGAGCAGCACCGGAGGGATCGCCTCGACGACGAACAGCCACTGCCAGTCGTGCAGGCCGAGCGCACCGCCGAAGGTGTGCATCACCCAGCCGGAGACCGGCGGGCCGAGAATGCCGGACAGCGGGACACCGAGGAAGAACAGCGCGGTCATCCGGGTGCGCCGGGCCGAGGGGAACCACTGCGCGAGGTAGTAGAGCGCGCCGGGGAAGAACCCGGCCTCGGCGATCCCGAGCAGGAACCGCGCGCCGTAGAACAGTTCCGGTGTCGTGGCGAGCGCGGTCAGCGCGGTCACCACGCCCCAGGAGATCATGATGCGCACCAGGGTCTTACGCGCCCCGATCCGGGCGAGCAGCATATTGCTCGGCACCTCGAAGATGATGAAGCCGACGAAGAACAGTCCGACGGCGAGCCCGTAGACCCCCTCGCTGAACCCGAGGTCGGCCTTCAACCGGACCTGGGCGATGCCCACATTGGTGCGGTCGATGAAGCTCACCACGTAGCAGGCGAGCAGCAGGGGCATGACCCGCCACGCGACCTTCCGGTAGAGCGCGGCGCGGGGCACGCCCGCGGCGACACGGTCACCCTGTCCCTCGTGCGAAATCGACGTCACTGTCTCACTCCAGAATCGGCGGGATGGCACACCCGGGTGCGGCACCGAGTCTCTGCCGCACTGTTGTTAATGTCAACACCCGGTCTTGCGGCGAGATCTTGGGCCGGTGACCTAGAATCACCGGATGAACACCCCGCTCTCCATCTCCGAGCTGCTCTCCTACCGGATGCACCGGGTGGCGAACGCGATCTCGCGCAGCGCGGCCACCAGGTACCGCAGGGAGTTCGACGTCAGCCTCGGCGAGTGGCGCACCCTCGCCCTGCTCGGCGAGGACTCGCCGCTGACCCTGAACCGGCTCGCCGGGCGTGCGGGCCTGGACAAGGCGCAGATGAGCAGGGTGGTGGCCAAGCTGGACGACCGGGGTCTGCTGGACCGCGAGTCCGGGGCGGGCCGCAGTACACGGCTCTCGCTGAGCCGCAAGGGAAAGACCGTCTACCAGGGGCTGATCGACGCGGCGAACGAACGCAACGACGCCTTCCTCGCCTGCCTGACCGAACAGGAACGCGCGGCACTGGACTCGGCGCTGGACAAACTCGGCAAGCTCGCCAAGGCGCTGGAGAGTCAGCAGTCCGGCTAGCTGTTGACATTATCAACACATACGGGATACTTCTGGGGCAACCGTTCCCAGGAGGTACCCCGATGGCGGATCGCGTGACGATCTGCGAGTGCTTCGCCCGCGACGGGCTGCAGCACGAGCCGCGCACCGTGCCGACGGCGACCAAACTCGAACTGCTCGACGCGTTCACCGCGGCCGGGTTCCGCCGGATCGAGGCGACCAGCTACAGCCATCCCGGCCACGTTCCCGCCTTCGCCGACGCCGCGGAGGTGCTCGCCGGGCTGCCGAAGCGCGAAGGCGTCGCGTACAAGGCGACCTGCCCCAATCCGCACGCGGTACGGCGCGCGCTCGCCGATCTGGACGCGGGCCGCGGCGCCGAGGAACTGAGTTTCCTCGTCTCGGCGACCGAAGGGCACACCGAACGCAATCTGCGCACCGACCGGGCCACGCAGTGGCAGCGGGTCGCCGAGATGACCCGGCTGGCCGAGGGCAGGTTCACCCTGGTCGGCGTGGTGTCGGTGGCTTTCGGCTGCCCGTTCGAGGGCGCTGTCGATCCCGGAGCGGTTGTCGAGGACATCCGCGCGTTCGCCGAACTCGGCGCCGGACTGATCACCCTCGGGGACACCATCGGGGCCGCGAACCCGCGCAGTATCGCGGAGCTGTACCGGCGCATCGAGCGCGCCGGGATCACCGTCCCGGTGGTGGCACATCTGCACAACACCCGGGGCACCGCGCTGGCCAACTGTGTCGCCGCACTGGACGCGGGCTGCAGGCACTTCGATTCGGCCATCGGCGGGGTCGGCGGGCACCCGGCGAAGATCGCCTACGGGCAGGGCCTCACCGGGAACGCCTGCACCGAGGACCTGGTCGCACTGTTCGAGTCGATGGGGATCGAGACCGGGCTTGATCCGGACCTGCTCGCCGCCGCTTCGGTGCGCTGCGAGCAGGCGCTCGGCCGCGAGCTCTACAGCATGATCGCCAAGACCAGGAAAGAAGGCATGCATGCCTGAGGTACTGCAGACCGAGGACGAGGACGGAGTGCGGGTGCTCCGGCTGAACCGGCCGGAGAAACTGAACGCGCTCAACACCGAACTGACCCGGGCACTGCACGACGCGCTGCTCGAGGCCGACCGCTGCGCGGACGTGCGCGCCGTGGTGCTCGCCGGGTCCGGGCGCGGTTTCTGCGCCGGGGCCGACCTTTCCGAGTTCGGGGAGCTCACCCCGGAGAATCCGGCCGCCGTGCTGGAACGCGCGGAACTGACCAGCCGCACCCAGTCGCTGCTGCGCGAGCTGTCCACCCCGGTGGTCTCCCTCGTGCAGGGCGCGGCGATGGGCGGCGGGGCCGGGCTGGCGATCGGCGCCGATATGACCGTGGTGGCCGAGGATGTGAAATTCGGTTACCCCGAACTGCGGCACTCCATCGTTCCCGCGGTCGTGCTCACCGGATTGCAGCGCCAGCTCGGGCCGAAGCTGGCCTTCGAACTGATCAGCCTCGGCCGGGTGCTCAACGGCGCGGAAATGCTCGAGTTCGGCCTGGCCAACCGGGTCACCGAGGCGGAGGGGCTGCTCACCGAGGGGCTCGCGATCGCGCGCGGCTGGGCGCAGGCGAGCCCGCTGGCGATGGCCACCACGAAACGGCTCTTCCACCGGGTCGCCGATCTGCCCTATGCCGAGGCGATGCGGGCCGGACAGGATGTCAACGTGATCATGCGCGGTTTCCGGGAGAGCCGATGAAACCCTTGTCCGGCATCACGATCCTGGATTTCTCCCGGGTACTCGCCGCCCCGCTGGCCACCCAGACCCTCGCCGAGCTCGGCGCGACCGTGGTCAAGGTGGAGCGCCCGGGCCGCGGCGACGAGTCCCGTGGCTGGGAACCCAGGCTGCCCGCCGGAGAGAGCGCGTACTTCTTCGCGTTCAACCGGGGAAAGCGCTCGATCACCCTGGACCTCAAGACCGCGCGCGGCCGGGAACTGGCCGCCGGTCTCGCCGCCAAGGCCGATGTGCTGGTGGAGAACTTCCTGCCGGGCACCCTGGACAAGCTCGGCCTCGGCTACGAAACACTATCCGCGGTCAATCCCGGCCTCGTCTACGTGTCCAACACCGGATTCGGGCAGGACGGCCCCTACCGTGACCGCAAGGGCTACGACACGATTTTCCAGGCACTGTCCGGGATCATGCACCTGACCGGGCATCCCGACGCGCCACCGGCCAAGGCCGGGGTCCCGGTCTCGGATCTGGCATCCGGGCTGTGGACCACGATCGCGGTGCTCACCGGGCTGCTCGGCAGGGCGAACTCCGGAAAGGGCACACAGCTGGATGTGGCCATGATGGACGTCCAGGTGAGCCTGCTCGCACTGGCCGCCGCCCGGCTGTTCGCCTATCAGGAGGACCCCGTCCGCCAGGGCACCCAGCATCCCGGACGGGTGCCCTCGGCCGCGTTCCAGTGCCGCGACGGCCACTGGCTGCACCTGAGCGCGAGCGATCAGCACTGGGTTCCGCTGTGCGAGGTGCTCGGGCTCACCGAACTCGGCGCCGATCCGGAGCTCGCGGACAACCGCGGCAGGCTCGCCGAGCGGGAACGGGTGCTCGGCGCGCTGCGGGCCGCGTTCGCGCAGCGGCCGCGCCCGGAACTCGCCGCCGCGCTGCGGGCAAGGGAGGTCCCGGTCGGCGAGGTCAACTCCGTGCGAGAAGCCCTCGAAGACCCGAACACGGTGGCCCGCGGCATGGTCGGGCACTTCGAACACCCCGCGGAGGGCCGGTTCCCCGCGCTGCGCACCCCGTTGCGGCTGACCGGTTTCACGGATCCGGAGCCCGGGACACCACCCGGACTGGGCGCCGATACCGAGTCCGTGCTCGCCGAATACCTCGGACTGGCCGAGACCGAGATCGCGGCCCTGCGCCGGGAAGAGGTGATCTGAGCGTGGAACCGGTGCTGGTGCACAGGAACGCGGGCGTGGCCGAGGTGCGGCTGAACCGCCCTCGGGCGCGCAATGCGGTGAACCTGCCGATGTGCCTCGCGCTGCGGGACACCTTCGCCGAGCTGGACGCCGACGAGGATGTGCACCTCGTCCTCGTCCGGGCCGAGGGACCGGTGTTCTGCGCGGGGGCGGATCTCAAGGAGCGCAGGGGAAAGGACGAGTCCTGGGTGCGCAGGCGCCGGATCGCCTCGTTCGCCGCCTACGAGGCGATCGAACGCTGCGCCAAACCCGTGCTCGCCGCGGTGGACGGACCGGTCGTCGGCTCCGGCGGGGAGATCGCGATGAGCTGCGACTTCGTACTCGCCTCGACGGCGGCGAGTTTCCGGTTCCCCGAACCGCACTGGGGAACGGTCGGCGCCACCCAGCGATTGCCGCGGGTCATCGGGAAACGGCGGGCCAAGGAACTGTTGTTCACCGGCCGGGTGCTCGGCGCCGCGGAGGCCGAACAACTCGGCCTGGTGACCCGGCTCGCCCCGGAGGCGGAGTTCGAGGGACTGGTGGACGAGACGGTGCGGACGATCCGCGAAGCCCCACCGCTGGCACTGCGGCTGACCAAGCAGTCGGTCGACCTCGGCGCGGAAACCGAGCTGAGCACCGGAATCCGCATCGAGATGACCGCGATCGAGCGGAACCTCGCCGACGGTGGCTGGCGGCGCGGAGTCGAGGAGTTCGCGGCCGGACAAGGAAGTGAGTCATGGACCTGAGCGGTATCTGTCCACTCACGACGGACGCGGCGCTGCGGCGGGCCGCGTTCGTCGCCGGGGAACTCGAGGCGGTGGTCGGGCCGCACGAGCGGATCGGCTACACGGAACTGGCCGCGGAGGTCGACCGGCTGCGTTCGGCCTTGCACGGCGCGGGAATCCGGCGCGGTGATCACGTCGGGCTCTGCCTCGGCAACGGCCCGCGCTGGGTGGCCCTGTTCCTCGCGATCACCTCGCTCGGCGCGGTGACGGTCCCGGTGAACACCCGGTTCAAGGCGGCCGAGTTCGAGTACGCCCTTCGCCAGTCGGACATCCGATTGCTGATCGTGGCCGAACGGGTGCTCAGCTCGGAATTCACCGCGATGCTGCGGGAAATCTGCCCCGCGGTGGACACCGCGCTGCCGGACCCGAAGATGCCGGAACTGCGCCAGGTCGTCGTGCTCGGCGACGATGTTCCCGCGGGAGCGCGCGGCTGGACGGATTTCCTGGCGGGCGGGCGCGAGGACATCGCACCGTGCGCCGAACCCGGGGATGTCGCGCTGATCCAGTACACCTCGGGTACCACCTCCTTTCCCAAGGGCGTGCTGCTCACTCACCGGAACATGTGCGCCGACGCGTTCTTCTCGGCAACCCGGATGGGACTGCGTGCGGGCGACCGGTTCTACAGCGGGCGGCCGTTCTTCCACGTCGCCGGGACCACCCTGTCGATCCTGGCCTGCCTGCAACAGTGCGCCACCCTGGTCACCGCGGAACGGTTCGAACCGGAGACGGCGCTGCGGCTGCTCGCCGAGGAACGCTGCACACACTTCGCGGGCAACGACACCATCGCGCTGATGCTGCTCAACCATCCGGACCGGGAGCGGTACCGGTTGCGGTTGCGCGGCGCCTGGCTGGCCGCCTCGCCGACCGTGGTGCGCCGGGTGATCGGGGAACTGGGTGCCACCGAGGCGGTGGTCGGCTACGGGCTTTCCGAGGCCTCGCCCAATGTCGCCCAGTCGGCCTGGTGGGAGGACGAGGAACTGCGGGTGTCCGGCGCCATGGCACCGGAGCCCGGGGTCTCGGTCCGGTTGCGGGACGACGATGCGGGGCGGCCGGGCGAGATCCTGGTGCGCGGGTGGAACGTGATGCGCGGCTACTACGCGATGCCGGAGCAGACCGCTGCAGCCGTGGACGCCGATGGCTGGCTGGCCACCGGCGATCTGGGCGAGCTGCGCGCGGACGGGCGGCTGGTGTTCACCGGGCGGGCCAAGGAACTCATCCGGGTCGGCGGGGAGAACGTGGCCCCCGCCGAGATCGAGGCGGTGCTGCACCGGCATCCGGCGATCCGCCAGGCCGCGGTGGTCGGGGTGCCCGATGACCGGCTCGTCGAGGTCCCGTTCGCCTTCGTGGTGCTCAATCACGAGACCGCCGAGGCGGAACTGCTCGACTGGTGCCGTGGCGAACTGGCCGGGTTCAAGGTGCCCCGGCATCTGCGGATCGTCGATGGCTTCGAAGGGATCGGCATGACCGCCAGCGCGAAGGTGCAGAAAAGCAAGCTCGCCGAGCACGCCGTCCGGATGCTGGCGCAGTGATGACCGGTATCCCGACCAGTGTCACCCGGCTGCTCGGCATCGAACTGCCGATCGTGCAGGCGGGGATGTCCTGGGCTTCCTCGGCCGCACCGCTGCCGCTCGCGGTTTCCCGGGCCGGTGGCCTCGGTGTGCTCGCCGCGGGCCCGATGCGCATCCCGGAGCTGCGTGCCGCCGTGCGGGAACTGCGCGCGGGAACCGAACGGCCGTTCGCGGTCAACCTGCCGCTCTACCGCAAGGGATCCGAGGAGGCGATGGATGTGCTTGCCGGGGAACGAATCCCGGTGCTCATCGCCTCCCAGGGCGGGCCGCGCCGCTACCTCGAGCGGTTCCACGCGGCGGGCACGGTCTGCCTGCACGTGGTCGCCAGCCCGGAACACGCGCGCAAGGCCGCCGATGCCGGGGCGGACGGACTCGTCGTGGTCGGCGCCGAGGCCGGGGGCCATCCGCCGCCGGACATGGTCTCCACCCTGGTGATCGTGCGCGCCATCGCCAAGGCGGTGCCCGGAATCCCGCTGATCGCCTCCGGTGGCTTCGCCGACGGATCCGGACTCGCCGCCGCGCTGGCGCTCGGCGCGGGCGCGGCCCAGTTCGGCACCCGCTTCCTGCTCAGCGCGGAGGCGAACGTCCATCCCGACTACCAGCGAGCCGTGCTGGCCGCCGCGATCGGGGACGCCCAGCCGATCGGCCGCGAGCTCGGCGTGATCCGGGCCCTGCCGAACTCCTTCACCCGCGCGATGACCGAACTCGAACGGGACGGAACGAGCCTCGAACTCCGCAAGGCCCGGTTCGCCGAGGCCACCCTGAAGATGGCCGCTTTCGACGGGAACGTGCACGAGGGCAAGATCGAGGCCGGGCAGAGCGCGGGCCTCATCGACGAGATCCGCCCGGCCGCCGAGATCGTGCGCGGCCTCGCGGAGGAATACCACGCGGCGGTCCGGGAACTGCCGGGCTCCGCCCCCTGCTAGAATCCTGGATTCGAAGCGACAGCGTCCCGAAACGCAGCTGACCCATTCAGTCGATTTCTTGTGGACCCATCGTAAATCGGGTATCCATTTCTGCTAGTATAGATATTATGAGCACTGGGGAAATAGGAACATTGTTGTCGAGCCGGGAGCGGTTGGACCGGTTCATTGAGCAGGCTGCTGTGATGCGGCGTGCCGAAGCGGAAATGTTGCTTCAGCTTGCCGAGTTGGACAAGGAGGGTGCTCCGGTCGAGTTCGGGTACTGTGGTTCGGCGGCGACTTTGGCCCAGGATGTGTTGCGGATCAGTCGTGCCGAAGCCCGCAGGATGGCCGAACGAGCACGAGTGTTGTTTGGTGCGCTGGGGATCAGCGGGGAACCACTGTCCCCGGATTTGCCGAACACCGCGGAAGCGTATTCACGGGGTGAGGTCGGTGTCGAACACGTGGATCGGATTCGTCAGTTTGCCGCCGAGCTTCCGGATGAGGTGTTGATCGGGGACGCGTGGCCGATCGCGGAAAACGCGCTCGCCGAGATTGCCGGTGAGGTCGGTCCGCGTGGGCTCGTCCGGCCGATCCGGGAACTACGAGCACGGCTCGACCCAGATGGACAAGAACCCAGCGATCGTGATCCTGTCCGTCCGGACCGGGAAATCTGGCTCCGGCAATATGCCAACCAGTGGGAAATCCACGGTCGCCTGGACTACGAAACCGGATTGAAACTCCGCAGTGTGCTCGACGCGCTCGGCAAACCCCGCAGCAGCGAAGCCAACGGCGGCACACCCGACACCCGCACTCCAGCAGAACGCCACGCCGACGCCCTCACCGACGTCATCCAACTCGCCGCGAACCCCGAAAACCTTCCCGAATCAGGCGGCGAACCGTTCACGATCATGGTCACCATGAGCGAGCAAGCCCTGCGCGACGGCATCGGAACCGCGACAACCATGGACGGCAGCACCATCCCCGCCACCCAACTACGCCGCATCGCCTGCGACGCCGGAATCATCCCAACAGTACTCGGATCAGATGGCGAAGTGCTGGATATGGGCTGCCGGGACCGCACCGCGTCGCCGAAACTCCGACGACGACTCATCGCCCGCGACAAGGGTTGTGCGCACCCCGACTGCGACAAACCACCCGCACTCACCCAGGCCCATCACATTCAGCACCACACCAACGGCGGACTCACGGTAGAGGACAACATGGTGCTGCTCTGCGCCCACCACCATCGCATGATCCACCACACCGAATGGCAAGTCCGCATCACCAACGGCAGAGCCGAATTCACCCCACCCGAATATCGGCAGAAGCGACCGATTCCGGTCGGCTGATGTGGACTTCCCCTGAAA
>NZ_JALM01000071.1 GCF_000737195.2 Sciscionella sediminilitoris
GTGGCCGCGGCTCCAGCCGCACCAGCCGCTCCGGCCGCCGTGGCTCCCGCCGCTCCGGGCCGCGCCTGGCTCGCCGTGCCGGACCCGCTGCGCTGCCCGTGGCGTGCCGGGGCGCGCCCGGAACCGCCGGTCGGCCGGGGGGAGGCGGCGCGGGTGGCCGGGCGCTTCTGCAGGTACACCCGCGCGACACCGATCCCGACCGTGATCACCGTGGTGATCGCCATGACCGGGAACTGGTTGATCAGCGAGGTGCCGATGGTGATCAGCTTCGCCTTCATCCCGCCGTTGCCGCCGCCGACGATCAGGCCGACCAATGGCACCGAGATGGCCAGGATCAGTGGGGGCTGCACCATCGGGGCGAACATGTTCTGCCGGCGTGCCAGGCAAATGGCCCCGACGCAGCCGATGAAATAGGCACCCTGGAACACGATGCCGAACTCGCCGGTCATCGCGTGGTTGATGAGCGCACCGACGATCGCGAGCGCGAGCGCCACGATCACGGCGCCCCACCAGGGCACCCCGTTCGCCTGCCCGAACGCCATCTGCTGGCCCCACGAGGAGCGGGCATCGCCACCCTTGCCCGGGCGCGCGGATGCACCGTCACGTGGCTTGTCGAGTTCGTCTCGCCGATCGCGTACTGCGGTCACGGGTCTACACGGTAGCTGTTCTTCGTGAAAATGCAGTCGGTCGGCAGCCTCAGCGGTCACTCGGACTTCACGAACGGCACATTCCGGCAGGGAACGACCACCGTGTCGTCCCCGTTCAGCGTATCGGCGCCTCCTCTCCCGGACGCGTGGCCGCGCCGCCCTGTTGCCCGTTCGTGACCTGGTGCGCGGCCAGTTCCTCGTTGCGGCGGACCTCGGCGACCGGGCTCGCGGTACCCGAGGTCTCGGTGAGTGGGGTCACCGCCGCGCGGAACCCTTCGAGCGCGTCGAGTTCCCGCCGCCGGGCGGAGAGGAATCGCTGCAGATGGGTGCTGGAGAGGTTGACCGCGTCGACCGCCCCCGAGGCCGCACGGTGGGCGCCGACCGCCTGCTCCCGGATGCGGTCCACATCCGCGGAGAGCGCGCTCTCGGTCGCCGCGAACAGGGTCGCCGAGGCGATGACGGCGAAGCCGGTCGGCCCGCACAGGAACACGCGCCGGTCGATCAGCCAGCGGAGCAGGTCGGTGTCCGTGTCCAGGGCGGCGACCACGGCCGCGTCCGACGGTACGAACATGATGGTGCCGTAGATGGCGTCCGCCCAGCGCTGATACTGCTTCCCGGCCAGGTCGGCGGCGCGGGAACGGATATTGCGCGCGTGCACCCGCAGCGCCTCGTAGCGTTCCGCGACGTCATCGGTCTCCACCGCCTCCGCCCAGCAGGCGAGGGTCATCTTCGCGTCCACCGGGACCTGCCTGCCGCCGCCGACCGCGAGCACCATGTCCGGGCGCACCGCGCCGCCGCCGGCGACGTCGGTCTGCAGGGTGAAGTGCACCCCCTCGCGCAGCCCGAGTGCGCGCGCGGTCTCCACGAGCACCTGCTCGCCCAGCTCGCCGCGCCCGGAGACCGAGGCGAAGGCCACCTCGTAGCGGCGCAGCGCGTCCTGGCGCTCATCGGCCCGGGTGCGTTCCTCCCGGACCGCGGCGAGCGCGGCATCGGTGCGCTGGACACTCTGCGCGTAGAGCCGCCACAGCAGCGCGATCGCCACGAGCAACACGATCGCGATCACCGAGCTCGCCGTCGCGAGCACCGTCGTCGCCATGCAATCCCTCCTCGGTCGGTCACGCTCAGCTTGCACCATGGCACCGACAGAATCGGGTAATCGCAGTTCAGGCGCGCTAGCGGTGACTCGCGTCCGCCTTGACGGTGTACACCTCCCAGGGCTCCTTGCCGGGTCCGTGCACCCAGACCTTGTCCTGGACCGCGTAGCAACACGTGGTGTCGTCCTCGGTCAGCGTGTCGAGCCCGTCCCCGGTGAGTCGCTCGGTGGCGGCGTTCACCTCCTCGGACGAGGCGACCTCCACGCCGAGGTGGTCGAGCACGGTGTCCTGGCCCGGCTCACCCTCGAGCAGGACGAGCTTCACCGCGGGCTCGGCGATCGCGAAGTTGGCGTATCCGGGGCGGAGTTTCGCCGGTTCGGTGCCGAACAGCTTCGTATAGAACTCGATCGAGCCGGGCAGGTCGCCGACCCGAAGGGCGAGTTGCACACGTGACATGACCGTTCCTTTGTTTTGAAGTTCATCTAAGTAGATCGCCATCGAGATTGCTCCCTGCTTCGATGGCTGTCAAGATAGATGTATGTCGAAGCAACCGGAGGGCTGTGCGCCGCTGGCCCGTGATCCGCTTTCCGCCGAGCAGGCCGGGGAACTGGCCGCGCTGTTCAAGGCGCTCGCGGATCCGGTGCGGCTGCGGTTGCTCTCGCTGATCGCCTCGCAGGAAGGCGGCGAGGTCTGCGTCTGTCATCTGACCGACGCCTTCGAACTGAGCGGGCCGACGATCTCGCATCACCTGAAGGTGTTGCGGGAGGCCGGACTGATCACCGGGGAGCGCCGGGGTACCTGGGTGTACTACCGGGTGCGCGCGGAGGCGCTCGGCCGGTTGTCCGCGGTACTCCTCCCTGCCGAGGTTCCCGCATGACCGCCACCGTGAACACCGAGCAGGGCGTGGTGGCGCGGCTTTCCCGGCTCGACCGGTTCCTTCCGGTGTGGATCCTGGCCGCGATGGCGCTCGGCCTGCTGGCGGGCCGGGTGATACCGGGCCTGAATACGGCACTGAGCGCGGTGGCCATCGACGGGATCTCGCTGCCGATCGCGGCCGGGCTGCTGGTGATGATGTACCCGGTGCTGGCCAAGGTCCGTTACGACCGGCTCGGTTCGGTCACCGGGGATCGGCGCCTGTTGTGGCCCTCGCTGCTGCTGAACTGGATCATCGGCCCCGCGTTGATGTTCGCGCTCGCCTGGCTGCTGCTGCCGGATCTGCCCGAGTACCGCACCGGCCTGATCATCGTCGGGCTCGCCCGCTGTATCGCGATGGTGATCATCTGGAACGACCTCGCCTGCGGTGACCGGGAGGCCGCCGCCGTGCTCGTCGCGCTGAACTCGGTGTTCCAGGTGATCGCGTTCGGCGCGCTCGGCTGGTTCTACCTCTCCGTCCTTCCCGGATGGCTCGGCCTCGCGCAGACCGAGCTGCACATCTCCGCATGGGCGATCGTGCGCTCGGTGCTGATCTTCCTCGGTGTCCCGCTGGTCGCCGGGTATCTCACGCGCAGGTTCGGTGAGCGCGCGAAGGGCCGTGAGTGGTACGAGAACCGGTTCCTGCCCAGGATCGGCCCGATCGCCCTCTACGGCCTGCTGTTCACCATCGTCATCCTGTTCGCTTTGCAGGGAAACCAGATCACCCACCGCCCGGTCGACGTGCTGCGGATCGCGCTGCCGCTGCTGATCTACTTCGCGATCATGTGGGCCGGTTCCTACGCGCTCGGATCGGCGCTGCGGTTGCCCTATGCGCGCACGACAACGCTGGCGTTCACCGCCGCGGGCAACAACTTCGAGCTCGCCATCGCGGTCGCGATCGCCACTTTCGGTGCCACGAGCGGACAAGCGCTCGCCGGGGTGGTCGGCCCACTCATCGAGGTGCCGGTCCTGGTCGGGCTCGTCTACTGCTCGCTCGCGCTTCGGCGGCGGATGTAGCCGAACTCGGCCTGGACCGTTCAAGCCCGGATGCCTTCTTGCGATATCCGGGCAGGCAGAGGTACACATACTTAACGCATGCGTTCAGTATGCCTAGCGTATGTCCAGGTGGTCTGATCTGGGAGGTACAGCGTTGTTCATCCGAGGCGAAGCACCGAAATCCATTTCCGCCGAGATCGTGGAAGCACTTGCCCGCGTGCAGACCTCGACACTCGGTCATCTCCGCGATCACGGTTTCCCGCGCGGGCTCGTCCCGGTGCGGCGGCCGCTCGGTTTCGTGGGCACGGCGTTCACGGTCCGGTTGCCACAACTGGATTCCACTGCCCTGCATGTCGCCGTGGACGAACTGCGCCCCGGGGATGTGCTGGTGGTGGACCAGTCCGGGGATTCGCGTTCGTGTTTCGGCGGAATGGTGGCGTACACGGCTGCGGCGCGGGGCGCGGTCGGCGCACTGATCAGCGGGGCGATCAATGATGTGCAGGAGATCCTGGAGCTCGGTCTTCCGGTGTTCTCCTCCGGGGTTTCCGCGCTGACCACCCGGATTCTCGGCGTGGAAGGGGCGATCAACGTTCCCGTCACCGTCGGCGGTTCGGTGATCCGGCCGGGCGATGTGGTGTTCGGTGATTCGGACGGTGTCGCGGTGCTCGATCCCGGTGAGGCGCTGGACATCGCGGAAACCTTGCGGGACAAGGAATCGAGCGAGCCGGCGCTGAAAGAGAAGATCTCCGGCGGCGGGCGGCTCGCCGAGTGGTCGGGCGCGCTCGCGGCGTTCGAGGGGAATCCTTCGGATAACACGGCCGCCGAATAGCGCAGTACGCGAAAGAGCGCACAAAGGAGTGATCGCTCATGGTACGGACCTCGGTCTCCGCGCAACCCGCTGCCGCGCAACGGAATCAGCCGCGCGGCGGCATTCGCTGGATGCTCAGCGCCGGGCTGCTGCTCCCGGTGACCTTCGTGATGAGCATGGACCGGGCGGCGATGACCGCTGCCGCGCCGGTGATCCAGCAGAATCTGCATTTCTCGGTCACCCAGATGTCGGTCATTCTCACCGCATTCTGGTGGGCCTACGCGCTTTTCCAGGTTCCCGGCGGGATCATCACCCGCCGGTTCGGGCCACGCAAGGCGCTCGCGGTCGCGGGACTGTGGTGGTCCGTGTTCACCTTCCTGACCCCGTACGGCGTGGTGTTCCTGGGTTTCGTGGTGATCCGGGTGCTACTCGGGATCGGGCAGGCGGCCGACTGGCCCGCCTCGGTGTACACGCTGCACCGCTGGTTCCCGCGACGGGAGCAGTCGCGCGGGAACTCGATCCTGTTGTGCGGGCTGTATCTCGGCAATGTCGTGGGAACCCCGCTCGTGGTGTGGATCATCGACGCATTCGGCTGGCGCCAGGTGTTCCACGTGTTCGCCGTGCTCGGCGCGATCCTGGCGCTCACCTGGTGGTGGTTCGCCCGCGATGAACCGCGCGAGCATCCGCGGATCTCCCGCGCGGAGATCGACTACATCGAATCCGGCAGGGATTCCGCTCAACAGCAACAGAAACTGTCCTGGCGGGCGTTCGCCGGTTCGCTGCGATTCTGGGCGATCGGCGCGCAGTACGCTTTTCTGTTGCTCATTCAGGGATTCTTCGCCACCTGGTTGCCGACCTATCTGGTGCAGGCACGTGGATTGTCCCTGTCGCAGATGGGTTTTCTGGGTTCACTGCCCTGGATCGCCATGCTGATCGGGGTTTTCGGCATCGGGGCGCTCAACGACCGGGTGCTGCGGCGCTGGCGGCCCCGGGTCTGGCTCGCCGCCTTCGGTTATCTCGCGGCGGCCGGTTTTCTCGTGCTCGGCGCGCTTTCCGCGGACACCACACTGATGATCCTGTTCCTGTGCCTGAGCCTCGGATTCGTGGGCACGGTGCAGGTCCAGGTGTGGGCCGCCTGCCAGGATCTCGGCGGGAAGCACTCGGCGACGGTCAGCGGCTGGACGAACCTGTGGGGCAACCTGATCTCCGCGGCCGGCCCGCTGTTCACCGGAATCCTCGTCGGTATCGGGGGAGACTGGGTGCTCGCCATGCTCGTACTCGCCGTCGCCGGGGTACTCGGCGCGATCTGCTGGTTCTTCGTCCATCCCGAACGGCCGCTCAACGCCAAGGAGAACGCATGAGCATCACGGTAGCCGTGGCCCAGTTCGCCACCGGAACAGACAAGGAAAGCAACCGCAAACTGGTCACCGAGGCGGTGCGCTCGGCGGCCGAATCGGGTGCCGAACTCGTCATCACTCCGGAGAGCAGTATGTACGCCGATCCGGAGCAGCGCAGCGAACCGCGCGAGTACGCCGAACCGCTGGACGGGGAATTCACCGGTTGTCTCGCCGAGCTCGCCGCGGCCGAGGGCATCGCCGTGCTCGCCGGGTTCACCGAACTGCTCCCCGGCCGTTCGCGGGCCTCGAACACCCTCGTGGCGATCGGCCCCGGCGGGGAACGGCTCGGCGTCTACCGCAAGCTGCACCTCTACGACGCGTTCGGCTACCGGGAATCCGAGCGGATCGAACCCGCCGAGCACGCCGAACCGCTCGTGTTCGGGCTCGGCGGTCTCCGTATCGGCGCGATGACCTGTTACGACCTGCGGTTCCCGGAAATGGCGCGCAGCCTCAGCGATGCGGGGGCGAACGCCATCGCGGTGCCCGCGGCCTGGGTCGCCGGACCGGCCAAGGAGGAACACTGGAGCGTGCTCGCCCGCGCCCGTGCCATCGAGAACACCAGTTATGTGCTCGCCTCGGGGCAGACCGGGCCGTTCTGCACCGGGCAGAGCATGATCGTCGACCCCATGGGCAGTGTGCTCGCCGGAGCGGGGGAACAGCCCGGGATCGCGCTCGCGCGGCTGCACGCCGAGCGCGTCGAACGGGTGCGGGCCACCAATCCCTCGCTCGCCAACCGCCGTTTCGCGGTGATTCCGGCCCCGTACACGTAGAATGCGCGGGTACCCGGAACGAGAGGCAGGACAGCAGAGGCGATGCGGCGGCCCGAGTCACTTCCCCAGGAACGGCCCGAACTCCCGGTCGTCGAACGCCCGCGGGACACCCCGGCGAAGGATTTCGCGTATCAGTACATCAAGCGGCTGATCGTGGATCTGGTGCTGCCGCCGGGCGATCTCATCACCGAGATGGACATCGCCAAGGTCACCGGGCTTTCCCGCACGCCGGTCCGGGAGGCCTTTCTGCGCCTCGACGCGGAGAAGCTGATCCAGCTGCTCCCGCGCCGGGGCGCGCTCGTCACCCAGATCACCGCGCGCCAGATCCGGGAACTGCACCGCACCCGGCTCGCGCTCGAACTCTATGCGGTGCAGGAACTGTGCACCCGCCGGATCGAGGTCGCCGAGGAACTGCGCCCCATCGTGGAACGCCAGGAGAAACTGACCGCCGAGGACGCGGGGTACCCCGAGATCATCGCCTGTGACCGGGAATTCCACACCACTCTGGTCACCGCCGTCGGCAACACCGTACTCACCGAGGTGTACTCCTCCATGGGGGATCGCCAGCAGCGCACCGGGATCGCCGCGTTCCTCGTGCAGCCCGATCGCCCGCAGCGCGCGGTGGAGAACCACCGGCAGATCATCGAGGCGCTCGAGGAATTCGATCTGGCGAGCACCCAGGATCTGCTGCGCGATCACCTCGATCACCACACCGAGGAACTCGAGCGTTATCTTCCCTGACCGGGTCCGTGTTCTACTGGCCACGAGATCGGTCCGCGGCAGCAGAGGGGAATCATGCGTTCGTTGACTCGCCGGCTCGTACCCATGTCCGGTCGCTCACCGGACGAACCCGGCCGGGTGTCCTCACCGCTGGAGCTGCTGTTCGACCTGACCTTCGTGGTCGCGGTCGGCACCGCGGCATCCCAGTTCGCCGAACTGCTCGCCGAGGGGCGGGTGTGGGCGGCCATTCTCGCGTTCGTGCTCGCGATGTTCGCGATCTGCCTGGCCTGGATCCACTTCAGCTGGTTCGCCTCGGCCTTCGGCACCGATGACTGGCTCGACCGGATCCTGACCATGCTGCAGATGATCGGCGTTGTCGTGTTCGCGCTCGGGCTGCCCGCGATGTTCGCCTCGGTGGCCGAGGGCGGGCACGTCGAGGTCCGCGTCATGGTGCTGGGCTATGTGGTGATGCGGCTCGCGATGGTGCTGCAGTGGTGGCGCGCCGCCCGGCAATCGCCCGCGTTCCACCGGGTCGGCATGGCCAGCATCCGGTGGACCGTCATCGTGCAGGTGTGCTGGATCGTGATCGCCTTCGTGCGGTTGCCGCTGCCGGTCATGGTCCCGCTGCTCGCCGCGCTCGCGGTACTGGAACTCGTGCTTCCCTCGCTCGCCCAGGGCCGCGCGGACGGTACCCCGTGGCATCCGCATCACCTCGCCGAGCGGTACAGCCTCTTCGCGATCATCACCCTCGGCGAAGGGGTGGTCGGCACCGTCGCCTCGTCCTCCGGGCTGCTCGGTGACGCCGGGCGGATCCATTGGGACGGCGACGCGATCGCCGTGGTCATCGCGGGTGTCGGGCTCACCTTCGGGATGTGGTGGATGTACTTCCTCACCCCGTTCGGCGAGATGCTCGCGCACCGCAGGCGGCGCGGATACCTGTTCGGTTTCGGGCACCTGCCGTTGTTCCTCGCGATCGCGGCGACCGGTGCGGGCCTGCACATCGCGGGACTGCAACTGGAACACCGCGCCGAGCTGGGGGAGACCGGCGTGGTGCTTGCGCTGGCCATTCCGGTCGCGGTGTACCTGGGCATGGTCTATCTGCTGCACACCCTGCTGCTGTCCGCCTTCGACCGCTTCCACCTGCTGCTGATCTCGGCCACCCTCGCGGTGCTGCTGCTGGCCGTGCTGCTTTCGCTCGCCGGTGTCGGGCTCGCGGTGTGCCTGCTCGTCGTGATGCTCGCCCCGTTCGTCACCGTGCTCGGTTACGAGACCATCGGCCACCGGCACCAGGAGGAGATGCTGCGCGGGCTCACCGAGCGATAGCCGGTATTCGGCGGGTCTGCGCCAAGGGCCCGCGCGGAACTCGGTGAGACGGAGAGTTTCCACGGCTAGACTGGGCGGCGTGGCCGGGCGTGACCGGGAATGGGATCGCTGGCTCTATTCCGGCAGTGCCGCCTACTATTCGCGGGGCCGCATGCCGTATCCGGCAGAGCTCGCCCCGGCCATGGCCACCGCGCTGCAGCTCGACGGCAGCGGGCGGCTGCTCGATCTCGGCTGTGGCCCGGGTTCGCTCACCCTGCCGCTGGCGCACCTGTTCACGGAAGCGATCGGGCTCGATGCCGACCGGGACATGCTCGGTCAGGCCGCTCTGCTCGCCGCGCGATCGGGTATCGCCACTGTCCGGTGGCTGCCCATGCGCGCCGAGGAATTGCCTGCGGGGCTTGGGAAATTCCGGTTGATCACCCTCGCGCAGTCGCTGCACTGGATGGACCGCGTGACGGTTCTTCCCGTGGTGCGCGCAATGCTGGCGACCGGGGGAGCGTGTGCGCATGTGCACGCCACGACCCATCGGGGCCTCGATCCGGGCGGGGAACTGCCGTACCCGCGACCACCGCACACCGCGATCACCGAACTGGTGCGCGCCTATCTGGGCCCGGTGCGCCGTGCGGGCCGGAGCTACCTTCCGCACGGCACCCCATCGGGCGAGAACGAGCTCTACCGGGCGGCGGGATTCACCAGGGCACAACGGATCGACGTGCCGGGCCACGTGCACACCCGTGTCACCGAGGACGTCGTGGCCGCCGTTTTCTCCCAGTCCGGCTCGACACCGCGGTTGTTCGGTGACCGGCGCGCCGAATTCGAAACCGCGCTGCGCCTGCTGCTCCGGGAGACCAGCCCGGACGGCGTGTTCAGCGAACGCGGTCATCCGGTCGGCATCGACATCTGGCGGCCGTGACCGCGGTGTCCGGGTTCGCGGCTAACCCGCGGCCTGTGCGGCGAATTCCCGGTAGGTGCGCATCGGCCGGCCGAGCAGTTGGCGGAGGCGCCGGTCGGTGCCCGGTGCCGCGGTCATGCCATCGGTCTGGAACCGGCGGAACATCAGGCGCATGTCGTGGGCGTTCCAGGCGGGCAGGAACCGCCGCATCTGCTGTTCGAAGGTGTCCAGGTCGTCCCCGGCGTAGGCGACGGGCCGTCCGGAAACCTCGCTCCAGACGGCCGCCATCGCCGCTCCGGTCAGGCTTTCGGGGGTGACCACGTCGAGCGTCTCGGACGGCAGGGCGTGCTCCGCCCGCATCCGCTCGATCAGGGACACCGCGGCGACCTCGGCGAGATCGCGGGTATCGGTGGCCAGCACCGCCCGGTTCCCGACCGGGGACACGAAGACGCCGTGCTCCAGCGGGGAATGCCATTGGGTGTCGTTCTGCATGTAGTAGCCCGGGCGCAGGATCGTGGCGGGCAATCCCGCTTCGGCGATCATCCGCTCGGCCGCCGCCTTGGCCGCGAAGTGCGGCGGGTCGGTGAAGGCGTCGGCGTGGATCACCGAAAGGTAGACGAGGCCGCGGATCCCGGCCGTGCGAACGAGATCGAGCGTGTTCAGGGTTCCGGTGAGCTCATCCGCGGCGACCGGGCTGAGCAGGAACACACCGTCGACACCGGACAGCGCCGCCCGCATTGCCTCAGTGTCCAGCAGCTCCCCGGCCACCGGGGTGACTCCCACCGGGAACTCCGCGCTTTCCGGGGAACGGGTCAGCGCCCGCACCGGAACACCGCGCGCGGTCAGCTGGGTCACCACATCGCGTCCGACCGTGCCCGTCGCACCGGTCACCAATACCGTCATCGGTTGCCTGCCTTTCCTGTGCTGTCGTCACGACTCTGCGGCGCTCGGCGGCACGAGGCCATGAATGCGGTATTCATCGACGGAAACGGCCATTCAGCTACCATTCAGTGGTGGAATCGCTCAGTCTGACCGAGCTGGACCGGGCGCTGCTGCACGCGCTCGACATCGATGGGCGCGCCTCCTTCGCCCGGCTCGGCGAGGTGCTCGGCGTCTCCGCGCACACCGTCGCGCGCCGGTACCAGCGCCTCCGCGCCGCCGGGATCACGGTGGTCGGCAGCCTCGAACCGCGCCGGATCGGCCGGGTCACCTGGTTCGCCCGCATCCACACCGTGCCCGAGGCGGCGGGTGCGGTGGCCGCCGCACTGGCGCGCCGGGACGACACCGCCTGGATCAGGCTGGCCTCCGGCGGCACCGAGATCATCTGTGCGGTGCACCCTCGCGATGAATCGCACCGGGACGAGCTGCTGCTTGGCAAGCTGCCGCGCACCCCGCAGGTCGCCTCGATGTCCGCGCACTACGTGCTGCGCAGGTTCACCACGGCGCGGACCCCCAAGGCATGGCTGCGGGCACTGTCCGAGGATCAGCTCGCCGCGCTGCGCCCGGCAGCCGAGGAATCCGGCGGGGACACCCAGGTGCTGACCGAGGCCGACGAAGCCGTGCTCGCCGTGCTCGAACGCGACGGCCGCGCGAGCTATCCCGAACTCGCCGCCGCTGCCGGTACCTCCGAATCGGCCGTGCGCCGCAGGATCGCCCAGCTGCGCGGTGCGGGTGCGCTGACCCTCGCACCCGCCGTCGACCCGGCGCGGCTCGGTTACGCGGTCTCCGCGCACCTCTGGCTGAACGTCGCCCCCGCCGAACTGGCCCGGGCCGGTGCGGCCATCGCCGCGCATCCCGAGGTGCCCTTCGCCGCGGCCACCACCGGACCGAGCAACCTCATCGCCACCATCCAGTGCACGGACACCGACTCCCTCTACCGGTACCTGACCGAGGAGATCGCCGCGCTGCCCGGCGTGCACCAGGCCGATACCGCGCCTGTCGTCCGCACCGTCAAGCGCGGTTGACGCACGCCCCCGGTTGCTCACCGGCGGATCCGGGCGTACTTTGATTACGTACCCGTTTCGTTTCATAAATGGAGGCAGTAGTGTCCGGAGTGTCCGGATCCCGTCGAACGGCACCTGTCCGGGGCAGGCCGCGGGACACCGACCGGGATGTGGCGATCCTCGACGCGACACGGAAACTGCTGGTCGAGCTCGGCTACGAGCAGCTGTCCATCGAGTCGGTCGCGGCCGAGGCCGGGGTCGGTAAGCCGACGGTCTACCGGCGCCACAGCGGTAAGCCCGCACTGGTGGCCGCGGCGGTCGAGCACCGCGCGGCGAGTGTTCCACCCGCGCTCCGGACCGCTGATCTCCGGAAAGCCCTGCTGCGGACCGTGGAATGGCTGGCCGGGGAGATCGCCGAACAGGAGATCGGGCTACTCGGGGCCCTGTTCGCCGGGATGCGCGGTGATCCGGACCTGGCGGCCGAGATGCGGCGGATCCTGCGACGTGACGAGGCGGCGATGACCGAGCGGCCGTTCGGTGGGGTGCCGGAGGATCAGCTCGCTCCCGGGGCCGCCGCCCTGTTCGCCGAGCTCGCCCCGGCGCTCATCGTGCACCGGCTCGTCTTCACCGGAGCACCCTGTGATCGGGGCTTCGTCGAGCACCTCGTCGACGACATTCTGCTGCCGCTGCTCCAACGCCCCACGACAGCTCGGAGGTAACGGTCATGATCGTCATCACCGGAGCGACCGGCGCCCTTGGCGGTGCCGCCGTCGAACACCTGCTCGGGCGCGTCCCCGCGGACCGGATCGGCGTCAGCGTCCGGGATGTCGGCAAGGCGCGACAGTTCGCCGACCGCGGCGTGCGCGTCCGGCACGGTCCCTACGACGACCCGGCCGCGCTGCGCGCTTCGTTCGAGGGCGCCGAACAAGTGCTGCTGGTCTCCCAGAATGCTTCCGGCGGCGAGGGAATCGCGTTGCACCGCAACGTGATCCGGGCGGCGGTCGCCGCGGGGGCGCAGCGCATCCTGTACACCAGCCACCAGAACGTGCGCGCGGAAAGCCCGTTCGGCCCGGCGCACGAACACGCCGCCACCGAGGCGCTGCTCGCGGCTTCCGGGATCGCCTGGACTTCACTGCGCAACGGGTTCTACGCGCACAGCCTCGACTGGCTGCTCGGCGACTGGCAGCGGACCGGAACGATCGCCGCCCCGGCCGACGGCCCCGCCTCCTGGACCGACCGCGGCGATCTGGCCGAGGCCGCAGCGGTCCTGCTCGCCGGGCAGCGGGAAATCGAGGGCCCCATCACGCTCACCGCGCGCGATGCGGTCACCTTCGACCGGATCGCCATGACCGCGGCCGAACTCACCGGCCGGAACATCACCCGGACCGTGCTGGACGACGAACAGTGGCTCGCCGACCGCATCGCCGCGGGCACACCCGAGCCCATGGCGCGGATGCTGCTGCAGTTCTTCCAGGCCGCCCGAAGCGGTGACTTCGCCGGAACCGATCCGCTGCTGGGCGAACTCCTCGGCCGCGAACCGCGCACGGTCGCGGATTTCCTCGCCGACCGGAGCGGCGGAACACCGAGAGGGCAAGCAAAAGTGTCGCTGTAACCCACATACTGTCGTACTGCGCGCCTTGGTTGTGTGACCGCGCACCGGCATGGTGTTGGTGTGGGAATCTGCATGAACGACGCGCTCGACCTCATCGACGAGTGGGGGCCGGAGAAGGTCGTCGTGGTCTCGGATCGCCGCACCGGAATGCGCGGGGTGCTGGTCATCGACAACACGGCCCGCGGCGTCGGGAAGGGCGGTACCCGGATGGCGCCGACGGTCACCGCTACCGAGGTGTCCCGGCTGGCGCGGAACATGACCTGGAAATGGGCCGCGGTGGACCTGTTCTACGGCGGGGCGAAGGCCGGTATCGCCGCGGATCCCACCGCGCCGGACAAGGAAGCCGTGCTGCGTGCGTTCGCGCGGGCGCTGCACAACGAGGTGCCCCGGGAGTACGTTTTCGGTCTGGACATGGGCCTCACCGAGGACGACGCCGCGATCATCCAGGACGAGCTCGGTGACCGGGGTGCGGCCGTCGGCACTCCGGCGCATCTGGGCGGGGTCGCCTATGACCGGCTGGGCGTGACCGGTTTCGGGGTGGCCGAGGCCGCCGATGCCGGGGCCGCGCTGATCGGCTTGCCGCTTTCCGGCGCGCGGATCGCCATCCAGGGTTACGGAGCCGTCGGCAGGGCGGCGGCCGAGCGGTTCACGGCACTCGGTGCCACCATCGTCGCCGTGTCCACCGCACGCGGCGCCGTGCACGATCCCGCCGGGCTCGATGTCGCGGCGCTCGGCCGGGCCCATGACGAGTACGGGGATGCCTTCGTGTCCCGGATCGGCAAGGCCCTGGCCACCGGAACGGAGCTGTTCGTGGACTGCGATGTGCTGGTGCCCGCCGCAGTGCAGGACGTCATCGACGAGGCGGCCGCGCGGATGATCAAACCGAAGCTCGTCGTGGAGGGCGCGAATCTGCCGACCTCGGCACAGGCCCAGGAAGTACTCGCCGGGCGGGGTGTCACGGTGGTGCCGGATTTCGTCGCCAACGCGGGCGGGGTGATCGCCGCTGCGTTCGCCATGGACGCCCGCTACTCCGGCTTCCGCGCCGACACCGATCAGGTGTTCGCGACCATCTCGGAGAGACTGCGTGCCAATGCGGGCACCGTCCTCGAGGAAGCGGCCCGCGCCGGAGGGACACCGCACCAGGCCGGACGCCGGCTTGCCGAACAGCGGGTGCGCGCGGCGATGCGCAGTAAGGGGCGCTTGCCCGGGTGAACCGGAAATGGTGCGGAGAACGCCACCGCGGCTGCCTGAGCCACGATGGCGTTTCTCCGTGGCAGGACTACAAGAAGCTGACGTTCTGCGCGAGCGTCAGCTGGGTGGAGTAGTTCACGGTATTGGTGGCCCGGCGCATGTAGGCACGCCAGGCGTCCGAACCGGATTCCCGGCCACCACCGGTTTCCTTCTCCCCGCCGAAGGCGCCGCCGATCTCCGCGCCGGAGGTGCCGATGTTGACGTTCGCGATACCGCAGTCCGATCCCTCGGCAGCCAGGAACCGCTCGGCCTCGCCCTGGTCCCGGGTGAACACCGAGGAGGACAGTCCCTGCGGAACCGCGTTGTGCAGTGCGATGGCCTCATCGAAGGAGTCGTAGGTGAGCACGTAGAGGATCGGGGCGAAGGTCTCCTCGCGTACCACCTGGGTCTGGGCGGGCATGCGCACGACGGCCGGTTCCACATAGGCGGCATCCGGTGTCTGCTCGGTGAGCCGCGAACCGCCCCCGGCCAGGATCTCCCCGCCCTCGGCCTCGGCCTGTCGCAGGGCGTCGCGCATGGTTTCGGCCGCGGTGGCAGAGATCAGCGGACCGACGAGGGTGCCCTCGGCGAACGGGTCACCGATCGGGAGTTTGCGGTAGGCGGCCACGAGTCGTTCGGTGAGTTCCTCGGCGATATCGCGGTGCACGATCAGCCGCCGCAGTGTGGTGCAGCGCTGTCCAGCGGTGCCCGCCGCGGCGAACACGATGCCCTGCAGCGCCAGGTCGAGATCGGCGGACGGAGCCACGATCGAGGCGTTGTTGCCGCCCAGTTCCAGGAGGCTGCGCCCGAAGCGGGCGGCCACCCGCGGCCCGACCTCGCGGCCCATCCGGGTGGAGCCGGTCGCGCTGACCAGCGCCACCCGCGGGTCGTCGACGAGCTGTTCGCCGATGGCCCGGTCGCCGAGCAACAGCCGGTGCACCTCTCGGGGCGCCCCGGTTTCCCGGGCCGCCCGGTCGAGCAGGTGAGCGGCCGCGATCGAGATCAGCGGGGTGGCCTCCGAGGGTTTCCACACCACGGTATCCCCGCACACCAGGGCGACCGCGGTGTTCCAGGACCACACGGCGGCCGGGAAATTGAACGCGGAGATCACCCCGACGACGCCGAGCGGATGCCAGGTTTCGGCCAGCCGGTGCCCGGGTCGTTCGGAGGCGATGGTGCGGCCGTAGAGCTGGCGCGACAGGCCCACGGCGAAGTCGCAGATGTCGATCATCTCCTGCACTTCGCCGAGCGCCTCGGACTCGATCTTGCCCGCTTCGATGGTGATCAGCTCGGCGAGCTGGGATTTGTGTTCGCGCAACAGATCCCCGAGGCGGCGGACCAGTTCTCCCCTTGCGGGCGCTGGCGTACTGCGCCAGGTGCGGAAGGCGCCCTCGGCCGCGGCGATGGTGGCCTCCGCGTCCCCGGTGCCGAGTTCGAATAGCGATTCCCCGGTGATCGGGGTGCGCGCGGTCAGGCCGGTGCCTTCGGGAACGGTGGCGCCGACCGTGGCCAGAGCCGCACGCGCGCGCTGGCGAAGGGTTTCGGTGCTGGGCAGGTTCATCCGTGTTTCCTTTCTGTGGAGGTGTTCGGTACGAGGTCTTCGGAGATGCCGAGCTGCCGGGCGATTTCGGCGATCGAGGTGTTCTGCTGGCGCTCGTAGCCGGTGAACGGATCCTGGATGTCGCGATCGATCACGCTGGAAAGCCAGTC
Organism: Sciscionella sediminilitoris; assembly: GCF_000737195.2. Classification (GTDB taxonomy): domain Bacteria; phylum Actinomycetota; class Actinomycetes; order Mycobacteriales; family Pseudonocardiaceae; genus Sciscionella; species Sciscionella sediminilitoris. The sequence goes on from NZ_JALM01000071.1 coordinate 16,055, forward strand.
GAGGTCGTATTCGGTGGCCGCGCGGGAATTGTCTCTTGTGCCCTTGCCGGACAGATTGGACTGGAAAATCCCGGCCGCCGAACGCGGCAGGAAATCCTCGTAGACGATCGGTTCGGCGCGCACCCAGCCTTCGTCGAGTAACCCGGCCAGATTCGCCGGCGGCCGGGAATCGCGTGGCCGGTCCGCACGTAGCCGATAGGTGAAATAGGCCAGGTCCTCCTCGAGGAGCCCGCGCTCGGTGGCGGGGAAATTCCGCTGCCACACTTCCGGTTCGGGTGCATCGCCGTATTCCTCGAGGAGCCGGTCGTAGCGGGCCCTTCCGTTGCGGGTCAGGGCGATACCGCGGGCCTCGACCTCCCCGAACCGCACCCGCAGCGCACCGGTGGAGACCGTGCCGTCCGGTGCCCGCATCCGCCGCGGCTCGGCGAGTGCCCGGAAGGAAGTCTGGCGCCGCAACACATCCGGGCCGTTCCACCGTGGTGGTCCCTGGATCGCGTCGATCATCTCGATACCGCGTTCGCTCATCCGCTGATACAGCGCATCGATGTCGAGCACGCGCGGGGTGAGGTGGTTGATGTGCGTGCTGGTGACCCCGCCGATGTCCGCGGCGACGGCCGAGACCTGTTCCAGGGTTTCGTACCACCGTTTGTCGACCGGCTCGGTGGACAGTTCGAACGCCCCCACCGCCAGCTCCAGGAAACGTTCGGCATCGGTTTCGCAGAGCTGCCGATCGTGCTCGGCGCGGTCGGCCAGCTCGAGCAATTCCGGCCCGAACAGCCGTCGCCGCGCCAGGAACGCCTCGAGTTCCGCGCGCAGTTCGCTGGTGAAGAACCGGGGATCGGCGGGGGTGAGCATGGAGGTGAACACCCGGAACGGGTTGTGCGCCAATTCCTCGGCCTCGATCGGGCGGAACGCCGTCGAGATCACCGGAACCGCGCTCGCCGCGGCATCCCGCAGGTCGTAGAACCCGACCGGATGCATCCCGAGCGCCCCGAAGATCCGCGCGACCTGATGCAGTTCTTCGGGTGTGCCCACCCGGATCGCGCCATGGCGCTCAGCGGTGACCCTGGTGATCGATCCGAGTCGTTCGGCGTCGGCGCCGGACCGCTGCAGCACCTCGGTGTTCACCGCGCGGGACACCTCGACCAGCGTGGTGTAGGCGGGCACTTCGCGCCCGTACATCTCCGAGAGCCTTCGGGCGAATTCCGCGCGCAGCTGCCCTGGGGCGAGTGTGTTCACCGGCATCCAATCTGTCGAGGACCGTTTCAGACGATATGGGTTTCCGGGCGGATCGCCGCACCATCGGCGAAGCGCCGGACATCGAGCGGGCGTACGTCCACGAACGGATCCTTTTCCAGGAACAGATCCCGGATCACCTCACCGACGGCGGGCCCCATCAGGAAGCCGTGACCGGAAAAACCGGTGGCATACAGGAAATTCGACGGTTCCGCGGCCCGGCCGATCAGCGCGTTGTGATCCGGGGTGACCTCGTAGAGTCCCGCCCATCCCGGGGTGAGCCCGACATCCAGCAGCGCGGGCGCCCGGGTGCCGATCGCCGCGCCGAGCCGCGGCAGCCAGTCCTCGCTGTAGTCGAGGTGGAAACCCGGTTCCTGTTCCGGATCGGACATCCCGAGCAACAGGCCACGACCTTCCCGATGGAAATAGAACGAGCTGGCGAAATCCACGGTGAACGGCACCACCGGTGCCAGGTCCGGCATCGGCTCGGTGAACATCACCTGCCGCCGCACCGGCCGCACCGGCAACTCCACCCCGGCCAGTTCGCCGATCCCGGCCGACCACGCGCCCGCCGCGCAGATCACCGTGTCCGCTTCGACCGTGCCCTGACCGGTCACCACCCCGGTCACCCGATCGCCCCGGCGTTCGATGTCCAGCACGGTGGTACCGGTACACAGGACAGCACCGTGGCGCCGGGCCCCGCCTGCGTAGCCGAGCACCACCGATTCCGGGGTGCAGTGCCCGTCCTCGGGCGAGTACGCCGCGGCGAGCACGCCATCGGTGTCGATCAGCGGGGAGAGCCGCTTGGCCTCGCCGACATCGATCATGCGGCTGGTGACCCCGAGTTCGTTCTGCAGCTTGACATCCCGCTCGAACGCGGCCACCTGGCCCGGGGTGCTGAGCAGGAACAGATAGCCGACCTGGTGCAGGTCGATCTCCTGACCGGGATGCTGCCCGAACCGGGTGAACGCCGCCAGGCTCCGGGCACCGAGCGCGATGTTGAGCTCATCGGAGAACTGCGCGCGGACCCCGCCCGCCGCGCGGCAGGTGGAACCAGCCCCGAGTTCACCGCGCTCGAGCAGGAGCACATCGGTGACCCCGGCTTCAGCGAGATGGAATGCGATGCTGGTGCCGATCACGCCGCCGCCGATGATGACAACGGATGCGCGCCGTGGCAGGGGAGTCCGGGACATCGAATGCGCTCCTTCGGTGGTCGCACGGGATTTCTCTCATGATCGGCACTGAGATCGTTGAGGTCTATTCACAGTTTTTCCTTGAAATCATTTAGAGTCAGTAGATGGACTGGACGAGCGCGCAGCTGCGGTCGCTGGTCGAGATGACCCGCAGGGGAACGGTGACCGCCGTCGCCGAGGCGCTCGGCTACACACCCGGTGGTGTCTCCCAGCAGCTCAATGCCCTCGAACGAGCCGCGGGAACCCCGTTGCTGCGGCGCGTCGGCCGCCGGGTCGAACTCACCGACGCCGGTCTCGCCCTCGCCGCGCACGCGGAACGGATACTCGATATCGGGGCGGATGCCGTCGCCGCGCTGGAGCGCACCAATCGCACCGTGTCCGGAACCCTGAACGTCGGGCTGTTCGCCACCGCCGCGGCCGAGATCCTGCCGCTCGCCCTGACCGGAATCAGTACCGAACACCCGGAACTGATCGTGCAGAGCCGGGAGATGGTCGTCGACGACGTTCACGACGCCGTGGCCGCGGGCGCGGTGGATCTCGCGCTCGGGCTGGACTATCCGGACATGCCGATTCCGCACGATCCCGCGCTGCGGCAGCTCCGGCTGCTGACCGAACGGTTCGGTCTCGCGGTCCCCGAACACACCCTGACCGGGGTGCGCGAGATCAGCCTCGCGCACACCGGCGAGCTCGGCTGGATCCTTCCCGATCTGGAAACCCACTACGGCCAGGCGATCCTCGCCGTCTGCCGCCGCGCGGGCATCGAACCCGATGTGCGCCATCAGGTCACCGACACCGCGGCGTCACTGGCACTGGTCGAGGCCGGGGTGGGAACGACTCCGGTCACCGATCTCATGCTCCGGCTGCGCCCTTCCCGATTCCGCGTTCTCGCGCTCACCGAGCACTTCGAACGGCACATCGTCGTGATCGTGCGGGCCGCGGCGCAGAACCGGCCGACGGTCGCCGCGCTGGTCGAGATACTGCGCGAGCTGGTCAACGGGAAGTGACGGCGGCCGGCCGCTGCGGCCGGGCGTCGCAGTCGGCGAGGAATTCCTCCACCACCGCACGGAAAGCCGCTTCTTCCTCGATGTGCGGCATATGGCTCGACTCGGCGAACACGCGCAGCCGGGCGCCGGCGATTCCGTCCACGAGCGGCGTGACGCACTCGGCGGTCGCCTCATCGTGCTCCCCGCGCAGCACCAGCACCGGTGCGCCGATCCGGTCGAGCCGATCCACCACCGACCAGCCGCTGAGGCTGCCTTCGGCAGAGAACTCGTTCGGACCCCACATCGTGTGGTAGACGGTCGGATCTTCCTCCAACAGCGCGAAACTCGACGTCACTTCCGCCGGATACGGCGTCATCCGCAGCACGTGCCGGTCGTAGAACGCGGTCTCGGCTTCCTTGTACTCCGCGGACGAGGTCGTTCCCGCCGCCTCGTGCCGGTCGAGGACCGCCTGTACGCCGGCGGGCAGCGCCTGCCGTAACCGGTCGACTCCGTGCGACCACAACGGTACCGAGGCAGGCGAATTCGCCAGCACCACGCCGCGCAGGCCCGGGGGACGGCGGATCGCGTGTTCCGCGGCCAGCATCCCGCCCCAGGACTGGCCGAGGACCAGATGGTCGTCCTCGATCCGCAACGCCGCCAGCAACCGGTCGAGCTCCTCCAGGAACAGTTCGACCGACCATGTCCCCGCATCCGCCTCCGGCAGATGAGTGGACCGGCCACAACCGAGTTGGTCGTAGTGCACGACGGCCCGGCCGGTCTCGGCGATTCGCGCCATTCGCAACAGGTAGTCGTGCGGAACCCCTGGGCCGCCGTGCAGGATCACCAGCGGAGTCAGCCCACGCTCCCGGGAAACGGCCAGGTCACCGGTGACCCGATACCAGGTCTGCCCCCGGGGACCGGCCACCCGGCCCTCGCTCGTAGCGGCCGGAACGGAACTCTGCGTTGGCGACATCGGCAACTCCACGCGGTGCGAACGACGGACACGGGCACGCGGTGGCCGGACCGCGCCTGTGTCACACAACATGCCCCAGCGGCGGCGGAGAGCGAAAGGCTCACAGCGCACCGATGTGTCATGCTCAGCCCAACCAGATGTGGTCGACCGCCGCCCGGTTTGCTGTGGCATGCATTGGTGATGGTTTGCGCAGAGCGTTTCGAGTGTGGAGCGCCGGGTCGCGTCGGAGGAGTTCCACGACCATGTGGCGCGGCGCTGTGGGGGTGGGCAGATGTCCGGAGCGAATTGCTGGCGATTGTGCGGTGGACCCGGGGTGCGCGTCGACAAGGTGCGTGGTGCGGCACGCGGGTTCAGGGTTCGGCGCCGCCTGGCCTGGTGAGTTGTTCGGTGGGCTGTCGCGGGGCGGAGAGGTTTCGGTCTTCGGTGGTGACGAGGTTGCGCGGTTGGGTGCTGGAGGGGTCGGCCACCGGTATTTCCCGGCGGGACAGCAGCCGGGGTTGCACTCCGGAGCGTCCGCAGTCGGGGCAGACCAGCAGGTCCGCGCGGGGGTTTTCGGTGGCTTGCCCTTCGTGGTGGTAGAAAGCCCACAGGCTGCCGTCGTTTTCCGGGATGTACTGAACGTCGTAGTCGGCGGTCCAGGCCCGGCCGCAGTGGATGCAGGAGAACGCGTAGCGTTCGACTGCGATTTCTGTGATCATCCTGCTCACCTCCGGCCAGTGTGCCGGGTGGTTGTGTCGTTTTCGGTGTGGCTATCGGTTTTTCCTGCTACGTGTCGGCGAACCGGGCCTGCCCGGAGGGCGGGTTCCGGGCGCGGTTTCGGGGATGGCGCCGGGCCGGGGTTCCGTCGTATCGGAATCGTGACGCCGCGACTTGAGTTGGCCGGTTCGGCCGAGTCCGGTTGTCCGGCCGCATGGGACCGGTTTGCGGACCGCTGAGTTCGCCGGCGAAGGTGTCGGTAGGCGGTCACTATCGCGTTGAGCTGTTCACGGTCGGGTTCGGGCCCGTCGGGATGGTGGCGGCGCACTGCTCGGCGATAGGCGGCGGCCAGTTCCGCGGTATCCGCCTGTGGTGGCAGTCCCAGCATCGCGTGCAGGTCCGGCCGGGGACGTGAGGTGTTCATTGTCATCCACCTCCCTGCTCCTCGGGTGTCGCCGCTGACTCGGCGAGACGGCTGATCGCGGTGTAGTAGTCACGGGCAGCGGTCTGTGCGTGTTCGAGGGCCTGTCGCAGGTTCGTCAGTTCACGGGTGGCCCGGCCGAGCACCTGCGCGGGATTGTTCTCGGCCCGGCCGAGTTCTCGGATCCGTTCGATGTGGTCAGCGTGTGCGCTCGTGTGCTCGGCCAGTCGCAGACTCATCTCGACCAGCGCTTCGGCGCACTGGATCAGCTGCCATCCGTTTTCGCGCAATTGGTCTATCCCGGGTGTCGTGGCGGTATCGGTTGCACGGGCGGCGTGGTTGAGTTCGCGGGCGGCCGCGGCCAACCGTCGATCGATCAATGGTTCTGCGCTCATCGCTACCACCCCCACCACCTTGCGGGTATCCGATGACCTACCGGCCGCGCAGACGGGTGTGCTCACTGGAGATCAGAGGATCTCGTCCGGATCGCCGACCGGCACAGTGCGGTGTTGATCGGCCACATCGGCGGGATCGGCTTCGGTGGCCTCCGCCAGCGCCGCGGCGATCGCCTCCGCCTCGGTATCGCGCCCGTCGAGTCCGTCTCCGGGCCGGGCACCGGGGGTCTGGCCGGACAGGGGGTCGACAGTCCGGTTCTGTTCGAGCACGTCGCCGATGGGCTGATCCTCTCGCATGGGTCTCTCCTCCCGAGGAAGCTACTGCGGGTCCCGGCACTTTCGCCGCGTGAGTTCGTGCGGGGGCACGCATCCCGCGAGTGGTCCCGCCAACCGGCGCAGGGTTGGCAGGACCACGTCGTTCGCTCGTCGATCAGGCGTTGATCTGTTTGGCCTCGTCACCGCCGCTGATGGCGATCTTGCGCGGTTTGGCCTGTTCGGCGACCGGTACCCGTAAGGTCAGCACGCCTGTGTCGTAGCTGGCCTGAATGTTGTCCGTGTCCAGGGTGTCGCCGAGGAACAGTTGCCTGCTGAACACGCCGCGCGGGCGTTCGCTGACCTGGACATCGTCGTTGTCGCCGTATTCGGCCCGACGCTCGGCCTTGACCGTGAGCACGTTCTGCTCCACGTCCAGATCGATCGACTCGGCCGAGACTCCCGGCAGATCGAACTGCACCACGTACTCGTGCCCGGACCGGTACGCGTCCATCGGCATCACCGCCGGACGGGTGGCGGTCCCGTTCTGCCCGAGGAACTGCTGGGTAAGCCGATCGAATTCGCGGAACGGATCCGTACGCATCAACATCGCCGACAACCTCCTCGCTTGAGATGACTCTCTCCGATGGTCTGCGAGGTCACCGCCTCCGGCACGAGCCGAGGAGACCTCGCCTCTTTCTCACGAACGACTCGATGAATGTGTTTTCCCACAACTGCCGTATTCTCGTGCCGTGCCCGAAGGGGCGGCACGAGTGAGCGCCGATGCCAGGTGCGGGCACCGGTTCCCGCCCCGCACCGTTGGCGGCGACGGGAACCGGTGCCATCGAAGGGAAGATGCACTGGATTGTTGCCTCGGCGGGGCACGGCCAACCTCGCCGACATGGATTCTCGGTTCGACACTGCGCTGTCCGGTCGCCACGAACTCCAACGCTGTATCCGGCGAAGGCGCCGATCCGGATCAGGCGTCACGCGACGCGGTGCTGTCGCCACCAGGACATGCCCTGGTCGTGACAGCCACACGGATGCCGGTCCTCGACGGCCTTCGCGACGGCAAGCGGTGAGGACGTCCGGGCGATCGGCCGATATCACCTCCCACCGACACCAACCGGACTCAGGAGATCGGAGCATGCCCGGCGCGTCCGGTTCACCCCGGCGCGCCAGAACTCGGGGGTGAGCGAGGCATCCCCCTACCGTGCTCACCAGTCCGGACAAGACGCAGTCCGGCGGGTTCACCAGTCCTCGCCTCTGCCGGGTACATCCGGCAGGCGCGCCGGGAAGATCGGTGCCGCCGCGGGCGTTTGCGGGCAGCGCCGTGCCAGTCAGGGAAGTTCGCGGCCATGAGCGCCTCGAACTCGGCACGAACCCAGTCGGGCTCCCCAGTCAGCACCGAAGCAAACGGGCCCTCGGGACCACCGGCCCCGGCAGGCTCCACGTGGTTCTGCATCGTCGATCACTTCCCGGTCCATCGCCAGTTGTTGTCGTCGACACCAGTCACGTACCGCTATACATATTCTTATAGCCCGCACTATAGAAAATGTCAACCCACAAGGTCAGATAATCTAGCCAGAGGCAATGAGAGCCGGTGATCGAGGGAGCTCCGACCGGGGCGCTCGTTGGTCTCGAGGGGCGGCTACGACTCTGGTCGAACTGGTCACGCAGGGTTTCGATCTCGGCGTGCGTGTGCGCGAGTTGCTCGTGCCAGCCGACGACACGGACGGCGGCCGCCCCGGATACCGAAGGACATGCGCGCCACCGGACAGGTTGATCCCAGCTCGCCCGCGCATGCCCGCGCGCGGGCAACGTCCGCGGTGTCACTACCGCGCTTGCGCGGCCCCGGCCTCTGCCCGCCCGCCCCGATCAAGCGAACGCCGCGTTCTGGGGCGGCGAGGGTCTATTTGGATTCTGGTACCGGTGCGGCACGGAAGTGGATGCGGTGTGCTGGCCGCGAATCCGGACCGGGAACATCGGGGGCGGCAGTGGTCGATGGGGTGTGTGAATGGCTGAATAGCACGGGTGAAATGGGCGTACGGATTGGTGTGTGCGCGTGTTGGGAGTTCATGTGTGAATCCTTGAGAGAATAGGGAAATGATGTGCTGGAAGATTCGGTGACGCGGAGGACCGTTCCCTGCGGCGTCGGTGCCCGCTCGGTCCTCGGCAGTATCGCTACGGACGGCGTGCCCCACCAGGGCTGTGTCGCTTCGTCGCGCGTTATCGGTGTCCTCGCTCGATTTCGTGGCCGAACTGGGCTTCGATCACGTCGAGGATGGTGCCCACATGGGCTTGAACGAGTTCGAGCGTGTCGTACAGTTCTCGGACGTCGCCGCCCGATGGCTGGTTCCACTGTGCGACGAGACCGGTCGTTGCGGTCGATACGATTTCGGCCTGCTCGGTTTTGCCGGTGCGCTCGAGATACCGGGTGAGTTCGGAAAGTCGTTGGTTCAGGTCGCTGTCCCGGGGAGGGGGCGCGGACCGTCCATTTTCGCCCATGGTGCAGCCAATCCTGGTGTTCCCGTTCGCCGTGCACGGATGAGGCTGTCGGCGCGGCTTCGGACTGGGGAAGCGATCCCGTTTTCGGGTGGTGATCGGAAACCTCGAACCGGAACGAATCGGCGCTTCGCGGGTCACGAAAATGAGTATCGCGTAGGGACAAGTCGACAGGCGGTTTTCGCTGGACCGGAAACACGGCGAGGAATCGGCCTGCACGACTGGGTCACAGGGGGCAAGCGGGCGGCTGGAGACCACGGCCGAATAGCCGAGGCCCGGAAACCGGTGAGTGGCACCCGCACCCCGATGGCAGGCACCATTCACCGAATCCAGTACCGGTCAGAGCGCCGACACGCTCGTGGCCTGCGGACCACGATCGGTCTGGCCGACCTCGAACTGCACCCGCGCGGCCTCATCCAGGCTGCGGAAACCGCGGCCGTCGATCTCGGAGTAGTGCACGAACACGTCTTTACCGCCATCGTCAGGGCTGATGAAACCGAAACCCTTGTCGGCGTTGAACCATTTCACGGTGCCTTGCGTCATACTGTTTCGTTCCTAACTACATCGTGCGTATCGGCGCGGCCCACCATGGACCGGTGCCGGGTTGCATCTATGCGCGAACGTTCAACAGAAGCCACAGGCACACGCTCGCCCAACAATCCTTGCGAGCGCCAGGGAAAACCAACGAACACAAAAACCATCAACCACATTCAGGCTATCGCATCCCGGCCTGTCGTCAACCCCGACCCGATACCGGACCAGAGCCCCCGAGTGTCAGCATGCCGCGTAGCAAGGCGTTGAGCTGCGGTTGTGAAGATCCGGTGGGGACACAGGTTTTCGGTGCGAGCATGGCTCTGGTTCCCCGCGCGGCGAGGCGCTACGCTCGGCATGCCGCGGTCCGCACTCCACCGAATGCGTTCGCGCTCGAACCGGCGAAATGACGACCGGTTCCGCACCGGTGACGTTGCCGGGCGCGCCGTTTCCGAAAACGGCACCCGCGGTCTCATTTCGTTCATTCGATCTTTCAAGGGTGTTTATGCCTCCTCAAACCCAGGAGACCACACGCAAGGGCCGCAAGCCCCTGATCTCCGGACAGTCCTCACTGCCCGAGCACATACTGGTCAAGGTCTTCGTGCTCCTTCCCCTCGTTGCGCTGATCGTGGCCGTGCCGTTCGCGTGGGGCTGGGGCCTGAACGGGATCGATCTCGGACTGGCCGCCCTGTTCTTCGTGATCAGCGGGCTCGGTATCACCGCCGGCTATCACCGGTATTTCACGCACGGTTCGTTCAAGACAGGGCGGCCGCTGCGCATCGCGCTCGCCATCGCGGGAAGCCTCGCAGCCCAGGGCCCGGTGACGCAGTGGGTTGCCGACCACCGCCGCCACCACGCCTTCTCCGACCGCGCGGGTGACCCGCACTCACCATGGCTGTTCGGCACCGGCCCCAAAGCACTGGCCAAGGGGTTCTGGCACGCGCACATGGGCTGGTTGTTCGATCGCGACATCACCAACGCCGACCGGTTCGCCCCCGATCTGCGCGCCGACCGTGACATTCAGCGCGTCGACCAACTGTTCCCACTCTGGGTCGCCTCCAGCCTGGTACTGCCCGGCGTCCTGGGCGGGTTGCTGAGCTGGTCGGTCTGGGGCGGAGTCACCGCGTTCTTCTGGGCCGGGTTCGTGCGCGTCGGCGTGCTGCACCACGTGACCTGGTCGGTGAACTCCATCTGCCACATGATCGGCGACCGCCCGTTCGCGAGCAGGGACAAAGCCGCGAACTTCTGGCCACTGGCGATCTTCTCCTTTGGCGAAGCCTGGCACAACCTCCACCACGCCGACCCCACCTGCGCCCGTCACGGTGTCCTCCGCGGCCAAATCGACATCTCAGCGCGCCTGATCTGGATATTCGAGAAACTCGGCTGGGCCCACAACGTCCGCTGGCCCACCACGCTCCGCCTCGAACGCGTAACCGCCACCACCTGAAAAGCCCGGCCGCACCCCGCAAGACAATCACCAAGGAGATGCTCGGCCCGCCTCATCTCACTGCCGAGTCGGCCAGGCGATCGCCAACCACCAGGTGCCCCGGACAGAACCCGCGCCCACTCGTGCGCGACCGCGGAGCCACGGAGTGTTCCCGTGCGGTCCTCCTGTGCCGTCGACAGCAGCAGATCGCGGCTACGCCGAACAAACACGCCCCCGGTGCCGTCTCCGATGACACCGGGGGCTCCCCATCGTGGAAAGTAGGCTAGGTCTGTTCGTCGCGTTTGGCGGCGTTGAGTTGCTGAGCCTCCTCGAGCTGATCCTCGAGGACCACGATGCGGCACGCCGCTTCCACGGCCGTACCTTCATCGACCAACTCCCGAACCCGCGCGGCCAGCCGCAGCTGGTAGCGCGAGTACCGTCGATGACCACCGGTCGAACGTTGCGGAATCAGCAGCTGCAACTCATCCAGACGGCGCAGAAAACTCGCCGTGGTCCCGAGCATTTCCGCGGCCCTGCCCATCGTGTAGGCCGGGTAATCCTCATCATCGAATTTCCGGGACGAAGCTTCCCGCCCGGAGACCTGTCCTGAATCTTCACGGGCTTCGCCCATGCATACCTCCACAGCACGAGGACCCCGGTGCCGACGGCACCGGGGTCCTCGACGATGGGTTACCACCATCGCTCAACAGCCAACCTGACTGCTGTCACATCCGCACAACCCACCGCAAACGAGCGGTTCGTGCGGGCTCGCACACACGTTGATCGAATACCACCTTCCCATCTTGACCGGATTGCGGTACTCGCCCGGGCGAAACAGAGCCACAGTCGGGCGATACGACAGCGCCTAACCCCTTTCTTCCTACTTCACCTATTACTACTTGCTACTACCTGCTACTTGCCTGGGCGACGGCCGCGAAACCGCTACCGCGGCCGAGTCAAACCTTGTCGCCCTTCCTGCTCGCACGGGCAGTTACGTCATCTCCCGTGCCTCACTCGATCTTTTCTCTTCCTGGTACGCCAGAAACTCTAACCTGAAGCTGAGGCGAATGTCTACCCCGGGCGCAGTAGATTTTCTGGTCCAGTCGATGCTGCTGCAAGGGGCGCGGGATCAGTCGCCGTCCATGACGCCCAGGGGCCTCTGCCGGCGCTTTCGATGGTGACTTTCCCCTGCGGTTTTCGCGCGCCTGCGGCCTCTGCTCCACCGGCAACCGTGGAGCACCTTGGTGTCTGCTCGCGCCGCCCGTCACCGCCTTGACGGGAGCCGCGCATTGTGGATCCCGCAAAAAGCACGGCACTCCGGAAAGCCGATCGTTCGAACACACATTCGAGTGACACGCCAGGGGTGGTAGCGGAAATTGTCGGAGGGCGGGCCTACCTTGGCTGTATGCGCGTACTGCACACCTCCGACTGGCATATCGGGAGGACGTTCCACGGTCAGGACCTGCTGGCCGACCAGGAGTCGGTGCTGCGCGGGATCGCGGACCTCGTCACGGAGCGCGGAATCGATGTCGTGCTCGTCGCGGGTGATCTCTACGACCGCGCCGTTCCCTCGGCCGAGGCGGTCGCGGTCTGCGGCAGGGCTCTCGCCGCGATCGGGAAGGCCGGCGCGCGGATCATCGTGACCGCGGGCAACCATGATTCGGCCGCGCGCGTCGGGGTGTTCGCCCAGTTCGCCGAGGCGGGCGGGCTGCACCTGCGCACCGAGATCGGCTCGCTGGACACGCCGATCCTGCTCCCCGACGAACACGGCGAGGTCGCGTTCTACGGCATCCCGTACCTGGAGCCCGATATCGCCCGGCGCGTGTTCGAGATCGAGGAGCGCACGCACACCGCGGTGCTCGCCGAGGCCATGCGCCGGGTGCGCGCGGACCTGGCAACCCGGCAGGGAACCCGGTCCGTCGTGCTCGCGCACGCCTTCGTGACCGGCGGGGCCGCCTCGGATTCGGAACGCAAACTGGTCCAGGGCGGGATCGAGCAGGTACCGGGGTCGGTGTTCGACGGGGTGGACTATGTGGCGCTCGGGCACCTGCACGGCCCGCAGCGGCTCGCCGAACACCTGCAGTACTCGGGCAGCCCGCTCGCCTATTCGTTCTCCGAGGAGAACCACAGGAAATCCGTGCTCATCGCGGAGTTCGATGCCTCGGGGCTGGTCGGTGTGGAACGGCAACCGCTTCCGGTGCCGCGGCCGCTGGCCACGGTCACCGGCGAACTGGACGAGTTGCTCGCGGATCCGGAGCTGGACGGTCTGCGTGAGCACTACCTCTCCGCGACGCTCACCGACCGGGTCCGCCCGGTCGACGGGATGCGCAAGCTCCGCGAGCGGTTCCCGTACGCCGTGCGCCTCGAGTGGGCCCCGGCGCAGGACGAGCGGCAGCGTGCCGGCGACTACACCAAGGCCGTGACCGGCCGGGACGACCTCGAGCTCGCGGACTCCTTCGTGGCGCACTGCCGCGGAGCGGAGCTCACCGGGGCCGAACGCGAACTGGTCGGCCGCGCGTTCACCTCGGTCGGCGCGGGGGAACGGGAGGTCTGATGCGGCTGCACCGGCTCGAACTGTCCGCGTTCGGCCCCTACTCGGGGCGTGAGACGGTCGATTTCGACACCCTCGGCGCGGACGGTCTTTTCCTGCTGCACGGTGACACCGGGGCGGGGAAGACCTCGCTGCTCGATGCGATCGCCTACGCCATCTTCGGTGCCGTTCCCGGGGCGCGCGGCGAGGTGAAACGGCTGCGCTGCGACCTCTCCTCCCCGGAAACGCCGACCGAGGTGCGCCTCGAACTGACCGTGCAGGGCCAGCGGCTGCTGATCAGCAGGAGCCCGGAGTACGACCGGCCGAAGAAGCGTGGCGACGGCACCACCAAGCAGCCCGCGAAGGGCAGCCTGGTCTGGATGGACGACGCCGACCGGACCGCGCTCACCAGGCTGGACGAGATCGGCAGGACGATGCAGCGGCTGCTCGGGATGAGCGCCGAGCAGTTCTTCCAGGTCGTGCTGCTGCCGCAGGGGGAGTTCGCGCGGTTCCTGCGCGCCGAGACGGCCGAACGCGAGCACCTGCTCGAGCAGTTGTTCGGCACCCAGCGCTTCGCCGAGGTGGAGCGCTGGTTCGCCGAGCTGCGTGCCCGCGAGCGCGGCAAACTGCAGGCGGAACAGGCCAAGGGTGATGAGCTGGTTGCACGGATCGCCCAGGTCGTCGGCATCGAACCGCCCGAAGAGGGCGTGGACGAGGAATGGCTCGGGCAACTGCTGCACGAGCGCAAGACCGCGGTGCTGGCGAGCACCGAGGAGGAGCGCGCCGCGCGGGCGGCGGCGGCCAAGGCGAGCGCGGCCGCCGAAGCGGCCCGCACCCGTGCGCAACGGGTGCACCGGGTGCGCAAAGCCACGGCCGAGCTGGCCGAGCTCGACGCGGCCGAACCCGCTCGCGCGGCCAAGGCAACCGAGCTCGCCCAGGCGCGCAAGGTGGTCCCGGTGCTCGCGGCCCGCCAGCAGCTCGCCGAGGCGCAACGGCGTACGGGGGAGGCGCACACGGCGGTCGAGGCTGCCCGGGACGCACTGCCCGCCGCCCGCCGGGCCGAGCTGAGCGAACAGCCCAGCGCGGACCTGCGCGCGCTCGCCGGGGACTACCGTCAGCGTGGCGGTGAACTGAGCGCGCTTGTCGAGCAGGCCGAGGCGCAGAAGACCGATATCCGCGCGATCACCGAGCTCACCGATCGCCTCACCGAACTCGCCGAACGCAAGACGAAACTCGACGCCGAGCTCGCGAGCCTGCCCGCGGCGATCGAGCAGAGCAGGGCACTCGTGGAGGACGCCAACCGTAGCGCCGCCCTGCTGCCCTCGGTGACCGAACAGCGGGACGCGTTCACCGAACGGCTCGCCGCCGCCCGCAGGCTTCCCGCGCTGCGCGAGCAGCTGAGGTCGGCCGAGCAGGAACAGCGCAGCGCGGTGGACGCGCACCAGCGCGCCCGGGAACGGGTGCTCGATCTGCGGGCGAGCCGGCTGGACAGTATGGCTGCCGAACTCGCCGGGGAGCTGAAACGCGGTAAGCCGTGCAGCGTCTGCGGTTCGAAGGACCATCCGAAACCGGCCCCGCTGACCCTCGGTGTGGTCGGCGACGACGAGGAATCGGCCGCGGCGACCGCGGAACAGGAGACCGCGGCGCGCCGGGACGAGGCCGCGCGGCAGGTGCAGGAGCACACCCGCGCCGTGCAGGCGGTGCTGGAACGGCTGGACGGAGCGGGCGAGGAGGAACTCGCCGAACGTCTCACCGAACTCCAGCAGCGGCACACCAAACTCACCGCCGAGGCCGCCGCGGTCGGGGAACGCACCGAACACCTGCACAAGGAAGAACGCGCGCAGACCGAACTGCACGAACAACTCACCGCGGTGCGCACCGAATCGGCCGCGGCCGAATCCGAACAGGCCGGGGCGCGCACCCGGGTCGCGCAGCGGGCCGATGTGCTCGAGCAGGCGCGCGGGGACTTCGAGGATGTCGGCGCGCACCGGGACCACCTGCTCGCCCTGGCCAATGCCATCGACGGGCTCGCGCAGGCCCGGGCCGAACTGGATGTGCGCCGCGCCGCGGAACAGGAGCGGTCCGCCGCGGTCGATGCCGCGGTGCGGGAGGCCGGATTCGGTTCCGCCGAGCAGGCCCTCGCCGCCGCGCGCAGCGATGCGGAGATCGCCGCGCTGGAGGAACACCTCGCCGAAGCGGAACGGGCGCGGCTGCGCGCCCGTTCGGTGCTCGACGACGAGGAGAACGCGGGCATCGATCCCGCGGAGTCCACCGAGACGACCGAAGCGGATTCCGCGCTCGCCGAGGCCAGTGCCGCTCTCGAACACGCCGTCGGTGCCCTGCGCAGCGCCGTCCGGCAGGGCGACGAAACCGAAGCACTCGCCGCCCGGCTGCGCGAACACTGGCGGAACACCGAACCGATGCGCGAACGGTTCGCGGAACTGGACGCGTTGACCGATGTGGTCAACGGGCGCGGGCAGAACGCCAAGCGGATGTCGCTGCGCGCCTTCGTGCTCGCCGCCCGGCTGCAGGAGGTCGCCATCGCGGCCAGCAGCAGGCTGCGCACGATGAGCCAGGGCCGGTACGGATTCGTGCACAGCGAGGCCGCCGGTGCCCGTGGGACCCGTGGCGGCCTCGGGCTCGACGTGCTCGACGACTACTCCGGACAGGTGCGCCCCGCCAAGACCCTCTCCGGTGGTGAGTCCTTCATGGCCTCGCTGGCACTCGCGCTCGGGCTCGCCGATGTGGTCGCCGCCGAGACCGGGGGAGCGCAGTTGGACACCCTGTTCGTGGACGAGGGGTTCGGCACGCTCGACGCCGATTCGCTCGAGGACGTGATGAGCATCCTGGACGAACTGCGCGCGGGCGGGCGCATCGTCGGGCTCGTGTCGCATGTGGACGAACTGCGGCAGCGGGTGCCGACCCAGCTGCGGGTCCGCAAATCCCGCGGCGGATCCACCCTCGAACTACGATCCGGGCTGGCGGGGTGATTCATGCTCGATAAGCCACCGCTTCACGTCCAGGCCCCAGCGGAACCCGCCGAGCGCCCCGCCGATCCGCCGCACCCGGTGACACGGCACGAACAGCGCGGCCGCGTTCGCCGCGCAGGCCGCGGCCGCCGCCCGCACCGCGTCCGGGCGCCCGGACAGTTCCGCGAACCGGGTGTAGGTGATCGGTTCCCCCGGAGCCACCCCGCGCAGCACCTCCCAGGCGCGCTCCAGGAACGGTCCGCTGCGCTGGCGCACCGGAATCCCGTCGATCGCCGCGAGCTCACCGCGGTGATAGGCGTGCACGGCCTCGGTGACCGGGCCGAGATCGCGCAGCACGCGCACCTCGGCGGGCCGCAGTGACGGCGCGATCTGCGGGATCAGCTCGTCGGTATCCGCTGTCCACCCGGATCCGAGTACCGCGCCGTCCCCCGCGACCAGTGCGGTGAACGGGCCGATCGGAGTGTCCACAGTGGACGAACTGGCGGTCGTGGTGGACAGTGCGACGCTCGCTGCCGTTGTGCTCATGAGAGTGCTCCAGTGAATTTCGCCGGTCAGGGGATCGGTGGTCAGGCGCTTCGGGCCGGGGCGCGTTCGGCGCTCGCCAGGTGCGCGGCCCGCCACAGGTGCATGCCCGCGTAGGAACCCCAGGGTCGCCACCGGTTCGCGTGCCGGAGCAGACCGTTCACGGTGTCCGGGAGGCCGAGTGCCTCGGCCCCCTTGCGCAGCGCGAGGTCACCGGTGAGCAGCACATCGGGGGCACCGAGCAGGCGCAGCACCACATAACCCGCCGTCCACGGCCCGATACCGGGCAGGGCTTCGAGATCCGCGCGCAGTTCCGCGGGATCCCGGCCCAGATGGGCACCGAGGCTGCCGTCCGCGAGCGCGCGCATCGCCCCGACCACGGTCTCGACCCGCCGCCGTGGACCACGCAGCACCTCGCCGCCCCGCTCGGCGAGCACTTCGGCGGTGGGAAACAGGGTGCGCAGCGTCCCGTCCGGTTCGGTGATCCGGTCGCCGAGTTCGGCGCACAACCGGCCGAGCGCGGTGCGCGCCGCGGCGACCGAGACCTGTTGGCCGAGCACCGCCCGCACGATGAGCTCGGCGGCGTCCACGGCCCCGGGCACCCGTATCCCGGGGCTTGCGGTCACCGAATCCCTGAGCGCCGGGTCGGCACCGAGCACCTCGTCCACCGCGACCGGGTCCGCGTCGAGGTCGAGCAGCCTGCGCACCCGGGTCACGGCGGTGGCCAGATCGCGCACATCGGTGAGGGAGAACGAACAGTGCACGGCGGCGCGCCCGCCGCTGCCGTCCTCGAACCGTAGTCGCACCACCGCGGGGCCGTGCGGCAGCCGCAGGGTGCGCGCGTACCCGTCCTCGGTGAGTTCCTCCACACCAGGGATCGCGCGGGTGGCGAGGAATCCGAGCACCCCGGCCGAGTCCATCGGCGCCCGGACCGGCAACCGGACCGCGAGCCTGCCCTGGGTGTCGGCGACCCGGCGATGCCGCGCGGAACGCAACCGGGAGGGCGTGGCCGCGTACACGGCGCCGATCGTGTCGTTGAACTGGCGCACGCTCGCGAACCCCGAGGCGAACGCGATGTCCGAGAAGGAGAGCGCGGTGGTCTCGATGAGCAGCCGGGCCGCGTGCGCCCGGTGCGCCCTGGCCAGCGAGAGCGGACCCGCGCCCAGTTCCTCGGTGAGCACCCTGGTCACGTGCCGCTGCGAGTAACCGAGCCTGCTGGCCAGGCCCGCGACCCCCTCGCGCTCGATCACCCCGTCCGCGATCAGTCGCATCGCCCGGCCCGCGAGGTCGGCGCGCAGATCCCATTCGGGCGAGCCGGGGAGCGCATCGGGCAGGCAGCGACGGCATGCGCGGAACCCGGCGTTCTGCGCGGCCGCGGCCGTCGGGAAGAACTGCGTGTTCTCCCGGTTCGGGGTGCGTGCCGGGCAGGAGGGCCGACAGTAGATGCCCGTGGTGCGGACGGCCACGATGAACCACCCGTCGAAGCGCGAATCCTTCGCCTGCGCGATGCGATAGGCGCGGTCCGGCTGGGCCCAGATCCCTGTCATCGTGGCGGTTCCGGTCACCGCCATACCCGTGGTCATATCCGCATACTGCCATCGTCCACGGCACCCGGCTGGCGGAAATCGGTCACGGCCGTCCGGCGGGCTGCCGGGACCCATCGGGGCGACATCTACACTGGTTCGCCGTGAGCCTCACCCTCGGAATCGTCGGCCTGCCCAACGTCGGCAAGTCCACCCTGTTCAACGCGCTGACCAGGAACACCGTCCTCGCGGCGAACTACCCGTTCGCCACGATCGAGCCCAACGTCGGCGTGGTCAACCTGCCCGACCAGCGGCTCGCCGTGCTCGCGGGCATGTTCGACAGCGCCAAGGTCGTCCCGGCCACCGTGTCCTTCGTGGACATCGCGGGCATCGTCGCGGGTGCCTCCGAAGGCCAGGGACTCGGCAACCAGTTCCTCGCCAACATCCGCGAGGCGAACGCCATCTGCCAGGTCGTGCGGGTGTTCGACGATCCGGACGTACTGCGCGTCGAGGGCAGCGTGGACGAGACCGGCGACATCGAGGTCATCCACACCGAGCTGATCCTCGCCGACCTGCAGACCGTGGACAAAGCCCTGCCCCGGTTGGAGAAGGAAGCGCGTACCCACAAAGACAAGCGCGCCCAGCTCGAGGCGGTCAAGGCCGCGCACGCCGTGCTCGACTCCGGGCGCCCGCTCGCCGCCGCGCGCAACGAGCTCGACCTCGAACCGTTGCGCGAGCTCAACCTGCTCACCAGCAAACCCTTCCTGTACGTGTTCAACGCCGACGAATCCGTGCTCACCGACGCCGACCGGGTCGCCAAACTCGCCGAACAGGTCGCGCCCGCCGATGCCGTGTTCCTCGACGCCAAGATCGAATCCGAACTCATCGAGCTCGACGAGGAATCCGCCCAGGAACTGCTCGAATCCATCGGCCAGAGCGAACGCGGCCTCGACCAGCTCGCCCGCGCCGGATTCCACACCCTCGGACTGCAGACCTACCTCACCGCGGGGCCCAAGGAAGCACGCGCCTGGACCATCCCGCAGGGCGCCACCGCACCCCAGGCCGCCGGGGTCATCCACTCCGACTTCGAACGCGGCTTCATCAAAGCCGAGATCGTCTCCTACAACGACCTCATCGAAGCCGGATCCATGAACGCCGCCCGATCCGCGGGCAAGGTGCGCATGGAGGGCAAGGACTACGTCATGAGCGACGGCGACATCGTGGACTTCAAGTTCAACGTCTGACAGTGGCCTATCATCGCTGGTAGCAGAACCTGTCAAACAAGCAGGTCACGGGTGGTACGGGTTCCCGTCAGTTCCCGCAGAAGCCCGGCGATGAGCACCCCTGTGCTGGCTTGGTGCTGACTCAGAAGACGTAGAGAAGCCCCCTCGTCCTTCGAGCGACGAGGGGGCTTCTTTGCGTCTCTGATCAGGTCTGATCGTCGGGTGCGCCGATTACTGGTGCTGGTGTCACGCGCCCGTGATTGAGTCAAGTAGGCGTCGGAGATTCGCACCGGTGACAGCTGACTTCCATAGCTGGTCGAGCCAGTCGTTGTACAGCTTCAAATCGTTGGCGTCCGTTGTGGTGATCGTCGTGTGTACCAACTCGATTTCGACCAGGTCGTCATAGATCCATACGCCATGAAGCGGGAGTATGCAGAGTTCGGCGGATTGCGGTATCACTCCGATGTGCACGGTTCCGGCGAGTGCGCGTATGCGGTCGATTTGCGCTATCAGCTCGTCGCCGGTCACCTGTGGGTGCCGTAACGCGGATTCGAGCATGAGTAGGTCAATGCTCTTGCTGGAGTCGTACAAGACGTGCTGTCGCTCCATCCGCGTGGCCACGGCGGCATCGGTGTCGGCGACGCTGATCGATTTGACCTGCACGTCGGGGTGGGGAGCGTGCTCCGCCCCTCCTACGTATCTTGCCTTGCCGTGCTTCTTGATATGGGGTTTAGACCGACCGGGTGACGGTTGGTCATTTGTGCTGCTCTTCTTGACGTCCTGTTCGCCTGGGGTTAGCTTCCGTAACCGGAGCGCAGTCACGCGCGTGCGGGGTACGCGTCGGGTGTCATGAGGAGGGGGCACGTATGCCGGATGGTTACGACCTGACCAAGCATGATCTGGAAAAGGCCGTGAGCGATGTTCGTGGTGGCCTGTCGTCGGCGCAGGAGTCCACGGGCGGCATGCCGCCGAAGATCCCGGATCTGGGGCCGCTGACTCCTGCGTTCGGTTCGGTCGCGTCTGATCTGATGATGGCCACCGCGAACACGCTGGGCCTAGTACAGCGGGCCGGAGACGATCTTGACCAGTGCGTAGCGAGCTACTCCCGCAACGAGGAAGCATCAGCGGACGTGTTCAAGAACATCCAGCGGGACAGATAATGGGCGGGGAAGCGATCAAGCCATGCACCGACGGCGATGTCATCGATACGACCGTTCACGGCAACGTCGATGAAGCACGAGAGTACGCCCGATGGCTCAAGCGGTTGGCGAGCAAACTGTGGGATGTCTCGGGAGGGATGCAACGGTCTCTCTCGGTGTGCGCCAACTGGCGTGGGGCTGCTTCGGACGCGTATTACGACTATGCGGAGAAGATCAACCGGCAGGTAATGGGTCTGGAAGGGGCTGCCGCCGAGCTGTGGCCTGCGCTCGAGAGTTGGGCGGACGACAAGGCTACGGTTAAAGCCCGGATGGAGCAGGCGCGTACCTGGGCGCGACAGAAAGGCATGACCGTATCCGGTGATCTGATCTTCCCGCCGAAGGCGCCACCGGCAGAACCAACCTTGCCCGATAACCCGACTCCGCAACAGTATTCGGAATACGAGCAGGCGGGTATTAATTTCAAGAACGCCACAGATATGTGGAATGAGTTCACTGATATCAAGAGTGCTGTCAACGATAATCGAGGTCTGGAAAAATCGGCAGAGGAAAACCTTGCGGACACTCTTAGCAAGAAACAAGCCGACCTTAACGGCATGATCACCACCACGGGAAAAGCTGCTACAACATATTTGACGACGGCGGGGGCCGTGAACGATGTGTCCAAGAACCTTGCTGCGGCCGCGAACGACACTCGCGACGACCTGATGGAAGCCATGCGGACCATGAAAGCGGGCGGCACTACCGATGTGGTCTCTTTCCAGAAGGCATACGACGATGCCGTTGCGGCGAAACAGGCGCACGACCGTGGCCTCGGCGGGATTCCTGGCAAGAAGGCGGCGTCGTGGAATTTCGGCGGCAAGAAGGGGTTTCCTCTTCTGCGGAAACTTCCTGTGCTCGGCACGGTAGGAGGTACGGCTCTAGCCGGGGTCAGTATTCTCAACGGCCAATCACCAGGGGAGGCCGTAACGCGGTACGCCACGAGTACGGGTACCCAGGTGCTTGCCGATGATCTGGCTACCGCCGCGCTGCCGGAAGGGAGGATATTCAAGCCTATAGCACGTGCGGCTATAGGATACTTCGCTGGTCAGGCTGGTGATTACCTAGGGAAAGAGGCGTACGAGAAGGCGACTAAAGAGGCGAACGACGAGTACGGCAAACTTGAAACCAAGGACAAATGAAACGCTTGTCTTCAGTCCCGAAGCCCGATCCGGACACGGGTGAACCGAGGCCTCCCTCTGCGCCGATGTACATCGAAGACCGCACGCATGTCAATGACGATGAGGCTGTCCTACCGACTCCACCTGAAGGCCGTTCGCGTGTGTTGGAGTATTATAAAGATAGCAAGAAACTACGGTGGGCCACGAGCTTCTGGCTGTTTATCGGTATCATTGCTTTTACCAGTTTTGGTGCTCTGGGGCGCGGCATGAGTTTAGATTTCTGGGTCAGATACCCATATATTATCCTCTTGCCACTGCTGGGAGGTGCGGTGCCTTTGATGTTCACCAAACATCAAATAATGACCGCTGGGGCCGACTGGGTGCAGTGGGGCCGAAAATGGGTCGATCTCTATGATCTTGGCACCATAAATGTGATCGTAGCTGGAGAGAGTTTCGCGCTTCAGGTTTATGACAACTCGGGACGAAAAGCGTACCTTCCGGTTGATCAAGTCCAAGGAAACCCCAAGTTGTGGGACCTGGTCTATAACGGGATCCTGTACTCGGTCGAGCATTACGCGACAGTCAAAGGGCGGGGTTGTCGCAAGGTGCTGCGTATGGACCCGAACGTATGAGCCTCGCGCGGCGGGGCGGGTGGCGCATACCCCTCCTATTCGCGTCTCGCTGCGCCCGGCGCAGGTCGGGTCTTTCTCGTCGGAGTGGATCTCGGCGTAGGCCAGGCGGGTGTGGTCGTCGATGGCGCTGTGGACGTAGTCGTAGCCGATCTCGGTCTTCTTGTGCTTGTGGTCCCGGGTCTTCTCGCGGCCGTGCAACCGCCAACCCCCGCCTGCCGGGATACGGCCGAGTTTCTTGACGTCCATGTGGATCATCGCCCCCGGCGTGGGGTGCTCGTAGCGGTTCTGGCTGCGCCGCGAGGAGCGGATGCGTTTCGCCAGTGATTGGATCGATGGCGGCCAGGTGCGGCACGTCGTGGCGGGCCAGGATCCGGCCGACCGTTGAGGGGCTCATGCCGAGATCGGCTGTGAGCACCACCGCGCCCCGCTTGCGCCGTCTGCGGGCCGCGAGCACCTTCTTCTCCACCTGCGGTGCCGTCCGATTCGGAATCCGATGCGGGCGTGAAGACCGATCGGCCAACGCCGCGTCACCGCCCTCAGCGCACCGACGCAACAACTTATGCACCGTCGCGCGCGTAACACCAAGCTGCTCCGCCACACGCGCGGCCGGCCAACCAGCGGCGACACGCTCAACGATCAAGCGACGCGCGAACACATTGGTACGGGCATTAGCGTGAGCCATCGAGGACCTTCTGCGAGTGAATGCCAGACACGTCCACTCCGCCGGGAGGTTCTCCCACACTCAAACCGCCACGCCGTCAACAACCTCGCGGAGCACGACATCTAGCCGATGTGTTCGGAGTGATTGAAGGTCGGCGGGTTTGGTGATGGCCTGTCTCGGCTGTGCCATGGCTCCTGCCTCGCGGGCGGTGGTCCGACACCGCCGTGTCGGAGTGGCTCGGTCATCGGTCGATCAAGGTGCCCGGTGGCGTGTACCGCCACCTCATGCCCGCCGCGCTCACCCGGTTCCAGCAGATCATGGAGAACGCGTTGACCGCCTCTCCTGGTGTTAGGTCCGTGCTGGATCTAGCGGCTTCCTGATTGGTTTACGCTGGTCATCTGGTAGCCCTCTGTTTTCAAGTTCAACGTCTGAGGGCTGGTTACCCGGCCTAAGGGATGTCTCGTAAC
>NZ_JALM01000072.1 GCF_000737195.2 Sciscionella sediminilitoris
CGATTCAAGGGGAAGCTCACGTCCACATAGTACTGGTCGAATCGAGCCGGGTCGCTCGGCGGGCCGTAGGCCACGGTCAGGATGTGCTTCGCCGCATTTCCTGTGGGTGGGTTCGTGTTGTTCATTGTTCGCTGCGGACGAGTAGCGTGTCGACGCCGATCGGGCCGATCGCTGCGGCTCCGCCGGGGTTGCCGAGTGGTGCGGAGCGTCCCGGCAGGATCTCGGTGAAGAATTCTTTGTTGTCCTGGCCGAATTCGTCGCCGTTGGTGTGGTCGGCCAGGTGGATTGCTTCCATGGGGCAGGCCGGTTCGCAGGCACCGCAGTCGATGCACTCGACGGGGTTGATGTAGAGCTTGCGGTCGCCTTCGTAGATGCAGTCGACCGGGCACTCTTCGACGCAGGCTCGGTCTTTGGTGTCGATGCACGAGCTGCCGATGACGTAGGGCATGGGTTCTCTTTTCGGTTCGTTGAGCCGGTTATGCGGCTTGCTTGCCGGTGCTGTGTCCGGGGGCTAGCGACCTGCTGGGGTCGAGGTAGGTGGCCGCGTTGTTGACTGCGAGCGCGGCTTCGCCGAATCCGACGGAGATCAGTTTGACCTTCCCCGGGTACCAGGCGATGTCTCCGGCCGCGTGGACACCGGGAAGGCAGGTGCGCATCGCGGTGTCGACGACGATCGCCCGGTCGATGACCTCGAGACCCCAGTCGGTGAGTGGACCCAGGTTGGCCGTGAACCCGAGCGCGGCGACGAGGGCGTCGGCGGGAAGCTGCAGCCGTTCGCCGGACGCTGTCGTGACGACAACGTGGCGCAGGTCCGGGTCGCCGCCGATCGACTCGACCTGGGCGTCGGTATGCACGGCGCACCGGCTTCGCCGCAACTGATCGACGCTGGCGGCGTGCGCGCGAAACCGGGCTCGCCGGTGCACGAGGGTCACCGATTTGGCGATCGGCTCCAGTGCGAGGGCCCAGTCGACCGCGCTGTCACCACCGCCGACGACCACGACGTCCTGATCGCGGTGCGCGTCGAGGCGCGGAACGTGATAGGCCAGGCCACGACCACGGTATCCGGCGGCGGCTTCCAGTGGGCGAGGTGTGAAGGTGCCGATGCCGCCGGTCACCACGATCGCTCCGCAGTCGATCCGGCTCGCCCGGTCGGTGGTCAGCAGCCAGCGCGTCGGCCCGCCGTCCGCTGTGGGCGCCCGGGTGATGGTGCGCGCCTGTTCACCGAGCAGGTAGGTCGGTGAGAACGCGTCGGCCTGCTTTGCCAGGCCGTCGATCAGTTCGCGCCCGCGGATCGCGGGTAGACCGGCGACATCGTAGATGAGCTTCTCCGCGTACAGCGCCGAGACCTGGCCGCCAAGTTCGGCGAGGCTGTCGACGATGAGGACGGACAGACCGCGGAAGCCTGCGCAGTACCCGGCGTAGAGCCCGGTCGGTCCGGCGCCGACGACCACGATGTCCACGCGAGTGTCGGTCATCGGTCGGTTTCCACGGGGTTCTGCCGAGGATCCCATTCCACATGGAGATGATCGGGGCCACGGAACGAGGTGTTGGCGGAGTAGTCGAACGTCTGCCCGGACACCAGGCGCATGTGCGGAAGCCTGCGGGCCAGCTCTTCCAGGAAGATTCGCATTTCGACGCGGGCCAGCGGCGCGCCGAGGCACAGGTGGCGGCCGATGCCGAAGGCCAGGTGCTTGTTCGCGTTCTTCCGGGTGACATCGAGGCGTTCCGGTTCGGGGAACACCTGTTCGTCGTGGTTCGCCGAGCCGGTGATCGCCAGTACCTTCGCCTCGGCGGGGATCGGCACACCGCCGATGGTGGTGTCCCGGGTGGCGACTCGCCGCCAGGCGACGACCGACGAGCTGTACCTGAGGACCTCCTCGACCGCGCCGGGAATCAGCGAGGCATCCTGGCACAGCGCCTCCCACTGGTCACGCTGCTCCAGCAGGGCGCGCAGGCCGTTCGCGGTGGCGTTGGTCGTTGTCTCGTGCCCGGCGAACAGGAAGTTCATCATGGTCGACACGAGGTAGTTCTCGTCGAACAGTTCCTCATTACCGGGCCGGCGCCACGCGTTGATCAGCTCGCTGATGTAGTCGCCGGTCTGCTGCTCCAAGCGCCGCTTCACGTGCTGCTTCGCGTAGGTCCAGTACTGTCCCATCCCGGCGGCGAGCGTCCGCTGCTCCTCTTCCGAGGGGTATCCCCAGGTGAACAGGGCCAGGCGCCCCGAGAACGTCTTCGCCTGCTCCACGTCCTCGTCTGGCACCCCCATCACGGCGAACGCCACCAGAGCCGGAATCTCCCACGCGAAGTCGGCCACCAGGTCCGCATGACCGCGACTGACGAATCGATCGATGTATTCGCCTGCCAGCGCACGGATGCGGGGCGTCACCGCCTCGATCCGCTGGGGGCTGACCATTGCCTCCCGGATCAGCTGCCTGCGGCTGGTGTGGAGCGGGGGATCTTCATTGACCAGGCTGGGCCCCATGACCATTTCCGCCTTGACCAGCTCGTCGGCTGCCGCGGGGCACAACTGCTTGAGGGGAGTGATGGACACCGAAGCCGAGAATGCCGGGTCCCGGAAAACCTGCCGGACATCGTCGTAACGGGAAACGACCCAGTAATCGAGCGAGGGACTGTAAAAGACGGGCTCTTCCTTGCGCAGCGGTCCCCAGAACGCGTACGGGTCCGTGAGGTAATCGGCCGCGAAGGGATCGAACCGGGCAGCTGCCCCGGTGACCGGGCAGCGACCCGGTGCTTCCTGGCCTGCCTGCTGTTCCGTGGACGGCGACATTGCCACTCCCACCTTTCCTTATCCGATCTCCACCGGCGAGACCGTGTTGGTGCGATGAACGTAGGTCCGTTTCGCCCGGCGGCCTATACGCGTCGCGCCGCCGCTGGACAGTTCCCGCCGCCTGGTTCCATCTGGCCACCTGATGCGCCACTCTGGCCGTTTCGCGAAACCCGATCCGGATACGGCCGCCCATTCGAACCGGGACCGGTTGACACCGGCGGGGGCGCTCCGACACTGGGAGAACCACGGATTCACCTAAGGAGCGCCCGGAATGACGGTCTCGGCTTACCCTGGTGAAGCAGCGGGCCCGACGACGCTGCTCTCGAAACGGGAGATCTGCCGCACCAGTTCGCTGGAGGTCATCAGGGAAAACCTCGGCACCGTTTTCTATCCGGCACGCGTGGACCCTGCCGAGCGCCACGGCGGGCGACCGGCGTCGCTGCTCGCCGCGGCGTGTGGGCTCGACCTCACCGTCGGGTTGCTTTGGTTCGGGTCGGACATGCTGATCGACCCGGGCGCATTGGGCACGTATCACGTCAACGTGCCTGTCTCGGGATCCGTCGCGTCGGAGTGCGGTGGCCGCCGGTCGATGGCGACGGTCCAGAGAGGTGCGGTATTCACGCCCCGCGATCACACTCTCCTGCCTCGGTGGAGCAAGGACGCCACGCAGATCTGCGTCAAGATCCGCAAAACCGCTGTCGAGGCCGAACTCGAGGCGCTGCTCGGGCACCCGGTCGCCGGTGACGTCGACTTCGAACTGGGCTTCGACCTCGGGACAGCGCAGGCGCAGAGCTGGCTCGGCGCGCTCCGGATGGCGCTCGCCGAACTCGACCGGCCGGGCAGTCTGCTGGAAACGTCACCGAGCTACCGGCGCTACCTCGAAAAGGCGCTCATCGCTGGGCTGCTCTATGCCCAGCCGCACCGGTTCCACGCCGAACTCACCGCCGAACAACCACCGGCGCGCCCACGGACCGTCAAGCGCGCGATCGAACTCATCGAAAGCGATCCCCAGGCGACCTATTCACTCGCCTCCCTCGCCCGGCATGCCGGAGTCAGCGCCCGGCGGCTCCAGGTCGCGTTCTCCGAGACTCTGCACACAACGCCGATGGCCTACCAGCGTCGGGTGAAACTTGAGCATGCCCGTGCGGAACTGCTGGCGGGCGGGCACAGCACCGCGGAGGTCGCGTACCGATGGGGCTTCAGCAATCCTGGCCGGTTCGCGGCGTACTACCGGGACGTTTACGGGGAATGCCCTTCGGACACGCTTCGTCGGATCACCTGAGCCGGTTCACTGCCCGGCCCACACTTCCCGCAACCGGTGCTCGGCGATTTCCGAGATCGAAACCAGGTCGAGGTCGTGTTCGCGGACGAAACCATGCAGGACGGCGCCGCGCGCGAGCGCACCCGAACGCGGCGAACCGACGATCTCCGCGAACCCGCCCGCTGGCTGAAGACCGGCCAGTCGCATCAGATCGACCACGGCTTCGCTCCGGCCTCGCCTGGTCAGCACTCCGCCAACGTCCGCCCGCACGGGCACGACGTGCCCGGGCCGGGTGAAGTCGTGCGGTCGCGCGTCGGGCCGGGCCAGCAGCGTGATCGTCCTGGCCCGGTCCGTCGCCGAGATACCGGTACCGGTTCCGACGGCGTCGACGGTCACGCGGTATCCGCCGCCGGATCGCGGATACATCGGCGGTAGGCCGAGCCGGTCGCACACGGCTTCCTCCATCGGCACCCGGAGGAATCCTGTGGTGTGCTTGACGAGGAAGGCGATCCGGCGTGGCGTGGCCGCCTCGGCAGCAATCACCAGCGCACCTTCGCCGCTGCCACCTACGTCGTCGACAAGCACGACGGGCCGACCCGTGACCAGCGCGGCAAGGGCGCGCTGGACCCGACCGGCCGCCGGGGCCAGCTTCGCCTGTCCGATCTGCGTGCTCATCGAGACACCAATTCGCCGCTGTCGTCGAGGCGGCGGAAGCGGCTGCCGTGGAACACCAGCGGCGCCGTGTCCGGCGCGGTCGCCAGGCGATGCACGCGCAGCAGCACGATCGTGTGATCACCCGCGGGCAGTTCCTCGTGGATCGAGCAGTCGTACAACGCGGCCGCCCCGACGACGAAGACCGCCTCGTCTCCGCTGGCGGACCAGGTCACTCCGGTGAACCGGTCACCGTCCTTACTGGACAGTGCGCGGCAGGCCTGATCTTGTTCCTCCGCCAACACGCTGATCCCGAGCCGGCGGCTGCCCCGCAGCCTGGGCCAGGTCGCCGAGGAGTTCTGCACACACACGGAAATGAGCGGCGGTTGCAAGGACACCGAAGTGAACGAGCTGACCGCCATCCCGGCAGGTGCTCCGTCGTGGAGGGCGCTCATGGCGATCACGCCGCTGGGGAAGGCCCCGAAGGCCCGCCGAAGCAGGGCCACGTCGACGCCGATCGGTTCGAGGGAGATCATGAGCCGCCTCAGACGTCGATGGTCAGAGGTTCGTCCGCGCCGAGCAGCAGCCTCCCGCGGGCCTCCTTGCCCAGCTCCGGCATCACCAGCGCGTGCCGCCCGGCGATCTCGGCGTCGCGCCAGATCCGGCTGAGCACGTTGGCATCGGCGAAGGAGGACGCGCCGTTGGCGGTCATCAGCCCGTCGATGCCCTCCTTCACCAGTTCGGCGATCACGCCGGTGTCCATCCGCACGCGGGCGCGAGTGCCCCGCTCCAGCTGGACCCGCCCGGCGGCGGCCCCGTCGATGTCGGCCGCGGCGCGCCGCATCAGCAGCTCGGCCTGGTCGAACCGGCTCGCCGCCTCGGCGACGGCGACCTGGTGTGTCGGCGAGTTACGGGCGTTCGTGTAGTAGGTGTAGGCGATGTTCTTCGGTGGCAGCTTCGCCAGCGTCACGTCCAGTGCGTGCCGGGCGAGGCCGAGCTGAGCGGCGACCAATACCAGCGAAGCCACCGGGATGAACGCCATGTTGGCGTTCTGCTCGTCCGGCTTGTGCGAGGTCGCGAAGCGGCCCTCCACCATGTCGGCGAAGCTCTGGATACGGTGGTCGGGCACGAAATGGTCCTCGATGACGATCGTGTCGCTGCCCGAACCCTTCATACCGGCGACGAACCAGGTCGGCTCGATCCGCCAGGCGGTGGCCGGGATCAGCGCCAGCGCGCGCGGGTCCTGCCCCTCGGGGACATCCAGCGCGATCCCCAGCGTCGCCCAGGTCGCGGCGAACGAGCCCGATGCGTACCCCCACCGGCCGCTGACCAGGTAACCGCCGTCGACGCGTTCGGATTTCAGCGGTGGGGAGAAGATCCCACTGGCGTGCGCGTCCGGGTCGGCGCCGAACATCTCCTCCTGGGCGCGATCGGAGAAGGTCGTCGAGAACCAGGTGCAGACGTTGAGCAGCGCGGCGGCCCACGCGGTGGAGCCGTCACCGTGACCGATCTCCGCGACCGATTCCATCATCGTGCGCAGGTTCGCCCCGAGGCCACCGAGGCGCTGCGGCACCATGATCTTGAGCAGGCCCGCCGCTTCGAGAGCGTCGAGGACTTCCGGTACGACCTTGCGTTGCGCGGAAGTGGCTTCGGCATGCTTCTCGATCAACGGGATCAACGCGGTGGCGCGGGCGATGATGTCGGTGTCGGGGGCGGTCGCTTCGTGCAGCGACGGCGAGTCGAGTGTTGTTGTCATGACACGGTCTCCGCTCATCTTCGTTGACGTTCCCCGACAGGCGGGGGTAACAGCAACGCTAGGCGGATTTCCGGGTGTGTCTGCCCCGATCACGACGCACGGCGTCCTGATTGCGAAACCGAATGTGTCCGAAGTGGACGCTCCTACCGGATACGACGCAAGGTAACCGAGGGCGCCTCGCCGAAGCGCTCGCGGTAGGCGCTGGCGAACCGGCCGAGGTTGACGAACCCCCAACGGTTGGCGGCCTCGGCCACCGAGGACGCTGCGGCGACGAGGTCGTCATGGGCCCGGTCGAGGCGGACCGCGCGGACATACCGGCTCGGGGTCATCCCCAGGTGCTCGCGGAAACCCTGCTGCAGCCTCCGGCCGCTCACCTCGGCCAGCCGCGCCATGTCAGCCAGTGACCACGGCTTCTCCGGAGCCGCGTCGACCGCGTCCATGACCCGTTTGACCGTGCGCGGCCGGGCAGGCGTGCGCGGATCCCGCAACTCGTCCTCGTAGTCGTGGTGCTGTGCCAGCACCAGTCCGCCGACCAGCATCCGCTCGAGGTACTCGCGATGCCGGTCCGAGCGATGCACCAGGCTGTCCGGATTCTCCAGTTCGGACAGCACAAGGCGCAGCGTATCGAGCCAGCTCTTGCCCGCTCCCCGGGTCAGATCGAGGTCGATACCGAAGCGGACAAAGGAGCCCACCGGATGGCCCAGCAGCGTCTCGAGTTCCTCCTCGAGGGTGCGCGGGGAGATCTTGATGCACAGCTGTGCGGCGTCCGCGCTCCAGCCCGGCAGGACGGTGTGCTCGCGCGGCGTGAACACCGCGGCGTGCCCGGGAACGGCCAGCATCTGCCGCGGACCGCACTGGGTCACGACGCGGCCCGAGAGCGGGATGTTCACGTGATACGAGCCGAGCGCGCCCGGATCGACGCTCGTATCGACGCCGAAACGCACCAGGCCGAGCGTGAGGTGGCCCAGCCGTGAGGCGGTGAGCCGGGACGGCCGCACCCCCTCCTCCGCTCGTCCGGTCGGCGCCACGCGAGCGGGGTAGAACACCTCGTTGAGCTGGTCACGGAAGACGTCGAAGGGAGCCACCCGGCACAGCTCACGAAAGCCCAGCCTGGTGGGAGGGCCGTCACCGGGCTCCTCGACGAGAGCTCGGGATCCACCCGTGTCCATCGTGTGCATGTCGCGCCCCTTTGCGCTGTTCGGACACCACTTGTCATGCTCGACGGCGAGTCGCGCGCTGTCAAACCACGGTAGGAGCGCCCTATTCGGTCACAAGCCGGTTCGCGCACCGGCCGGCCGGATCGCGAACCCCACTGTGTTCGCGATCCGGCCGCGCATCCGCGCAAGGCGGCTCGCCTACGTCCGTCGTCGCGCCTACGTTCTGGTGACATCGTCACCGAACGAGGAGCCCACTGTGATCGTCGAGAACGCCTACCTGCGGATCGTCCCCGGCCGCGAAGCCGATTTCGAACGTGCGTTCCGAGCGGCCCAGCCGATCCTCACCGGCGCGCAGGGCTGCATGTCGGCAGGCTTATTCCCCGACGCCGAAAATGATTCGGTCTACCTGCTCCAGGTCACCTGGCGAACCCTGCGGGACCACGTCGAGACGTTTCCCGACAGCGAGCCGGGGCGCCGGTTCGCCGAGCAGATCGCCCACTTCTTCGACAGCGCACCGGAGGTACGGCACTTCGACACGACGGACGTCTCCGCGGAACCGGCCACCTCGACGGTCGTCGACAGCTTCCGCGACACCCCGGACCCGCGGCTGCGCGACATCCTGGGCGCCCTGACCAGGCACCTGCACGCATTCGTACGGGAGGTCCGGCCGTCGGTCGCGGAATGGGAGCAGGCCATCGAGTTCCTGACCGGCGTCGGCCAGACGTGCACCGATACCCGCCAGGAGTTCATCCTGCTCTCCGATGTGCTCGGCGTGTCGATGCTGGTCGAAACGATGAACGCCCAGCACACCGGCACCGCGAGCACGGTGCTCGGGCCGTTTCACATGACGGAATCACCCCGTCGCGCGCTCGGGGACTCCATCGACCTGATGGGCACGGCACGCCCGTGCGTGATATCCGGCCGCGTACTCGGCGCCGACGGCGAGCCGGTGCCCGGCGCCGACATCGACGTGTGGCAGTGCACCGAGGACGGCTTCTACGACGTTCAGCAACCCGACGTCCAGCCACCGGGCAACGGCCGCGGCCGATTCACGACCGACCAGGACGGCCGCTACTGGTTCCGCACCGTCGTGCCGAGCCACTACCCGATCCCCACCGACGGTCCCGTCGGACGGCTACTGGATTCGAGCAAGCGGCACCCGTACCGCCCCGCGCACGTCCACTTCATCGCAGGCGCGGACGGCTATCAGGAACTCACTACCCACGTCTTCGTCGCAGGCGGCCCGTATCTCGACTCCGATGCCGTGTTCGCGGTGAAGCCGAGCCTGGTGGTCGACTTCGCGGAGTCCCCCGACGAGGCCGATGCGGCCAGCTACGGCGTCACGGCGCCATTCGTCCACGCGCAGTTCGACATCGTTCTGGAGAAGAGCTCGTGAGCGCTTTCGTCCATGACGCCCTCCCGATGCGAGTCGTCTTCGGTCCGGGACGACTCACCGATCTCGCCGCCGAGGCCGCCAGGCTCGATTTGCACCGGCTCCTCGTGTTGTCCACACCGGATCAGCGCGACCTCGCCGAGCGCGCCGCCGACCTGCTCGGCCCGCTGGCGGCCGGGGTGTTTTCAGGTGCCCGAATGCACGTTCCCGCCGACACCGCAGCGGCCGCCCGCGACCACGCCCGCCGGATCGGCGCGGATGGCTGCGTCGCGGTCGGCGGCGGCTCCACCATCGGCTTGGGCAAGGCCATCGCCCTCGACGCGGGCCTTCCGGTCATCGCCGTGCCCACCACGTATTCCGGTTCCGAGATGACACCCATCTGGGGCATCACCGAAGCCGGCCGCAAGCGCACTGGCCGCGATCGGGCGGTGCTGCCACGCACAGTGCTCTACGACCCGGACCTGACCACCGGGCTGCCTGCGCCGTTGTCGGGAACCAGCGGAATAAACGCGATCGCGCACGCCGTCGAGGCGCTCTATGCCCCCGACACCTCGCCGATCATCGAACTGTTCGCCGAAGAAGGCATCCGCTGTCTCGCCGCCGCCCTACCCATCATCGCGGTCGACCCGACCGACCGCGACGCCCGATCACAGGCACTGCGCGGATCCTGGCTGTGCGGCGCCTGCCTCGGTGCGACAACGATGTCGTTGCACCACAAGCTATGCCACGTGCTGGGCGGCACGTTCGAGCTACCGCACGCTCCCACACACGCGGTCATGCTCCCTCACGTCGCGGCCTTCAACCTCCCCGCCACGCCAACCGCCCACGCGGCCCTGTGCCGCGCGCTGGACACCGCCGACCCGGCCCACGCACTGGCCGACCTCGGCATCGCCGTCGGCGCACCCTGCTCGCTGGCCGAACTCGGGCTTCGCGACACGGATTTGCCCGAAGTCATCAACCAGGTCCTCGCGCAGCCGTACGCCAACCCGAGACCGCCCACCCACGACGACCTCGAAACCCTCCTCAGCGCCGCCCACACCGGAGCCACCCACCTCGTCTCAAGGCCGTGGTAGACATAGCAGCGTATGCGCTCGCCGAGCCGCGATCACGGCGAGGCTCACAGCTGTAGCGAGCAAGGGCATCCGTTCCACGCTGGCCAAGATCTCCGTTACCCCTCGTGGTGGCCGGGTCCAAGCAGCCTTCGGGGCATTCTGGCGCTGTGGGAATGTCTCTGGTTCCCCAGGTAAGTGGCCCGTTAAAGTCTGGGACGCTGCGATGGCGGGATTCCTCATGGAGCGTCGACGCCTGCAGCAGCCACGGAGCATCGTGGTTGATCATTGCGTTCGCTGTACTCGATAGCAGGGCTTGTCCATTTCGTCGTTGCAGCATCGCGAATTCGAGCGCGCTGCCGCCGGACGGCTGCGGTGTGAGCCTGCCGGCATGCGGCACAGCGGCAGTGGTGTTTGGTGTATCGGGTGTTTGTGCCGTGCGTTGGGCGCACGATGGGGACGGGGAGTCCGTGCTGTTCGGCATGGTGTTCGCGTTGGCCGGCGGTCATGCCGCCCCAAACGCCCCACGGGTCTCCGGTTGCCAGTGCTTCGGTCAGACAAGCCGTGGCAACCGGACATTCTTGGCAGATCTGGATGCAGCGTCGTCGTTGGTCGGCTTCGCTGCTATGCCAGTCAAGTTCCGGGTGCGCGCCGCATAGCGCCGCGCGGTACCACGGTGCTTGAGACCGACGTGTAGTAAATGCGCTCATTCCATTTCCCCCAGTCGCAACGGTTGGCTACTCGGTAGTCTCTTCGGCCGCGTCGCCCCGTTGTCGCACGCGGGCGCTACGCAGGGCTAGCGCTTGGAAATACGCTGAGCGGCCCGACTTGACCCGTTGGCTATCTGTCCCAGCGTTCGTCGCGGCGTCGATGCGTTCGAGTGCCGCTGCGCGCGCAGGATCCGTGCGCGCGGTGCGGTCGGTTGTCTTTGCCCACGATGCGTGGGCGGCCAGTCGTGCACGAAGCGAGCGCTGTTGCGCTGTCATTCCCCCAGACATAGCCCCACTCTTATCACAGTCGTTGTGTTGATGTGGTGACACAGCAGCTCGATCGCGTGAATACGGACATATAGACGCGTGAAAACATTTGAATTTCCTGCGGGAGTCGGCGTGCACGTCGATTCCGAAAGCAAGCGACCCTATCTGAATCCGCAGCGATTCAATGCATCGAATCGAAGATTAGAAGCATGTAGGGGCTGAGCGCTATGCTGACCTGGGAAAACGCACTTCATCAGCGAGCGTGGGTTCTACAATCTCTAGGTCTTACGAACACCTCATGACGACCACCCAATTGAGCGATGCTACCGCTCAGTAGAACGGTTTGGGGATGCTTGCGAGTTGAATTGCGCGGAGTTGACCACGGAGTGCTCGTCAGGACTGCTGCCTATCGTCTGTGGATTGGGAGTCCGGCGGCAGGCTTGCAGGACACAGCCGGGTGAGCGGCGACGGCTGGCTGCACCGACCTGGTGGCGGCGATCATATGTGTAGGGAGGCGAAGTGAGCGGTACTTGACCTTGACGGTTCCTGGCTGCGAGTGCTGATCCGGTCGCTGTGCGCGTGCCCACTTGAGCTACTGCCCCTTCTTATGGCGGGCTCGTGCGCGAGCTGAGGCCAATGCCATCCGTTGAAAGTGCGCTTTTCGCAGGTTCTCGGCGCGAATCGACCGTTCCCGATCTGACGGTCGGCCCTCTGGATCGGCCTCTTTCTCGAATCTGTCGGCGAACGCCCGGCGTGCTCGTTCGGTTGCTGATGACCGGTCTTGCTCGCGTCCCCATCGCGGAATGCGCCGCTATTCGTGCGCGTAGTGCGCGACGATTGTCATTCGTGTCAGATGGCATCGCGTCTCAACTCCCACATGGTGCAACGAGGCAGTTCTCGTGTTCAGGCCTCGTGGGAAGACCAGTAGGGGAGAGCGTTGCCAATTGCTACGACCAGGTCGACGATTCTCTTCCAACCTGGTGGGAGGCGATGCTGATCACTCTACCACTGTCGAGGGGGACTGGTTACCAATTCAACTGTTGTGCTGTGTTCTCGAACTTGTCCGCGCTGTTGGAATACGGCGACCTATCGTGATCCGTTGGAGCGTTCAACCCAAAGGTGGGACCAGTCGCGAGGCATCCGAGCTCCGGTTCCGCCACAGTCGTTTGCGGCTCGCAAGTCCTAAGCGATTCGACGTTGTGACACCTGCTTCCGGAGAGCAGAAGCTTTTGCCTCTAAGGCCTCTACCAGCGAATATAGTACTGCAATCCGCCACATGGACCCCGGAAACCCCATCATTCGCCACCAGTTCATGCCACGAAACGCGATCATGTCCCTGGCGTGTCGCGCCCAAGCGGTCGGCAGCAGTTAGGTGCAGATAGTATAAAAGCGGTATTTCGCTGCTGGGGCGGTGTGCAACTCACAGACACACGCACGTAGAGCCCGGGGGAACTGCGTGTGGGCGGCTTCGCTGCCAGTCAACGTTAACGGACCGCTGTATCGAGGGCGATTCCTGTGCGTGCGGCCCGATATCGTTTCTTCGAGGACGGGGTAACGTCGCGCGAGCGCGGCGCTGGCTGTGTCGTTCACGCGGATCCGGTCCCGCTCGATCAGTGCTGTCGCCGCGTCGGTGAGGCGTAGCGCCCGCAGCGGGGTGCCGCCCATCAGGATGCGCCCGTTCGCCAGCTGGGTTACATCTTCTCGGATCCGGATCTCGAAGCCGTCTGGAAGTCGGGCGGGTGTGGTGGTCATGATGTGAAACCGCCGTCGGCGTGCAGGACGCTGCCGTTCATCACTCGACCGGCGGGCGCGGCGCACAGTGCGATGGTCTCGGCGATCTCGCCGGCGGCGATGGGTTCTCTGATCAGTTGGTGGCGGGCCAGTTCTTCGATGGTGACGTTGTAGAGTTGGGCTGTGGCTTGCAGCATCGGTGTGTCGGTGGATCCGGGCGAGACGGCACAGGCTGTGACCCCTGTCCCGGCCAGATCGGCGGCCAGTCCTTTTACCATGCCGACCACGGCGTGTTTGGCGGCGTTATAGGCGGCGAGACGAAACATGCCATGGGTTCCGGCAGCGGAGGCGACCGCGACGAATCGGCAGCCGGACGGGTCTGGGCCGGCGAGCATGGCCGGTACCGTTGTGGCCGCGGTATTCCAGACGCCTTTGGCATCGACCTCCCAGAGCAGGTCCAGGTCGGCGTCGGGGGTTTCCCACAGTGGGGCTCCGCCGCGCATGACTGCGGCGCAGGCGATGGCGACGTCGAGACGATGCCAGTGTTCGAGTGTGCGGGTGACGGCTTCGCTGAGCGCGGCACGGTCACGGACGTCGACGACCTCGGCGAGCACGGCGTCACCGTGTGCGGCCGCGACGGCATTGAGTTCTGCGGGTGTGGCCAGGGGTGGCCCCTCGCAGGAGTCGACGGCCATCACCCGGTATCCGTCTGTGACCAGCCTGGCCACTGTGGCCGCACCGATGCCGCGCGCTGCGCCGGTCACCAGCGCTACGCGGTTCATGACGTGACCGATGTGGCCGTGCTGACAACCGCGTCCACCATGCGCGCGAGCAGTTGTCCGCCTTCCTCTGCGGTGGCGCCCGCCGGATCGCCCAGTACCCCGTTGGTGGAGACCGCATCGACCCCGCCAGCGATGAGGTCAGGCAGGATGTTGTCCAGGGGTTGGGTGTTTCCTTTCTCGGCACGATCGAGGTGTACCGATTCGGGGCGGATGTGCAGCATCAGTGAGGTTTCGGTGCGACCGGCGTGCAAGTCAGGACCTGTTGTCGCACATGGTATCCACGCGATGTCGTGTCCTTCGGCGACGAGCTGGCCGACTGCGGCGTCGATGGCCGGTAGGTTACCGCCGTGGGCATTGACGAGCAGCACGCGCCGTGCCCAGACCCGCATCGAACGCACCAGCTCGATCAGTAGGAGGCGCAGCGTGTCGGTTCCGATGGAGCTGGTGCCCGGGAAACCTTGGTGCTCGCCGCTTGCCCCGTAGGCGATGGCCGGGGCGCTCCAGGCGCCGAGTATCCCGGCCGCCGTGTGAGTTACGGCTGTTGCGATCGCGGTGTCGGTATCGAGGGGGAGGTGCGGACCGTGCTGTTCGATCGACCCGACTGGCACTAGTACGAGTCCGGCCTGGTCGAGTTCGGGCCAGGTGGTGTCCGCGAGGTGATCGGTCATCCGCCCGCGACCTCCGGAGTCCGCGCGCCGAGCGTGCGTTGGAAATCTTTCCGCACCAGCAGATGCTCCGAGGTGAGTTCGTCGGTAGACGAAACGCCGAGACCCATGAGTGCGGAGTCGATGCCGCTGCGCAGGATGTCGAGGACGTTTTCCACTCCGGTCTGGCCGTTCGCTGCCAGCCCCCACAAGTAGGCTCGGCCGATCAGCACCGAGCGCGCTCCCAGGGCGAGGGCCTTCACGACGTCCGAGCCACGGCGGATACCGCCGTCGGTCAGGACATCGAGGTCGTGACCCACCGCGTCGGCGATCGGTTTGACCATCCGGATCGCGCCCGGTGTGCCGTCGAGATTGTTACCACCGTGGTTGGACACCGAGAGACCGGCGACACCCGCGTCGCGAGCCCGTAGTGCGTCGTCGACCCGGCAGACGCCTTTGAGCACGAACGGCGTTCCGCTGATCTGCGCCCACTGCTCGCGCATCCATGCCACGTCTTCCCACGAGGGGGGCGGGGTGGTCATCCACTCGTGATACGCCCCGAAGAACGTCGGTGCCGCACCGTCGGGTGAGGCCAGGTTCGGCGCCGTCAAGTCCGGAATTCGGCCGGTACGGCCGAATTCGTAGAGCCAGCGAGGCTTGGTCAGCACCTTCGGCGCCAACCGGACCATCGTCTTGAGATCGACCTTCTCCGGAATTTCCGGGCTTCCCCAGTCCCGGCCCATCGAGAACGACCAGTCCAGTGTGGCGATCAGGCCGACCGCACCGGCGGCGTGCGCGCGCCCCATCCGCTGGATCATGACCTCGCGATCGCCGGTCCAATACATCTGAAAAAATGTCGGCGCACCGGTGGCGGTGACCTCCTC
Source organism: Sciscionella sediminilitoris (assembly GCF_000737195.2). Lineage (GTDB taxonomy): Bacteria > Actinomycetota > Actinomycetes > Mycobacteriales > Pseudonocardiaceae > Sciscionella > Sciscionella sediminilitoris. Next base: position 15,074 of record NZ_JALM01000072.1, read on the forward strand.
GACCGCTTTGGAGGCGAAATTCGACAGCGCCATCACGGTTCCCCGTGCCGCGGCCGCGCGGGCCACGGCGACCTCGCCGTCGGGATGCACCGCTTGCACGCCGGTCGGGCTGATCAGTACCGGCAACGAAACGTCTTGGCCCAGGACTCGGGTGGCCATCGACCGTTCAGGACGCTGCCCGGCAACGTGTGGCGCGAAACCGAGCTCACCGAACGCGGCTTCGTTGTCATCGATCGTCTGGCCTCGTTCGGAACCGGCCACGAGCGCTCCGTACACCGGGGCGGGCAACCGTTTCCGGGCGCGGCGTTTCGCCACGGCCACCGACTCGAACCACGGGTTCTGTTTCCAGGGGCTCTCGAGCTTCATGGGCAGCAGCCTTTCTGATCCTGCACTTCCGGTGTGTAGTCGGCCAGCGGGCTCTCGGCACATGCGGATACCGGCGGACGGCTCAGCAACGTCAGCATCACCGGCTGGTTTCGCGTCGGCGCGGTTTTGGAATGGTCCTGACTCGGAGAGGGAACGGTACGTTTTTCCGCCAGCGCGGTCTCGCCGAGACCACGCACGCACTCGGGATCGGGGCCGTCGAGCGGCAACCCGGTGAAGAACTTCGCGGCCATACACCCGCCGCGGCACGAGTCATAGAACGAGCATTTCGCGCACGCGCCACCAGTCTGCGGCGAGCGTAGTTCGGTGAACAACTCCGAAGACTGCCACACCCGCTGGAAACCGCCATCGGTCAGCAGGTTGCCCGCCAGGAAGTTCTCGTGGATCGCGAACGGACACGCATACACGTCACCGATCGGATCGATCAGACACACGACCCGGCCCGCGCCGCAGAGATTCAGCCCGGGCAGAGGTTCCCCGAACGCGGCGAGATGGAAGAACGAGTCGCCCGTCAGCACATTCTCGCCATGGGCCATCAACCAGTCATAGAGCACCTTCTGCTGTTCGGGAAGCGGATGCAGCTCGTCCCACACATCCGCCCCGCGTCCCGAGGGACGCAGCCGCGTCAACCGCAGCGTCGCCCCGAATCGGTCCGCCAACGCCTTGAACTCATCGAGTTGCCCGATGTTCTCTCGAGTGCAGACCACCGAGATCTTCGCGTCCTCGAACCCCGCAGCCTGGAGATTTCCCAGCGCGGTCAGCGCCGTGTCATACGAGCCGGGACCTCGCACGTGGTCGTTGACTTCCGCGGTCGCACCGTCCAAGGAGATCTGGACGTCGACGTAGTCGGTCGATGCCAAGAATCGCGCTCGTTCGGGAGTGATCCGCACACCATTGGTGGAGAACTTCACGCCGACCTGATGGTTGACCGCGTACTCCAGCAGATGCCAGAAATCCGGCCGGATCGTCGGCTCGCCACCACCGATGTTGACGTAGAAAACCTGCATCCGCTGCAGCTCGTCGATCACCGCCTCACACTGCCGGGTGCTCAGCTCGCGCGGATCACGCCTGCCTGAAGAGGACAGGCAATGCGCGCATTCCAGATTGCATGCATACGTCAGTTCCCACGTCAGACAGATCGGCGCGTCCAACCCCAGCTCGAACTGGTCGATCAACGAACCGCCGGTCGGACGTTCCCGCAGCGCGGTCATGCCGCCACCTCCTGCGCTTGGGGTCGAATCATGTCGGTATCGGCCAGTCCACGCAGCGCCGCGCAATAGGCCGAATACTGGGTCTCGGGAACACCGGCGCCCATCAGCGCCGACCGGATGTCGGGATGCGTATCGAGCTCCCGGAGCACCGACACCAACTCGGGGCGTTTGAGAAAAGTGAGCTTGCGATTGCCGAAGTGATACGCCAGCGCACCGAACGGCTCGGGGCGTAGCGCAACCGAGGGAGACAGTGCCCACGCCTGCTCCAACATCGTCTCAGGCTCGAAAGCAGACATCAGTACACACCGCACATACCGTCGATCGAGACCTCTTCGACCAGCAAATCCGACGTCACGACCTCGGGCTCGTCTGGGTCGTTTTTGCTTGCTGCCACACGGGAATCGTCAGTCATGTCCACTCCTTTAACATGAGACCGGGATATCCGGCACTGAGTGCCGAATAGGCGATACGATAACGTCACGGTGTGACACAATCAATAGTCCCGATGGACGAAGACCGATGAACGCTCCTCGCCACAACGCAGACAGCCACAGACGAGGACGACCGCCGAGCACCAGCGCGCGCGAACTCGAGCGCGCCGCGTTGCGGCTGTTCACCGAACAAGGTTTCGACGACACCACTGTCGAAGACATCGCCGCCGCCGCGGGGGTAAGTCGGCGCACCTTCTTCCGCTACTTCGACACCAAAACTGCTGTCTTGTGGCACCAGTTCGACGGTGAGGTGCAGCGCCTGCGCGCCGCGTTCGACGCTGTTCCCGCTCGAACATCGCTCATGGACGCGATCCGTGAAGTCGTCGTTCACGTCAACCATTACCGCGCCGAGGACGTGCCCGAGCTACGCGCCCGGATGCAGCTCATCAGCACCGTCCCCGCCCTCCAGGCCAGCGCGGGCCCGCACTATGACGCCTGGGAACGAGCGGTGAGCGACTTCGCTGCAAGCCGTCTTGGCCAACGCCCCGACACCCTGTATCCCCTCGCGATCGGCCGCACCACACTCGCTGCCTGCCGTGCCGCCTTCGACCAATGGATCGCTACTGCGGACACCGACCTCACCACCTACCTAGACCTGGCTCTCCAAGCGCTCGCCAACGGATTCGAGGGGGAGAGAACGGGGCAGGCCAGTCGGCGAGTCAGATCCCGACGGCGTTGCTGAGATCGGCTCGATCGAGCTCGGGCCGTGCAACGTGCCTGCAACCTTGGCTCACCTAGCTTGTGTGTATTCGCGGGACGCCAGCTTTGCAGGATTCCTGATGGCGAGTCCTGCGAAATGAGAGCGTTGCCGGTCATCAGCTGATGAATCGGCAGGAGAGCAACCATGACACAGCCATGCGAACAGGATTCGACATTGGACAACTTGTTTTCCGAGAGTAGGACCTTCCCGCCGAGTCA
>NZ_JALM01000073.1 GCF_000737195.2 Sciscionella sediminilitoris
GTTCTCGATTTCCGGAAATTTCCGAAGTTTGCCGCCGACCAGGAGAATCAGGATCCACGGACGCCGAACACCGAATAGCCGACAATGCCGAGGACCATCGCCGCGGCCGCGGTCACGATCGCCGATGGGTGATCCCACGGCTGCACGAGCCATCCGGCGATAGGGACCTGTTGCAGGCCGGGCACGTAGGCCAGCATCAGTGCGGCGAAGGGCAAGCACCAGCTGAGCGGGCCGCCGAACAGCGTCGCGCCGAGCCCGAGTAACCCCGTCAGCCCCAGCGTGTCCCGGATGATCACCTGGCCCGGGACGGCTGGGACGAGAACGTGGCTCAACCCCAGCGAAACCGCGAGGACGAGCCCGGCGAGCCCGAGTAGATGCGCTGCCCGTCGGTGCGGCCAGGACAGTGCGGCGGTGCGGTCCAATCCCGGGTCGGGCCCCACCAAGCCGGTGGCGGCCGATGCGGCCCCCAGCGTCATGAGTACCGCAAGCGGCCGCAGGGAGAGCCGGCCGTCCCACCACCAGTTGGCGCCGCAGTACAGCACTAGCGCGCCGAGCAGCAGCACGAGTACGGACATCACGAACCGGCGGCTGCGTGCGTACAACACCAGCCATCTCATCCGGCAGTGCCGCGAGTGAGGATATCCAGCTGATTTCCCTGACAGGTCAGCCCGGCCTGCCGAAGGGCGGCGACCCGGCGTGTTTGTTCCCCGGCCGGTAAGGCGAACAAGCCGGAACGAGCCGATTCCCCGATGGTGGCGACCTTCGGGGCGAGATCGCCGAGCGCGGGCGCGGCGGCCAGGACCGGCTGGCGCGCACGCCGCCGGAACGCGTCGACCAGCCTGCGCGCCGCGATGGTCCACAACCAGCCGACCGCACTGCCCTCGACCGCGGCTCCGGCGAAGCTCCCGGCGGCCCGCCACACCGCGACGAAGGTCTCCTGCAGCACCTCGGCGACGATCTGCTCATCGGCACAGCGCCGCCGCAGCCGTACCGTCAGCCAGGGCGCGGTCCTGCGGTACAGCACCTCGAACGCACCCTGATCACCCCGCGCGACCAGGCGCACGAGCTCGGCCTCGTCTGCCGTTTCGATCCTTGCCCGGGCCCTGCTCACATCCGGCAAGACGTCACGAAGCCGCCGACGGTTCTGCATACGTAGTCGTGTACATCACAGGCGGGCTCGAGTCCGCCGAACGAACGGCGATTCAGCGGGTCGTGTGGTGGCTAGGACTGCGCGAGTTTGTTGCGCAGGACCTTGCCCGTCGGATTGCGCGGCAGCTCCTCGATGAAGGTGACATCCCGGGGCACCTTGTACCGCGCCAGGTTGGCCTTGACGTAGGCCTTGATCTCCTCGGCGTCCACCTTCGCGCCCGGCTCGGTGACCACGAAGGCCTTGAGGCGCTGCCCGAACTCGTCGTCCGGGACTCCGATCACGGCGGCATCGGAAACTTGCGCGTGCTCGACGAGCAGGTTCTCGATCTCGATGGGGTACACGTTCTCGCCACCGGAGACGATCATGTCGTCGTCACGGCCGTCGATGAACAGCAGCCCGTCGGCGTCGAAGTGCCCGACGTCCCCGGAGGAGAGCAGCCCGTCGATTTCTTCCTTGCTCCCGCCGCCGGTGTAGCCGCTGAACGCGATCCCGCTGCGCACGAACACCCTGCCCTGTTTGTTGGGCGCGGTGACCCGGTTGCCCGCGGTGTCGTAGAGGCGCACCTCGCAGCCGACGGGGCAGCGGCCGACGGTGCCCGGTGCCCTGCGCCAGTCCTCGGGGGTGGCCACGCTGGCCACGGCGACCTCGGTGGAGCCGTAGAGGTTGTGGATGACCTGCCCGAACACTTCGGTCGCGCGGTTGCCGAGCTCGGGGGAGAGCGCGGAGCCCGCGGTGAACACGATGCGCAGCGAGGAGGTGTCGTAGCGGGCGAGGGTCTGCTCACCGAGGTCGAGGATGCGCTGCAGCATGGTCGGCACCACGACGAGCGCGCTGGCCCGGTAGCGCTGGATGGAGTTGAGCGCGGCCTCCGGATCGAACCGCCTGCGCAGCACGGTCGTGGAGCCCAGTGCCAGGGTGATCAGGAACTGGGAGAGCCCGGTGCCGTGGAAGATCGGCGCGCAGATGAGCGTGGTCTCCCCGGAGCGCAGCGGAATGCGGTCCAGGAACTCGGCCGCTGCGAGCGGGGACCGGACCTCGCGCTGGGCGCCCTTGGGGGTTCCGGTGGTGCCCGAGGTGAGCAGCACGATGCCGCCCGCCTTGTCCGGTACCGGGACCTCGGCGTCACTGCTCGCGGCCACGGTCTCGGCGAGGGTGGGCACCTCGTGTTCCGCGTCCGGCTCGTCCACCCAGGCGAGGTAGCGGGTGACCCCGTCCGGCAGTGCGGACATGAGCTCGCTGAACTCCTCGTCGTACACGGCGATGGTGACGCCCTCGCGCTCGGCGACGTCGTGCAGCTGTGGTTTGGAGAAGCCGGTGTTGCCCAGCAGGGCTTTCGCGCCGGTCTTCCCGGCGGCGACCATGGCCAGCACCATCCCGTAGTGGTCCCGGCAGACGATGCCGATGGTGCTTCCCTGCCGCACCCCGGCCTCGCGCCAGGCCCTGGCCAGCGCGTTCGACTCGCGGTCCAGTTCGGCGAAGGTGTGCTCGGTGCGCTCGTCCACGATGGCGAGCCCGTCCGGATTGTGTCCCGCGGCGACCCGCACGGCACCGGTGACCGGGCCCCAGCGGCGCATGGTCACGGTGGAACGCAGTGCGTCGTCCAGCCGGAGCGGGTTGAACAGCCCCGCCTTGCGCAGCACATCCACCCCGCGCGCGACGGTGGGAATCCGTCCGGCGAGCGTGGGGACCTTCCCGAGCAGTGAAGCCACGGCACCTCCCAAGACCACGATGTCGATGCTGATTTCGCAACGTACCCGACAAGCGGGCGCACCGTAACCCAGAAACATTCCTGAACGACGGTATGTGCGCCTGCTCACCTGTCGGACGTGCCGGAGATAATGGGTCCGTGTATGTGATCGCCGGTGCCGCGGAGAACGGCTGGGATGTCCTGCGCTGCACCGAATCGGGCGCCGTCCTCGAGGCACGGACGGTGCCGGATCTGGTCGCCGCGGTGACCGCGATCGAACGCGCCGAGCATCCGCGCTGGGTGTTCGCTGAACAGGAATACGCGAGCCTGCTCGCGGCCGGGGTGCGGGTGCGGCGCTGTCACGACCTCGCCCTCGTGGAGTCGATCCTGCTGTCCTTCGAGGGGCGCTACGGCGAACCGGCCACGCTCGCCGCCGCCTACGCTCGCCTTGCCGGGTTACCCGTTCCGGAGGAGCAGGCGCGTGCCCGGCGCCCCTCGGCGCAGCCGGTGCTGTTCGAGACCGAACCGGATCCGTTGCCCGGTGGGGCGAGTCCCGCGCGCGCCTGCGCGGAGGTGCTCGCCGACCAGTTGCGCCGCATCGAGGACAGCGCCTGGGCGCCCCGGCTGCGGATGCTGGTCGCCGCGGAGTCGGCCGGTGCCCTCGCGGCCGCCGAGATGCGGGCGAACGGCCTGCCGTACCGCGCCGATGTGCACGCCGAACTGCTCACCGGGATGTTCGGCCCGCGACCGGCGAACGGGGCCCGCCCGAAGGTGCTCGCCGACCTGGCCACCGAGGTCAGTGAGGCCTTCGGCGGCAAACCGGTCAATCCGGAGCATCCCGGCAGCGTGCAGCGCGCCTTCGCCCGCGCCGGGATCGACCTGCCCTCCACCAAGGCCGCCGTGCTGCGCGAGATCGAGCATCCCGCGGTCGCCCCGCTGCTCCGGTACAAGGAGCTGTCCCGGCTCTACGCCGCGCACGGCTGGTTCTGGCTGGACGAATGGGTGCACGAGGGCCGGTTCTGTCCCGAGTTCGTCGTCGGCGGGGTGGTCTCCGGGCGCTGGGCGAGCCGGGGCGGTGCCGCGCTGCAGCTGCCGAAGCTGCTGCGCACCTGTGTGCGCGCGGATCCGGGTTGGCGGCTGGTCGTGGCCGATGCCGCCCAGCTGGAACCGCGGGTGCTCGCCGCGCTTTCCGAGGATGCCCGGCTCGCCGAGGTGGCCACCGCGGGCGATATGTACGAAAGCCTGGCCGAGGACGCGTTCTCCGGGCAGCGCCACGACGCCAAGATCGCCATGCTCTCCGCGATGTACGGCGGCACCGCGGGCAATGCGGCCGCGCTGCTCGCCGTGCTGCGCAAGCGGTTCCCCGAGGCGATCGGGTACGTCGAGCGGGCCGCGCGGCACGGGGAACACGGCCGCAGTGTGCGCTCGGTGCTGGGGCGGACCTCGCCCCCGCCCGCGGCGCTGATGGGCGAGGCGGGACTGGACTCGTTGCGCGCGGCGCGCGACTGGGGCCGGTTCACCCGCAACTTCGTGGTGCAGTCCAGCGCTTCGGACTGGGCGCTGACCGTGCTCGCCACCCTGCGCCTCGACCTGCTCGACGAACTGCCCGATGCCGAACTGGTCTTCTTCGTGCACGACGAGATCATCGTGCACTGCCGAGCACAGGACGCGCCGCGTTGCGCGGAACTGGTGGAGCGGGCCGCCGAACAGGCCCGCCGCCTCGTGTTCGGCGAGACGAAGGTGCGCTTCCCGCTCCCGGCGAACGTGGTGGACTGCTACGCCGACGCCAAATGAGCGGTGCCGTCAGGTGAGTACGGAAAACGATTCGACGCCGGCCCTAGCCTCGGCCCCATGACCACGAATTCGGCTGCCGGGGACTGGCGCGCGGTCAACCGTGCCAACTGGGACGAGCGGGTCCCGATCCATGTCTCGGGCACGTACTACGACCTTCCCGGGTTCCTCGCGGGCCGGGACACGCTACAGGAGTTCGAGCCCGCGGAGGTCGGTCCGGTACGCGGGAAGACCCTGTTGCACCTGCAGTGCCATATCGGGCTGGACACGCTTTCCTGGGCCCGCAGGGAGGCCGTGGTGACCGGTCTCGATTTCTCCGCGCCCGCCGTGCGGGTGGCCGGTGAACTCGCCGCCGAAATCGGGGTCGATGCCCGGTTCGTGGCCGCCGAGCTGTACGCGGCGGGGCGGGCGCTCGACGGGCACCGGTTCGACATCGTGTACAGCAGTTTCGGCTCGCTGTGCTGGCTTCCGGACATTCCCCGGTGGGCGCACACGGTCGCCGAGCTGCTGAACCCCGGCGGGTTCCTCTACCTGCTCGAGCTCCATCCCTATGCCGACATCCTCGGCGAGGACGGGCGAACCGTCGAGGAGGACTACTTCCACCGCGCGCCCATCGTGGTGGACGAGCCGGGCAGCTACGCCGATCCGGCGGCGAAGACCGAGGCCACCGTGACCGTCGAGTGGCGGCACGGCATCGGCGATGTGGTCAGCGCCCTCGCCGCTGCGGGGCTGCGCCTGGAGTTCCTGCACGAGCACAGCCACGGTCACTTCCGGCTGCCGGGCAGCCAGCCGGTGCCCCAGGTCTACTCGCTACGGGCGGCCAAGCCCACGGACTGACCATCCATTGACGGGGGAGACAGGTCTGTCTCATTCTGGACGGGTGCAGCAACTCGATCGCGGGCGCGCCTGGGCCGTCCTCACCGGTGCCACCCTGATGCTGTTCGTGCTGTTCGGCATCGCGTACAGCTATGGGCAGTTCCTCACCCCGATGGCGCATGCCTTCGGGGTCGGCACGGGCGCGGCCTCGGTGCTGTTCTCGCTGACCTCGCTGCTGTTCTTCTGCCTCGGCGTGGTCACCGCACCGCTGGCCGAACGGTTCGGGCTCCGCGTGGTGTTCGGGGCCGGGGCACTGGTGTTCGCCCTCGGCCTGTTCGCCACCGCGCCCTGGCAGGCCTATGCGGGCTACGGGCTCGGTGTCGGCCTCGGCATCGGGGCGATGTACGTCCCGGTGATCGGTGCACTCGGCCGCTGGTTCGCCCGCTACCGCTCGGTGGCGACCGGGATCGCGTTCTGCGGGATCGGGCTCGGCACGGTCGCCGGTCCGCCGCTGATCGCGCTGCTGGTCGCCGAATCGGGCTGGCGCACGGCGTTCCGCATCTGCGCGGTGGTCGCGATCGTGGCGCTGCTGCTGATCCTGCTGCTGCTCGCCCCGCCACCCGAACCGGCCGCAACCGTGCGCGGACGCGGGCGGGCGAACGGATTCGGCAGGCTCTACGTCTCCGCGCTGCTGCTCAACTGCGCGCTCTACGTGCCCTACGTGCACCTCTCGCCCGCGGCGATGCGGCTGGGGCTCTCCCCGGTGCGGGCGGCCGTGCTCGTCTCGGTGATCGGCGCGACCAGCATCGCCGGGCGGCTGCTGCTCGGGCTCGCCTCGGCGCGATTGCGCACCATGACCCTGTATCTCGGCTGCTACGGGTGTGTCGCGCTGAGCCTGCCGATCTGGGCGAGCGCGCAGGGGTATCCGCAGCTGCTCGTGTTCGCCGCGGTGTTCGGCTTCGGCTACGGCGGCTACATCGCGCTCACCCCGGTGGTGCTCGCCGAGCTCTACGGGGCGCGCGAACTGCCCAACCGGCTCGGCCTGATCTACACGGCGGTGGGAATCGGCGCCTCGCTCGGACCGGCCGCGACCGGATTTCTGGTACAGGCCACCGGTTCCTACCCGTTCGCCGGGTACCTGCTGACCGCCTCAGCCGCCGGCGGACTGGTGCTCGCGTTCGGGTTGCGCGTCGAGCAGGGTCAGGGCGGCGATCCTGGCCTGGTGCACCGTGCTGCTCCCTCCGGTGATCGAGGTGATCACCGCGGCGCCCTCCATCAGGGCGAATAGCTGTTCGGCGAGTGCGTCGTCCCCGGTGATCCCGCGCAGGTGCGCGCGGACCCATTCCTTGTGCGCGGTGATCGCGGCGAGCGTTGCCGGGCCTTGATCGTGTTCCCCGTGCGCGTTCACGAAGGCGCAGCCGCGGAAATCCTTCTCCGCCGCCCATTCCACGAGCACGTCGAAGAATCCGCGCACCCGCTCCCGGCGGTCCGCTTGGGATGTGCGTGCCCGCCAGCGATCGCGCCAGTACTCATCGCGTTCGGCGAGATAGGCGGCGACCAATTCGTCCTTCGAGCCGAAATTGCGGTAGAGGGTCATCTTGGCGACCCCGGCCTCCTCGATCACCGTATCGATGCCGACCCCGTGCACCCCGTGCGCGTAGAACAGCCGGTGCGCGGCCTCGAGCAGCCGTTGCCGTCCCGAGTTCGCCTGCGTGCCCATGCGCCCAGTTTAGGTCCCGGGCGCCGCCGCGCGCTCGGCCCGCATTCCCGGCCTCATGCCCGGCTGAGGGTGTGCCTGCCGAGGTCGGCGAGTTCCCGGTTCCCGGAAAGGCTCAGCGTCAGATCCAGTTCGGCGAGGAAACCACGCAGCACGTGCCGCACCCCGGCCTGTCCGGCGTGTGCGAGCCCGTAGGCGTAGGGACGGCCGAGCAGCACGGCGCGCGCCCCGAGCGACAGTGCCTTGATGGCGTCCGCTCCAGTGCGGATCCCGGAGTCGAACAGGATCTCGATCCGGTCCCCGACGGCCTCGGCGATATCGGGCAGTGCGTCGAGCGAGGCGATCGCACCATCCACCTGGCGGCCGCCGTGGTTGGACACGACGATCCCGTCCATCCCGGCCTCGACGGCCCGGCGCGCATCATCGATGTGCTGGATCCCTTTGAGCACAATGGGTCCGCCCCAATGTTCGCGCAGAAACGGGAGATTCTCCCAATTCCGGTCGGTTCCGGTGAACATCGGCAGCCAGCGTGCGACCGCCGAGCCGAGATCTTCCTCGGGGCTCGCGGACAGTCCCGCGCGGAACACCGGATCGGAGAAGTAGACCTCGGTGCCGATCCCGCGCAGGAAAGGCAGATACGCCGAATCGAGGTCGCTCGGCCGCCAGCCGAGTTGCCAGGTGTCCAGGGTGACCACGAGCGTGGTGAAATCGGCTTTCTCGGCGCGCTGCAGGATGCTCACGCACACGTCGGGATCGTTCGGCCAGTAGAGCTGGAACCAGCGTGATCCGTCTCCGTTGGCCTCGGCGACATCCTCGATGGAGTACGAGGACGCGGTGGACATCACCATCGGCACACCCAGGTCCGCCGCCGCACGCGCGGTGGCGAGTTCCCCTTCCGGATGCAGGATGGACTGCACGCCGATCGGGGCGAGCAGTACCGGGGCGGGCATCATCGTGCCGAGCACCTCGGTGGCCGTCTGCCGCGCGGTCGCGTCCCGCAGCATGCGGGGCACGATGCGCCAGTTGTCGAATGCCGCCCGATTCGCCTCGGCTGTCTTGCCCGCTCCGGCCGCGCCCGCCACATAGCCGAAGGCCTCTTTCGGCATGATTTCCCGTGCACTGGATTCCAGGTCGGCACCATTCGTGGTGAACGGAGGAACCTGATCGGCGAGCCCCGCCGCGTAAATTTCGCTCTGATAACTCCCGTGCCCCGCTGTCATCGTGATTTCTCCCTGTGTGCGCCCGCACCCCCCGCGTAATAAGCGTGCCAAACAAGATCATGTTTTAACAGGCCGCCGGATGAGCAACATCCGAAATTGTTGTGCTACTCCGGCGAGTACCGATCACTGTGTGGCCGAGATCGACTACTACGGTGAGTAGCGCGCTTGGAGTCGTATACTCCAAATGGGGTGGATTTTCCCGGCTTATCCGCCCGGTCCGGTGCAAAACGGTCAGCGTAATGACGCCGGGACTTTGGGATTCTTCGCAGGTGAGGCACCCTGCGAACAAGCGCGCAGCGAGGCGAGCGGTACGTAGGCGAGCACTTGTCGACCTTGGTGAGGATCATGCACAACCGGGCACTCAGCGTTACGGCGCTTCTGGGGGCCCGGGTGCGCGCCCTGCACCTGGTCGGTCCGGCCGCTGTGGTGAAGGCCCTGGACGCGTTCGTGCAGCTCGCCTTCGCCACGCTGATCGTGCTGATCCCGGGCAGTGTGCTCTCCGGCGCGCCGAACACCCTGGTCACCAGGGACATGGTGGGCGACCCCGGCGGGCGGTTCGCCGCCCACATCGCGACGGCGAGCGAACGGGTCCGCCCCGATGGGCACATGTGGCTGGTCATCGGGCTGTTCGCGGTCGCGGCGGTGAAGCTGGTGCTCGCGCTGCTCGTGTTGCTGCGGGCGAGGTTCGCGAACCTGGCCGCGGTGCTCGTCTTCGGTTTCCTTACCGTGTTCGAGGCATTGTGGTCGGCGCACGGCAGTCCGCTGCTGATGGCGATCGTCGCGGTGGACGCGGCCATCGTCGTGGTGCTGGCGACCCAGCTGAGTACCAGGGCACGGCTGACGATCCCATAGCCTGCTGCGCCGCAACGTCGGCGAAGTGCCTCCGCATGCCATATCGGCGCCTCGCGGCGTTGTCTTCCTCTCGCCGGGTTTTCGACGTCGCAGCGCCGCTGCGCTGTCGTCCGCCTTGCTGATCTCGGGCGCGGGTGTCCCGCAGGGGCACCGCCGATCCGGCTCCCGCTCGCGACGGCAGAGGACCGTCGGCCGCACCCTCAGCGGCCAGGCCGCCGGAGGCCGAGCCGCACCGCGCTCGTGACCAGCTGCTGATACCGCGAACCGAGGGCGCGCGGCATTCCGTCGATCGCGACCGCGTCGAACCCGATCAGCACTCGCGCCGAATTCTTGCGCACCGCACCGAGAATGCGCCGTGCCGCCGCGTCCGGGGTGGTGCGCGCGATCCGGTCGAACGCCGCACCCATGTCCTGGCCGACCGCGGGCCGGTAACCGTCCGCCTGGCGGGCACTGCGGGCGATGTTGGTGCGGATACCGCCGGGGTGCACACAGGTGACCCCGACCGGATGTTTCGCGATGCGCATTTCCTGGCGGAGGCTTTCGGTGAACCCGCGCACCCCGAATTTGGCGGCACAGTACGCGCTCTGTGTCGGAACCCCGATCAGCCCGAACACGCTCGAGATATTGACCAGGTGCCCGTCCCCGGACTCGATGAGGTGCGGCAGAAACGCCTTGCTCCCGTTGATGACCCCGTGGAAATTGATGCCCAGGATCCAGTCCAGGTCCTCGAAGGAGGTCTCCTCGAGTGCGCCGACGAGTGCCACCCCCGCGTTGTTCACCACCAGGTTCACCGCGCCGAAATCGGCCCGCACCGCATCGGCGTGCTCGAGCACCGCGGACCGGTCGGCCACATCCAGGGCATAGGAGCGCACCTGGGCGCCCGCGCGCTCGCAGGCCGCGGCGGTCTCGGCGAGCCCATCGGCGTTGACATCCGAGATCGCCAGCCGGGCGTTCGCGGCGGCGAGCTGACGGGCGAGGGCGGCACCGATTCCCGAACCGGCCCCGGTGATCACGGCGACCTTGCCATTCACGTTCCGCATGAAGCAGAACCTACTGTTAGTAAGTTAGATGCGCAAGCGCTCAGACGGTGACTTTCGCGCGGCTCAGGCTCGCCCACACCGGGCCGACCAGGAACCAGATCAGGCCCACCATGAGCAGCTTCGGCATGACCCCCTGCCACAGCGCCGAGGTGGCCGCGAGCGAACTCACCCCGAAGGTCAGCGCCGCCATGGCCGCCGCGGTGATCGCCACGGCGAGCGCGTATTTGCCGAACTCGCGCCATTCCTTCGCCGCACGCCCCGGCTCGCCGTAGCGCGGTGGCTTCACCGGCCGCGGTCCGCGGGCGAACCGGTAGGCGAACCAGCCGTCCGCCCAGCGCACCATGGAATGCCCGAACGCGATGCTGAACCCGAGGTACGCGGTGCCGAGCGCATGCCAGACGGTCGCGCTGGCCCCGCCGGAGAGGTCGAAGCCGATCGCCACGAGCAGCACCAGGTCCACGATCGGCACACCCAGCAGCAGCCCGGCACCGGTGCGCCGCATCCGCAGCGGGTACCGGAAGACCAGCCCCAGCGCGATCAGCACCCAGAACGCGGTCTCCGCGCCGAGCATCACCGCGGCCACCGGATTGGCGCCGAAGAACCCGAGAATCTTCCCCATGGGCACCAGCCTGCCGGTCCTGGCCCGCCGGTACCTCGGCCATCGGTCGCGACCCGCCTCAGTCTTTCGACGGAGCTGGTGTACCCGGGCATTGTGGTGTCATAGGGACGTGCTGACCAGGTTCCGTGAGGTGTTCGCGACTCCCGTGCGCCGGGACCTCCTTGCCGCCCTCACGACCTTCGCGCTCGGGATCGGGTTCTATCTCGCCGGGGTCGCCTCGACCACCGGGATCCCGCTCCAGGGGCCGTACTGGTCGCGGGTGCTGTTGTTCGGCGTCGCCTGCGCGGCCCAGCTGCTGCGCTCGTGGTCCACGTTCGCCGCGATCGGGGTCGCGCTGGCGTGTGTACTCGCCGACGGGCTGCTCGGGCCGACGCTGCCGATGGTGTTCGTGGTCGGCGATGTGGTCTTCAGCGTGGTGCTCTACACCTCGCGGCGGACCTCCCGGATCGCGATCGCGGTCGTGCTGCTCGCCGGGATCGCGGTGAGTGTGCTGTTCGCGGTGCTGCAAGGGAACTGGCGGCTGTTGTTCCCGATCGGGCTCCAGGTGTTCGCGATCGCGCTGGTGCCGATGTGGTGGGCGCTGAACGTGCGCTCCCAGGCCGAGATCGCCATCGCCGAACGGGAACGCGCGGTACTGGACCGGCGGGCGGCGGTGGACGGGGAACGGGCCAGGATGGCGCGCGATCTGCACGATGTGATCGCCGCGCACCTCTCGGCGATCGCGGTGCGCTCCGAAGCGGCGCTGCTGGTGCCCGAACCACAGGCGCGGCACGAGGCGCTGACCGCGATCCGGGGCGAGAGCCTGACCGCGCTCGAGGAGATGCGCGCGATGATCGGGCTGCTGCGCGCGGGAACCGAGGGCGGGACCGATTCCCGGCAGGCGCCGCGCGGACTGGCCGAACTGGCCCCACTGCTCGAATCGGTGCGCGCGAGTGGTTCCCGCGTGCACGCCGAACTGGACATTCCCGCCGTTCCCGCGGCCGTGGACCTCGCCGGGTACCGCATCCTGTCCGAGGCGCTGGCCAACGTCACCCGGCACGCTCCCGGTGCCGAGGTGCGCCTGCGGGTGCGGGCGCACGGGGACCGGCTGGAGCTCGAGGTGCGCAATGCCCTGACCGCGAGCGGTGGCCGTCCGGGCACCGGCATGGGGGTGACCAATATGCGCGAGCGCGCCTCGGATGTGGGCGGCACGACGCGGATCGGGATGTCCGGTGACCAGTGGCTGGTGCATGCCGAATTACCGCTCACCGGCGCCGTACTGGGAGTATGAGCGCGATGATCAGGGTGCTGCTGGCCGACGACCACGCCGCGATCCGTTCCGGCCTCGCGCTGATGCTCGGTGCCGCGGAAGGGATCGAGGTCGTGGGCGAGGCGGGGGACGGGAACGCCGCGGTGGAGCTCGCCGGGCGGCTGCGCCCCGATGTGGTGCTCATGGATGTGCGGATGCCCGGGCTGGACGGGATAGCGGCGACCGCGCGGATCCTCGCCGAGGGACATGCCGCGGTACTCATGCTGACCACCTTCGACCTGGACTCCTACGTCTACGGGGCGCTGCGGGCCGGGGCGAGCGGCTTCCTGCTCAAATCCGTGGACGGGCCCCGGCTCGCCGAAGCGGTGCGTACCGTGGCCGCCGGGGAGGCGATCATCGAGCCCGCCATCACCAAACGGCTGCTCGGCGCGTTCGCCGCGAGCGGGCCACCGGAGACCCCGGACTGGCTGGACGCGCTCACCGAACGGGAGCGGGATGTGCTCTCCTGCCTCGGCAAGGGCTACTCGAACGCGCAGATCTCCCGCGAGCTCTACGTCGCCCAGGCCACGGTGAAAACGCACGTGTCCAGCCTGCTCACCAAGCTCGGGCTCAGCTCCCGGGTGCAGGCCGCGATCCGGGCACGGGAGGCGGGCCTGTGACCGAGCTTGCGAGGTCACCATCAGACACAGTGACGCTCACAGGTCCGACGAGCGTCAGCGAGGAGGGCCTGTGACCGAGGTTCAGCAGACCGAACCCCCGCGGCTCTCGGTGTTCAGCTGGGTGGCCATCCACGCGCTCGGCACGGTGATCGTGATCGCTAACCTCGCCGCGACCCAGGAGACCGAGCCCTGGCTGTGGGCGGTCTACGGCTGCACGGTCGCGCTCTGGCCGGTCTATCTGGTGCTCGATTTCCACGAATCCCCGCGCACCTGGATCCCGCTCGCGCTCGGCAGCCTGGTCAACGCGGTGGTGGACGGGTTCGCCGTGGATGTGACCGCGATGCTGTTCGTCGCGGTGTTCATCGCCAGGATGACCTCGCTGCCCACACTGCGCTTCTCGGTGGCCCTCGCCGTGCCGTTCCTGGCCGGCGCGCTCGTCGCGGGCAGTGAAGCGGTGTTCGGCGAGCTGCAGTTCGACCACGTGCTCACCGTGGTCATACTCGGCATCGTGGGGTTCGGCCTGCGCCAGTACCGCGCCCAGGCCATGGCCACCAGGGAACTGCTCGAACAGACCAGGCGCACCCAGGCCGAGCAGGCCCGGGCCGCGGCACTGGACGAGCGCACCCGGATCGCCCGCGAACTGCACGATGTGCTCGCCCATTCGCTCGGTGCGCTCGGCGTGCAGCTCGAGGTCGCCGAGGCCATGCTGACCGAGGGCGGGGATCAGCAGGCGATCACCGCGCGGGTGTCCCGGGCCCGCAGGCTCGCCGCCGAAGGGCTCACCGAGGCCCGGTCCGCGGTGGCCGCGCTGCGCGGTGAGGTCCCCCCGCTCGCCGAGGCGCTGACCGAGATCACCGCGGCGCACGGGCGGGATCACCAGACCGAGACCGATTTCACCTGCACCGGGACACCGCGCCCGCTCGATGCCGCGGTCACCGTCGCCCTGTTGCGCGCCGCCCGGGAGGCGCTGACCAACGCCGCCAAGCACGCTCCGGGCGCCCCGGTGGCCGTACGCTTGGCCTTCGATACGGACACGGTCGGCCTCACGGTGCACGACAGCGGAGCGGGCGGACCCGTCGGTGCGGCGGGCGGCGGGCACGGGCTCACCGGGATGGCCGAACGGCTCGCCCTCGCCGGGGGCAGCCTCGAAGCGGGTCCGGCGGACGGTGCGGAAGGGACGGGATGGACGGTGCGGGTCAGCGTTCCGGATCAGCGGGGAGAGCAGCCGTGATCAGCGTGCTCGTGGTGGACGACCAGCACCTCATGCGGGAGGGGCTGGTCGCGCTGCTCGGGATGTGCGCCGATATCGAGGTCGTTGGCGAGGCCGCGGACGGGAAGGCCGCCGTCGAGTTCGTCGCGGAACACCGGCCCGATGTGGTGCTGATGGACCTGCGCATGCCGGTGCTCGGCGGGGCCGAGGCGACCCGGCAGATCCTGGCGCGCCGGTCCGGGACCGCGGTGCTCGTGCTGACCACCTACGCCGATGACGAGTCGATCAGCGAGGCGCTCGGCGCCGGGGCGCGCGGCTATCTGACCAAGGACGCCGGACGGGAGGAGATCGCGGCCGCGGTGCGCTCGGCGGCAGCCGGACACGCCACCTTCGACCGTGCCGTCTCGGACCGCTTGCTCGCGGCCTGGTCCGGTACGGCGAGCCAGCCGAATCCGGAGAACTCCGGCAAACCCGTGGGGCTGACCGGGCGGGAGGCCGAGGTACTGGGCCTGATCGCCGACGGCCTGTCGAACGCGGACATCGCCGCACGCCTGGTCATCGGGGAGACGACGGTGAAGACGCACATCAACAACCTGTTCGCGAAGATCGGCGTGCGCACCCGCGCCGAGGCGGTGCGCTATGCCTTCCGCGTCGGGATCGGTGGTTCTTAGCGGCCCCTCAGCACCGCGGACGGCGGGCGAAGTACACGTAGGCGGGCGGGAAATTGCGCATCACGGTGCGCGAGACCACGGTTTCCTCGAAGTTGTCCCGCAGCTCCCGGTGCTGACGGCGCGCGGGAGGGGCCCAGCGGCTCCAGGCGTAGGAGAACTGGGTGAACGAGCCACGCTCCACGAGCGAGTCCGCGACCAGTTCCACCAGCGGCTGCTTGTCCTTGGGCCAGTACGCCGCCCAGGGCAGCCCGCTGATCACCACATCCGCCCGCAGCCCGCGCGCGGCGAGCACGTCGAGCAGGTCGTGAGCATCGGCGCAGACCACGTCCACGCCGGGATAGCGGGAGGCGAGCAGCCGGGCCCATTCCCGGTTGCACTCGATCGCGACATGGGTGCCGCGCCCGCCGAGCACCCGCTGGGCGGCCGCGGTGAACGCCCCGGTGCCCGCGCCGAGTTCCACCACCGCGGGGTCACCGGTACGGGGAATGGGGGCGACCATCCGCTCGGCGAGATAACTGGAGCTGGGTACGAGTGAGGCCGTGGTCATGGGGGAGCGGAAGAACTGCCGCGCGAACCGCCAGGCATCGCGTCCCCTCGGCCGGTTCAGGTGCAGCGGGGAACCGGCACCGCTCGCCGGATGGGTCATGGTCAGCACTCCTGTCGGGAACGAACCTGCGCCTACGTCCATTCTCATGCAGCAACATACCCACTCGCGTCCTACTGTGGGTCGATTAGCCGGTGAATTCTCGGCGCGGGTACCGGGCAGTGCTCACATCCCGGGCATCGGGGGCATCAGGAACTGCATGGCCACCAGCATCGAGGCCATCCCGAGCCCCATCACGATCAGGCTCACCCGCACGGAGGCGCTGTGTTCCCCCGCCGAGGGAACCCGTCCGCGCGCCCACCACGCGGCCTGTGCCAGGAACCACGCCGCGAACACCACGGTCAGCCAGGCGAAGCCGGGAGTCGGCACCACGTACATGAAGGCCATGCCGAGCAGGTCGATGACGCCCATCGGGGTGAGCGCGGTCAGCCCGTGCCCGCGCATCCGCCCGCTGACCGCGAGGACGAGCCCGGCCAGCGCACAGGCCAGGAACACCCCCCCTGGGCCAGTAGCGGCGGGATCGTCAGCCACGGCAGGTTCATCAGCACCATGCCCGCGGCCATGAGCACGTGCCCGGCGTGCCACACCGCGAGCGGCCAGCCGACTCCGCGCATATGGCTCAGATGGACCACGAGGACCGCGGCGAACAGCAGCGCGGCGAGCAGGGCCGCCCAGGTGCCGAGCACGTGCCCGCTGGACACCACGAGTACGGCCACCGCACCGAGTGAGCCCAGCCCGATACGGGTGATTCGGTGTGACCCGGGAGTCTTTTTGCCCACCGTAGTCGATCTTGTCATCGAGGCCGTCCAGTAACGTGCACGTCAGAACAGGTTTCTTCGCTTGGAAGTAAAGCAGAGTGGGGTGCTGACGTGTTAGAAGCGCCTTCGGTGAAACGAGTGCTGATCGTTTCCGCGAACATGGGTGAGGGGCACAACGCGACCGGCCGCGCGCTCGAGGAACGGGTGCACGCACTGTGGCCGGATGCGCAGGTCCGCTGGGTGGACACGCTGGACGCGATGGGCAAGGCGGTCGGGCCCGCCTTCCGCTGGACCTACGTGACCAATGTGGAGTCCACGCCGTGGCTCTACGAGTTCTTCTACGACTCGTTGTGGCACCGGCCCTGGTTCGCGCACGCCGCGAAACGGTTCGTGGCGGAATGGGCTGGCCGCTCGCTGCGCGGGGTGCTGCGCGAGTTCCGCCCGGATCTGGTGCTGCCCACCTATCCGCTCGGCACCGCGGGCCTGAACTGGTTGCGCCGCAGGGGAGAGCTCTCCGCCCCGGTCGGTGCGTGGATCTCGGATTTCGCCCCGCACCCGTTCTGGGTCTACGACCGCATCGACCGCAATGTGGTGATGCACGATGTCGCGACCGGCCCGGCGCGGGTGTGCGTGCCCAAGGCCCCGGTCTCGGTGAGCAGGCCCCCGGTCACCGGCCGGTTCGTGCCCGGTGACCGGCTCGCCGCGCGCAAGCGGCTCGGTCTTCCGGTGGACGGGTTCGTGGCCGTGGTCTCCTGCGGATCGCTCGGTTTCGGCTCGGTGGCCGCCGCGGTGCACGAACTGCTCACCGCCGACGATTCGGTCACCGTACTCGCGGTGTGCGGGCGCAACGATGCCTTGCGCGCCAAGGTGAACGCGGTCAGTCCCGGGGATCCGCGGCTGATCGCCTACGGCTGGACCGACGAGGTTCCCGATCTGCTCGCCGCCTGCGATGTGCTGGTCACCAACGCGGGCGGGGCGACCTCTCTTGAGGCGCTGGCCTGTGAACGCGCGGTGCTGATGTATCAGCCCATCGCCGCGCACGGGAAGGCCAATGCGCGTCTGATGGCCGATGCCGGGCTCGCCCTGTTGTGCCCGGATCGTGGTTCGCTGACCAGGACGGTGCGCGAACTGCTCGCCGAACCGACGCGGCTGGCCGCCATCGAGCGCCGGGCCCGCGAACACGTGCGCGATCATCCCAGTCTGGACGAGGCACTGGTGGACCTCGCCGGGTCCGCGCCCGCCCCGCACCGGGTGCGCGCGCAGGACTCGATTTTCCTTTACGCGGACGGGAAAAATCATCCCCAGCAGCTCGGCGCGGTGCTGATCCTGCATCCCAAGGAGGACGGCACCCTGCCGGGGCGCGCGGAGGCCGAGGTGCTGTTCGGCGCGCTTCCCGGTGGGCGCAACCGGATGCGCCGCCGCTGGCTGCGGCATCCGCGGCTGGTGGACGACCGGATCCGGGACAGCGACATCCGGCTGTCCCTTGTGGACATTTCCGAGCAGGTCGCCGAGCAGGGAGAGGAAGCGGCGCTGGACGCCGCGCTCGGGGAGTTCTTCTCCGCGCGGCTGGATCCCTATCAGTACGCCGGGCGAGCACGGCTGGTCAGCGGTCTCGAAGGGGGACGCGCGGCGTTCCTGGTGAGCTCACACCATTCCTTCGCCGACGGGATGGCGGTCACCGGATCGCTGGTGTCCGCCTCGCGCGGAAACCCGTGGCCGCAGGAACTCGCGCCGTTCGACGAGCCGGAGAAGGTCACCCCGCGGCAGCTGGTGCGCGGGCTGTACACGCTCGCCCGCGGCGGCGCGGTGAAACCGAATTCGCTCAACCGCACGGTCACCACGCGGGAACGCCGCTATCGGCGGGCCTGGCTGGACCAGCCGGGACTGAACAAGATCGCGACCGAACTCGGCGTCACGGTCCCGGATGTGGTGCTCGGCCTGCTCGCCGAGGCCCTGCGCGCCGAGGTGCCGGACACGCAGAACGGCGCCCGGCTCACCGTTCCGCAGTCCACCCGCAGTGTGCGGACCTTCCGTTCGGCGGGGAACCACACCGGGGCGATCCGGCTCGATCTCCCGGTCGCCGAGATGGAGCTGCCCGAGCGGATCAAACGCACCGCCGAGGCATT
Source organism: Sciscionella sediminilitoris (assembly GCF_000737195.2). Lineage (GTDB taxonomy): Bacteria > Actinomycetota > Actinomycetes > Mycobacteriales > Pseudonocardiaceae > Sciscionella > Sciscionella sediminilitoris. The sequence goes on from NZ_JALM01000073.1 coordinate 18,170, forward strand.
GCGTGCCGAGGAGGAATCCGGGGCGCCCGCTGCCGCGCGGCTCGTGGTGCGCGCCATGGGCGGCTTGCCTGCCCCGTTGCACCGGGTGCTCGCCGGTAACTTCAACTCCGGCAACTGGTTCAACATGATCGCCTCGATCCTGCCCGGCGCACGCGGGGTGCTCAAGGTACGCGGTTCGCTGATCGGTTCGGTGTACCCGATCCTGCCGCTGGCCAAGGGCACCGCGTTCGCCGCGGGATTCATGTTGTGGGCCAAGGAGGTCACCGTGTGCATCGCCACCGATCCGGACGGAGTGGAGACCGCCGAGCGGTTGTGCGCGCGCATCGAGGCCGAGTACGCCGCGCTGCGGATGAGGACCGCGTGAGCATGAATTGGGCCGGTGCGCGGGTGCTGATCACCGGGGCATCCTCCGGGATCGGCGCCGAACTCGCCCGGCTGCTCGCCCGCCGTGGTGCGCACGTTCTCGCCGCCGGGCGCACCGAATCCGCGCTGCACGGGCACGAGAACTTCGCGGGCGATCTCGCCGAACCGGGTGCCTGCGCGGAACTGGCCGCCGCGGCCGGCGAGGTCGATGTGTTCATCGGCAACGCCGGGATCGGGTACGCCGGGGATTTCGCCGCCATGCCAGCGGAAAAGATCGGTGAACTGATCACCGTGAACCTGACGGCGAACATGCTGCTCACCCGCGCGCTGCTGCCCGGGATGCTGGACCGGGGGCACGGCGCGCTCGCCTACATCACGAGCATCGCCGGTGCCATGGCGGTGGCCGAGGAGGCCGCGTATTCCGGGGCGAAGGCGGGCATGGCCACCTTCGCGGAAAGCGTGCGGCTGGCCGCGCGGCCGAGGGGAGTGCGGGTCAGCACCGTGGTTCCCGGGGTCGTGGACACCGCGTTCTTCGACCGGCGCGGCGCCGCCTATGACCGCTCCCGCCCGCGACCCGTTGCGCCGCAACGGGTCGCGCGGGCCACTATCGCCGCCATCGAACGCGGCAGGGCCGAGGTGTTCGTGCCCGCCTGGCTGCGGTTCCCGGCGCGGCTCGGCGGGGCCGCACCGGGACTGGTGCGCGCCCTGCGGAGCCGCTTCGAATAGCCGCTGTCGGCTAGCCGGTGAACGCCTTGGTGAAATCGAGCGGGCTCTGCGCCACTCCGCTGCAGGTGGAGGAGGCGCGGGCGGCGGAATCACAGGCCTTGTCGCGGTTCAGCGACCAGAAGGAGAGCCGGCCCACCTGATTCGATTTGGCCCATCCGGCGACCGATTTCGCATTGTCCATGGTGAACGTGGAATTGTCGTCGTTGGTGCCGATCATCGGGGTGATGCCGATATTGGCGTTGCCGTAGCCGGAATCGATGCCCTGGATCTGTTTGAGTGTCGCCTGCGCGGCACTGGTCGCGGCCTTGCCCATGTCCTGGTTGCCCTGGTTGTAGTCCATCGCCATGATGTTGACGATGTCGATGCGCACCCCGGCGTCCTTCGCGGCCTGCACGGGTTTCAGCCCGTCCTGGGTGAGCCCGTCCGGCAGCACCGGCAGGGTGACCGAGACCTTGAGGTCCGGGTTACTCGATTTGAGTGCTTTCACCGCTTTCATGTTCCGCGCGGCGGCCGCGGTGTCGTTCTGCGCGGCGCCCTCGATGTCGAAGTCCAGCTGGTTCACCTTGTAGGTGTCGATGATCTGCTGGTAGCCCTTCTGGATGGCCTGCTGATCGGTGCAGGTCCAGGCGAGTGGCAGGCCCGAGGCGCCACCGGTGGAGATGATCGGGCTCGCGCCCTCGGACCGCGCCTTCTCGATCTCCCCGTCGACCTTCGGATCCTTGCCGATCGGCAGCGTGTCACCCCAGATCTGGTCGCATCCGGACCCGGTGACGAAGGCGGCGCTGAACGACTTGAGGCCGGCCCCGGTTATCGCCTGGTGGAGCATGTCCACCTGGGAATTCGACATGTCGACATAGGGGGCGGCGGTCGCGCTCGCCGTGGTCTGCGCGGAGGCGGCGAACGGGACGGCGAGCGCGCACCCGGTGACTGCGGCGAGGGTGGTGGCCAGGAAGGACTTACGGGACATCTGATCTCCTCGGCTCTGCGAAAGAGGCACTCTTGGAAAAGCGCCACGTAGCATCGCAGCGGCCGAGCTTGATCGGTACCGACGATCGTGGCTTCACAATTGACCGAACCTCGTAGGATGGGGTCGGTGACACCAGCGAACGGAATCAGCGAACGAGGAGAAGCCCATGATCGACCGGTTCGAGGCGGGTAAGGACACCGTCCAGGAGCTCACCGAGTCGGCCTCGGCGCACATCGGCAATATCGCCACGATCGTCACCGGCGCGGTGCGCGATGTGGCCCGGGAAACGGGTGACTGGCTGACCGAGCTGATCACGATGCCGGAGGCGGCGGCGCGCTCGACACGGGACGAGTGATCCCCCGGTCCGAGCCGCACGCGCCCGGTCCGGGGGATCCACTGTCTCCGCGTTATTTCTCGATGGCCGCGCGGATGGACTCCTTGAGTGAGCCCATGGTGGCCAGCACGGCGGTCGGTTCGTAGCCGCAGTGCGCCATGCAGTTGTCGCAGCGGGGGTCCTTGCCCCTGCCGTATTTGTCCCAGTCGGTCGTCTCGATGAGTTCCTTGTAGGTCTTGGCGTACCCATCGGACATCAGGTAGCAGGGTTTCTGCCACCCGAAAAGGGAATACGAGGGAATTCCCCACGCGGTGCACTGGAAATCGACCTTGCCCTCGAGGAAATCGAGGAACAGCGGCGAGTGGTTGAGCCGCCATTTCTTGCGGCGCCCGTCCGCGAACACCTTCTTGAACAGTTCGCGGGTTTCCTGCACACCGAGGAAGTGGTCCTGGTCGGGAGCCTTCTCGTAGGCGTATGCGGGAGAGAACTCCATCTCGTCGACCTTGACCACGTCGTTGAGGTAGTCGAAGGTGTCGATGATGCTCTGCGGGGTGTCCGTGGAGAAGAAGGTGGAGTTACTGGTGACGCGGAATCCGCGGGACTGCAGCTCCTTGATCGCCTCCATCGCCTCGTCGAAGACGCCTTCCTTGCACACCGAGGCATCGTGCGCGTCCCGCAGGCCGTCGATGTGGATGGCCCACTGGAAATACGGCGAAGGCTTGAAATCGAACTTGTCGATCCGCTTGCGCACCAGCATGGCGTTCGTGCACAGGGTGACGAACTTCTTGCGCTTGACCAGTTCGTTGACGATGACGTCGATCTGCGGGTGCATCAGTGGTTCGCCGCCGGAGATGGCGACCATGGGCGCACCGGATTCCTCGATCGCGCCGACTGCCTGTTCGACCGGCATCCTGCGCTTGAGCACATCGGCAGGGTGCTGGATCTTGCCGCATCCCGCGCAGGAGAGGTTGCACGCGAACAGGGTTTCCAGTTCGACGACGAGCGGGAATTTCTTCACGCCCTTGATTTTGTTCTTGAAAATGTAGGCACCTACACGAAGTGCCTGTCGCACTGGTACAGCCATGCGAGTTTCAGACCTCCAAATCTACCGCGGGAGTGTTGAGGGTCGTCGTTTCCTCGGCCCATTTGCGCATTCCTGGTCCCACTCTACGCAGCGTACGAATCGCCGCGATGCCCGCGGTCACGGTGCGCGGGTGGGAAAGCGGGAAACGCGGAGTGTCGACGACGGCCCTGATGACCGCTCGGGGACCGGTCACCCGGTGCATCAGGTGCGCGGATTCCATATCGGCGATGAGCGCACCGGTCGCGGCGAGTTGGGATCGCCGCGCGCCGTGCACGATCGCGGCCGTGGTGACGACCGGTCCGAGGTGCACGGTGAGTCCTGATTGGCGCAGCAGCGCGGCGAGGCGTTCGGGTTCGGTGAGCGCGAATCCGGCCCCGTCCTCGGTGCGTACGCAGGTGCCGACGACGAGGTCGCCCGCCGACACGGCACCGTCGAGAGCACCGCCGAATCCGGCAACGACGACCGGTTCAGCGGTGGCGGGCGCGGCACGCAGCGAGCGCGCCCTGCCCATTCCGGTGCGCAGTACGTGCGCGCCCGCGCCGCGCACCGAAAGGGCTTCGATGCGCAGCGGGGCGAGCACGGTGACAGTCATGCAGGCTGATCCGTTCCGAGGTAACGGCCGATCGCGTTGATCGGGAAGACCAGCCGGTAGAGCTCGTAGCTGATGTAGAAGTCGCCGGGGAACCCGGTCCCGGTGAACTGTTCCTCGTCCCAGCCGCCGTCGGCGCGCTGGTTGCTCATCAGCCAGCGGATCCCGGCGTCCACCTTGGGACCGCGCTCACCGGCGGCCAGCAGGGCCAGCAGCGCCCACGCGGTCTGCGAGGGGGTGGAGGTTCCCTTACCGCTCCACGTCGTGTCCACATAGGACCGGAGGTCCTCACCCCAGCCGCCGTCCGGGTTCTGCTTCTCGTACAGCCAGGCGACCGCGCGCCGGATCCGGTTGTCCCCCGCGGAGATGCCGGACTTGATCAGCGCGGGAACCACGGCCCCGGTGCCGTAGATGTAGTTCGCGCCCCAGCGGCCGTACCAGGAACCGTCCTCCTCCTGGGAGTTGAGCAGCCAGCGCAGTCCATCGCTGGCCGGCCGGCTGTGCGTCATGCCCAGCGCGGCGTACATCTCCACGATGTGCGCGGTGACATCGGCCGATGGCGGGTCGATCACCGCACCGAAATCGCAGAACGGCACATAGTTGACCAACCACTGGGTGTTGTCCGCGTCGAACGCGCCCCAGCCGCCGTCCTTGGACCGCATCGCGGTGAGCCAGGTGGTCGCCTTCTCGATCGAGGCCCGTACCGCGCCCTGGTGCTGCGGGTGCTTGACCCGGTTGAGCGCGAGCACGATCTCCGAGGTGTCGTCGGTGTCCGGGTAGATGTCGTTGGCAAACTCGAAGGCCCATCCACCGCATTCCACGCCGGGCCGCTGCACCGTCCAGTCACCGGGCACGGTGATCTGCTCGGCGAGCAGCCAGTCGGTCGCGGTGACCACGGACTCGTTGTCCGCCGGGATGCCCGCGTCGAGCAGGGCGTTGAGCGCGAGCGCGGTGTCCCACACCGGGGACTGGCAGGCCTCGAACCAGCGCATCGTGCCGTCCGGGGTCTCCTCCCAGACGGTGAACCCGTCGAGCCCGTTGATCGCCTTGTCCAGCACCGGATGGTCCATCTGGTAGCCGAGCAGGGTCAGCGCGATGATCGAGTACACCCACGGGGGCTGGATGCCGCCCCAGCCGCCGTCGGCCTCCTGGCGGGCGATGATCCACTCGCCGACCTGGCGCAGCGCCGATTCGCGCAGCGGCTTGACCGGGGAGTCCTCGTGCCGGTGCAGCAGCCAGTCCAGCCCGTTGAACGCGGTGCTGAAGAAATCGTCGCGCAGCTTGTCCCGGGCATCCACCAGCCGCATCGGGTTGAGCTCGGTGAGCTTGGGCAGTTTGGGCAGCGCGAAGATCGAGCGCTTCGGCTTGTCGATGTAGAGCTCGGTGATGCTGATGCCCAGTGAGCGCACCGGGCGCATCGCGCTGACCACGGTGAGCGCCATGACCGTCTGGCGCGCCCAGGCGGCCCAGTCGTAGGTGTTCAGCGGGAACCAGGAGGGCAGGAAGATCATCTCCGGCGGCAGCACCGGGAGGTCGTCCCAGGACCATTCACCGAACATCGCGAGCCAGAACCGGGTGAAGATCCGGGTCTTCGGGATACCGCCCTGGGAGAGGATGTAGTCCCGCGCCAGCCGCATGTGCCGTACCTGCGGGTCGTCCCCGGCGAGGCGGAGCGCGATGTAGGCCTCGACCGTGGTGGACAGTTCGGCGGGACCGCCGGGGAAGGTCGCCCAGGTGCCGTCCTCGGCCTGCTGGGAGCGGATCCAGCGGGCGGTCTGCTCGGTCTGCTCCTCGGTGCGGATCCCGAGGAACTGACGCAGGAACAGATCCTCGGCGTCCATCGTGACGTTGGTCCGCAGCTTGCCTTTCCACCAGCCCTGCTCGTTCTGCAGGGAGAGCAGGTGCTCGCGGGCGCGCAACAGCGCCTCGGTCACCTCGGCTTCATCGGTGGTCAGCTCGCTGTCGAGTACCGTATAACTCACGGTTACAGGTTCCCCTCTCTGATGCTCACAGGTCACGCTCCGTTACGAATCGTGCGGTCAGTTCGAAGGCCGCCCTGGTGTTCTCGGACAGGTCGATCTCGTCCAGGCAGGCGATCGCGGACCGGACGTGCTCATCGGCCTGGACGCTGGTCCATTCCCGTCCGCCCGCCTTCTCGATCAGCGTGGCGAGCAGGGCCACGTCGGTCTCCCGTTCGTTGCCGTACCGCTCGCGCAGTTCGTCGCCTGCGCTGGTGCCGGAGTCCATGGCGGCGAGCACCGGGACCGATTTCTTCCGCGAGGTCAGGTCGGAGAGCGCCGGTTTGCCGGTCACCTCGCTCGCGCCCCAGATCCCGAGCAGGTCGTCGACCATCTGGAAGGCGATCCCGAGGTGTTCGCCGAACGCGTCGAGCGCGTGCACGGTCGTCTCGTCCGCCCCCGCGGCCACGGCGCCGATGGAACTGGCGCAGGCGAGCAGCGCGGAGGTCTTGTCCCGCTCCATGCGCACGCATTCCTCGACGCTCACATCGGCGCGGGACTCGAAGCTGACATCGGCGCTCTGCCCGGCGATCAGCCTGCGCACCGCGGTGGTCAGGCAGGCCTCGACGGCCACCGCGCGATCCGGCTGATAGGCCTCGCGCACCGTGTCCACGGCGACGGTGAGCATCGCGTCCCCGGCAAGGATCGCCGCGGGAACCCCGAAAACCCGCCAGGCGGTCGCGCGGTGGCGGCGCTCGACATCCCCGTCCATCACATCGTCGTGCAGCAGCGAGAAGTTGTGCACCAGTTCGACGGCGGCACCGGCGGGGACCCCGAGTTCGGAGCGGGATCCGGCCGCCTGCGCGGAAAGCAGCGCGAGCGCGGGCCGCAGGGTCTTGCCCCCTGGCGTGCTCGGCTTGCCCTCGGTGTCCTCCCAGCCGAAGTGGTAGCGGCAGACACGAGCGGTCGGGCCGTCGAGCCGGTCGATGGCCGAACGCAACGCGGGGGTAACCAGCTCACGCGCTTCGGTGAGTTCGCTCGGCATCACCGCGGTCATGTGCCCTCCTGAAGTCTCGGTCCACCGACAAGGCGCGCGGCGTCGAGCCCGCTGCGCACCGCTCCCTCCATCGTGTCCGGCCACCCGGTACCGGTCCACGCCCCCGCGAGCACCAGCCCCGGCACCTTGGTCGCCGGTTTCGCGCGCATCGCCGCGGTCCCCGGGCCCTGGCGGAAGGTCGCGTGCCGTTCCCGGGTGACGAAGAACGACTCGACGTTGGCCTCGGCGGCCGCGGGAAGCACCCTGCTCAGCTCGGGGAGGAAAGTCTTGCGCAGGTTCGCGGTCGGCTCGTCGATGAGTTCTTCCGCAGCAGACAGTGACACGGCGAGGTACTGGGCGCCACTCGGTTTTCGCGCGTCGTCGCTCGATTCGGTGAGCCCGGCGATCGCGGTGCGGTCGAACACCCACTGCACGGGGGAGTCGACGAAGGCGAGCATCTGCTCGTCGAGCACTTCCCGGTCGTAGACCACGTGCAGGTTCAGGATCGGCGAGGTGCCGAGCTCCTCGGGGTAGCCGGACGGCGTGCGCAGCGAGTCCTTCGGGGCGAGCTCGGCCGCCTTGCGCGCGGGAACCGCGAGCACGACCCGGTCCGCCTCGAGCCGTTCCCCGTCGAGTTCCACCGTGAACCCGTCCGCGCCCGGGACGATCCGGCGCGCCGGGGTGTCGGTGCGCACGCTCGCGCCCCGGTCCCGCAGGTACTTCTCCGCGGCCTCCCCGTGCAGCCGCTGCAGCGGAACGCGGGGGATCCCGATATCGGCCGAGTCCGCGTTCTCCAGCAGCGCGGTGCGGAACACCATGGCGCACAAGGAAAGCGCGGCATTGTCCGCCTCGGTGTTCAGCGCGGCCACCGTGATCAGGTTCCACAGCGCCTCGATGGTGCGGTCGTTCTGTCCCGCGCGGCGCAGCCAGGTGCCGAACCGCTGCTCGTCCAGGGCCGGGTTGTCCAGTTCGAGCTTGCGCAGTTCGTCCACCCCGCGCAGCACCCGGAGCCGGTCACCGAGGCCGAGCAGCCCGTAGCGGGCCAGCGAGGGGCCGAGGTGCAGCGGGGCGGGCAGTCCCGGGGTGCGTTCGAGCACGTACCGGTTGCCGCCGGGGCGCTGCACCGGGATGCGGAACCGGGGCTGCATCTCGATCTCGTGCTCCACCCCGAGCCTGCGCAGCCAGCCGAGGTATTCGGTGTAGCAGCGCAGCAGCACGTGCTGACCGTTGTCGATCACCAGTCCTTCTCTGGTGAACGAGAAGGTGGCCCCGCCGAGCCGGGCCCGCTCCTCGAGCACGGTGACCGACCAGCCGCGGTCCACCAGTGAGCAGGCCGCCGTCAGCCCGGCGAGCCCGCCACCGACCACGATCGCGCGCATCAGAACGCACCGGCCAAGGCTCGCGCGGCGACCCCCGCCTTCTCCGCGCCGGGCAGGGAGACCCGCCGGTCGAGCACCTGCCAGGGACGCAGCGAGATGTTGGTCAGCAGCCGCTGATAGATCCCGGCCATCGCCGCGCAACAGGCCCTGCTCCTGCGGTCCAGGCGGCCGAGCAGCCGCATTCCCTCCGCGTACCACTCCTGGGCGCGCGCCGCCTCGAACTCGACGAGGGCGAGCAGCGCGTCCTGCTCGTCGAGCAGGGTGCCGTCCGGGTCGATGTCCAGGGTGCAGCCGAACCGTTCGAGGTCTTCGGCGGGCAGGTAGATCCGCCCGTTGATCCGGTCCTCGCGGATGTCGCGCAGGATGTTGGTCAGCTGCAGTGCGATGCCGAGTGAATCGGCGAGCCGGTCGTTGGCCGGGGTCCGGTCCGCGCCGAACACCGCGAGGGATAGCCGCCCGATCGATCCGGCGACACACCGGCAGTAGTGCCGCAGTCCCTCGAAGTCCGGGTAGTTCGTGCCGAGCACATCCGCGCGGCAGCCCTCGATGAGTTCCTCGAAGGCGCGCATCGGGATCCCGGTACGCGCCTGCGTGTCCGCGATCGCCACCAGCACCGGGTCCTCTGGAAAGGCGGCGGGATCGGCGCACGCCTGCTCGGCGAGGGCGAGCCCGGCGAGTTTGGTCTCGGTGTCGTCCGCGCCGTCCCCGATGTCGTCGATGCGCCTGGCGAAGGCGTACACCGCGGAAAGCGCGGCACGCTTGGGCTTGGGCAGCAGCTTGATGCCGTAGGAGAAGTTGCGAGCCTGTTCGGTGGTGATCTGCTCGCAGCGCTGATAGGCCTCGTCGAGATTCACCCTCGTCCTCCAACGAGGCTGCGCAGCGCCAGCGCCGCGGTGCGTGCCTTGCTCGGGCTGACCTGCGAACCGATCGTGTCGAAGTTCGCCGCCGCGATCGCCGCTGCCGTCGCGCGCCCGCCCGCGAGGAACCCGGAGACCGCGATCCGCCCGGCCCCGCGCAGTTCCCCGAGCAGCGGCTCGCCCTCGTCCAGCAGCCGTACCGCGCGCTGGGCCTCGAAGGCGGTCAGCGCGCGCAGCCCGCGCGAGGCGGGCGCCCTGGTCAGTTCCTCGGTGCTCACCCCGAACCGTTCGCGATCCTCGGCGGGCAGGTAGATCCGGCCGTTCCCGGCGTCCTCGGCGATGTCCTGCAGGTGCTCGAGGATCTGCAGTGCCGTGCAGATCTTGTCGGAGAGCTTCTCGTTCGCCGGCGTGTGATCGCCGAACACGTACAGCACCAGGTTCCCGACCGGGTTCGCGGAATAGGAGCAGTAGTCGAGCAACTGCTCGTAGGTCCGGTACTCGCGCACCTGCTGATCGGTGAGGTTCGCGGTGATCAGATCGTCGAGTGGTTCGCGGGGGATACCGACCTCGCGCACGGTTTCCCCGAGTACCCGCATCACTTCGTCGCGCGGCTCGCTTCCGGCGAACAACTCGTCGAGATCGCGGGAAACCTTGCGCAACAGGGTGGCGCGATCTCCGGGCGCCTCATCGCCGATGTAGTCGACGAACCGGGCATACACGTAGATCGCCATCAGATGGCGCCGGTGCTTCTTCGGGAGAAACCACAGTGCGACCGGAAAATTCTCGGTGCCCGCGACCTTGCGGAGCTCGGTGGTGGACACCGCCGGATGCGGTGCTCTGTGCGCCTGCGCGGCGCCCGGTCGCTGACGCTGGAGGGCCAATCGGGTCATCCTTTACTGCCGTCGTCGGTCGCCGCGGCCGCTTGTGGCTGCCTTGCCGACCACCGCCGAGTTCGAGGTCGTCCGGGACATTTCGCGATTAGTTGTGTCATACAGCTACTTTTGCTGCTACCGTACTCTTCACCCTCGGCTTACGGTAGTTGTGGGACATCACTCGGGCGGCTACAACCCGACAGGGACTGCATAGGTGAGGAAACAGCCACGAAAGCCCCGCGCGCACAAGCAACAGGCGGCGCCGGCGCGCAAGCGGGTCCGAGCGGACACGACGCCCGGGAAGCTCGCGCGCAAACAAGCGCGCGCCGACAACAAGGTCGCGCGGCGGCGGGCGAAAGCGGCGAACCGGGCTGACAAGGCGAACAAGGCGGCGAAGAAACAACAGCCCATTCCGTCATTTCTCGGGCCGAACGCGACCGGAACCGACAGCCTCGAACTGGCCGAGCGACAGCTGACCCTGCTCGTCCGCACCACCGCGATGCTCGCCCAGGAGAACACCCGCGAGGCCCCGCTCGATCGCTCGAGCTACCTGTTGCTGTGCACCCTGGACAAGAAGGGGCCCTCGACCATCTCCACGCTGGCCGCCGAGCTGTGCCTCGCCGCGTCCACCGTGACCCGCCAGGTCGCCACGATGTGCGCGGCCGGGCTGGTGTCCAGTGCGGCCCATCCCAACGACCGGCGAGCCCGGGTCATCACCATGGAGTCGCACGGCAAGGAACTGTTCGTGGCCGAGCGCAAGCGCCGCCGCGGGGTGCTGCGCGCGATCACCGGCAGCTGGACCGACGACGAGTGCGAACAGCTCGCCGAACTGCTCAGCAGGCTGAACACCTCGCTCGGCCAGCTCTTCGAAGGTGCCCCGCTCGCCTACGAACTGTGAACCGGGAGCGGCGAAGACCCCTCCGCAGGGGTACCGCAGGAGGGTCAGGCCGCGGCTTGCGCGCCCGTCCAGCGCAGTTTCAGCCGCAGTGCGATGCCCTGATTGCGCATCGACCGGCGGATCCACAGCACCGAGACCAGGATGGCCGCGCCGACCACGCTGTATGACCCCGCGGTGGAGACCATCAGGAAGTTGCCGACCGTCTGGGTGGCGAGCACGAACAGCGTGCTGACCCCGTTGACCAGGAACACCAGCGCCCACAGCAGCGAGATCTGCTTGAGCACGCGCTGCAGGTGCGGGTGCCCGGAGAGGGTGTCCGGGATCACCCCGAAGTCGTCGGCGAGCTTGGAGAGCAGCGGGCGCTTCAGCGGTAGCGTCGCGAGCAGGGCGAAGGTGATCAGGAAGTTCTGCGCGGTCGGCTGCAGGAAGTAGAGGAACACGCTTCCGGTACAGAACCCGATCACCGTTCGGACGACGAGTAACGTGGTCGTCAACCACAGGACGGCGGGAACCTTCTTGCGGAGCACGATCCGGCGCCCGAGCGCGAGCAGGGACCAGCCGAGTGCGGCGAACAGGCCACCGTCCAGTCCCACGAGGCGGAAGAGCAGGTAGAACAAACCGAGCGGGATGAGCGTTGACTCGAGGAGCGGCACCGCCGCTTTCCGCAGCAGCGCGGCGACCGGAGGGAGGTGCACCGTCGTATGAGTGGTCTGCACGCGCTCAGCCACCTTGCCAATCGGGTCGACTACCGGGTTCAGAGTAGGGCTGGCCGTAGGAAGTGTAACCGGACGCGTGAAATTGCGGTGGCGGACCGGTCGGATCGAGAGGAAAATAGCGCGTGGTGAATACCGAACTGGTGGTCGCCGCGCCACTCGCCGTGCTCGCCGCGGCGTGCATCGGGCTCGCGAGCGCGGCCCAGGCGGGCGCGGCCAAACAGGTGGAGGCGACAGGGACACTCGACCCGCGCCTGTTCAAGCGGCTCGTGCAGAAGCCGCTGTGGCTGCTCGGGGTCGGTTGCACCATCGCCGGGCTGGTGCTGCAGCTGCTCGCGCTGAACTTCGGACCGTTGATCCTGGTCCAGCCCATCATCATTACCTCGCTGCTGTTCGCCACCGTGTTCTACGCATGGTTCGGGCACACGCGCATCGACGGCATCATTATGGTCGGAGCCTTGTTATGTTGCGGTGGGCTCGCGGCGTTCATGCTGCTCGCGCGGCCCACACCGGGTACCTCCGCTCCCAAGGACGTGTGGGGCCCGGTTCCGTTGGCCATCGTTCTGGTGCTCGTTCTCGGTGCCGGGGTGCTCACCGCGAACCACGTCGGCCGCCGGTTCAAGGTGCTGCTGCTCGCACTGTGCACCGGGCTCGCCTACGGGATGACCGCGGCGCTGATGAAGGTCATCACCTCGCAGCTGCAGGACGGGATCGGCGCGATCTTCGCCCACCCGGTGCTCTACTTGGCCTGCGCGCTCGGCCCGGTCGGTTTCCTGCTCGCGCAGAACACCTTCCAGGTCGGCAAACTGCTCTCGCCCGCGCTCGCCGTGATCACCGTGGTGGACCCGATCATCGGCGTACTGCTCGGGATGCAGTGGTTCGACGAGAAGGTCACGGTCACCCCGGGGACGCTGATCGGCGAGATCATCGCGGGCGCCGCGGTCATCGGCGGGATCAGCCTGCTCTCCCGGCGCGCGGACCACATCACCGCGAGTCACGCGCCGCAGGGTGACGAGGCCGAGGGCGCGGGCGAGGTTCCCGGCGACACCGCGCCCCAGTCCTCGCACTGAGCGGGTTTCGACTCCGCTCGTGTCGGGCCCGGTGACTACACGGCGGCGTGCGCCGGTTTGCGCCGGGCAGCGCCGAGCAGCCAGGTGCCCCGCCCGCTCTCGCGTAGTCGTTCGACGGGACCGGAAAGCAGCCGGATCGCCAGGAAACCGCTGCACGCGACGATCGCGCCGAGCAGGTAGCCGCCGAGCACGTCGTGCGGGTAGTGCGCGCCGACGTACACCCGGGAGAAGCCCATGACCAGGCCGAGCACGATCATCGCCGAGCCGATGCCGCGGTGCACCAGCAGGATCGAGACCGCGAAGGCCGCCGCGAGCACGGAGTGATCACTGGGGAAGGCGAAGTCGCTCGGCGGATCACAGACCGCGACGGTGAACACGTGCGGGATGGAGCGGCACGGGCGCAGTTCGCTCACCGCGGGTTTGACGAGGTACTTGCTGATCGCGTAGGCCAGCAGCACCGCGATCGGGGACCACAGCGAGGCGGCCATGATCTTCGGTGAACGGACCCGCGCGGTCCACCAGGCGAGCACCATCAGCGCGGCGAACAGGACGAAACCGTAGTCGGTGAACCCGTTCGCGATACCGTGCAGCCACGGTGTCTGCTTTGCGAAGTTGGTCAGGTCCACGTACCAGGAGCCGTCGATCCCCGACCCATCGACCGCGGTGCGCGCGGCATCGGTGGCTGCTGGATTCATCGGTCCTCCGTGCTCGAGATGGCGGGTAGGCGGGCGAGCCTAACCGATGTGATCGGTGTCAAGCCGTCGCCCTGCGCCCCGTTCCCGTGGTACGGCTAGCTCCACTGCGCCAGCCAGCTCGCCGGGTCCGCGCGGATGTGCGCCAGCGCTGCCGTGCAGGCGCCGAGCAGGCTCGCCTCGGTACCGAGCCGGGCGGTGTGCACCTGTGCGCCGAGTCGCCAGCCGAGGGTGCTCGCGGGCACCGCGCGCAGCCAGCCGCCGAGCAGTACCGGGGGGCCTCCGGTGAGCGCGAGCATCGGGGCGAGGGCGATGCTCAGCGCCTCGACCGCGTGCCCGGCGCGTTCGCGCACGCTCGCCGGGTCCACATAACGGCCGAGACAGCCGCGGGCGCCGCACGGGCAGGTTTCCCCGCGCGGGCGCACCGGGACATGGGTGAGGTCCCCGGAGCTGCCCTCCGGGAGCAGGGCCGCGCCGAGCACGGTCTCGCCGCCGAGGTAGAGCAACCGTTCGCTGCCGTGCGCCCGCGCCTGCGCGTGCGCGGCGTACCGGAGTTCGTCACCGCTTGCCGCCTCGATGCCCGGGGCACCGAGTTCGGCGAGTTCGGCGCGCAACCGGGCGTCGAGTTCCGGACCGTGCCGTCCGGGCGGAGCCGCCAGCGTCACCCCGGCCACCGAACGCCCCGCGGATGTGGCCGTGTCGAACAGTTTGCGCAGCACCGGGCGCGCCAGTCGCGGTTCGCTGCCCTCGATTCCCCTGGTCTCCCTGGCCAGCACCCGGCCGCCGAGATCGGCGAGGTAACCGACGGCCTTGCCCGCGCGCAGGCTCAGCCCGATCCCCACCGGGCCGAGCGGATCCGGGGCGAGACTCGTCGCGGGGCGCCCCGGGCGGTCGGTGCCGCTCCGCACGGTTTCGTGCACCAGCCCGGACTCGATGAGTTCGGCGGTCAGTGTGGAGACCGTGGCCTTGGTCAGCCCGGTGCGCCCGGCGAGCGCGGCCCGCGAACATCCGGGCTCATCGGTGATCAACCGGAGCAGTAACGCCATGTTGTGGCTGCGTAACGCCGAGCCGCCGGCGCCGCGTCCGGAATCCATGTGCGCCAGATTAGTTCATTCGGTGAACGAACAAAACCTGGCGCATCCGGTGGGTCACGGGTAGGAAAGCGCGCATGGCAGAGGTGGCATACGTCGAAGCGTCCAGGGTGTACCCCGGCAATCCGCCCGTTCGCGCGGTGGACAAACTGAGCCTGCAGATCAACGACGGCGAATTCCTCGTGCTCGTCGGCCCCTCCGGATCGGGGAAGTCGACCGCGCTGCGCATGCTCGCCGGGCTCGAGGAGGTCAACGAGGGCAGCATCACCATCGGTGGCCGGGATGTCACCAAGGTGCAGCCCAAGGACCGGGACATCGCCATGGTGTTCCAGTCCTACGCGCTCTATCCGCACATGACCGTCGCGGAGAACATGGGTTTCGCGCTGCGGCTCAAGCGGGTGGCCAAGGCGACGGTCGCGGAGAAGGTTCGCGAGGCCGCCGAGATGCTCGACCTGACCGCCTACCTGGACCGCAAACCGAAGGCGCTCTCCGGCGGGCAGCGGCAGCGGGTCGCGATGGGGCGCGCGATCGTGCGCGAACCGAGCGTCTTCCTGATGGACGAGCCACTGTCCAATTTGGACGCCAAACTGCGGGTGGAGACCCGGGCCAACATCGCCGCGCTGCAGCAGCGGCTCGGCACCACGACCATCTACGTCACCCACGACCAGGTCGAGGCGATGACCATGGGGCACCGGGTCGCGGTGCTCAAGGACGGACTGCTGCAACAGTGCGCCTCGCCCCGCGAGCTCTACGAGCGCCCGGAGAACGCCTTCGTCGCCGGCTTCATCGGGTCACCGAGTATGAACCTGGTCACCGCAAGCGTTTCCGCGGACGGTGCGCACCTCGGCGGCCTCGACATCCCGCTGCTGCGCGGAGTGGAGACCGGAGCGCGCGCTCAGGTCACCCTCGGCCTGCGGCCCGAATCGCTGCGCCTGGTCGGTGCGGACGAGCCGGGCGCGGAACTGTCCGTGGAACTGGTGGAAGAGCTGGGCGCGGACGCCTACCTGCATGGCACCGTGGCCGGGGACAGCAACCAGCGCCTCGTGGTGCGGGTGGACGGGCGCACCCCGCCGCGGCTCGGGGAAAAGGTGCGGATCGGAGTGAATGCGGCGGATCAGGCGCACGTGTTCGACCCGGAAACAGGGCTCCGTATCAGCGATTGAGCCGGTATGCTCGGATGACATGAGTGCTCAGCGGGTTCCCGGGTTCTGTACGCTCTGTAAATCGCACTGTGGTTCGGTTTCCGTGGTGGACGGGGATCGGCTGCTCGCCGTGGAACCGCTTTCCGGGCACCCGACCGGCGGCGCGCTGTGCGCCAAGGGAAGGGCGATGCCGGAGCTGGTGGCCAGCCCGGAGCGGCTGCTGCATCCGATGCGGCGCACCAATCCCAAGGACGCCGAGGATCCCGGCTGGGTGCGGATCGGCTGGGACGAGGCACTGGACGAGATCGCCGGGCGGCTCACCGCGTTCGCCGCGGAATCCGGACCGGAGTCGGTCGCGTTCGCGGTGACCACCCCGAGCGGAACCCCGATGGTGGACGGGCACGAGTGGGTCAACCGCCTGGTGCGCTATTACGGCAGCCCGAACATCATCTATGCCACGGAGATCTGCGGCTGGCACAAGAATTTCGCGCACGCCTTCACCTTCGGCAAGGGAATCGGCACCCCGGACTACCGGCAGGCCGAGCTGATCGTGCTGTGGGGGCACAATCCGGCGCGCACCTGGCTGGCGCAGGCGAGCGCGATCGCCGAGGCCCGCAAGGACGGGGCCACCGTCGTGGTCATCGACCCGAAACGAGCCGGAAGCGGGCAGCAGGCGGACACCTGGATGCGGATCCGGCCGGGCACCGACGGGGCGCTCGCGCTCGGCGTGATCAACCAGCTGATCCAGCACGAGGGCTACGACGAGGAATTCGTGCGCGGCTGGACCAACGCGCCGATGCTGGTGGACGAGGACGGCGAGCTCCTCGGCGCGGACGGGGAATTCCTGGTGTGGGACACCACGACCGATTCCCCGCGCGGCTATGACACCGCCTATCCGCTCGCCGAACCGCGGAACGTGGCCCTGCGCGGCACGTACCGGCTGCCGGACGGCCGGACCGCGCGCCCGGTCTTCGAGCTGCTCGCCGAGCAGGCGGGCGAATGGAACCTGGACCGGGTCGCCGAGATCACCTGGCTGGAACCGGCCGAGATCGCGGATTTCTACGCATTGCTGACCAAACATCAACGGGTCACCTACTACACCTGGACCGGGGTCGGCCAGCACACCAACGCGACCCAGACCGAACGCGCCATGGGCGTGCTGTACGCGCTGCTCGGCAACTACGACCGCAGCGGCGGTATCCGGTGGTTCGACAAACTCGCGCAGAATCCGCTCGGGCCGTTCTCCATCCTCGGGCCGGAGCAGCGGGAGAAAACCCTCGGCAAGGCCGAGATGCCGCTCGGCCCGCCGGCGCAGGGCAATGTGACCGCGCGGGATTTCCGCCGTGCCGCGCTTTCCGGGCAGCCGTACCCGGTGCGCGCGCTGATCGGTTTCGGCGCGAACATGGTGGTCTCCCAGGGTGACGCGGACGAGAACCGGGAAGCCTTGCGGGCACTGGAATTCCAGGTGCAGTGCGATATGTTCGTGAACCCGACCGCGGCGACGGCGGACATCCTGTTGCCGGTGTGCGCGCCCCCGGAACGCGAGGGCCTGCTGATCGGTTTCGACAACAGTGCCGCGGGTGAGGAACACGTGCAGCTGAGGCCCAGAATGGTGCCACCGGCCGGGGAATCGCGTTCGGACTACGAGATCGTGCTCGGCCTCGCGGACCGGCTCGGGTTGCGCGCGGAGTTCTTCGACGGGGACCTGGACGCGGGCTGGAACCACCAGCTCGCCCCGCTCGGGCTCACCGTCGACCAGCTGCGCGCGCAACCCGAGGGGGTGCGGATCCCTATCGAGCAGCACGAGCGCAAGTACGCCACCGAGGCCGCGGACGGGACGGTGACCGGATTCGCCACCCGCACCCGCCGCGTGGAGCTGTACGCCACGATCCTGCGTGAACACGGCCAGCCCGCGCTGCCCACTTTCACCGAGCCGGACGAGGTGGCTCCCGGGGATGCGGAATTCCCGTTCGTGCTCACCACCGCGAAGAACGGTCACTACACGCATTCCTCGTTGCGCAGGCTCGCCTCGCTGCGGCGGCGCTCGCCCGATCCCGCGCTGGAGATCCACCCGGAACTCGCCGCGGCGCGCGGGCTCGCCGAAGGGGACTGGGCGATCGTGCGCACCCCGGACGGACAGGCGCGGCTGCGGGTCCGGTTCGACGAGAACTTGCACGAGCGAGTGGCCATCGCCGAACACGGCTGGTGGGACGATCGGCCGGTGGCGGCGAGCCCGGGACTGGCCGCGCTCGGGGACCGGACGAGCAACATCAACGCCGCGCTCTCGGACCGTCGCCGGGATCCGGTCAGCGGATCGGTCCCGTTGCGCGCGGCCGCCTGCGATATCCGCCGCGACGACCAGACCTCGGCGGGGAACTGGTCCGGCTGGCGCGAATTCCGGGTCACCGCGCGGGTCCGCACCGAGGTGGGTGCGCTTTCGCTGACCCTGCAACCGGTCGACGGCGGTGCCGTGCCGCAGTTCCGCCCAGGCCAGCACATCCAGGTGCACGCTCCGGAACTCGGGACGCAGCGGGCGTACTCGCTCACCAACGCCTACGACTCCGGCTCGCTGCGCATCCTGGTCAAGCACATCGGCGGCCGGATGTCGGCGCACCTGCACGAATCCGCGCCGGAGATCCTCGAACTCAAGGCACCTTCGGGCACCTTCACCCTGCCGTTCGGCGGGGACCGGCCGGTGCTGTGCATCGGCGGCGGGATCGGGGTGACACCGTTCCTGGGTTACCTGGAATCGCTGGCCTCCGGGGCCGCCGCGCCACCGGATGTGCGCGTGGTCTACACCCGCAGGAACGAGGAGGGCGCGGCGCCGATCGCCGAACGCCTGCGCGAGCTCGCCGCCCGGGTGCCACAGGCGCGGGTGCTCGAATACCACACCGGCGCGGGGAATCCCCGGTTCGGTGTCACCGAGCTCGAACCGGAGTTCCTGGCGCGCAAGCCCGTGGTCTACCTGTGCGGGCCCGCGGCGATGATGAACGAGCTCACCGAGCAGTTCCACGCGGCCGGGCTGGACCGGTTCGACATCTTCAGCGAGGAGTTCTTCACCGAGGTGGAGATCCCGGAAACGCTCGTCCCCGCCACGGTCCGGTTCACCCGCAGTGGCCGGGAACTGCGCTGGACCAAGGAATCCGGCACCCTGCTGGACGCCGCGGAGGCGGCCGGCATCGCGCTGCCGAGCGGATGCCGCACCGGGGCCTGTGAATCCTGCCGGATCACGGTGCGTGGCGGCGAGTTCGCCCATCTGTCCACTGTGGACAACGAACCGGGGAGTTGCCTGAGCTGCCAGGCGATTCCGCTCTCCGACCTGGAGATCGACGCCTGAGTATAGGCAGAATGTTCGTGTTGTGCGGGTGTTCTGTGCACATTGCCCGTTGAGTGGGGTGACCGGGGCGAGGATGGTTTCCCGGCATGACTCAACGCCACAGTGACGTGACGCGCAGGGATCTGACCCGCAGGACGATGCTCACCGGGGCCGCGGCCGGTCTGGCCGGTGCCGCCGTGAGCTCCACCGCGAACGCGGCCCAGGAGGTACCGCCGCCGAAGGCCCGCCCACGGGCGCGGGAACTGGGGATCCGGGTCGGATCACGGGAAACCGGGAAGCACAACGCGATCACCGATGTGGACGGGGTCCGGGTCGGGCACACCACGCTGATCTCCGGACAGGGGGACGAGGCGGTGCGCACCGGGGTCACCATGCTGGTGCCGCACAACGGAAATCCGTTCGAGGACGTGATCCCGGCCGGGTTCCACTGGCTCAACGGCAACGGGGAGATGACCGGAACCGCGTGGCTGCGGGAGTCGGGGCTGCTGTCCTCGCCGGTCGGGATCACCAACACCGGCAGCGTCAGGGTGGTGCGCGATGCGCTCTACGCGCTGCAGGCCGAGGAAGGAAAGCAGAGCTGGTCGCTGCCCGTGGTCGCGGAAACCTGGGACGGCAAACTCAACGACACTGACGGCCAGCACGTCACGACCGCGCACGCGCGGGCCGCGTACCGTTCCGCGCGATCGGGACCGGTCGCCGAGGGCAATGTCGGTGGTGGGACCGGGATGATCTGTCACGGTTTCAAGGGCGGCATCGGCACCTCCTCGCGGGTGCTGGACGGCGCGGACGGTGGCTGGACGGTCGGGGTGCTCGTGCAGGCCAATCACGGCAAACGCCCGCGGCTGACCGTGCAAGGGGTTCCGGTCGGCGAGCACATCGGCGCGGATGTCGTTCCACTGCCCGGAGAAGCGCAGCAGGGCGCGGGATCGATCATCACCCTCGTCGCGACGAATGCGCCGCTTTCCGCGCAGCAGTGCGATCGGCTCGCGCAACGCACCGCGCTCGGGATCGGGCGCACCGGCGGCGCCGGGGAGAACGGCAGCGGGGACGGCACGCTCGCGTTCTCCACCGCCGCGGCGGGCCGGATCCCGGCTTCGCTGGACGGGCCCCCGAGCGCGTACACCGTGGAACAGTTGCCGAACTCCGCGGTCGATCCGCTGTTCTACGCGGTCGTGGAAGCCACCGAGGAAGCCATCCTGAACGCGATGCTCGCCGCGCGCACGATGACCGGATTCCGTGGTGCCACCGCGTACGAGCTGCCGGACGACAAACTCCTGGACACGCTCGCGAAATACAACCGGCGCTAGATCCCGGCCGCTTTCGCGCAGAGTGCGCGCGCGGCGTCCACGGTTTCGGTCAGGTTTCCCGGAACCGCGGCGCCGCACAGCTCGTCGATCCCGCTCAGTCCGGCCCTGGTGAGCAGGGTTTTCTCGTTGGTGACCCATTCCCCGCGCGCGGCGAGCACCGCGTGCGCGGACTGGCTCGCCGCCTGTGCCAGCAGCCCGAGGCACTGGGCGAGCCTGCCGTACGGTGCGTGGTTGGAACGGGCGTAGGTGAACAGCAGATCCGCGCTGCCCCACCACACCTTCGGCGCGTTCTCCCGCAGCGGTTCGGGGTAGACCGGTCGCGGAAGTTCACCGCGCAGCACCTTGTTGATCGCGAGCTCGCCGACGACCAGATAGGACGGGATCCCGGCGAGGTGGAACAGCAGCGGTTCGATGTGGAACCGTCCGGCTTCCGCTTTCCCCAGTTCGCGCTCCACCACGTCGAGATCGCGGTAGTGCACATCCACCTGGCGTCCCTCGGGTTGCACCCAGGCGCCGCCGTTGAACACGCCGCCGCCCCAGCCGCCGAGTTCGGAGACCTCGCCGGGCCAGCCGAGCGCGCGCAGGTGTTCCGGATCGAACTCGCCCCGGTAGTAGATCGCCAGATCCCAGTCGCTGTCCGGGCGATGGGTGCCCTGCGCCCGGGAACCACCGAGGGTGACCGCTTCCACGAGGGGCAGCCCGGCCAGTTGCCCGGCGATTCGTTCCAGGAATCCGTTCTCGTCCATGCGGAGATCGTGACACGGGATGGCAACCGGTTTGTTGCCGCGGCGACGGCTTGATCGTGTTCTAATGAGCGGCATGGAACGAGCCGTCGCGCCGACGATCCGGGGCCGCTGCCTACGCGCGGCGCGAAGGGATGTGGTGATCGGCGCGATCGTGCTGATCATGGGCATCGTCCTGGTGATCGCGAATCCGGTCTGGTCCTCGGGTGTGGTCGCGCTGTGCGGGGTCGCGGTGCTGCTGAACGGGCTCGCGCACCATGTGCTCGGGGAACGGGGCGCGAAGGCCGCGCGGGCCGTCGCCTGGCTCGCGGTGCTCACCGCCGCGGTGTTCGCGGTGCTCTACCTGATCTGATCGGTGCCCGCCGGGATCGCGCGTGCGGCACGCAGCCGCGCATCGGCGAACCTCCTCGATCGGCCGAGTACCCGTAGCAGGGCGGCGCGTGGCCGGTCGGCGAGGTCGTTGAGCCGGCCGACCCGATAGGAGAACCGCTGGGTGCGGGCAATGAGCGGGCGCTCCCGCGTTTCCCACTGGCGGAGCCGGTTCTCCAGGGTTCCCGCACCGTGGGTGACCGAATGGGCGAGCCCGGCCGCGGCCAGCATCGCGCAGCCACCGCCCTGCCCCAGATACGGCGGCTGGGCATGCGCGGCGTCGCCGAGGATCGCCACCCTGCCCGCGGACCAGGAACGCAGGTCGAGGCATTCGAACTCGTCCCATCGTGGTGCGGCGCCCAGTTCTCGCAGCAGCGGTTCCGCCTGCGGGAACGCGGAGATCCACGGCTGTTGCGGTACCGGATCCCCGATGGCCGCGGCATCGTCTTCCGGGCAGACCAGCGCGATGTACAGATCGGTGGCGCTGCTGGGGGTGTAGAGCAGGAAGCGGTTGCCGGACAGGAATTCGATGTAGTCCTCGGCGTCTTGTTCGGGAACCAGTCCCGGGGTGCGCGGGATCAGGAAGCGGGCGCAGCGCTGGCCGAGCGCCCGCCTGCCGCGCAGCAGGCCGAGCCCGTCGCGCAACCGGGAACCGGCGCCGTCCGCGGCCACCACGAGATCGGCGTGATGCCGGGTGCCGTCGGCGAGTTCGAGCACCCCGGAGGGATCGGCGCGGACCGCGGCCGAACCGGTCACGATCCGCACCCCGGCCGTGCGCGCGGCGCCGAGCAGGGCGTTGATGAGCCGTTCGCGCAGCACCGTGAGCACCTCGACGCCGCCGGGCCGGTTGATCGGGATCCGGCTGAGCACCCGGTCGCGGTGGTCGCGGGTCTGGATGAAACCGCCGTGGTGGGCGCCGTCCACGGTTTGTTCCAGGACCCCGAGCTGGGCGAGCACGGCGAGTCCGTTGCTCCACAGGTAGATCCCGGAACCGAAGGCGCGCAAGGATTCCTCGCGTTCGTGCAGCCGGACGGACCAGCCGCGGCGGGCGAGCGCGGCCGCGGCGGTGAGGCCGCCGATACCGCCGCCGGCGATCTCGGCATGGCCGGTGTGTGCGGGCATGTGTCGTCCATGGAGGTGCTGCCCCGCCCGGACGCGACGGGGGAACGGATTCGGCCCGGAACCGGGCGGCGGCCCTGCCGGCCACGCGCACCGCCTCCGCCAGGTCGCATCGGGTGACCTGGGACGACGCCGAGCAGAATACGACCGGTCGAGTTATATAGCAAGCTATGTACCAGGTTTGCTAAGGTTTCCCCTGGTCA
Source organism: Sciscionella sediminilitoris (assembly GCF_000737195.2). GTDB lineage: Bacteria > Actinomycetota > Actinomycetes > Mycobacteriales > Pseudonocardiaceae > Sciscionella > Sciscionella sediminilitoris. The sequence goes on from NZ_JALM01000073.1 coordinate 41,019, forward strand.
GGATGCCGATACCGGATGGAGCGGACGGTGGCGGAGCAAACCGGACAGGACCCGATCGATCCCGCCATGGCCGTCGAATGGGCCGAGGCCTGCAACGGCATCTACCGCGTGCTCAAACGCGGGCGGGGCACCGTCGGGCGCGATGGCGCGGGAGTGAACCTGACCGAGTCCCAGGTGGCGATGCTCGAATCGGTCGCCAAATCCGGTCCGCTGCCGGTCGGCGAGATCGCCCAGTCGGCGGGGCTCGCGCAGCCGACCGTGACCCGCATGCTCAACACGCTGGAGAACCGGGAGATCGTCCGGCGGGTGCCGAGCGCGCGCGATGACCGGGTCGTCCTCGTCGAACTCACCACGCAGGGTGCGCGGCTGTGGCAGGAAAAACACGCGCTGCTGCGTGAATTCCAGCGGGATGCGCTGCAGCGGTTCGCCCCGGAACGCAGGCCCGAGGTCGTGGCCATGCTCGGCGAACTCGTCCGCATCATCGAGGACCAGATCGGCGGGCGCGATTAACGAATTCTTGACGATCGCCAGCAATGCGACATACCGTGGCCGCGGCCGACGACATTGTTCCGTATTTCCGGGGAGTGCCTGCCGTGCTCCCGGCCCGGTCCCGTTCGGGACGGAAAGGACCCCAGGAACATGCTCAACACTGTCACCATCGACGGCTGGCCGATCGAGTACGTGGAATCCGGTGACCCGGCCGCACCCGCGCTGATCATGCTGCACGGCTGGGCCCAGGATCACCGGCTGTTCCGGCACCTCGAACCGCTGCTCGCCGAGCACTACCGGGTACTGCGGGTCAATTTCCGCGGGCACGACGGGCGGCTGACCGATCGCGGGGACTTCACGGCCGAGGATCTGGCCTCGGACATCCTGGTCCTGATCGACCGCCTTGGCCTCGAGGATGTGCGACTGCTCTCCACCTCGCACGGTTGCTGGGTGAACATCGACGTGCACGAGCGCCTCGGCGCGTCGAGCCTGGGCCGTACCGTGGTGATCGACTGGCTGATGCAGCCCTTTCCCGGATTCCACAAGCAGATCCGCGAGGGCTGCGAGCCGGAGACGCACGTGGCCGCGCGGCAGAGCCTGTTCGACGAGTGGACCGAGGGCACCGACTGCCTCGACGTGCTCGATCACGTGAACCGCGAGATGACCTGGTTCGGCGGACCGATGTGGATGCGTGCCTGCCGGGAGATCGAGAAGTCCTACGCCCGCTGGGGTGATCCACTGCGCCGGATGGCCGAACTGTCCGGACGGCTGCGCGTACGGCACATCTACTCGCAGCCGCTTTCCACCGAATACCGCGCCTTCCAGGAGGAGTTCGCCCGCGAGCACCCGTGGTTCGATCCGGTGCACATTCCCGGGCAGACGCATTTCCCGACCCTGGAGAACCCGGCCGCGGTCGCCGAGGCGGTGCTGTCCTTCTACGCCTGAGTGGCGTTCACTTGGCCGCGTTCTCCAGGATGGCGTTGAGCTCCTTGGGGGTGACCCCGTTCGCCGCGATCTTGGCCTCGGCGAGCGCGCGTAGATCGGCCTTGGCCCTGCGCCAGCGGGCGAGCTGTTCCTCCTCGGTGAGCCCGAAGCCGCCGAGCATCAGTCCGCGCACCGTGTCCATCGCGGTGTAGAGGAAATTCTGCAGCTCGCGCAGCCAGGGTTTGCCGAGCGGGAAGCGCTGGGTGAAGCTCAGGATCGCGCTGGTCGCCATGGGCTCGACCACGTTCATCTGCTCGCTCAGTTCGGGATCGGTGCGCGCGGCGAGCCAGAGTTCGGTGGTGGCGATGAAGACCGGGCCGTTGTGCGTCTCCCAGAGCAGTTCGAGCGCGGCGTCCAGCGGATCGTTGGTCTTGCGGATGGTGGCCATCCGCTCGAAGGCCTCCTCGGCGCGGCGCATGGCCAGGTGCCGGATCGCGGCGACGACCAGGCTGGCCTTGGTCTGGAAGTAGTGTGCCTGCGCGCCCCTGGTCACCCCGGCGCGTTCGACGACCTTCGCGGTGGTCATCCCCGCGTAGCCGTACTCGACGAGGCAGTCGATCGTGGCGTCGAGCAGCTTGCGGCGGGTCTCCGCGCGCCGCTCCGCCTGGGTGCGGCGCGGCCGCTGCTGGGCGAGTTTCGACAAGCCCGACACCTCCTCCTCCGGGGCGTATAGCAAATCTACCATCACCACTGCCGGTAAGTTTCGCTGCGCTCGTGCGCCCTGTGCTGGGCGAAGTAACCTCCTCGCGGCCAGCTCGTTTGACGGTACGAGACACCTTAGACACAACCACGTCAGCAGCCAAGCTCCTAGACATTCATGCACTCGTGCAGGTATCTTCTCGCACACCTTGTGGTCCCGGTCATAGAGACGCTACTCACCAGGCGGGAGGTCGCGGCGCATGCTGGATGTGCACCCGCTCGAGCGTGGGCCGCTCGCCAGAACGGTCTGGCAGATCGGCTCGATGGTCGGGTTCGCCGTGGTGACCGGCGCCTCGGCGGTGAAGGTCCTCGCGGGCCGCAGGCTGAACGTGCGCGAGACCTATCAGCAGACCTGGTTCCTGGCCTCGGTGACGCTGCTGCCCACCCTGCTGGTCACGATCCCGCTCGGGGTGTTGATCGCGGTCCTGGTTGGTTCGCTTGCCGGGCAGTTGGGTGCGCAGAACTATACGGGTGCGGTGGTCGGGTTCGTGATCGTCGGTCAGGTGGCGCCGTTGATCTGTGCGTTGATGATCGCGGGGGTGGGGGGTTCGGCGATTTGTGCGGATCTGGGTGCGCGCAAGATCCGGGAGGAGGTGGATGCGCTCGAGGTGATGGGGATCCCGAGTATCGATCGGTTGGTGGTGCCGAGGGTGCTCGCGGCGGTCGTGGTGACCGTGTTGCTGGACAGCCTGGTGATGGTGGTCGGGGTCGGGTCCAGCATGTTCGTGCAGACGATCGTGCTCGGTAATTCTTCGGGCGGGTTCCTGCAGACGCTGACTCAGTTCAGTCAGCCCGCGGATTTTTTCGTGGCGGCGTTCAAGGCGGCGGGGTTCGCGGTCGCGGCGTCGATCATCGCTTCGTACAAGGGGTTGACCGCTCGGGGTGGCCCGGGTGGGGTGGGGGAGGCGGTGAACGAGACGGTGGTGCTCGCGTTCACCATGGTCTTCGTCATCAATGTGGTGCTCTCCGAGCTGTACCCGGTACTGATCCCGGGGAAGGGGGAGTACTAGATGGCACTTCCCATGCGCCGGGTCGTGGTGTTGCAGGGTCGGCGGTTCGTGGACGCGCTCGCCGAGCTCGGCGATCAGTTCGTGTTCTATCTGCGCAGCCTCGGCGCGGTGCCCAAGGCGATCCGCTCCTACTGGCAGCAGGTCGTGGTGCTGATCGGGCAGATCAGTTTCGGTACCGCGAGCATGATCGCGGCGGGCGGCACGGTCGGCGTGGTGTTCGGGATGGCCTTCATCACCAGTGCGCAGCTGGGTTTGGAAGGCCAGCGGGGGCTCGGGCTGATCGGGCTGACCCCGCTGACCGGGTTGCTCGGTTCGGTGATCAACACCCGTGAGCTCGCCCCGCTGGTGGCCAGCATCGCGCTCGCCGCGAAGGTGGGGACCGGGTTCACCGCGCAGCTGGGCGCGATGCGGATCTCGGAAGAAGTCGACGCGCTGGAGAGCATGGCGGTGCGCTCCCTGCCGTTCCTGGTCACCACCCGGATGCTCGCCGCGCTGATCTCGGTGCTGCCGCTGTACCTGCTTGGCCTGTTCGCCTCCTATCTGGCCACGTATCTGTCCATCGTGGTCCTGGGTGGACAGTCCTCGGGCACCTACGACTACTTCTTCCAGCTCATGCTCACCCCGGAAGACGTGGTCATCTCGGTGGCCAAAGCGTTGATCTTCGCGGTCATCGTGACCCTGGTGCACTGCTACTACGGCTACACCGCGCACGGCGGACCTGAAGGAGTCGGCCGCGCCGCGGGACGCGCACTGCGCACCAGCCTGGTCACCCTCGTCATCCTGGACATGATCCTCGCCTTCGCGTTCTACGGCATCCCACCCAAACTGCCCGGAATCGGGGTGGGCAGCTGATGGACGTCTCGAAGCGGCAGGTCTCCCGGCGGGTGCGGGCGCTGCGCGGGCTCGCGGTCGGGGTGGTGCTGCTGGTCGGCGGGGTGTTCGCGGTGCTGGCCAGTATGGGCGGGCTGACCACGCTTCCGGTGATCAGTTCGGTGGTGGAGGTTTCCGGGAGCCCGCTCGCGGTCAACGCACCCGTGCAATACCGCGGCGTGGTCGTCGGCAAACTCAAAACCGTGGTGCCCCTGGCCACCGGGCGCACCACATCCCGGATCGAAATGCGCATCCAACCCGAACAGCTGCACCGGATCCCGTCCTCGGTCCAGGTCCGCATCCTGCCCCGCACCGTGTTCGGCGACCAGTTCCTCGACCTCATCGACGCCGGGCCACGAGCCGCCAGCACCCTCACCGCGGGCGCCCGCATCGCCGCGGACCGCTCCAAGCAGACCGTGGACCTCTACGACTCCTACGAAAAGGCCTACAACCTCATCACCGGATTACGGCCCGCGCAGATCAACCAAGTACTCACCGCACTGTCCACCCTGCTCGACGGCAAAGGCAACGAAATCGGCTCACTGATCGACCGCGCCTACAACGCCTCGGGCAAACTCATGCCACTCACCGGCAAGATCAAACCGACGGTGGAAGCCTTCGCGAACATGTCCGGCAAACTCCGGCAGGCCGCCCCCGACGCCTACGGGGTACTGCGCAATGCCGTGGACCTGTCCCAGTTCGTGGCGCACCGGCAGGGCGATATCGCCGCACTGCTCGCCGGTGGCGGCGCCGCGGCGGACCAGGGCACCGGTCTGCTCGCGCAGAACAAGGACAACATCATCCGGTTGCTGCACACCGGAAATCCGGTCGGTTCCACCTTCGCGACCTATCCGGAGGGCCTGCCGGACATGTTCAAGGCGCTGGCCAATCTCGGCAACTCCACCGACGGGGTGAGCAACAAGACCACCATCCACGCCAACCGGGTCGATCTGTACAACTCGAAGCCGTACACCTCCAAGGACTGCCCGCGCTATCCAGGGCTGGACGGGCCGAACTGCTCGGTTCCCGCCCCGCCCGACCTCCCGTTGCAGGGCGAGCAGAGCCGCCCGCCGGGCGACGACCAGCTCGGCGGCGGGCAGCAACGCACCGAAACCCCGCAGACCGAGACCCCGCAAGATGAGGCCGCGAAACTGCGTTCGCTGCTCCCGCGGATCACCGGTTCGGCTCAGCAGCCACCGAAATCCATGGACGGCATCCTGCAGACCTACCTCGGCACCGCGCTGCGCGGATCCACGGTGGTGACCCAATGAAGGACATCGGCGTGCTCATCAAGCTCGGCGTCTTCCTCCTGGTGACCTCGCTGAGCACGGTGCTCATGGTGAACACGCTCGTGCAACCGATGGCCGATCCCACTTATCACTACAGCGCCCGGTTCACCGATGCCGAAGGCGTCACCCCGGGAAGCGATGTGCGCATGGCCGGGGTCCGGGTCGGCAGGGTCACCGGGGTCAGTCAGCACGACGGCGTCGCGCAGGTGGATTTCGAGGTGGCCACGAAGCAGAAGGTCAGCCCGGACAGCACGGTCGCGGTGCGCTACGCCGATCTGCTCGGCAGCCGGTATCTGGCCGTCGGGCGGGGTGTCTCGCTCGGTCAGCGCCTGGACCCCGGTTCGGTGATTCCGTTGTCCCGCACCACACCCGCGGTCGATCTGACCACCCTGCTCAACGGATTCCGCCCGCTGTTCGACTCGCTCGAACCCGAACAGGCCAACCAGTTGGCACGCTCTCTCGTCCGGGTTTTCCAGGGCGAGAAGGAACCGATCGAACAGGTGCTGAACACCGTGGTCTCACTCACCTCGAAGATCACCAAGGACGACCCGCTCATCGGGCAGCTGCTAGACAACCTGAACTCGGTGATCGGCTCCATGCTGGGCAAAAAGCAGCAGTTCACCTCGCTGGTTTCCGCGCTCGACAAACTCATGCAGCTCGCCGTGGACGAACGCGGGCAGATCAGCGATGTACTCGACTCCACCACCCAGATGGCGAACACCCTCGCCGGGGTCACCGAACAGTCCGGGGCGAAACTGACCAACAACCTGAAGCTGCTCAACCAGGTTTCCGGTCAGCTCTCCCAGCACGGACCGGAACTGGTGCGAGCCTTCGACTCGGCAAGCAAGGGATTCGCCAAGCTCGGCAACCTGACCTCCTACGGCAGCTGGGCGAACGTCTATCTGTGCAGCGTGAACCTCAAGCTCGGCCCGATCGACACCGCCCTGCCGCCCAATATCCACAGCGGGGTGTGCCGATGAACCTCAGCTCGATCAATCCGTTGCGCGCCGGTTCCATCGGGGTGCTGCTGATCGCGGCCGCGCTGCTCGCCGCGGTGTTCGTGCCGAAGGTGACGTTCAACGCGAACACCCGCGAGTACACCGCCGATTTCGTGAACGCATCGGGGCTGCAGAACGGTTCCCAGGTGTACGTGGCCGGGGTGCCCTCCGGGCGGGTGACCGATCTGGAGATCGAGGGCGATCACGTCGCGGCGCGTTTCCGGCTCGATCGCGATCAGCAGCTGGGTACCCGCACCACCGCGGAGATCAAGATCCAGACCGTGCTCGGCCGCCGCTACATCGCGGTGCGCCCGGCCGGGAACACTCCGATGCGGTCCGGGGACACCATTCCTACCAGCAGGACCTCGGTGCCCTTCGACGTCGGCTCGCTGGCCCGGTCCGCATCGAGTACCGCGGGAAACCTGGACATCAAGGCGATGCAGGACGCGATCACCACGCTGCGCGGCAATCTGCCGACCGATCCGAAACTGATCGGGGACACGTTGAACGGCGTCACCGGGGTCAGCAAAATGGTAGCCGAACGCAACGACCAGTTCCAGAAACTGTTGCGTGGAGCCAAATCCGTGACCGATGTGCTGGTCGGTCAGCGCAAGAACCTCAAGGAACTGCTCGGCAACGCGAAGGTGGTCGCCGAGTACCTCGTGCAGCAGCGGGACGCGATCTCCACCCTGCTCACCGTCACGAACAAACTCATCGGCCAGGTCAGCCAGCTCATCAAGGACAACGAGGCCAAGGTCGATCCACTGCTCACCAACCTGGTCACGCTCGCCGACGGCCTGAAGAAGCACCAGTCGCTGCTCGGCGAGGCGCTGAAGAACCTGCACGACGGCTCGAAGAACCTGGCCAACGCCACCGGAAACGGGCCGTGGATCGACTTCGCGGTCCCCGGGATCCTGCTTCCGGACAACATCGACTGCGTGCTCGGCCTGGTCAAGGGGTGTCAGTGATGCAGAGTTGGCGCAAACTCCTCGTCCTGGGTGTGGTGCTGGTCCTCGTCGCGCTCGCCGGCTGGTTCGCCTTCCTGCGGCCGAGCGCGCACCTGACCGTGCGCGCGGAGTTCACCGCCACCGCGAGCCTGTTCGCCGGGAACAAGGTCACCCAGCTCGGGCTGCCCATCGGCAAGGTGGAGTCCGTCGTGCCGCACGGGAAAACCGCCACGGTCACGTTCACCGTGCCGAGCAGCACGAAGATCCCGGCGAACGCACAGGCCTATGTGATGAATCCGGACGTGATCAGCGACCAGTACCTCGAACTCACCCCGACCTATCACGGCGGACCATTGTTGCGCGACGGGGCGCACATCCCGGTCGAGCGCACCCACGCCCCGGTTCCCTGGGACAAACTCGTGGACACCCTGGACACGCTCGCCAAGGCATTCGGACCGAGCAAGGACAATCCGCAGGGGCTGCTCGGCGGCGGGCTCAAGGATACAGCGAAAGCCTTCGACGGCAACGGAAAGAAGGTCAACGAGGCGATCAAGAGCATCGGCAGCGCGAGCTCGCTGGTCGTCTCCGGCACTCCGGACGCCAAGCGCATGCTGAGCAGCCTGCAGCAACTGGTCAGCGTGGTGGACGAGAACCAGTCCTCGATCGATTCCCTTTCCGGCACGGTCAACGCGATCACCGGGGAATACCAGTCACACCAGCAGATCATCACCGACACCATCGGCAAGCTGACCGGACTGATGCGGCAGGCCTCGGATCTGCTCAACAAGTACGGCAACCGTATCGACGGGACCGTGAAGAGCTTCGCCGACACCACGCAGACTCTTTCGGATCTGCGTTACCAGATCGTGGACGGGATCAAATACCTTCCGCTGGCGATGCAGAACCTGTCCCGGACGATCAAGGACAAGCGCGCCCGGCTGCGCATCGATGTGTCGACAAATCTGCGGCAGTTCGCCTCCACTCAGGAACTGTGCAAGACGCTGCCCAATCCGCTGTGCAGCGGGGCGGGAATCGTGAACCCGATTCCGGGTCCGCCGCCACCGCAATGGGATCCGCTCGCGTTCCTCGATCCGGCGCGGGGTGCGAAATGATGCGCCGGTTCACCGTTCTCGTTCTCGGCGCGCTGCTCGTCCTCGCGCTGAGCGGTTGCGGGCTCAGCTTCCAGAACTTCCCGATGGGCACCGGTTCCGCAGCGGAAACCTATCCGATCACCATCGAGGTCAGCGATGCCGCGCAGCTGCCGGTCGGCGGCCTGGTCAGGGTGGGGCAATCGGATGTGGGCCGGGTCGCCGAGGTCACCGTGCACGACTACGTCGCGCGGATCACCGCGAACATCAACAACGGTGTCGTCCTGCCCAAGGGCACCGGGGCGCGGTTGCAGTTGCCCTCCCCGCTCGGCGAGGAGTACGTGAAACTGCTGCCCCCACAGGGAACCGGCGCGGCACCACTGCGCGGCGGGGATGTCATCCCGCTCGCCGACACCTCCCGTGGCCCGGATCCGGAGCAGCTGCTCGCCTCGCTCGGCACCCTGCTGCGCGGCAGCGGTATCGCCCAGGTGAAGACCCTTGTGCGGGAGACCAACACCATCGTCGGCGGGCGCGAGGGCGAGATCCGCGAACTGCTGTCCAGGGTGCACACCGTGTTGTCCACTTTGGACTCACAGAGCGGGAACATCGACAAGACCCTGCACAATCTGAACCAGCTGACCGGCTACGCGAACGAGAACAAGGCGGTGCTGGACCGGGCCCTGACCCAGACCGAACCCGGGATCAAGGCGATCCTCGCCCAGAAGGACCAGCTGAACTCACTGATCGGCAAGGTGGGCGACCTTTCCGCGACCGTGGAAGGGGTCGTCGGGAAGAACAAGCGCGACATCGTCGAATTCATCGACAAATTCCAGGCCCCGCTGTCCAGCCTGGCCAAGATCAGCGATCAGGTCGGCACCATCACCAAGGGCATTTCCAAGGTCGGCCCGAACCTCACCGCCGGGGTTCCCGGTGATTACCTGACCGTGAATATGCGGGTGGATCTGCCGCCGCTGATCGGCAAGCTCGTCGGCCAGGTGGCCAACGGCCTCAACCGTCCGGACAAGGGACCGCAGACCGGCGGCCCGGGCAAGCTGATGCAGAAGGCGGTGGGGAAATGAAGCAGCGAATGCCGATCATCCGGTTGATCGCCTTCATCGTCGTCGGTTTCCTCGCCGCGGGCCTGGTGGTCGCCCAGACCGTGGGGCGGGACGCGCTCTCGGGCACCTACCGGGTGAGCATGCACCTGCCGGAAACCGGGGGAATCGTGCAGAACTCCCAGGTGACCTATCGCGGCACCCCGATCGGCTCGGTCGACTCGGTCACCATCGATCCCGGTGGCAGGGGCATCACCCTCGAGCTGGCGATCAAGTCCGGTTACCGGGTCCCCAAGGACACCAAGGCCGCGGTGAGCATGGATGTGCCGATCGCGATCGAACACGTGGACCTGCAGCCGCGCACCGATTCCGGGCCCTACCTCGCTGATGGGGACGCGATCCCGGCCAGGGACACCAAGCTCCCCGTCCCGTTCGACCGATTCCTCAAGAACGGCACCGATCTGCTCGCCACCATCGACACCAAGGACCTGGCGAAGGTGGGAGACGAGGCGCAGGACGCACTGTCCGGGATGGAACCACAGCTGCACACCCTGCTGCAGAACTCCGAACAACTGATGGGGACCACCGAGCAGATCACCCCGCAGCTGATCGACCTGACCAACCGGGGAACCGCGACCATCCAGAAGAATCAGGGACTCGTCGACCAGCTGCCCGCGCTCGCCAAGAAAGTGCGCGGGATGACCGACGATATGTTGGGGCTCACCCCGAAAGCGGGCACACTGCTCACCGACGGGAACGCGATGATCAGGCGGATCATGCCGATCCTGAACCGCAATCAGCGCTCCATCGCGCTGATCGTGTCCAACCTGGCCAATGTCACCCAGGTGCTCTCGCTGAACCTGCCGACCGTGGCCGGATCCCTGACCGACGGGCCGAAGGGCATCAACGACTTCTCCAGTGTGTTCTTCCCGAGCCCGCAGCATCCCGGGGTCACCGATGCCGCGGTCGACCTCACCGGGGCGCCCGGTCCGGTGTGCTACTACGGTACCCAGCGGCGCACCCCGCAGCAGACCGGTTCCCGGCCGGTCGAGGCCAACTGGAACTGCCCGGGAGACAAGCAGTACCTGCAGCAACGTGGCTCGGTGAACGCGCCGCGATCCCCGACGAATCCCGAGATCGGTACCTACGATCCGAAGACGCGGATCGCGACGAGGCAGGACGGTTCGAAACTGAAGCTGGGTGACGGCAAGCCACCGGTGACCGGACCGCAGTCCTGGAGCGCTGTCATGATGCAAGGAACACAGTAGGGATTCGACGATGAGCGAGACGACCGTGAACGACAAAGACACCGATGCGATCGAGCGCAGGTGGGTCGAGGACGACACCGCCGAGGCCGCGGCGACCGAGGATTCCGCGACCGAGCCCGACGAGATCGAGGACACCGAAACCGAGGCTGCCGAAGCACCGGAACCCGGGACCGCTGAGACACCGGAACCCGGGACCGCTGAAGCACCGGAACCCGGGACCGCTGAGGCACCGGCCCCCGGGGTCGCTGAAGCCGAGCCCGCCGAGCCCGAGACCGCCGAGACGGAACCCGCCGGTACGGAACTCGCCAGTACGGAACCCGCCAGTACGGAACCGAAGCGCGCCGCGTCCTGGTTGCGCGCCAAGGTTCTCGTGCCGGGGGCGGCCTTTCTGGTGGTGCTCGCCGCCGCGGTGTTCTTCGCGGTCGGCTACTTCCAGGCCAACTCCGCCGAATCCGATCGCACCGAGGCACTGCAGGCGGGCAACCGGATCATGAAAAGCCTCGGCGACTTCGACTACCAGGACATCAACAAGAACATCGAGGCGGTGACCGCGGACGCCAGTGACGGATTCCGGCCGCAGTACAAGAACCTGGTCAACCAGTTGCGCGGCAAGGTGCAGGAGCTCAAGGCGAAGTCCACAATGGACATCGTGGCCTCCGGGGTGACCAGGGTGCAGGGCGACAAGGCCGATCTGGTGTTCCTCTCCAACCAGACCGTCACCAACGCCCAGCACAAGGAGCCGGTCGTGCAACCCTGGCGCACCCAGGTGACTCTCGTCCGTCAGGACGGCAGCTGGAAACTCGACGGCATGACCTTCGTGTAAGGAGTTTCCTTATCCAGCTTGCGTAGCGGCGCGGGTGGCGGAACCCGCCGCGGTGCGAGCTGCCAGCTTGGTAGTGAGCGGTTGCGCCGCTGAAGAAGGGATCGTCAGGGCACCCGGCCGAGCACCGCTCCGTTGGCCCCCAGGGCGGTGAAGCGGATTACCTCGATATCGGTGAATCCGGTGTCCGCCAGCCATTCCGCGTACTCGCTCTCGGAATAGTTGCGCCCCTGCTCGGTTTCGATGAGTCGCTGCATGCTCAGCAACATGGCCTCGGGCGGCCCGGTGCGTTCCGGGTTGAGCAGCATCTCGCTGATGATCACCAGCCCGCCGCTCGGCAGCACGGCGAGGCATTTGCGCAGTAGTTCCCGGTCCCTGCCCTCGTCCCAGTCGTGCAGGATGTTGCTGAGCAGCATGACGTCGTAACCGGTGGGCAGTCCGGGATCGGCGTGGAAGTCCCCGCTGAGGGTGTCGATCGTGCCGGTGAGCCCGGCCGCGCGGATCTGGTTCGCGGCGACCGGACAGATGTGCGGCAGCTCGAACACGGTCGCGCTCAGCTGCGGGTGGCCGCGGCACAGTTCGATCGCGCACGATCCGGAACCGCCACCGAGGTCGAGCACCTTGTGGTGTTCGGCGAGGTCCACGAGTTCGGTGAGCACCCGGCCGACCGAGCCGGACATCGCCCGCATCGCCTCCCAGAACAGGGCGATCCGCTGTTCGTCCTCGACCGTGCGCCTGCCGTTCCGGTGTTCGGTGTCCATTGTGGTCGGACGGTTCTCGCGCAGCGCGGTCCCGACGTGCTGCCATTCCGGATAGCTCCGGCGATCGAAAAACCGGATCAGGCCGCCGGAGTAGCGTGGTTTCCCCGCGGTGAGGAATTCCGCGGCGATATCCGAGCAGCGGTACAGTTCGCCGTTCTTGAGGAGCAGTTCGAGCGAGACACAGGTGGAAAGCAGCACATCGGCGGGGCGTTCCGCGAGTTCGAGCTCCACCGCGATCTCCTCGCGGGTCTGGTCCGGCCGCTCGGCGAGCAGCTGGAAGAGGCCGAGGTCGAGCGCGGCCGCCATCGTCTTGAACCCGCCGAATCCCAGTGCCAGGCGCAGCAACGGCGCCGAGTCCGGCTCGCCCGTTTCCGGCATCCTGTCTCCTCTCCCGAGAATGGGCGTCTTCGCGCGAAAAACACGGCATGGATCGAGCGAAAAACGAGATGGTGTTTCGATATGAATTCCGTTCGGTTTTCCATACCGAGGACGCCCAACCGTAAGGAGAATGCCCCGCGGAACGCGAGCCCGGGTTCCACGCGACGGAACAGGGATGCGAGAAAGGGACCAAGCGCATCCCCCGTTCCGGGTGGGCGCGTGGATCAGCCCAGGTGACGGATGCAGGCGAGCCAGGCCGGCCGGTCCAGGATTCCGACCGGCAAACCGGTTTCCGCCCAGTGTTTCTCGCTCACCGAGACACGATAGGAACTCTGCTCGATGGACTCGATCTTCCAGTCCGCCCCGAATGCCGCCCGGATGGTGCCCTGGCTGATCTGCGGCCCCACCCTGGGTTCGGCCTCGGCGAGGGCGAGGATGTGCACGAGCGCGCCCGGCAGGCAGACGCGATGCAGCGCCTCGGCGTAGGCGCGCCCGCTCTCGCCGTCGAAGACATGGAACAGGGCGCTGTCGAGCACGGTCTCGTACCGTGCGGGGCCGGTGAGCGCGAGCGCGTCGGCGACCTCGAACCGGGCCGGAACCCCGTGCGCGGCGGCGTTTTCCCGGGCGCGGGTGATGGCGGAATCGGCGAAGTCGATACCGAGGATGTCGTGACCGCGTTCGGTGAGCGCGATCGTGTGCTCTCCGGTTCCCGCACCGGGCTCGAGCACGGCGCCGCGGATGAGTCCGGCGCGATCGAGTTCCAGCACGGCGGGCTGGGGCTGGTCGATGACCCAGCCGGCGGTGCCGTTCTCGTAAGCCGCTTCGAAGTTGCTTTTCGTTGTCATACCCCGAGCATGCAACCTCAAGCTAAGTTGAGGTCAACCCTTGGGGCGCGGTCGCCAGGCGAGCCGGGTCGCGGTGCTGACCACGGCGACGAGCGGATGACGGCGCGGATGCAGATGCATGCTGTCCGGCGCGGTCTCCGGGCGGGCCTGGAATTCGGCGAGATGCGTGGCGAGCCTGCCCATCCGCGGCATCAGGGTGTCGGCGAGACCGGCGAGGCTGCCGAAGGCGGTGTTCACCGCGGGCGCCCGGTGGGTGAGCGCGCGTACGACCAGCGCGGCGGCCTGCTCGGGGGCCATGCTGGGCAGCATCCGGTACGCGCTGGCCCCTGGTTTGCTCATCTGCGTGCGCACCAGCGGCACCCGTACCGAGCTGAACGTGACTCCCTCGGCGAGCAGCTCGCGTCCGGCCACCGCGCCGAACTCGTCGAGCGCGGCCTTGGAGGCGAGGTAGGCGGAGAATCGCGGCGCGTGCACCTGAATGCCCTGGGTGGTGACGTTCACGATGTGCCCGAACCGTTGCGCGGCCATGCTCGGGATCAGCGCGAGGGAAAGCCGCAGCGGGGCGAAGTAGTTCAGCGCCATGGTTCGCTCGTAGTCGTGCATCCGTTCGGTGGACGCGGCGACCGGGCGGCGGATGGACCGGCCCGCGTTGTTCACCAGCATGTCCACCGTGCCCTGCTCGGCGAGCACCTGTTTGACGAGCGCGTCCACGGCCTCGTCATCGGTGAGATCGCAGGGATAGCTGGCCGCTTTCCCGCCCGCGGCACGGATCTGGTCGCGCACGGCGTCCAGTTCCTCCGCGCGCCGGGCCACGAGCACCACGTTCGCCCCGCGCTCGGCCAGTTGCAGCGCGGTGGCTCGCCCGATACCCGAGGAAGCGCCGGTGACGAGCACGGTCCGCGCGTTCATCCGTTGCCTGCGCGCGCGATCCGGATCGAGTTCGGCCGCCCAGTGCCGGTAGAGGACCGGGGCGTAGTCGGCGAAGGCAGGGCACTCCAGTCCGCTGCCGGTCAGCGCGTGCTCGGTCTGCGCCGTGTCGAAATCCACGGGGGCGTTGAGCGCGGGGAGCAGCTGCGGCGGGATCCCGATCTCGGTGAGCGCGCCGGTGAGGGATTTCTTGACGGGCCGGGGTTTCTCGTTCGCGTTGAGCGCGCGGCCGAGCTTGCGCATCCGCCCGGAGATGTCGATCGGCACCCGGGCCCGGATGCGCGGTCCGCCCGCCGCGGCGCTGAACACGCTCGCGATCTCGTTCAGGCTCTGCGAACGCGGGGAGGCGAGGTGATAGGTCGCCCCGGACGGTGCCTCGCGGTGCATGAGATAGGCCATCGCATCCACCACGTAGTCCACCGGAACCACGTTGGTCTTGCCCAGTTCCGGGGAGGCGAGCGGCAACCAGGAGGGCAGGCTCGCGAGCCTGCGCAGTGCGGGCAGGAAGTAGTACGGGCCGTCGATCTTGTCCATTTCGCCGGTGACCGAGTCCCCGACGACCGCGGAGGGCCGGTACACCCGGAAAGGCACCGCGTCCTGGCGGCGCACGAGGCGTTCCGCGGCGAACTTCGTCGCGTGGTACGGCGTCGGGAACCGCTGGCCCAGATCGAAATCGGACTCGGTGAACCGTCCATTGTGGTCTCCGGCCACCGCGATCGAGGAGACATGGTGGAACAGCCCAGCGTTCGCATCGCGCGCGAAGGCGAGCGCGTTCGCGGTCCCGGCGACGTTCGCCTGCTCGTTCGCGGCCTCGTCCGCGGTCAGGTCGTAGATCGCGCCGAGGTGCACCACGTGATCCGGGGCGCTGGGCAGCGTTGCCGGGTCCACGCCGAGCCCGTCCGCGCCCAGATCGCCGAGCACCGAGACCACCCGCTCCGGATGCGGCCAGTCCTCGGTGAGCCGGTCGAGGCGGGTCTTCGAGGACTCGCGCACCAGCACCGAGACGCGCTCGCAGTCCGGGCGTTCGAGCAGCCTGCGCACGAGCCGCCTGCCGAGGAATCCGGTCGCTCCGGTCACGAAGTAATGCGTCATGGGGAGATCGTATCTTACATGCGTGCATGCACGCATGTATTTCGCGGCACGTTCTCGTCCGGGTGCACCCAGGGGTGGAACCGAGGTTGGACCCGTCGTTCGATGTGTACCGAGGGTCGTGAAAACTACCGTTCGTAGCATGAACAGCGAACTGTTGGACATCGTTCTGGGCCTCGTGGTCGTGGCCCTCGTGGTGCTGATGATCGTGCGCCGGACGCGCGGGGTGCCGGTCTCGGCCCGCAGGCTGCTGATCGTTCCACTGGTCCTGCTGGTGGTCGGGGTGCAGCAGATATCGGGGGACCTGCACGTGATGAGCCGCCTGGACTGGCTGCTGGCGCTCGCGTTCGCGGTGGTGAGCCTCGGGGCCGGGGTGCTGCGCGGCGTGCTGAGCCGCCTCTACGAGCAGGAGGGCCGAGCCTGGATGCGCTACACCTGGGTGACCGTGTGCGTGTGGCTCGCCCTGATCCCGCTGCGGGTGGGCATGGTGGTGCTCGCGAACGTCTTCGGTGCCTCGGTGGCAGGCGGAACCCATCTGATGTTCCTGCTGCTCGCGCTCACCTTCGGCGGGGAGGCACTGGTCGTGTTCCCGAGGGCGCGCGCCAGGGGACTGGTGATCGCGGCGAGCCCGGTGCGGGCGTAGGACACTGTGCGGGTGAATGCCGCTGTTCTCACCGTCCGCCTCGCGGTACTCGGCGCCATCGGGTTCGCGCTCGGCTTCGAACCGGGCTTCGGGCTGCACGGCGTGCACGCGCTGACCCTGGCCGGATTCGTGCTCACCGTCATCGGCTGGGGCGGCACCGCCCTGCTCGCGGCCGACCGGCTGAAACCGCAGATCGTGCTGGACGCGGTGTTCGTGACGGGCGGGTTGCTGATCGTCCCGGGGACGATGCAGACCGCGCTGGGCCTGATCCTGGTGTGCATCGCGCTGCTGTCCACCGCGACCACGGTGGGCGAACCGTACGCGCTGGGGATCACCATCGCCGCCGGGATCGCCGTCGGCCTGCTCTACGGGCTGCTCGTCGGACCGATCATCGGGCTGGTGTGGATCCTGCCCGCGGCCGGGTCCTATCTGGCCGGGGTGACCCGGCGCCAGCGGCAGGAACGCCTCGAACAGGCGGAGCTGCTGCTGGCCGAGACGCAGGTGGCGCGGGAACGCGAGGCGCAGGCGGCCGCGGCCGAGGAACGGGCACGGATCGCCAGGGAGATGCACGATGTGCTCGCCCACTCGATCGGCGCGGTCAGCGTGCAGCTCGAGGCGGCGGACGCACTGCTCGAGGATGTCCCGGGAACCGGACGCGCGCTCGACTGCGTGCGCCGGGCCCGTGGACTGGCTGCCGAGGGGCTCACCGAGACCAGGCGCGCGGTCGGGGCGCTGCGCGGGGATCCCGGCGCGCTGCGCGGGGTGCTGACCGGGCTCGCCGAGGGCTACCAGGGGACCGCGCACCTCGAGCTGCCCGAGACCATGCCCGAGCTGCGTCCCGAGGTCACCCTCGCGCTCGGCCGGATCGCCACCGAGGCGGTGACCAATGCGGGCAAGCATTCCGGGGGTGCCCCGCTGCACATGGCGCTGAGCTCTACGGAAGGCGAACTGTGCCTGCGGGTGCACAACGAACTCGGTACCGCGGCCGAGCCCGGGAAGGGTTTCGGGCTGATCGGGATGCGGGAGCGCGCCGAACGCATCGGCGGTACGGTCACCGCGGGGGCCGAGGAAACGGGGTGGACCGTGCGGGTACGGGTGCCGCATGACTGAGCGGACGTTGCGGGTGATCGTCGCCGATGACCAGACCGCGGTGCGCGAGGGGCTGGTGATCCTGCTCGACACGCTCACCGGTATCGAGGTGGTCGGCTCCGCCCAGGACGGGGAAGGCGCGCTCGACCTGGTCGCGCGCACCGAACCCGATGTGGTGCTCATGGACCTGCGGATGCCCGGCTGCGACGGGATCACCGCGACCGCGCGGATCCGCGAGCACCATCCGGGTACCCGGGTCGTCGTGCTCACCACCTACGCCGAGGACGAGGCGGTGCGCGGGGCACTGCGGGCCGGGGCGATCGGTTTTCTCACCAAGGACGCGGGCCGGGCCGATATCGCGCGCGCCATCGAGGCCGCCGCGGCGGGCCAGTCGGTGCTGGACGCCGAACTGCAGCGGGGACTGCTCGCCGAACCGGAACGCAGGCCCGATCCCAGCCTCGCCGAGCTCTCCGAACGTGAGTGCGCCGTGCTGCGGCTGATCGCCGGAGGCATGGCCAACCGGGAGATCGCGGCGGAACTGGTGATCAGCGAGGCGACCGTGAAAAGCCACATCAACCGGATCTTCGCCAAGATCGGGGCGACGGACCGGGCGAAGGCGGTGCGCTACGCGTTCACCAACGGGCTGGTGTCGTGACCGGCGGCTTTGTCACCTGAGTTCCCGGCGCATCAGTTCCTCCACGCGCTCCGGATCCTCGGCGAGCAGGTGATATCCGGCGACCAGGGCGCGGAAGTTGGTTCCCGCCCAGTCCAGGTCGCTGAACTGCGGGTCGATCAGCCCGAGCAGCCCGCGCCCGATCTCCAGGGTGAACACGCCGCGCACCAGCTCGGTGGTGGCCGGCTGGCCGGACTGCCGGAACACGTGCGCCACCAGCCTGCTGTAGCCCTCGATCGATTCACGGGCGAACTCCGCGCCCGCCGGGAACCGGGCCGCGTTGCACAGCAGCTCGTAGAAGGCCACCCGTTCCCAGCGGGGCAGCGCCTCGATCATGTGCGCGACCGCCTCGGTCACCGAGCGGACCGTCTTGCTCTCCTCGAGTGCCTCGGCGACCGCGGCGCGGAAGATGTCCGCACGGTCATTGGCGTACCAGCGAAGGGCCTCGGAGACCAGGCCGTCGATCGTGGCGAAGTAGTAGGTCGCGCTCGTCAGCGGCACCCCGGCCCGCTCGGTGACGGCACGATGGGTCACCCCGGCGACCCCGCGCTCGGCCACGATCTCGATCGTCGCGCGGATCAACGCATCCCTTCTCGGCTGCTTCTTGTGCGACGAGTCCGGTGAGCCCATACCGCGAGCCTATTATGCCGCCCGAACATGGCGCGCAGGGCTCCGTCGCGGGCAGGATGATTGGATGGCAGTCGTGCCAACGGAATCTTGTTGCCAGCGCTACGACCCGCTCGCCGCGTGGCGTACCGGAGACGGGCCGGGGTTCGACGTGTTCACCTACGGCACCGTGTTCCTGGACATCGTGTTCACCGGGCTGGGCAGCCTGCCGCGCTCGGGTACCGAGGTGTTCGCCGAGGGGATGGGCTCATGCCCGGGCGGCATCGCGAACCTGGCCATCGCCACCAGCAGGCTCGGCCTGCGCACCGGGCTGGCCGCCGCGTTCGGGGACGACGACTACGCGGACTTCTGCTGGCGCACCCTGGACGAGCAGGAGACCGTGGACCTGAGCTATTCGCGCCGGTTCGCCGGCTGGCACTCCCCGGTCACCGTGTCCATGGCCGCGGCAGGGGACCGCACCATGGTCACGCACAGCCACGAACCTCCGCTCAGCGCGAGCGAGATGATCGGCGAACCGCCCCGCTCGCGCGCGGTGATCGTGGATCTGGACGGTCCCGAACCGATCGAGGACCCGCGATCCTGGGCGAGCAAGGCACGGGCGGCCGGGGCCCTGGTGTTCGCCGATGTGGGCTGGGATCCGAGCGGGGACTGGTCCGCGCAGCTGCTCGGCAGGCTGGAACACTGCCACGCCTTCATGCCGAACGCCACCGAGGCGATGGCCTACACCAGGACCGACACTCCGCGGGATGCCCTCTACGCGCTCGCCGACCGGGTGCCGCTCGCGGTGGTGACCAACGGGGTGCACGGCGCGATGGCGATCGATTCGACGACCGGGGACGAGGCCGATGTGCCCGCGCTGCGGGTCGATGCGCTCGATCCCACCGGTGCGGGTGATGTGTTCGGGGCGGGCATGGTGGTGGGCACGCTGTGCGGTTGGCCGCTGACCCACCGGCTCGCCTTCGCCGGTGCCTGCTCGGCGCTCGCGGTGCAGCAGTTCGGCGGATCCCTTGCCGCGCCCGGCTGGGGGGATATCGCCGACTGGTGGCATGCCATGCGGGAGAGCGCGGGCGGCGACGCCTACCACACCTCGGTGCTGCGCCGGTACGGTTTTCTCGACGATCTGATCCCGGCCAAATCGATGGCCGCGGTGCGCAGGGCGGCGGCCACCATCGCCCGCCGCTCGGATGTGTGAGCGTCACCGGCCGCTTTCCAGCAGTCCCCGCATACCGTCCGCGAGTTCGCGGTGCGCGTGCCTTGCTTTGCCGAAGGCGTAACGGAAAAGCAGCGCGGGCGCGGTGAACGAGATGGTGACCTCGATGCGGGTCCGCCCGTCCTGCTGCGCGCGGATCCGGGCCCGGCTGGTCAGCGTGGTCGACGGGCGCTGCCGGGCCACGGTGACCACCTCCTCCGGTCCGGCGGCAAGCACATCGGCCACGTAGGTGATCGTGAACGGCACCGGCCCGAGCCGCAGCCGGTCGGTCACCCTGGTGCTGCGCAGTACCCCGGCGCCCGCCGGGCACTCCCGGGTTCCGATGACGAGCGGGTGCCTGCTCGTCAGCCTCGGCACATCGGTCAGCAGGGCGACCGCTTCGGCTGGGGTGCACAGCGCGGTGACGGTGTAGTGGAATCGACTGTTTCGTTTACCGAGCATGTTTTCACGGTAAGCGCTGCTCGCCCGGTGGCCACGTGTTCGGTGGTGCGTATAACGATTTTATCGGAGTGCGCCGCAAGTTGTTTCCGAATGCTAGGAGCGAGACTAGGGTGATTGTTCATTCCCGGCCGGGGATGGTCCAGTACGGCTCATGGACGCCGAATCATCGAGACCCGCGCCGCTGTCCCGGCGCGCGTTCGGCAGATTCGGGGTGCTGACACTGGGGGTGGTGGCCGCGATGCCGTTGATCGATTGGTCTTCTCCCGCGCTGAACAGGCGGGTGCAACCGGAAAAGCGACTCGATTCCGGCTGGCGGGTCAGCGGAATGGGAACGGTACGTGACGGCGTGACGCTTCCCGATTCCGTGGCCCGGCAGTCCTGGCGTGATTGGGACCCGAAAACCTGGGAAGGGGAATGGCATTACCGCAATTCCTTCGACCTTCCCCCGGTTCCCGATGACGGGTCCTATCGCTATTTCCTGCGATTCGATGGCGCGCTCAGTGCGATCACGCCGAACCTGAACGGGCAGGTGCTCGGCACCCATCGCGGTGGTTACCTTCCCGCGGAGTACGAGATCACCCGGTACGTGCGGGACCGGGACAACCGCCTGGATGTGGCCCTGGACGGGAGCTTCGAGGTGGATGTGCCGCCCAACCGGCCGGGGCAGCCTTCGAGCACGGTGGATTTCTGGCAGCTCGCCGGGCTCTACCGGGAGGTGACCCTGCGGGTGCTGCCGCAGGCCTTCCTCACCGAGCTGCACGCCGTTCCGCGCGCGGTGCTGGATCCCCTGCGGCGCACCGTGGATGTGCGGCTGCGGGTGGACGGCGGGGTTCCCGATCCGCGGGTCCGGGTCGAACTGCTCGACGGGGAACGGGTGCTCGGCTCGGCGAACGCGGTGCCCGATGCGCGGGGCCGGGTGCGCACCGGAATCGGCGGGCTGCGCGCCGTCGAGCTGTGGGAGCTCGACGCGCCGAAATGCTATCGGCTGCGCGCCACGCTGTACTCCGGGCACGAGCCGGTGCACGAGGAATCCGCCCCGGTCGGGTTCCGCACCGCGGAGTTCACCACCGAGGGGTTCTTCCTCAACGGGCGCAGGCGAACAATCATCGGGCTCAACCGGCACCAGATCTTCCCCTACGTCGGCGCCGCGATGCCGCCCCGGGTGCAGCGCAGTGATGCCCGGATCCTCAAGGACCTCAACGTGACCATGGTCCGCTGCTCGCACTATCCGCAGCATGAGGCGTTCCTCGAGGCCTGCGACGAGCTCGGGATCCTGGTCTTCGAGGAGGCGCCCGGCTGGGGAGCGCTCGGCGACGAGACCTGGAAAGGGTACGTGCGAAGGGATGTGCGCGACATGATCCTGCGCGATCGCAACCATCCGAGCATCGTGCTGTGGGGTGTGCGGCTGAACGAAACCCCGGCGGACGACGAACTCTACGCCGACACCCAGCGCATCGCGGCCGAACTCGACGGAACCCGGCAGACGAGCGGGGCGATCATCGGGCCCGACTACGCCACCGAGGACTTCCTTCAGGACGTGTTCTCCTACAACGACTACGACTCGCAACAGGTCGGCGGGCAGCGGCTGCCGAAGTTGAAACAACCGCGCGGGAACTGGCCGTGGCTGGTCACCGAGTCGGTCGGCACCCTCTCCGGACCGGCGAGCTTCTACCGGCGCACCGATCCGGTCACTGCGCAGCACGGGCAGGCGCTCGCGCACGCCTACGTGCACGAGCAGGCGGCCGCCGATCCACGCTACTGCGGGGCATTGGGCTGGGCCGGTTTCGATTACCCCTCCGGGAACGGAAACCAGTACCAGGGCGTGAAGTACCCGGGAGTGCTCGACCAGTTCCGGGAACCGAAACTCGGCGCCGCGGTGTACGCCGCGCAGGTGGACCCGGACCGGCGGGTGGTCATCGAACCCGCCTTCTACTGGGATTTCCACGGCGAGTTCGCGGTCGGTGAGCTCGGTGACGACGCGCTGATCTTCGCGAACGCCGAACGGCTGGCACTGTTCCTGGACGGTGCGCCGTTCGCCGAGCTCCGCCCGGACCGGGACCGCTTCCCGCACCTGCCCTACGCGCCCTTTCGCGCGGACTTTTCCCGGGTTTCCGGCGCGGAGCTGCGGATCGACGCCTACCAGGGAGCGCGGTTGCTGGGCAGCAGACGGTTCTCCGCCGAGCACGAGCACGACCGGCTCGCACTGTCCGCGGACGACACCGAGATCCGCGCCGACGGAGCGGACGCCACGCGGGTGGTGTTGCGGGTGACCGACCGCTATGGGGCCCCACGTCCCGGGCGCGCGGGTTCGGTCCGGTTGCGGTTGCGCGGCCCCGGCGAACTGCTCGGGGACAATCCCTTTCCACTCGCCGAGACCGGCGGGGTGGCCGCGGTGTGGGTGCGCGGACTGCCCGGAAGGACCGGCACGGTGCGGATCGGTGCCGTGCACCCGGAACTTCCCTCGAACGACGTCACGATCAGGATGGGTGATCGCGCATGACACGCCTCGGAGTCCGGCGGGCGAGCTACTTCTTCGGCGCGCTCGGCGGCCTGCTGTTCGGTTACGACCTCGGCGTCGTGGCCGGTGCCCTGCTCTCCATCGGGCCCGAACTCGGTCTCAGTGCGTGGGCGAAGGGCATGGTGACCAGTTCGCTGATCGTCGGCGCGATGCTCGGCGCGCTCGGTTCGGCCTGGCTCGCCGACCGGCTCGGCCGCCGCGGGGCGATACTCGTCTCCGGCCTGGTGTTCATTCTCGGTTGCCTGGTGGCCAGTATCGGGCTGGATTTCCCGATGCTCCTCGGCGGCCGTTCGGTGATGGGGCTCGCGGTCGGCGCGTTCTCCATGACCATCCCGATCTATCTCGCCGAGCTCGCGCCCGCGGGCAGCAGGGGCGCGCTCTCCGGGCTCAACCAGCTGCTGATCTCCAGCGGCATCCTGATCGCTTATCTGGTCACCACCGCGCTCGACGGCCCCGGGCAGTGGCACTACGCCTTCGGTATCGCCATGATTCCCGCGCTGCTGCTGGTGATCGGGATCGTCTTCCAGCCGGAGAGCCCGCGCTGGCTGGTGAAAAAGGGCCGGACGGACAAGGCACGCGTGATCCTGGAACGCCGGGGAGAGGACGCCGAGACCGCACTCGCCGAGATCCGCGCGCTGCTCGGCGGAACCCGCACCCCGATCGGTGCCCTGCTCCGCGAACCCAGTCTGCGCCGGGTGCTGGTGATCGGAGTGGGGATCGCCTTCCTGCAACAGATCATCGGGATCAACACGATCATCTACTACGCGCCGACCATCCTGACCACGCTCGGCTTCGCCGATTCCGCGGCGCTGCTGGCCAATGCCGGGCTCGGCGCGCTCACCGTCGTGGTCACCGTGATCATGCTGCTGGTCGTGGACCGGATCGGGCGGCGGCGCCCGATGATCCTCGGTGCGATCGGCATGACGATCTGCATGCTCGCGCTGGGCACCGTGTTCCTGGGTTCGGGCAGCGCGCACACCGGCGGGCTCCTCGGCTGGGTGGCGATCATCGCGCTGGCGCTGTTCAAGGTCTCGTTCTCGATGAGCTGGGGTGGAATGGGCTGGATCATCCCCGGCGAGATCTTCCCGCTGCGGGTGCGCGAGACCGCGATGAGCCTTGCCACCTTCGCCAACTGGAGCGGGAACCTGCTCGTCGGGCTGTTCTTCCCGGTACTGCTGGTGATCGGCACCGGGATCGTGTTCTACCTGTTCGCCGCGATCGGGGTGCTCGCCACGGTGTTCGCGGTGCGACTCATCCCGGAGACGAAGGGGAAATCCCTGGAGCGCATCGAGTTCGAACTCACCGGAACAGCGGCAAAAGTCGGACATTTCGGGTAGGGTTTCCGGTGTCCGGCCCGCCAGGTTCCTGGAGCAGCTCATGCCCGTTTCGCTTCGCTTCCATGACGAGGCGGTCGCCGCGCAGACCCATGTCAATCTCTCCGCCGTGCACGCCTTCGCGGACACGCTGTGGATAGCCGGGGACGAGACCGCGACGATAGAACGGCTGCGCCGCACCGGGAAGACCGAGTACGGCGAGCACACCAGCTTCGGGCTCGCGGATTTCGTGCGGCTGCCCGGTGATCCGGACGAGGAAGTGGACATCGAGGGGATGGCGCTCGTCGACGGATACCTGTGGGTGGTCGGCTCGCACAGCGCGAAACGCAAGAAACCCAAGGAAGGGCATTCTGACGACAAGATCGCGAAACGCCTCGGCACGGTGAGCGCGGAACCGGCGCGGCGGCTGCTCGCCAGGCTCGCGATCGAGCAGGACCGGCCGGTGCGGCGCGCCGCGGACGGGCGGTGCAGCCTCGCACTCGGGAAGCCGACGGTCTTCGACGCGATCGCCGAGGACCCCCATCTGGGCCCGTTCGTCACCATTCCCAGCAAGGACAACGGACTCGACATCGAGGGCATCGCGGTGCACGGGCAACGGGTCTTCCTCGGCCTGCGCGGACCGGTGCTGCGCGGCTGGGCCTGCGTGCTCCAGCTCGAACCGCGCGCCGAGCAGGACCGGCTCAAGCTCGGCAAACTCGACGGTTCCCGCTATGCCAAGCATTTCCTCGATCTCGACGGGCTCGGGGTGCGCGATCTGTGCGAGGACGGCGAGGACCTGCTCGTACTCGCCGGGCCGACCATGGACCTGGACGGGCCGGTGCGGGTGTACCGCTGGCGTGGAGCGGCCCGCCTCGAGGCCGCCGATGTGGTGCCCGCGGAGGAACTCGAACGGGTCCTCGACCTGCCCTACGGCGAGGGCACCGATCACGCCGAGGGAATCACCCTGCTCGCGGATCGTGAACTGCTCGTGGTCTACGACAGCCCGGACCGCGAACGGTTGCGCATCCCGGGAACGGTCCTCGCCGACGTGTTCGCGGTGCCGTGATCCCGGACAGCGCCAGCACGGCGATCCCGAGCAGTACCGACATCGCCGCATCTCCGGCACCGCACGCTTCCGGGTGCGCGACTCCGCCGGACAGCGCGTGCGTATGCCGGATTGTCCACAGCGGCCACGGTTGTCCACAGATCCGCGCGAACCGGTGCCCCCGAAACCGAACGCCGCTAGTGTGGAATCCGGGGGTCCCCCAGACGCGCGCGAGCACCATTCATCGGGTGCGTTGACCGAGCTACGGCGCGCTGCTAATTTGCTCAGGCTTTTGCCGACCGAAGGAGCAGGAGGGCGCGGATGCCGGACCATTCGCCGATGAACCGGGCCGGATTTCTGCGCCTCGCCGGGGCGACGGGTGCGGCCGGGGTGCTCGCCGGATGCGGCGGAGGCACCGAACCGGAGGGGGAACGCGTGCTGCTGACAAACGTGCGCGGCTACACCATCGCGGACGGCAAGCTGCGCCGCTTCGGCAGTGTGCTGATCGGCGCGGACGGGAAGGTCGCCGCGCTGGATCCGGGCAACACCGGCGGCGCGCGGCAGGTCGACGGCCGCGGCCGGGTGTGTCTCCCCGGTCTGCACGACGCGCACTGTCATCTCTCCAGTCTCGCCGAGCAGCAGGACACCGTGGAGCTCAGCGATACCGGCTCGCTGGACGAGGCGCTCGGCCGGTTGCGCGACTGGTCCGGGAAACATCCCGGGAACGACTGGATCACCGGGGGCAGGTGGAACGATGTCCGCTGGCACCTCGGCAGGCTGCCGGGCGCCGCCGACCTCGACCGCGCCGTCGCCGACCGGCCCGTCGCACTCGAACGGGTCGACGGCCACGCGATGCTGGTCAATTCCGCGGCCCTGGGCAAGCTGGGGATCACCGCCGACACCCCCGCGCCGCAGGGCGGGCAGATCGTCCGCGGTCCGGACGGGAAACCGACCGGACTGTTCGTCGACGCCGCGGCCGACCTGGTGACCGCCAAGTTGCCGCAGCCGAGCGAAACCGTGCGCCGCCAGCGTTTCCGCGAACTGCAGCGGACGCTGAACTCCGTCGGGCTCACCTCGGTCAGCGATGCGGACATGACCGCGGCGGACCTCGCCGCACTGCGCTCCGAGATCGGCTCGCTGTCCTACCGGGCCAACGTGTTCCTCAGCTGGGACGCGTTCACCGAACTCGCCGCATCCGCGCGGACCGACTCGGCGCACCACGACAGGCTGCGCGTGCGCACCGTGAAACTCTACGCCGATGGTGCGCTCGGCAGTCACGGCGCGGCGATGCTCGCCCCGTACGCCGATGATCCGACCGCGAGCGGACTACCGCAGCTCACCCAGGCCGAACTCGATGAACGGGTACGCAAGGTGGTGGGCGCCGGATTCCAGTGCGCCGTGCACGCGATCGGTGACCGGGGCAACCGCATGGTCCTGGACGCCTACGAACGTGCCTTCGGTGGCCGGGAACAACCGCTGCGGCATCGGGTGGAACACGCGCAGATCCTGGATCCCGCCGATATTCCCCGGTTCCCGAAGCTCGGGCTGATCGCGTCCATGCAACCGGTCCACGCGACCGACGACATGAACATGGCCGAAACCCGTATCGGCCGCGAGCGGATGGCCGGCGCCTACGCCTGGCGCCGCCTTCTCGACGAGGGGGTCGTGGTTCCCGCGGGATCGGATTTCGCCGTGTCCTCGCACAATCCCTTCGACGGCTGGCATGCCGCGGTCACCCGCACCGATCACGAAGGAAAACCGCACGGTGGCTGGTATCCGGAGCAGGCCATGACACCCGTCGAGGCGTTACGCGCGTACACCCACGATGCCGCCTATGCCGCGCACCAGGAACACGTGCTCGGCTCGCTCGAACCGGGAAAGTGGGCCGATCTCCTGCTCATCGACCAGGACCCGTTCGAGCTGCCGAGCGGAAAAGCGGTGTGGCAGACGAAAGTACTGGAAACCTGGCTCGCCGGTCGCCGGGTCGGTCAGTACGGGCAACTGTAGGTTCACGGCTCCAGATCGACGCACGCCAGGAACGAGCCGTCCATGGCGAACGGTACCGATTCGTGCTCGTGGGTGATCTTCCAGCTCCCGTCGATCTTGCGGAATCCGGTGGTCTGGCGGAACCACATGCCGAACGGGTCCTGGCCGTGTTTGCGGCCCGACATCCGGACCAGCGCGTGGCAGAACGCGACCTCCTCGCCGGCGGTGATCTCCAGATCCCTTGTCTCGTAGGAGAGTTCCGCCCAGTTGGTCAGCCATTCCCGGAATCCCTCGATCTCGTTCGGTGTGGTCAGCGGCGGGGCGAGGGTGTACTGCACCGGATCCGCGATGCCCAGCGCGAGGACGGCCTCGGCGTCCTGCGCGGAGAGCGCGGCGAACCGCTCGTCCATGATGGTGCGGATCTCCTGCTCGGTACTCGATGTGGTGATCATGATTCATTCCTTCCATGGATAGTTTTCCTGCATCCAGGTCTGCCAGCGGGCAGCCTGGTCGTCGGTGATCTGCCGGGCCCGCGGACCGAAGAGGGTCGCGGAGAATCCCACCGCCTGGGCGATCCCGCCGATGCCCAGGCTTGCGATCCCCGGTGCCGGGCTGTCCAGCAGCAGCATCGCGGTCCGGTGCCATTTCCCGTCCAGCACGCGCTCCACGGTCCCGCCGAGCGGGGGAAGCCCGTCCCGGGTGGCCAGCCGCGCACCCGGTTCCACCACGCCGAAACCCAGTGCCGAGGTGAACCCTGACCAGGCGGATTCCCAGTCACCGCCCGCCATTCCGTAGCCGTGCAGCCAGGTTCCCTGCCGACCACGGAAGTGCGCGAGATACAGCCGCAGGAACTCCAGTGCGCGGGTCATGCCCTCGGTCATGCCCTCGATCTCCTCGTCCCAGCCGTCCTCGGGATCGCCGAATCCGCTCATCACCATGCGCACCACGGAACTGCCGCCGTCCCGCGCGGCTACGATCCATTCGGTGGCCAGGGTGGCCGGGGGGATGGACTCGGTGTGCGGGCGCCATTGCGCGCGCTGGGCGAACCGGTGCGGACGGTCGTACTCGGTGATCACCCCGGAACCGGAGGGGCCGAAGCCCATCGTCCAGCTGTACTCACCACCCGCGCGCTCCTCCAGTTCGGTGGGATGCATCCAGGAACTGATCCCCGGGCCGGTCGCGATCGCCTCCCACACCTGTTCCGGGCTCGCGGGTACCTCCACGGACAGATCGATGCGCTTCTCATTCACGGTCTTCTCCAGCGTCTTTGGGAATGGGGTGGGCACCGACGACCAGGCGATAGGCGCGGGCGGGCGGCGCGGATTCGTCGTGATAGCGGGCGACGAGCTCGGTGACGCGCTGCGCGAGCTCCTCGGCGAAGGCGGTGCGCTCGGCGGGCGAGGCGAACCGCAGCTCGGTGTCGATGGACAGGGTGGCCACCCGCTTCTGCTCCGCATCGGCACGCCGGACCAGCCCGCCGACCTCACGCACCACCCGGGCGGCGAGCGCGATCAGGTACCGCGCGGAGAGCCGGTCGGTCGAACGGGAGGGATCCGCGGCCGCGGCCCCGAACGCGCCGGGGGAGACCACATAGGAGGCGGCACTGGCCACGAGCATCCGCTCGTTGAGCCCGCCCCAGCGCCGGGTACTCACCTCGTGCACCAGGCCGTGCGCCTCGAGCGTGCGCAGGTGGTAGTTCACCTTCTGCCTGGTCAGCCCGACCCGTTCGGCCAGTGTTGCCGCCGAGGCCGGTTCGGCGAGCGCGGCGAGCAAGCTGGTCCGGATCGGGTCGAGCGCAGTGGCCGCCGCGCCCGCTTCCTCGATGACATCCACCTCGTGCATGCCAGGCAGTAAACTCTTGACAAAAAAATTTGTCAAGCGCCGAAGGCGGCGCCGGAAGACTCGCCAGTAACGTTGTCCGCCATGAGTGGTCGTGTTCTTGTCACCGGTGGGTGCGGGTTCATCGGGCGCGCCGTGGTCGCCGCGCTGCGTGCCTCCGGGACCCCGGTCACCGTCGTCGACCGGGAGCCGTGGCTGGGTTCCTCGGATGTGGACAGCGTGCAGGGCGAGCTCGCCGAGGCCGAGGTGCGCGAGCGGGCGCTGACCGAGGACGTGGACGCCGTGGTGCACCTGGCCGCGGTGACCTCGGTGCTGAAGTCCAAAGAGGACCCGGTGCACACCTACGAGCAGAACGTCGCCATCACCCAGGGCCTGCTCGAGCTGGCCAGACAGCGGGGAACGCGACGGTTCGTGCTCGCCTCGACCAATGCCGTGGTCGGCGATGTCGGCACCAGCACGATCACCACGGACCGGCCGCTCGCCCCGCTGACGCCGTACGGGGCGACCAAGGCCGCCTGCGAGATGCTGCTGTCCGGGTACTACGGCGCCTACGGCCTTTCCACCTGCGCGCTGCGCTTCACCAATGTGTACGGGCACGGCATGTCGCACAAGGACAGCTTCGTGCCGCGGATGATGCGGGCCGCGCTCTCCGGCGAGGGAGTGCGGATCTACGGCGACGGCAAGCAGAGTCGCGATCTGGTGCACATCGACGACGTCGCCCGCGCCGTGCTGCTGGCGATCGACAGCGAGCACACCGGTCCGGCGATCGTGGGCGCCGGGCACTCCGTCTCGGTACTCGAACTCGTGGCGGCGGTACGCTCGGTCACCGGACGCCCCCTGCCCGCCGAGCACATCGAGGCGCCGAAGGGCGAGATGCCCGCGGTGGTCGTGGACGTGTCCGCGAGCGCGGAGCGCATCGGGTTCACCCCGAACGTGGCGCTGCACGAAGGGCTCACCGACACCTGGAAATACTTCCAAGAGACCTGGGACGAGGCATGAACGGAAAGCTGGCGCCGTATCCGGACCCGGTCGACGCGGCCGCGGTCGCTTCCTTCGACAAGCGCTACCCGGACGCCGAGCTCGCCGAGGTCACCGTGGTGATCGCGGCCTACAACGAGGCAGGCGGGATCGGGCCGGTGCTCGACGCGATGCCCCGGGAATGCCTCGGCATGCCCGTCGAGGTGCTCGTGGTCGTGGACGGCTGCAGCGATGACACGGCCGATATCGCCGAGAAACACGGAGCGTACACCTGCGTCGCCGAACGCAATCGGGGCCAGGGGGCCGCGCTGCGGCTCGGTTACCAGGT
The DNA here is from genome assembly GCF_000737195.2 of Sciscionella sediminilitoris. Classification (GTDB taxonomy): domain Bacteria; phylum Actinomycetota; class Actinomycetes; order Mycobacteriales; family Pseudonocardiaceae; genus Sciscionella; species Sciscionella sediminilitoris. The sequence goes on from NZ_JALM01000073.1 coordinate 71,226, forward strand.
CGCGGCGGCTCGTGGCGCGCGGTACGTGGTGACCACCGACGCGGACGGGCAGTACGACAACGACGAGCTGCCGATGCTGCTACGCCCACTGGTGGACGACCGGGCCGATTTCGTCAGCGGTTCCCGGCGGCTGGGTCACGAGGAGGCCGCGGACAACGTGCGCTGGCTGGGCACCCGGGTGTTCGCCGGGCTGGCCTCGCTGCTGACGCTGCGCCGGATCAGCGACACCTCGTTCGGATTCCGGGCGATGCGCGCCGAGCTGGCCGCCTCGGTGACCCTGACCGAACCGCAGTACCAGTCCTCCGAGCTGCTGCTCGGCGTGCTGGCCCGGGGTGCCCGGCTGTGCGAGCTGCCCATGACGATGCGGCTGCGTTCGGCCGGTTCCACGAAGAAGGGCGGCAGCCTGTACTACGGCGCGAACTACGCCCGGGTCATGACGGGGACGTGGTTGCGGGAGTTCGTTCTTCGCCGGCCGTCCCGGTTCGCCCGGGCTCGGCGGGACGCTGCGCAGCGGCGCGGAACACGAGCCGATCGAGCAGCGTGAACTTCAGCACGAACATCAGCGCGTAACTGCCCACGAACGCGCCGTCGAGCACCACGATCCGCCAGAACTCGCTCATCGCGAGTGGCTGCAGCAGATGATCGGTGAGTGTGGTCAGCCCGGTGGAGAGCAGCCCGGTGGTGGCCACGACCAGCACGTAGGGCAGCGTCTCGGTGCGGAAATGCGGTTTGCGATCGCGTCCCCACGCCCAGCGACGGCTGATGAAGTAGTTCGGGATGGCGCCCGCGAGGAACGCAAGAAAGCTCGCGAGGGTGCTGTCCGCGTGTCCGGTGAGCAGGCCGAGCAGCGCGATCTGCGAGAGCACGGTCCCACAAACCGCCGTGACCAGCGCTTTCGAGAAACGCTTGAGCACGCTCAGGCGTTTCTCGCCCACCCGTGCGCGCACCCGTTCGGAGATCACCACAGCATTCATTCTCCAGCAGGGTGGCCGCACGGCCCGGAGCGCCCCGCAGTTCTGTCAAAACTCTCAGGGTCAACCCCGTCTGATATTTGAGAGTGTGTCCGTTAGGGAGTGAAAATAATGAAGGAGGCCCCAGTGCGGGTACTTGTGCTCGGCGGCGACGGCTATCTCGGCTGGCCGACCGCGCTGCATCTGTCGGAGGCAGGCCATGAGGTCGGGGTTGTGGACAACCTCGTGCGGCGCAGTTACGACGAGGAGCTCGGGGTGCGCAGCCTCGTGCCGATCGAGGACATGGCCACCAGAATCGCCGCCTGGCAGGACGTCTCCGGCAAGCGGCTCGCCTGGTACGAGGGCGACCTCACCGAGGCCGACTTCGTGTACGAGACGCTGCGTGACTTCCGCCCGGACGCGATCGTGCACTTCGCCGAGCAGCGTTCCGCGCCGTACTCCATGATCGACCGTTCGCACGCGGTGTACACCCAGCACAACAACGTGGTGGGCAACCTGAACCTGCTCTACGCCATGGCCGAGATCGACCCGGACATTCACCTGGTCAAGCTGGGCACCATGGGCGAGTACGGCACGCCGAACATCGACATCGAGGAAGGCTGGCTGACCGTCGAGCACAACGGCCGGACCGACCGGATGCTCTACCCGAAGAAGCCGGGTTCCTTCTACCACCTGTCCAAGGTGCACGACTCGCACAACATCGAGTTCGCCTGCCGGATCTGGGGCACCAGGGCCACCGACCTGAACCAGGGCGTGGTCTACGGCCAGCAGACCGCGGCGACCGCGAAGGACCCGCGGCTGGCGACCCGGTTCGACTACGACGCCGTGTTCGGCACCGTGCTCAACCGCTTCGTGATCCAGGCCGTGCTCGGTCAGCCGCTCACCGTGTACGGCCAGGGCGGCCAGACCCGCGGATTCCTGGACATCCGGGACACCGTGGAGTGCATCCGGATCGCCGTGGAGAACCCGGCCGACCGGGGCGAGTTCCGGGTGTTCAACCAGATGACCGAGAGCTTCTCGGTCGCCGACCTCGCGAACACGGTCTCCCGGCTCTACCCGGGCGAGGTGCGGATCGAGAACATCGAGAACCCGCGCGTGGAGCAGGCCGAGCACTACTACAACGTCAAGCACACCGGGCTCGTGGAGCTGGGGCTGCAGCCGCACCTGCTCTCCGACACGCTGCTCGAGTCGCTGTTCGACATCACCGCCGAGCACGTGAGCCGGGTGGACACCGCGGCCCTGCTGCCGACGGTGCGCTGGGCCAAGGAGACCCCGGCGGTCGTGTAAACCCTTTCGGATACGCACAAGCGCCCCCGGATCCGCTCCGGGGGCGCTTGTCGTGTGAGTCAGCGCTTGACGAGCAGCACGTCGCTCGGTTCCGTGGAGAGGCCGAGCTCCACATCCGCGGTGATCCTGTGGGTCTTCGGATCGATCGCGGTGACCGTGCTCGAGGCGTTGGTGGTCAGCCAGATCTGCTCGGCGCTCGCGGTGATCCCGGTCGGGATGTGTTTCACCGTGATCGTGGCGGTGACCTTGTGCGAACCGGTGTCGATCACCGAAACCGTGTCGTCATTGGCATTGGTGACATAGGCGGTGCTCCCGTCCGGGCTCAGCGCCACCCGCCACGGTGTCTCGCCGACCCGGACCGTGGCGCGCACCTCGTCGGTCTTGGTGTCCAGCACCGAAACCGTGTTCTGCCAGGTGTTGACCACATAGACTGAGCCGCCGTCCGGATGCACGGCGACGCCGGCCGCGCGGGCCTGCCCGGCGTGCCGCGCCCGCACCTTCCCGGTACCAGTGTCCACAATGGCCAGACCGTCGAAACAGGTGACGTACAGGGACTTCTGCGCCGGATCGAGTGCGAGCGCGTGCGGGGAGAGCCCGACATCGAGGGTCTTGGTGACCTTGTCCGAGCCGGTGTCGATCACCGAGACGGTGCGCAGCCCGCCGGGGCCGGTGTCCGGGCCGGTGTTGGCCACATAGGCGTGCTTCAGCTTGTCCGCGACCACGATCCCGTGCGGGTACAGGCCGACGGTGATGCTTCCGGTGATCTTGTTGTGCTTGGTGTCCACGATGGACACGTCACTGGTTCCGGAATTGGTCACGTACAGCTTGTTCTTGCCCGCCTCGGCCAGCGCGTAGGGATTGGTGCCCGCGTCGATCCCGCCGCCGTCCAGCTTCCCGGAATCGGTGTCGATGACCGAGATCGAGTTGTTCACGATCCCGGTGACATAGGCGGCGTTGTAGGCGCTGGCCGGTTTTGCCTTCGCCGCGGCGAGAATGCCCGGGAAGCCTTTCTCCCCGAGCCCGTCCGGGAAATCCGCGCGGTGTGTCGTCGCGGACTCCACGAGCCTGCTCACCGTGTTCCGCGAGCCGAGCGCGGTGCTCTCGGCCGCTTGCCGCGGTTTCGGCGCCGGACCGTGTTCCTGGTGCGGTGGTTTCTGGTGTTTGCCGGGGATGGGCGCGTCCGGAAGGGTGGCCACATCGTGCTCGGCCTCCCAGAGCGCCTTCTTGGTCTCCGGCAACGGCGGGAACGGCCGGTTCGAATCGGCGCCGAGCGCGGATGTCAGGTCGCCGAAGGTCTTGCGGCGCCACGCGCTGATGTTCGGCTCGCGCACCCCGGTGATCCGTTCGAGGAAGCGCAGCACCGAGGTGTGGTCGAAGCGTTCCCGTGCCACGAATCCGCCGAGGGTCCAGGGGGAGACGATGAAGCAGGGCACCCGGATCCCGGCGCCGATCGGCTGCCCGTCGACGAATTCGTCCGGGGTGCCCTTCGGCGGGCTCGGCGGGATCACATGGTCGAACAGGCCGTCGTTCTCGTCGTAGTTGACGATGAACACGGTCTTGTTCCACACATCCGGGTTCGCCGCGACCGCGTCCAGCTGGCGGGCGAGGAAATCCGCCCCGGATGCGGGCATGTAGTCCGGGTGCTCACACTGCGGGGAGGTGGGCACGATCCAGGAAACCGTCGGCAGCCGGTCGTTTTTCGCGTCCTCGGCGAACCGGTCGGCGGGCGAGATGGTCAGCCCGTGCTTGTGCAGCGCGGAACCGGGCTTCGCGTCCTGGTAGGCGGCGAAGAATTCGAGCGGGTTGCAGCCGTAGTCGTCCTCCTCCTGGTACACGTGCCAGGAGATACCGTTCTCGGTGAGCCGTTCCGGGTAGGTTTTCCAGCTGTAGGGCTCTTTCACCACATTGCTGGTGATCGGCCCGCCCCCGGTGCCGTTCGGGTCGATCATCCCGGTCCAGTGGTAGAGCCGGTTCGGCCAGGTCGGCCCGAGCAGCGAGCAGAAGTAGGCATCGCAGAGGGTGAACGACTGTGCGAGCGCGAAATGGAACGGGATGTCCTGCTTGGTGTAGTAGCCCATGGTGTACGGGCCGACCTTGTCCCCATCGGCTTTCCGGTGCGCGGGAAGCCAGTTGTCCATCTTGCCGTGGTTCCACGCCTCGTGCTGCACCGCCCAGGCGTGCCCGGTGGAGGGAACCGCCTGTGCGTTGGTCTTCTTGGTGTCCAGGTGGAAGGGCAGCAGATAACCGGCCGGGTTCTTCTTGTCCGGCTGATACAGGATCGAGCGCCCGTTGGGCAGTTTCGCCATGTCCGGGTCGTCGAATCCGCGCACCCCGGGCATGGTGCCGAAGTAGTGGTCGAAGGAGCGGTTCTCCTGCATCAGGATCACCACATGCTTGATATCGCTGAGCGGGCCGGGTTTCGGTGCGGCGGCCACCGCGCGGGCCAGGTTCGGCGGCAGGAAGCTGGCTACCGAGGCGGCGCCGAGCGCACCACCGGCGGAGGCGAGGAGTTTGCGGCGGGACAGTTCGGGCATCGGGAGAAACTCCTTGTTCTCGCTTCTATTGTTGGCTCGCCGCGACCTGCTCGGCGAGTGCCTTGGTGACCGGGATCTTCCAGTCGAGCGGATACTCGTACAGCCAGTGCTGCTTGTCCGCCGGATCCCGGCGCTGCCGGTCCGGATCCCGCGAGGCGCCGACCGAACCGCCTTGCACGATCCGGTTCGCTCGCGCCCTGCGCAGCCGTTCGTAGCCGGGGAAGGCGTCCGCGGGCAGATCACGCAGGCATTTGGCGAACATCACCGCGTCCTCGACGGCCAGCGAGGCGCCCTGAGCGGCCGCGGGGGAGGTGGCGTGTGCGGCATCGCCGACGAGCATCGTGTCCCCGCCCGCGTGCCAGTTCGGCAGATCGTGCATGTCCCAGGTGTTGTTCGCCGCGATCACCGTGCTCGCGCGCACGAACCGGCCCAGATCGCCCGCGTGCTCGGTCAGCGCCGCGAGCACGTAGTTCTCCAGTCCCTCGGTGAGGGCGGGGCGCTCGCCGCACTTGTCCCGCACCCGGCAGAACCACCAGGAACCGCCGTCCGGGATGCCCGCGTGCCCGAAGGTGGTGCGCGGCCCGGAGTACATGCTCAGCTCGTGGCACGCGCTCGGTTCGCTGCTGGTGCCGTAGACCACCCGTTCCCCGGTGTACCGCGCGGCCGGGGCCCGCTCGTCGACGAACCGCCGCACGCGCGAATGTGCCCCGTCCGCGCCGATCAGCAGTTCCGTATCGACGCGGGCACCGTCGGTGAACCTCAGGCGCGGTTTCCCGGCCGCGCGCTCGACCGAAGCGAGCTCTCTGTCGTGCAGCACCGGGATCCCGAGGTCGAGCACCGCATCGTGCAGTGTCCGGTTCAGCGTGCCGCGCAGCAGGTAGCGGAATCCGGGAAGCGGTGGATGCCGCTGTCCCATGGGCAGTTCGGCCCGCTGTGCCCCGTCCGCGCCGAAGGCCCGCACGGTGTGCAGTTCCGGGCTCGCCGCCTCGATCCGGTCGCGGACGCCGAGCTGATCGAGTGCGTGCATCCCGTTCGGCCAGAGCGTCATCAGCGCCCCGCCGGTTTCGACCGTTTCACGCGGATAGGACTCGTATATCCGGGTTGGCATACCGAGCTTGTGCAGGGCCAATGCCATGGCTGTTCCGGCGATACCGCCCCCGATGATCGCCGCTTCGGTCATGCGCTGGAGCCTACCGAGGTGGGCAACCCATACCATGACTATCGGCCGAACAGAGTGGCAACAGTGAGGGACGAGCGCAGCGTGCATGATTCGCAACCGGTGACGGTGGTCGGGATCGGCGCGGATGGCTGGTCCGGGCTGGCCCCCGCGAGCGCCGAGGCGATCCGCGCGGCCGGCGTGGTGCTGGGCGGCGAACGTCAACTCGGGTTGCTCCCCGCTGAGGTGCGCGCCAGGCGGGTGGCCTGGCCCTCTCCGCTGCTGCCCGCGCTGCCCGGACTGCTGCGCGAGCACGCCGGATCCGGACTGTGCGTGCTGGCCAGTGGGGACCCGATGTGGTACGGCATCGGGGTCCGGGTGATCGAGGCCCTCGGCACCGAACGGGTGCGCGTGTACCCGCATCCCTCGGCGGCCTCGCTCGCCTGCGCCCGGCTCGGCTGGGCTGTCCAGGATGTGGACTGCTACAGCACCCTGGCCCGCTCGGAGTTCGCGCTGCTCGCCGGGCTGGCTCCAGGGCGGCGGCTGCTGGTGCTGTGCGCGGATGGGCGCGCACCGGCCAGGATCGCGGCGCTGCTGGATTCCCACGGTTACGGGGAAAGCACGCTGACCGCGCTGGAGAACCTCGGCGCGCCAACCGAATCGAGTACCCGCGCCCGGGCAAGGGACTGGTCGGGGAACACCGGATCCCTGGTCACCCTCGCCATCGAATGTTCTGCCGGGCCCGCGCACTCGCGCGCACCCGGCCTGCCCGATTCCGTCTACGACAGCGATGGGCAGCTCACCAAACGCCATGTGCGCGCGATCACCGTTTCCTCGCTCGCCCCGCTGCCCGGGGAACTGCTCTGGGATGTCGGCGCGGGAGCGGGCAGCATCGCCATCGAATGGGCGCGTACCCATCCGTCCTGCCGGGCCATCGCGATCGAACGGGATCCGGAGAGGGCCGACCGCGCCGAGCGCAACGCGGCGAGCCTCGGGGTGCCCGGGGTGGACGTGGTGCGCGGTGCGGCACCGGAGGCGCTGGCGGGACTGTCCACTCCGGACGCGGTGTTCATCGGCGGCGGGCTGACCGCGCCCGGTCTGCTGGAGGGCTGTTTCGCCGCGCTCGGCGCAGGCGGGCGGCTGGTGGCGAACGCGGTCACCATGGAATCCGAGCAGCTGCTGCTCGGCTGGCATGCGAAACACGGTGGGGACCTGACCAAGATCGAGATCGCGCGACCGGCCGCGGTGGGCGGATTCTCCGCCTGGCGGCCGGCGCTTCCCGTTACCCAGTTGGTTGTACGCAAGGAGGAGCAGTGACCGTCTACTTCATCGGTGCCGGGCCGGGTGCCGCGGACCTGATCACCGTGCGCGCGCAGGAGCTCATCAAGGCCGCGCCGGTCTGCCTCTACGCGGGCAGCCTCGTTCCGGCCGAACTGCTGGACCAGTGCCCGGAAGGCGCGCGCAAGGTCGACACCGCGAACCTGGACCTGGACGCGATCATCGCCGAACTGCGCGCCGCGCACGAGCAGGGCCTGGACGTGGTGCGGCTGCACTCCGGGGATCCCTCGGTGCTCTCCGCCGTCGCCGAGCAGCTGCGCCGGCTGGACGCGGCCGGGGTGCCCTACCGCATCGTGCCCGGGGTGCCCGCCTTCGCCGCCGCGGCCGCCGCGCTCGGGCGTGAGCTCACCGTTCCCGGGGTCGGCCAGACGGTGATCCTGACCCGTACCTCGCAGCGCGCCACCGCCATGCCCGAGGGCGAGGACCTGGACACGCTCGGCAAGAGCCGCGCCACCATGGTGCTGCACCTTGCCGTGCAGCGGATCGACTACCTCGTCGAGCAGCTGGTGCCCAACTACGGCGCGGACTGCCCGGTCGCCGTTGTCGCCCGGGCCAGCCGGGAGGACGAGGTGATCCTGCGCGGCACTCTCGCCGATATCGCCGAACAGGTGCATGCCGCCGATATCCGGCGCACCGCGGTGGTGATCGTCGGGAAAACCCTTGCGGCGCAGCAGTTCCCGGACAGCCACCTGTACTCGGCCGAGCGCGAGCGCCCGTGAGGCTGCTGCTGCTCGGGGGCACCGGGGAGGCGCGGGAGCTCGCCGCCGCGGTGCCCGAGCGGGTGCGGGTGATCAGCTCGCTCGCCGGGCGGGTGAGCGAACCGAGACTGCCCGTCGGCGAGGTGCGCATCGGCGGCTTCGGCGGAGTCGACGGCCTCGTGGACTATGTGCGCACCGAGGGTATCGACGCGATCGTGGACGCGACGCATCCGTTCGCCCGCACCATCAGCGAGCACGCCGCGCTGGCCGGTGCGCGCACCGGGGTGCCGGTTCTGCTGCTGCGCAGGCCGGGCTGGCGGCAGCCGGACGGCGCGGACTGGCACTGGGCGCGGAACGCCGAACAGGCCGCGCGGCGGATCGACGAACTGGCCGAGCGCGCGTTCCTCACCACCGGGCGCGGTGGCCTCGCCGCGTTCGCCGAGGTACGCGCCTGGCTGCTCATCCGCTGTGTGGAGGCCCCCGAACCGCCGCTGCCCGCGGCGCACCGGATCCTGCTCGACCGTGGACCGTACACAGTGGACAGTGAGCGGGAGCTGTTGCGGCGCTTCGGCATTCAGCTGCTGGTCACCAAGGACTCGGGTGGCTCGCACACCTCCGCGAAGCTGGAAGCCGCCCGGGAGCTGGAAGTCCCGGTCCTGGTGCTCGCCCGGCCTGCGCCGCCTGATGTGCCCAGTGTCTCCACGGTGCCGGAGGCGCTTGCCTGGCTCAGTAGTTTCGCGGGGTGAACACGGTGCCGCGCGCGGGATCGATGCGAGTGCGGCTCGAACCGATCAGCAGCAGGCAGCGCATGTCCACCTCGCTCGCGTCCAGTTCGGCCAGCGTGCGGATCCGCAGCGATTCCTCCGGGCCGCCCACATCCCGGCCGATGATCACCGGGGTTTCCGGGGATCGGTGGCGTAGCAACACATCCCGGGCCGTGTCCACCTGCCAGGTGCGGGCCCGCGATGCCGGGTTGTAGATCGCGAGGACCAGATCGGCGGCCGCGGCGGCCTCGAGGCGTTGCTCGATGATTTCCCACGGTTTGAGCCGGTCGGAGAGCGAGAGCACGCAGTAGTCGTGCCCGAGCGGGGCACCTGCCCGTGCCGCGACCGCGTGCGCCGCGGTCAGTCCGGGCAGCACGGTCACCGGAACCTCGGCGTACTCCGCGCGTTCGGCGACCTCCAGCACGGCGGTGGCCATCGCGAACACGCCGGGATCGCCCGAGGAGACCACCGCGACCCGGCTTCCCTTGCGGGCCAGGTCGAGGGCGAACTCGGCGCGCTCGGACTCCACGCGGTTGTCCGAGGCGTGCCTGCGCTGCCGCGGATTGTGCGGCACCCGGTTCAGATAGGTCACATAACCGACCAGTTCCTCGGCCTCGGCGAGCGCGGTCTGCGCCTGCGGCGTGAGCCATTCGCGACCGGCCGGCCCGAGGCCGACCACGGTCACGCTGCCGTTGCCCGCCTGCCGCGGTTCCGGTGGCTCGGGGACCGGTTCGGTGTGCACCCTGCTCGGCACCAGCGCGAGGGAGAAGTACGGCACCGTCGATTCGTCCACCGTGGCCAGCTCTTCGATGCGTTCGGTTCCGGTGCTCGCCCGCTCCACGTACCAGGCCTCGTCCAGCCGTCCGGCCTCGGCGAGCGCGGCACGCACCGAACCGAAGGTGCGCCCGAGCTTGAGCACCGCCGCCGAATCGGTGCTGCGCAGGCGATCCGCGAGGGTGTCCTGGTCCAGCGTGCCCGGCAGCACGGTCAGCACCTCATCGCGCTCGGCGACCGGGCGGCCCAGCGCGGCCGAGGCGCCGCTGACCGAGGTCACCCCGGGGATCACGGTGGTCGGGTAGCGGTGCGCGAGGCGCTTGTGCATGTGCATGTAGGAGCCGTAGAAGAACGGGTCACCCTCGGCGAGCACCACCACATCCCGGCCCGCGTCCAGGTGTTCGGCGAGCCGGTTCGCGCAGTCGGCGTAGAACTCGTCGATCGCGCCCTGGTAGCCGCCGGGATGATCGGTCGTCTCGGTGGTCAGCGGGTAGGTGAGCACTTCCTCGACCTGGCCCTCGCGCAGATAGGGCGCGGCGACGGAACGCGCGATGGAGCGCCCGTGCGGAGCGCAGTGATACGCGATCACCCCGGCCGCGCCGATCAGCCGGGCGGCCTTCACCGTGACCAGCTCCGGATCCCCCGGACCGAGCCCGACCCCGTACAACCGACCCGTCTCGTTCACCTGCGTGCCTTTCTCCTGTTGCTCACTCACGGCCCGCGCCCCGCTGACGCTCGGCTGGGCCGCTCGCTCGGCTGTGTCCGATGGCTCGCTCGCAAGCTCGCTCACGGAAGCTCCTCCTCGCGGGCGATCGCGTTGATCGCGGCCACCGTCATCGCGCTGCCGCCGCGCCGCCCGTGCACCACCAGGTGGTCCAGGTCCGGTCGTTCGGCAAGGGCGGCCTTCGATTCCGCCGCGCCGATGAAACCGACCGGTATACCTACAACGGCCGCCGGTTTCGGAGCGCCCGCGTCGAGCAGTTCGAACAGCCGGAACAGCGCGGTCGGGGCGTTGCCGATGGCCACCACCGCGCCGTCGAGCCGGTCTCCCCACAGATCGAGTGCTGCGGCCGAGCGCGTGGTGCCGAGTCGTTCGGCGAGCCCGGGCACCCGGGGATCGCGCAGCGTGCACAGGATCTCGTTGTCCGCGGGCAGCCGTTTGCGGGTGATCCCGGAGGCCACCATCTCGGCGTCGCACAGGATCGGCGCCCCGGCCCGCAGCGCGGTGCGCGCCTTCGTGACGACCTCCGCGGAGTACCCCAGATCCGCGACCAGGTCGACCATGCCGCAGGAATGGATCATCCGCACCGCGACCGTGGCCAGGTCCGGTGGCAGCGCCCCGAGTTCGGCCTCCGCGCGGATCGTCGCGAACGAGCGCTCGTAGATGGTCCGCCCGTCGCGTTCGTACTCGTAGTCACTCATCGTTTCCTCGCCGCCTCGACCGCCGCTGTGACATCCCCGACCGGCACCCCGTCGATCAGGTAGCCGTTCTCGGTCGCTTCCACCAGCACCACCGGACCGCGTGGTTTCCCGCAGTGGCGCCCGCATCCGGCCCAGTGCACCGGGCGCCCCGGTGCACCGATCGCCGCGCTCGCGTCCGCGCGGACATCGCGGATCGCCTTGGCGCAGTTGGGTTTACCGGCACAGGCCGTCACCCCGGCCCACGGCGAGTCCGCTTCGGTGACCAGTCCGGCTGCGGCGGCGGCGCGCACCGCGGGCGCCGGATCGGCCAGGTCGAGCAGCACCGCACCGCGCCACGGGGTCAGCCGCACCGCGCCGAACTCCGTGAGCGCCAGCGCCTGTTCCCGGGTCAGCCTGCCGAACGGGGCGAGTGTCCCGAGCGCGAACCGGCCGTCGAGCTGTTCGAACACGCCGATGCTGTCCGGCGCCGGGTCCTCGCGCGGGGCGGCATGGGGGAGCAGCGATCCGCCGAGCGCGGCCGCCACGCGCGCCGCGCCGTCCGGTACCTCGGCGAGCCGCCAGTGCCCCTCGCGGATGGCCAGGAACTCCTCGGCGGCGCGCAGTGCGAGCGGCACCGGGTCTCCTGCGCCGAGCGTGGTCGATGCTCCGGCGAGCAGCAGCCGCCATCCGTTGCTTTCGGCACGCACCGTGACATCCGCGCCGAGCCGCGCGACCTCGCCGCGTCCGTCGTCCACCGCGAACAGGAACCGCCCGGGCAACTCCGTGAACACTGTTCGCGAACACAGTTCTCGATCGAGAACACTGTTCACAGATGTGACGTCTGTTCCGCCGAGCCGCCCGGAGAACGGCGAACCGAGGATGTTGCGCACCCGCTCGTGCGAGCGCGAGGGCAACAGCCCGGCCGCGCGCACCCGTTCCTCGAACGCGCCGAGCTCGCGAACCGCGCGGACCTGCACATTGGCCCTGGAGGTCAGCTCGAGCGCGCCGTCCCCGAACTCGGCCGCGGTTACCAAGCCCCGCAAGGCATCGGGAGAGAGAACTCCACCGGGCACCCGCACCCGCACCAGCGGCCCATCGGCCGCCTGATGCGGCTCGAGCACCCCTGGGCACGCATCCGCCCGGTTCCGTTCACTCACCCGGACAACCCTAGAGCCTGTCCCGGCGCGCGCGGCCCCTCCCCGCACGCGCTCAGCAGTCGAGCAGCGCCGCGCGCGTGCGTTCCCGCTCTTCGGAGCTGCCGCGCGGATGCACGATGAGCTCGGTGACCCCGGCCTCGGCGAACCGCCCGCACCGCCGATTCGGGCAGTGGCGCTCGAAGCGAGCATCGTCACACCGGCCGGGGTGCCGCAGGTGTGTGCCAACGCGCTCGTGACGGCGTTCCGCGCGAACGGGTAGGCTCAGCGCGAACGATGCGGCGAGGAAGCCGGTGTGAATCCGGCGCGGTCCCGCCACTGTGAACAAGCCAGACACTCTCCGCATCGTGAACCCGCCGAGCAACCGGGGCGCGGACCCCGGATGGGAGTGAACAGTGACGCGAAGGCAACGAACGAGCGAGCATCGTAGGGCCGCCAGCGGCCCGAGGAGCGCAGCGAGTGAGGAGCCGCGCCGGTGATTCTCCTGCTGTCCACTTCGGACACCGACCTGATGTCCGCGCGCGCCAGTGGTGCCGATTACCGCCTCGCGAACCCGGCCCGGGTGGAGCTGGAGGATCTTCCCGCGCTCACCGAGGGCGCCGAGGTGGTCGTGGTGCGCATCCTCGGTGGCCGCCGTGCCTGGGAGGAAGGGCTGGACGCGCTGCTCGCCGGGCCGCGGCCGGTCGTGGTGCTCGGCGGGGAGCAGGCCCCGGACGCCGAACTGATGGAGTGCTCGACGGTCCCCGCCGGGGTCTGCGCTCAGGCGCACGCCTACCTGGCCGAGGGCGGCGCGGAGAACCTCACGCAGCTGTGGCACTTCCTCTCCGACACCTTGCTGCTGACCGGGCACGGCTTCGAACCGCCCGCCGCGATGCCGAACTGGGGGCTCTACCAGCGCGAGGCGCAGCGGACGGAGGGGCCGACGGTCGCGGTGCTCTACTACCGCGCGCACCACATCGCGGGCAACACCGCGTTCGTGGACGCCCTGTGCACGGCGATCGAGGCCAAGGGCGGGGTTCCGCTTCCGGTGTTCTGCGCCTCGTTGCGCACGGCCGAGGACGAACTGCTCGAAACCCTGGGCAGGGCGGACGCGCTGGTGGTCACCGTGCTCGCCGCGGGCGGCACCACCCCGGCCGCATCGAGCGCGGGCGGGGACGACGACGCCTGGGATGTCGGGGCCCTTGCCGCACTGGATGTGCCGATCCTGCAGGCGATGGCGCTCACCTCGAGCCGCGCGCAGTGGGAGGACAACGACGAAGGGCTCTCCCCGCTGGACGCGGCGACCCAGGTCGCGGTCCCCGAGTTCGACGGGCGGCTGATCACCGTTCCCTTCTCGTTCAAGGAAACCGACGCCGACGGGCTCACCCATTACGTCGCCGACGCGGAACGCTGCTCCCGGGTCGCCGGGATCGCGGTGCGGCACGCGCGGCTTCGGCACATTCCGAACGCCGAGAAGCGGATCGTGGTCATGCTCTCGGCGTACCCGACCAAGCATTCGCGCATCGGCAACGCCGTCGGGCTGGACACCCCGGCGAGCGTGGTCGCGCTGCTGCACCGGATGCGCGAGGCCGGGTACGACATCGGCGCCGAGACCTTCCCCGGGGTGGAGGCGAACGATCCGGACGCGCTCATCCACGCTCTGATCGCCGCGGGCGGTCAGGACGAGAACTGGCTCACCGAGGAACAGCTCTCCGGGAACCCGGTGCGCATCTCCGAGTCCGAGTACCGCGCGTTTTTCGAGAGCCTGCCCGAGGAACTGCGCGCGAGCATGATCGAGAAATGGGGGCAGCCGCCGGGCGAACTGTTCGTGGACCAGGCGAGCGGGGACATCGTGCTCGCCGGGCTGCGCGCGGGCAATGTGGTGCTGATGGTGCAGCCGCCGCGCGGATTCGGGGAGAACCCGATCGCCATCTACCACGATCCCGATCTCCCGCCGACGCACCATTACCTGGCCGCCTATCACTGGCTGGAGCAGGGCTTCGAGGCCGACGCGATCGTGCACGTCGGCAAGCACGGGAACCTGGAATGGCTGCCGGGCAAGACGGTCGGCCTTTCCGCGTCCTGTGCCGCGGACGCCGCGATCGGGGAACTGCCGCTGGTGTACCCGTTCCTGGTCAACGACCCCGGTGAGGGAACCCAGGCCAAGCGCCGGGTGCACGCCACGCTCGTCGACCACCTCGTCCCGCCGATGGCGCGCGCCGAATCCTACGGCGACATCGCGCGGCTGGAACAACTTCTGGACGAGCACGCGAACATCGCCGCGATGGACCCGGCGAAACTGCCCGCGATCCGCGCGCAGATCTGGACGCTCATCCAGGCCGCCAAGCTCGATCACGACCTCGGCATCGATGATCGCCCGCACGACGCGGAATTCGACGACTTCCTGTTGCATGTGGACGGTTGGCTGTGCGAGATCAAGGACGCGCAGATCCGGGACGGGCTGCACATCCTCGGCGCGGCACCGGAGGGTGAGGCGCGGATCAACCTGGTCACCGCGATGTTGCGGGCCCGCCAGATGTTCGCCGGCTCACAGGCGGTCACCGGCCTGCGTGAAGCGCTCGGATTCTCCGAACAGGGCGACGAATCCCGGGAGTCCACCGACTCCGCGGAGGGCACCGCGCTCGCGCTCGTCACGGCGATGGAGGAACGCGGCTGGGATCCCGAACGCGCGGGCGAGTGCGCGGAAACCGTGCTGGGTGCGCAGAACCGGGCCGTGGCCGAGGTTCTGGAGTTCGCGGCCACCGAGGTGGTCCCCCGGCTGGCGGGAACCTCGGGTGAGCTCGACGCCACGCTGCACGCACTGCAGGGTGGCTACGTGCCCGCGGGGCCGAGCGGTTCTCCGTTGCGTGGCCTGGTGAACGTGCTCCCGACCGGGCGCAACTTCTACTCGGTCGACCCGAAGGCGGTGCCGAGCAGGCTCGCCTGGGAGACCGGCCAGGCGATGGCCGAATCACTGCTCGAGCGCTATCGGCAGGACACCGGGGACTGGCCGCCCTCGGTCGGGCTCTCGGTGTGGGGCACATCGGCGATGCGCACCGCGGGCGACGACATCGCCGAAGTCCTCGCCCTGCTCGGGGTCCGCCCGGTCTGGGACGAGGCCTCGCGCCGGGTGACCGGGCTCGAGGTGATCGAGCTCGCCGAACTCGGCCGTCCGCGCATCGACACGACCGTGCGCATCAGTGGATTCTTCCGGGACGCCTTTCCGCATGTGGTCGCCCTGCTCGACGATGCGGTGCGGATGGTCGCCGAACTCGAGGAACCCGCCGAGCAGAACTTCGTGCGCAAGCATCTGCTCGCCGATCTCGAGGAGCACGGTGACCAGCGCCGGGCGCGCACCAGGATCTTCGGTTCCAAGCCGGGGGCCTACGGTGCCGGGATCCTGCCGCTGATCGAGGGCCGCAACTGGCGCGGGGACGCCGACCTTGCCGAGGTGTACGCGGTCTGGGGCGGGTACGCCTACGGCCGGGATCTGCACGGCGAACCCGCGCGCGGCGATATGGAGAACGCCTACAAACGCATCGCGGTCGCCGCGAAGAACGTGGACACCCGCGAGCACGACATCGCCGACTCGGACGACTACTTCCAGTACCACGGCGGG
The DNA here is from genome assembly GCF_000737195.2 of Sciscionella sediminilitoris. Taxonomy (GTDB): domain Bacteria; phylum Actinomycetota; class Actinomycetes; order Mycobacteriales; family Pseudonocardiaceae; genus Sciscionella; species Sciscionella sediminilitoris. Next base: position 86,901 of record NZ_JALM01000073.1, read on the forward strand.
ATGATCGCCACCGTGCGCGCGCTCACCGGTTCCTCGCCGCGCTCCTACATCGGTGACTCCACCCGTCCGGATGCGGTGAAAACCCGGTCACTGCAAGAGGAAACCACCCGGGTCTTCCGCGCGCGGGTGGTCAACCCGCGGTGGATCTCCGCCATGCGCAAGCACGGCTACAAGGGTGCTTTCGAGCTCGCCGCCACCGTGGACTATCTGTTCGGCTACGACGCCACGACCGGGGTCGTCGAGGACTGGATGTACGAGAAACTCGCGGAGTCCTACGTTTTCGACGAGCAGACGCGGAAATTCCTCGACCAGTCCAATCCCTGGGCGCTGCACGGCATCACCGAGCGGCTCATGGAGGCGGCCGACCGCGGTCTGTGGGCCGAGCCCGATCCCGAGACGATCGAGCAACTGCGGGCCGCCTACCTGGAGACCGAGGGCGATCTCGAGGACCGTTAGCGGCGCCGGGCGAACCGCGGCGCGTGTTCCGGGAGCGGACCGATCCCGATCAGGTAGGCGGGGATCGCCGAGAGCGCGGGGAACCGGCGCAGTACCCGCAGCATCGCCTCGGGTGGGCCGGATGTGCCGTCTTCGTCGAACACCACCCGGTGCAGCAGCCGCTGCAGGCCCTGCACGACCGTCATCGGCAGCCAGCGGCGCCGTTGCACGGCCGCGAGATCGCGCTCCCGCAGGGTGCCCCGGAGCAGCGGTTCGGCGAGCAGCCGGGCCGTGGCCACCGCGTCCTGCACCGCGAGGTTGATGCCCACCCCGCCGATCGGGGACATCGCATGCGCCGCGTCACCGATGCACAGCAGCCCGTCCCGGTGCCAGCGGCGCAGCCGGGAAAGCCGCACATCCAGGTGCTTCACCTCGTCCATCGAGGCCAGCCGGTCGATCTGCGGAGTGTAGTCCGGCAACAGCTCGCGCAATCGTCCGCGGAACGCCTCGATCCCGTCCGCGCGAAGCTGTTCGTCGATGCCCTTCGGAGCGATATAGGCCACCTGCAGGTAGCCCTCGCGCGGGATCAGGACCGCGAACTGGCTGTCTCCCGCCGCCGGGGTCAGCGCAGCGGGCATGTTCTCCGGCGCGTCCAAGCGGAACCACCAGGCATCGAAGGACACCGGGAACTCGTGCGGGCGCAGCCCGGCCGCCGCGCGCACCGCCGACCAGCGCCCGTCCGTGCCCACCGTCAGCCGCGCACGTAGCGCGCCCTCGCCGTCCGGGCCGTGGTAGCGCACCCCGGTCACCGTGTTCCCCGCACGGAGCAGGCCGGTGCACTCGGTGTTCATCCGCAGAGTGAAGTTCGGCTCCTTGCTCGCCGCCTCCGCGAGCAGATCCAGCAGGTCCCACTGCGGAACCATCGCGATGTACGGATGCGGGGTGCGCAGCCTGCTCAGATCGCCCACCTTCACCGGTGTGCCGTTGACCGGGACCGAGACCGAGTCCACCTTGCTGTGCGGCAGCTGCTCGAACTTCGCCCACAGCCCCAGCTCGTCCAGCAGCCGCAGCGTCGAGGGGTGCACCGTGTCCCCGCGGAAATCCCGCAGGAAATCCGCGTGCTTCTCCAACACCGTCACCTCGACACCTGCCCGGGCCAGTAGCAGGCCCAGCATCATGCCCGCGGGGCCACCGCCGACGACGCAGACCTCGGTGCGCTCCATGACCCACCACCCCTTTCCAACGTGTGTTGAATTAACCTCAGAATGCACCCGTCACCGCTGGTGCGTCAAGCGGGTACCCCGATTCGGCGACCGCGCGGGCATGGTCTACTCTTATGTCTCGGCGGTACGGCACAGACCGTGCCGCTGCACTGTGTAAGCAGTGGGGTATGGTGTAATTGGCAGCACGACTGGTTCTGGTCCAGTTAGTCTAGGTTCGAGTCCTGGTACCCCAGCGGTTCGACGACCAGTCGTCAGCCAAAGCAAGCCCCCGTCGTCTAGCGGCCTAGGACGCCGGCCTCTCACGCCGGTAGCGTGGGTTCGAATCCCATCGGGGGTACGTACCAGTTCGACGCAAGAAGCGCCTGCTCTCCGAGCAGGCGCTTCTTGCGTTTCTGCCATGGTGTTGATCCTCTGCCGTGCTCGTGACCGTAGGTGTGTGGTCTGCGGGCAGGGTGATGGTGATCGTCGCCTTCTGGATGTCGTTGTGAAGCTCCACACGTAGTTGGGTGATCTCGAAGAGTTCGAGTAATAGATCTTCGGGGGCGTCGCTGAGGTTGGCGGAGAGCAGGGGAGTGCGTCGAGCATCTCCTGGCCTTGGTCGGTTGGCGTTTCTGGGGCGGTCTGCTCTGCGGTGTCGAGTTCGGCGAGCTCTAGCAGTGTGGCGTTGGTGTTGCCGTGCCTTGATCTCGATCCAAGGCCCCCACCTCCGGGCACGCGTTCTCCGGTACACGCGACGACACCACCACCGAGCCCGGTGTCCACGAAAGTCTGTACGCCGACCGGCCCGGTATCCGCCTCGACGTTCACAGCCCCGAAACCCCGCGCGCGGGCCACATCGCCTGGCTCGCCTGGCGAAAGCTCGCCAGCTGGCTCGTTCCCGGCCTCGACCAAGGGCGGGCACGGCTGCTGGCCCGCGTCGAAACCGTGCACGGTCCGCTGTACAGGGGACTCGCCGTCAAGGCAGCTCCGGACTACCGGAACTCGATCGCGGCAAAGCCCTGCAACTACTCGCACCGGAACAACAAGATCGACGGCAACCACGACGGGCAAGGCCGACCCAACCAGCCCCGCCGATGCGCTACCCACACAAGCCAACTTGCAAGGAAGACCACCCTCCCCAGAAAATCTGGCAGCCCAATACCAGGCCACCGCAGCACACCGAATCTCAAGAGACCAACTCCAACCCGGCGACCTCCTCTTTGCGGAAGCACCCCAGCGGCATCCACCACGTCGTCATCCACAGCGGCAACAACCACCAAGTGGAAGCACCGCGATCGGGCGAGGAAATCCACGAGACCAAGCTCCGGGCAGACACCGATGGACTTCCCCTGAAATCGTGGAGGGTTTGGTGTGAGCTTCCCCTTGAA
>NZ_JALM01000074.1 GCF_000737195.2 Sciscionella sediminilitoris
TCCTGCTCAGCGCGATCCTGCTCGGCGTCGGACTCTACGTGCGGATCTCGCTGACCGAGACGGCCGATTTCGCCGCGGTCCGTGCCGGGGACGCGACCGCGCGCTTCCCGCTGCTCGAGGTGCTCCGCCGGTACCGGCGGAATTTCGTGCTGGCCTTCGGCTCGCGCGTGGTGGATGCCGTCGCGGGCAACCTCTACAACGCGATCGGCGTCGCCTACATCGTCAACACGGTCGGCCTGCCGCGCTCGACCGGACTGTTCGCCACCACCGCGGCGATGGCGGTGCAGATCGTCTACATGCCGCTGATCGGGCGCTATTCCGACCGCATCGGGCGCAAACGGCTGTACCTGATCGGGGTGGCGATCACCGGACTGTTCTCCTTCCCGTTCTTCCTGCTGCTCGACACGGGCAGCACGGTGCTGATCTGGCTGGCGATGATCGTGGGCCTGGCGATCGGCAGCGGCACCGAGTTCGCCGTGCAGAGCACCCTGATGACCGAGACTTTCCCGCCGCAGGTCCGGTACACCGCGATCTCGCTGGTGTACCAGCTCAGCGCGGTCGTCGGCGGACTCACCCCGGTGGCCGCGACCTCCCTGCTGCTCGTCTCCGACGGGCGTCCCTGGCTGGTCGCCGCCGCCCTGTTGCTCGTCGCCGCCATTTCCTTCGCCTGTACCGCGGGGCTGCGCCGGGCGGGCGGAACCGAGAACCGGGAAACCCGGCACCGGGCGGTACCCGAGGAGTCCGCATGACCGGACAACCGAACATCGTGGTGATCATGGCGGACCAGCAGCGCGCGGATCTCTGTGCGCGCGAAGGGTTTCCGCTCGACACGACCCCGTTCACCGACGAGCTCGCCGGGGAGGGGACGTGGTTCGACCGCGCGCACACCACCTCCCCGCTGTGCTGCCCGGCGCGGACCAGCCTGCTCACCGGACGGTATCCGAGCGCGCACCGGGTCCGGGAGAACCCCGCGGCGCACGAGGCCGTGTTCGCGGCGGATCTTCCCGGACTGCTGCGCGATTCGGGCTATGCCACCGGTCTGTCCGGCAAGAACCACAGCTATCTGCGAGCCGCCGATCTGGACCACTTCGCGGACTACAGCCATGTCGGCGCGGTGGACCCGGGTACCGCACGGGAGCGGGAGTTCGACGAGTGGCTGCTGCACCTGCGGCACCGCACCCATCCCGAGCCGACCCCGTTCCCGCTCGAACTCCAGTGTCCACACCGGATCGTCTCGGATGCGCAGCGGTGGCTCGACTCGCTTTCCGGGCAGCCGTTCTTTCTCTGGCTCTCCTTCCCGGAACCGCACAATCCCTATCAGGTTCCCGAACCGTACTTCTCGATGTTCCCGCCCGAACAGCTGCCGCCGGTCCGCTACGGCCCGGAAGCGCTGCGCGAGCAGCCGTTCGCCTGGCGCTATCTGCGCACGCTCGGGGAAACCGGGGATCCCGGGTACGCGGCGAGCATCGACCGGGCGCGCGCGAACTACTGCGGCATGCTGCGGCTGATCGACGATCAGATCCGGCGCTTCGTCACGTTCCTCGACCAGCGCGGGTTGCGGGCGGACACCCTGCTGTTCATCACCTCCGATCACGGTGACTACGTCGGGGAGTACGGACTGCTGCGCAAGGGCGCCGAGCTGCCCGAACTGCTGACCAGGGTCCCGTTCGTGGTGAACGGTCCCGGCGTGGCCACGCAGCGCGGCCCGCATCCCGCGCATGTCTCACTGGCCGACGTGTTCCCCACCGTGTGCGAGGCGATCGGCGAACCGATACCGGATGGCGTGCAGGGCCGGAGCCTGTGGCCGATGCTGCGCGGCGCGGACTATCCGGCCGCGGAATTCGCCAGCGCCTACGTCGAACAGGGCATCGGCGGACTGCCCTACGAGGCCGAGGACGTACCCGAACCGCTGCCCGGTCTCGGCGGCGCGGACGGCTGGTCCACCTTCGACGAACTCAACGCGGTCACCCAGAGCGGCAGCAGGCGGGCGATCCGGTGCGGCGACTGGAAACTCGTCGTGGACGGTGCCGGATCCTGCCGGTTGCACCACCTGCCGGAGGATCCCGGCGAGCTGCGCGACGTCTCCGCCGAACACCCGGGGATGCTGACGGAACTGTTGCGCGAACTCGTGCTCTGGATGCTGCGCACCGAGGATCCGCTTCCCTTGCCGCACAACGGTTATCGGCGGAAACGGGATCCGCGCAACTATCTCGCGCCATACCGCGTGGATCGGAGCTGATGACGATGCCGTATCCGGACCGGCGCGCGTTCCTGAAAACCGCCGCCGCAGGCGCCGCCGCGGCACTGGGCGCGACCGCTCCCGCCGCCGCTTCCGGACCGGAGATCGACTGGTCCGGAACCGCCGTACTGGACGAGGTACCGCGGTTCACCGCCAACGGGCCCTCGGCACAGCGCGGCTGGGATCCGGGCGTGCTCGGTTCGCAGTACGGCCGGTTGCTTCGCCTTCCCGACGGCAGCTGGCTCGGGGCCAACCAGGCCTCGCTGACCAACGCCTACGCCCACGATCCCGGAGGCGGACTGCGCATCCGGGTGCACCGCAGCCGGGACCGCGGGCGCAGCTGGCCGGTGCTCGCCACCATCACCGATCCCGGCAGGGACCTGGACAACCCGCAGCTGATCCGGCTGCCCGACGGCACGATCCTGCTGGCCTGCCGATCGGTGATCTGGGGCCACTCGTACCGGCTTCCGGTCTACCGCAGCACCGACGAAGGCCGTTCCTGGCAGCGGTTCGGCATGATCGACGACACCCTCGGCGAACTGCACCACGGCCTGTACGAACCGCATCTGGCGTTCTTGCCCGACGGTCGCCTCGCCGTCATGTACGCCAACGAAACCCACCCCGGATACAGCCAGGTGATCTCCCAGCGCGTCTCCGCCGACGCGGGCCGAACCTGGGGACCGGAAACCTGGCCCGTCTTCGAACAGGGTGGCGGCGCGGCCCGGCCGGGAATGCCGGTGTGGACCCGGATGCGCGATGGGCGCTACATCCTCGTCTACGAAGTGTGCGGTGTGGACAGTGAATGCGCCATCCACTACAAGACCTCCCCGGACGGCAGCAGCTGGTCCCCCGGCTACGCCGGAGACGGCAGCCCGGAGGGCCAGTGGAGCGGGCCGTTCGTCACCGGCCTCGCCGACGGCCGCCTGGTGCTGACCTCCAACAGCCACCGTGTCTCGATCAGCGAGGACCACGGCGCCACCTGGCGGCTGACCGAGGGCCTGCCGTGGTCCGACGGGCTCTGGCCGAGCATCTACCAGACCGGCCCGCGGGAGATCGCCGTCGTCGACTCGGTCGAACGCGCCGATCACCGCGAAGACCGGCCCAGCTACGACGTCCGGCTGCGGTTCGGCCGGATCAGGCCGGGCGCAGCGGGGATCGCTGGCGGCCGTCTTCGGTGAAGTTTTCCGGACGCAGCCAGGCATCGAACCGCTCCCGGATCACCGGCCATTCGCTGTCGATCATCGAGTACCAGGCGGTGTCCCGGTTGCGCCCCTTGACCACGACCGCCTGCCGGAAGGTGCCCTCGTAGGAGAATCCGAGCCGCTGTGCCGCGGCACGGGATGCGGCGTTGAGCGCATCGCATTTCCATTCGAACCGCCGGTAGCCCAGCTCCTCGAACAGGTACGCGGCAAGCAGGTACTGCGCCTCGGTGGCGGCGCGCTGCCGTTGCAACAGCGGGGAATAGTGCACGTGGCCGACCTCGATCACGCCGGACTCGGGCTGGATCCGCAACAGGCTCAGCACTCCGACCGCACGGGGCTCCTTCCGGTCGGTGGACACGATCGCGTAGAACCTCGGATCCTCGCCGTCCTGGACACTTTCCACCCACCGCCGGTAGTCCGCGAGGGTGCCGAACGGGCCGTAGGGCAGGTAGGTCCAGCTCTCCCCCGTCGTGTCGCGGCGATCCGCCTCGAACAGCTCCTCCGCGTGCCGCGAGGTTTCCAGCCGTTCCAGCCGGCAGTAGCGGCCCTTGAGGACCGGGGCGGAGGGCGCGGGGCGCGGCACCCAGCCGGGCAGGAGCTGCCCTACCGGCTGGCCGAGTTCGTTGTCAGGCATGCTCCCGATACTCGCACCCGGCAGTGGCCGTCCTGGATATCCATTCTCCGGGAAATCCGGAAGGCCATTGGCTCAGCTCACGTGCACGTAGTCGACGACCAGCTGTTGCGGGAACCGGGTGTTCGCGTCCGGGTCACCGGGCCAGTTTCCGCCCACGGCCAGGTTCAGGATCAGGTAGAAGGGGTGGTCGAAGACCCACCGGTTGCCGCCCGCGTCGGCCTTGGTCTTCGTGGCGTAGGCCTTGCCGTCCACGGAGAACGTGACCGCGTCCGGGGACCAGTCCGCCGCGAAGGTGTGGAAGTCGTCGGCGAACGCCTGCCCGTTCGGCAGCGAGTAGGTGCTGGTGAGCCCCTTGTCCCCGGAGTAGCCAGGGCCGTGCAGGGTGCCGTGCACCGAGCCGGGTTCGAAGCCCACGTTCTCCATCACGTCGATCTCGCCGCAGTTCGGCCAGCCCGCCGAACCGATGTCCTCGCCGAGCATCCAGAACGCGGGCCACATTCCCTGTCCCCTCGGCAGTTTCATCCGCGCCTCGGCATGCCCGTATTTCATGGTGAACTTGCCCGCGGTGTTCAGCCGGGCCGAGGTGTACTGACAGGCGCCGTACCAGCACTGGTATCCGCCCGGATTCTCCTTTTTGGCGGTGATGACCAGATTTCCCTTGCCGTCCAGGGCCGCGTTGGCGGTACCGGAGGTGTACCACTGCCGTTCGTGGTTGTCGACGCCGTCCCCGGTCTCGTTCTGCCACTTCGCGCCGTCCGCTCCCGCCCCGGCCGGTCCGTCGAAGTCGTCGGTGAAGCCCGCCCGGACCTGCTGTTCCTGCTGTGCCGAGGGAGCCGCTTCCGCGATGGGCACCGTGATCCCGGTGGCCGCCAGCACGAGCGCCACCGCGAGTCCGTAGGTCCGCCGGCCGATTGACATCGTTGTCTCCTCTCGCCGCGGGGCACCCCGCCGATCCGGTATCCGGTACTCCGACGGTAGGCAATTCCCGCTCATCCCAGTCCCGCCGAAAGGTGTAAAGATTTCACGTCAAGTCGATGCGGGGCCCGTTTCCGGTGAGCGGTAACCTCCGGCTGTGCGTGCGGTGGTGATCGATACGAACGGGCAGTTCCGGTTGGCACAGCGGCCGGATCCGGTGCCCGGACCGGGAGAAGTCGTACTGCGGATCAGGGCGGCCGGGCTGAACGCCGCCGATCTGCAGCAGGCACGCGGGGACTATCCGGCGCCGCCCGGCTGGCCCGCCGATGTGCCCGGCCTCGAGGTGGCCGGTGTGGTCGAGGCGATCGGCGGCGCCGTCTCCGGAGCCGGCGTGGGAGACCCGGTGATGGCGCTGGTCGGTGGTGGCGGGCACGCCGAACGGATCGCCGTTCCCGCCGAACTGCTGCTCCCGGTTCCGCCCGGCCTGTCCTGGGCCGAGGCAGCGGGCTTCCCGGAGGCGTTCAGCATCGCCTGGGAAAGCCTGGTCGAACTGGCCGAGGTGCGCCCGGGCGACCGGGTGCTGATCACCGGAGCGGCCGGGGGCGCGGGTACCGCCATGGTGCAGGTCGCCGCGCAGTCCGGGGCGCACACCGTCGCGAGCGTGCGCCGCGCGGAGCTGCACGAGCGGATGCGGGCGCTCGCCCCGGAAGGCACCCGGCTCGATGTCGTCACCCCGGACGAGGAGGCGGAGCACGGCCCGTACGACGTGATCGTGGAACTCGTCGGCGGCCCGGACTGCCTGAACCGGGTGGAACTGCTGCGCCGCCGCGGGCGGATCGTCATCGTCGGTGTTCAGGCCGGGGCCACGGTCCCGCTGCGCATGTTCGACCTCATGCTCACCCGTGGCCGGTTGATCGGCACGACCATCCGCGGCCGTACCCCCGCCGAGAAAGCCGTGCTCGCCGCCACCGTCCGGGATTCCGTCGTCCCTCTGCTCGCTGGGGAACGTTTCCGGGTCCCGGTCGACACGAGCTTTTCCCTCGATCACTGTGCGGACGCCTATGCCCGGCTCGGCGGTCCCGGGAAGTTCGGCAAGGTCGTCCTCCTCGCGGATCAGTGATCACGCCCGGTCCGGCTACCGCGCGGCCAGGAAGGCCAGCAGTCGTTCGGTGAGCTCCCGGGGCCGTTCCTCCTGAACGAGATGCCCGCACGGCAGGGAGCTCCCGGTCACCTCGGCCGCGGACACCTCCCGCCAGGTGTCGAGCACGTCGTACAACCGGCCGACGGTGCCGTGCTCGCCCCACAGCGCGAGCAGCGGCCTGCGCAATACCCTGCCGACGCGCCGGTCGGCCTCGTCGTGTTCGAGGTCGATCCCGGCCGCCGCGCGGTAGTCCTCGCAGACCGCGTGCACCGTGGCGGGATCCCGGTAACAGCGCAGGTATTCCTCGACGAGCTCCGGCGCGGGCACTCCCTCGGTGCCGCTCTGCCCGCGCAGATGGGCCAGCAGGTATTCCTCGGTGGCACCGGCGATCATCGTCTCCGGCAGCGGGGCGGGCTGAATGAGGAAGAACCACCAGAAGTAGCTGGTGGCGAACGCCCGGTCGGTGCGCCGGTACATGGTCGCGGTCGGGGCGATGTCGAGCACCGCGAGGCGCTGCACGGCTTCCTCGTGATCGAGCGCCATCCGATGGGCGACCCGCGCGCCCCGATCGTGCCCGATCACCGGGAATTCGGTGTGCCCGAGCGCGCGCATCAACGCCACCTGTTCGGCGGCCATGGCACGTTTGCTGTACGGCGCGTGCTCGGCATCACTGGCCGGTTTCCCGGAATCCCCGTAGCCACGCAGATCCGGGGCGATCACCGTGTAGTGCCGTGCCAGTTCCGGCGCCACCTCCCGCCAGGTGGCGTGGGTCTGCGGATGCCCGTGCAGCAACAGCAGCGGCGGACCGTCTCCCCCGGTCGCCACCCGGAGGGTGACGCCGGTGTCCAGGGTGACGTCCTCAGCGGTGCACCCGGGAAGGAACGTTTCCCGGTCCGCGCGGCGAATTTCGGTCACCGAACGGCGTCCGCGATCGCCTGCCCGCACACCTCCGTGCTGGCCCCGCCACCGAGGTCCGGGGTGCGCAGTGCCGGATCGGCGAGCACTTCCTCGATGGCCCGCAGCACGGCGGCACCCGCTTCCCGCTGGCCGAGGTGATCGAGCAGCATCGAGGCCGCCCAGATCTGGCCGACCGGATTGGCGATGCCCTTGCCCGCGATGTCCGGGGCGGATCCGTGCACCGGTTCGAACAGCGAGGGGAAACCGCGTTCCGGATTGATGTTCGCGGAGGGGGCGATGCCGATGGTCCCGGTCAGCGCGGGGCCGAGGTCGGAGAGGATGTCGCCGAACAGATTGGAGGCGACCACCACATCGAAGAAGTCCGGGCGCAGCACGAACTGCGCGGCCAGGTTGTCGATGTGGAACTTGTCGAAGTCCACATCCGGGTATTCGGCGGCCATCGCCGCGGCCCGTTCGTCCCAGTACGGCATGGAGATGGAGATCCCGTTGGACTTCGTCGCCGAGGTGACATGGTGCGTCGCGCGGCGGGCGGCGAGTTCGAAGGCATAGCGCAGGATCCGGTCCGTGCCGATGCGGGTCAGCACCGTTTCCTGGGTGACGAACTCCCGTTCGGTTCCGGCGAAGATGCGCCCGCCGATCTGCGAGTACTCCCCCTCGGTGTTCTCCCGCACGACCACGAAGTCGATCTCCTCCGCGGTGTTCACCGGGGCCCGCACACCGGGCATGAGCTTGACCGGACGCAGGCTGACGTACTGGTCGAACTCGCGGCGGAACTGCACGAGCGAGCCCCACAGCGAGACGTGGTCCGGCACGGTCTCCGGCCAGCCGACCGCGCCGAAGAACAGCGCGTCGTGCGAACCGATCCGGTCCTTCCAGTCCTCCGGAAGCATGCTGCCGTGTTCCAGATAGTAGTCACAGCTGGCGAAATCGAACCGGTCGAACCGCAGCGTGAACCCATAGCGCTCGGCGGCGGTGCGCAGCACCAGCTCGCCGAGTGGCACCACCTCTTTGCCGATCCCGTCGCCGGGGATGGAAGCGATCCGGTATTCGGTCAACGTCTGGTTCCTCTCTCTGTTTTCCGTTCACTGCCACGATATCCGCCGCGGCCGCGGTCTCACCGCGGGTCGGCCCACGGCTGACCGCGCAGGGTCCGCTCGGCGAGCTCGAGTTTGCGGCGGTGCGCCTGCGCGCTGGCAAGTACGCTGTACTCGTATTCGTGGCCCGCCTCGAACCAGTCCACGACCACATCCGCACCGGTGGCCGCGAGCGCGTCGGCGTATTTCTGCGCCTGCCCGGACGGGGTACGGGTGTCGTACACCCCTTGGTTGAGCCATACCGATCCGGTGACCCGTTCGACATAGGTGATCGGGGAATACCGCCGGATCCGGTCCTCGAACTCGTCCGGTTCGCCGCCGAGCCACTGCTGCCAGACGTAGTTCTGCGCCGCGTTCTGGTCGTCGTAGGCCGCTTTCCAGTCGGCCATGGCCACTTCCGCGAGCCCGCCCGCGAACAGGTGGGGCAGCCTGCCGAGCGAGAGCAGCGTGAGGAATCCGCCATACGAGGCGCCGGTGATGAACGTGGACTCCGGCCGGGCCGCGCCCCGGCCGCGCAGCCAGGCGATCGCGGCCTTGATGTCCTCGAGTTCGCGTTCCCCGAGCGCCCCGAGGAACCCCTCGCGGATGCGCTGGCCGAAGGTCACCGATCCGCGATAGTTCAGCGCCGCGTAGGCGAACCCCGCATCCAGCCAGGACTGCGCGTCCGGCGAGTACCCGTCCACGGTGACCAGATTCGGCCCGCCGTGCACGGAAAGGACGGTGCCGCGCGGTTCGGTGTGTTCCGGGAACGCCGCCCACAACTGAAGTTTCGTGCGGTCCCTGCTGGTGATCAGGTGCGAGCCGAACCGCTGCCCGCGTGGCGCCTCGGCGGGTTCGAGCAGCGTCGTGTGGGTGCCGTCCGCCACCCGGATCAGGTGCAGCGGCAGATCCCAGCGGGACCGCGCGAGCACCACCGAACCGTCCGCGAGGTACCAGGATCGCACCGTGAACGGGAAGGTTCCGGCCACATCCGGTTGCATATAGCTGCCGTCCCGCGCGGTCAGCACGGTGTGCTCGCCGGATTCGATGTCGATCTCGCCGATCACGTGGATTCCCTCATCCACGTGTACCGCGAGGATCCGGCCGGTGGCCGCGCACCAGTCCAGGGGCACGACCTCCCCGCCGAATCCGGGAATCGTGCAGTCCCGGCGCTCCCCGGTGACCGGGTTCCACACCGCGGGGCGCGCGTACCCGGTCCGTTCGGTCGTCACCAGCAGCCGCGGATCGCCGCTGCGTTCGGCGAAACAGCACGCCCGCACCGGCCCGTCCGGCAGATCGTCGAGCACCGCGATCGGTTCGGCCTTCGCCACGTCGATCACGGTGACCGCGGTGCGGCGGACCCCGGGACCGTGGTCGGTGCTGTCGATCGAGGCCAGCGTCCCATCCGCGGATATCCGGCCCCACCACGCCTCGTTCGGCGAGGAGTAGACACACTTCGGCCGTCCCCAGGGGAACGGGATGACGATCAGGTGGAAGCCGTCCTCGTCCACCGCGGTCAGCAGTACCGTGCCGCCGTCCGCGCTGACGTCGAGCCCGCGCACCACATAGGGCGGCAGCTCCGGGGTGAGATCGACGGATTCCCCGCCGGAGACCGGGAACGCGCACAGGTGACCGAGCTCGGAACCGGTTTCGTCGTCCAGCTGCAGCAGCCATGCACCGTCAGCGGTGAGGATCGACTCCGGGGAGACCGGGAAACCGAGTTCGGCGGGCCGTTCCCCGGTCATCAGGTCCGCGACCACACCCCTTGCGTGCTGCTCCCCCTGGTACACCAGCAGTGTCCGGCCCGCGCTGCCCCTGTTCGCGCGCGCGGTCAGCAGATGCGGGTTCGCGAACCGGTTCGGCTGATCTGCCATCGTGGTCCTCCTAGCTGGAAATCGTTCGCGGATGGTGGCAGGCGACCCGATGGCCGCTGTCGTGTTCGACGAGTTCGGGCACCGTGCTGGCGCAAATCTCGGTGGCCAGCCAGCACCGGGTGCGGAACCGGCAGCCCGAAGGCGGATCGGTGGCCTGCGGGACATCACCGGTGAGCACGATGCGTTCCCGGCGGCGTTCGGCGCGCGGATCGGGCACCGGCACCGCCGAGAGCAGGGCCTGGGTGTAGGGATGCAGCGCGCCGTCGTACACCGCGTCCACCGGCCCGCGTTCCACGATCCGCCCGAGATACATCACCGCGACCTCGGTGCTGGTGTGCCGCACGACGGAGAGATCGTGCGCGATCAGCAGGTAGCCGAGGTCGCATTCCTCCTGCAGATCCTCGAGCAGGTTCAGCACCCCGGACTGGACGCTGATGTCCAGCGCGGACAACGGTTCGTCCAGCACGAGCACGCTCGGTTCCACGGCGAGCGCCCTGGCCAGTCCGATCCGCTGACGCTGGCCACCGGAGAACTCGTGCGGATACCGGTGCGCGTGGCCGGGATCGAGCCCCACTCGATCGAGCAGTTCGCGGACGTACTCGTCCCTGCGGCGCCGGTGCATGCCGTGGATCTCGAGCGGTTCGCGCAGAATGCCGCCGATCGTCATGGTGGGATCCAGGGTGGTGAACGGATCCTGGAAGACCATCTGCAGCTGTCGCCGTGCCGCCCGCAGCGCGCGGCCCTTCATCGCGAACAGGTCCGTGCCACCGAGTTCGACGGTCCCGGAGCTCGGTTCGGTCAGCCGCACGGCACAGCGGGCCAGGGTGCTCTTTCCGCAGCCGGACTCCCCGACGAGACCGAGCGTCTGCCCGCGCCGCACCGTCAGATCGATGCCGGACACCGCGTGCACGGTCTGTTTGGGGCCCGCCTTGCCGCGCAACGGGAATTCCTTCACCAGGTCGCGGATCTCCAGTACCGGCGCGGTCATCCGATCTCCTCGATCCGCAGGCAGGCGGCGACATGCCCGTCCCCGACCGCGCTCGGCTGCGGTCGCTCGCGGTCGCACAGGCCGGCTTGTGCGTGCGGGCAACGGGGATGGAACACACAGCCCTCCGGGCGGGAGTGCGGATTCGGCAGCTGCCCTGGTATCCGGTAGAGCCTGCTGGTCCGGTCGGTCCTGCGGTCCACCCGGGGCAGTGAGGCGAGCAGGCCCCTGGTGTACGGGTGCGCGGTCCGGTAGAAGATCGGTTCGACCGGGCCGTCCTCCACCTTGCTGCCCGCGTACATCACCACCACGCGGTCGGCGAGACCGGCGAGCACCCCGAGGTCGTGGGTGATCAACAGGATCGAGGTGCTGGTGCGGTCCCGGATCCGCTCGAGCACTTCGAGTATCTGTGCCTGCACGGTCACATCGAGCGCGGTGGTCGGTTCGTCGGCGATCAGCAGCCGCGGTTCGTTGGCGATGCCCATGGCGATCAGCACCCGTTGCCGCATACCGCCGGAGAACTCGTGCGGATACAGCCCGGCGCGCTGTTCGGGCGCGGAGATGCCGACCAGATCGAGCAGTTCCACCACCCGCTCGTGCAGTTGTTTTTTGGGGAGGCTCCGGTCGTGCACCCGGATCGCCTCGGCCAGCTGATCGCCGACCTTCAGGACCGGGTTCAGCGCACTGAGCGCGTCCTGGAACACCACCGCGATCTCGTTGCCGCGCAGTTCGCGCAGTTGAGATTCGGTGCGGCCAAGCAGTTCGGTCCCCTGGAACCGGACCGAGCCGGTGACCCGCGCGGTGTTCGGCAGCAGCCCGAGTATCGCCGCGGAGACCACGCTCTTGCCCGAGCCGGATTCGCCGACGAGGCCGACCACCTGTCCGCTGTCCACGCGCAGCGAGACGTTCTCGACCGCCCGCGCGGTGCCCTCCTCGGTGTCGAAGGCGATGCTGAGGTCTTCGACCACCAGCAGCGGCGGATCCTGTGCGGTCACTGTTTCCTCCTCGGATCGAAGGCATCGCGCAATCCGTCGCCGACGAAACTGACCGCGAGCACGGTGATCAGGATGGCGAGTCCGGGGAAATAGAGCAGATATCCCTGCGGGGTCCCGACGTATCCGGAAGCCTGACTGAGCATGTTGCCCCAGCTCGACTGCGGCGGGCGAACGCCGAAGCCGAGAAAACTGAGCGTCGATTCGAGGATGATCGAGGTGGCGACGTTCACCGAGACGCTGACCGCGGCGACCCCGGCGAGATTGGGCAGCAGATGCCGCAGCACGATCCGCAGATGCGAGGCACCGAGCACCAGGGCGGCGTCCACATAGGCGCGTTCCCGCAGCGCCAGCACCTCCCCACGGACCACCCGCGCGATCACCGTCCAGCCGATTCCCGCGAGCACCAGCACGATGATCAGATACGAGCGCCCGAGCCCCTGCAGCGCCACGGCGAGCACCGCCAGCGGGGGAACCACGAGGAACAGGTCGGTGATCCGCATGACCACCTCGCCGATCCAGCGGCCCGCGTATCCGGCGATGACCCCGAGCACGGTACCGACCACCGTGGACAGTACCGCCACGGAGAGGCCGATGGTCAGCGAAAGCCTGCCCGCGTACAGGATCTCGGTCAGATAGTCCCGGCCGAGCTGATCGGTGCCGAGCAGGTGCCGCCAGGACGGTGGCTTCGCCCCGAGCAGCAGGTGCTGATCGTTCTGCTCGAACGGTGCCACGATGTTCGCGAAATAGCAGCAGAACGCGAGCACCAGGACGATGGCCAGACCGGCCATGGCGAACCGGTGCCGCCGGAACCGGCGCAGGAACCCGCGGCCGGACGGCTTGTTCCCCGTTTCCGGGGCGGCGGTACCCGTCGGATTCATCGCAGCCTCACTCTCGGGTCGAGCCACGCGTAACTGAAGTCGGCGAGCAGGTTGAACAGGATCACCGCGAGCGCGACGACGACCATCCAGGGGACGAGCACGAAGGCGTCGCCGGCCTGGATCGAGCTGAAGAACAGCCGCCCCATGCCGTCCACGGCGAACACCTGCTCGGTGACCACGAGACCGCCGAACAGCAGACCGGCATCGAGTGCGACCACGGTGATGAACGGGCCGAGGCTGTTGCGTACCGCGTGGCGCAGGATCACCTGGCGGCGCGGTACTCCCTTGGCACGCGCGGTCCGGACGTAGTCGCTGCGCAGGGTACCCAGCATGGAGCTGCGCAGGTATCTGCTCCAGTTGCCGATCAGCTGCGCGGTGAAGGTGAGCACCGGAAGCACCAGGTGGCGGAAGTAGTCGAGACCGATCCCGGAGGAGTCCGGGGAATGCAGGCCCACGAAGAAGAAGGGCGGCTCCTGCCAACCGAAGAGTTGTTGCGGGGCAAGCGATACGACCGCGATCAGAACCAGGCCGAACCAGAACGGGGGCATGGCGAGGCCGAGATACGAGAGCCCGGTCAATGCCACATCGCCGATCGAATACTGCCGGATGGCGGAGTACACACCGACGGCCCCGGCGACCAGGACCGCGAGCAGCAGGCCCCAGAGCAGCAGCTGTGCCGTGGTGCCGAGCGCCCGGCCGATCACCGAGAACACCGGCTCGTTCGTGGCCGAGCTGACTCCCCAGTCCCCGGTGAGGAACCGGCCGAGCCAGGTGAAGTACTGCGCCACGATCGACTGATCGAGCCCGAGCCGTTTCGTCTCCCTGGCGATCGCGCCCGGGTCGTGACTCAACCGGACCTTGGCGAGCGGATCGAAGGTCTCGCGCACCGCCCAGAACAGAATGAACGAGGCGATGAGCACGACGATGAGCGAATAGGCGAACCGTTTCGCCGCGAATTTCAGCATGTGTGCCTCAGCCCTCGGTCAGTCCCCACTCGTTGAGGTTCCAGAACGGCCCCTCGACCGGATTGATGCTGACCGGACCACCGATCTTTCTGTTGGTGAGCAGGATGCTCGGCACATCGTCGAGCGGAAGGGAGACCGCGCCGTCGGCGAGTGCCGCATCCGCCTGCTTGCTGTATTCCTTGCGCCGCACCGGATCGAGCGTGCTGTCGACCTTGCCGAGCAGTTCGTCCACCCGGGCGTCCCGCACCCGCATGAAGTTCAGCCCGGCCTCGCCGTTGGCCTTGCTGGGGATCCGGTCGCTCTGGAAGGTGTCGGTGGGATTGGTGGCGATCAGCGTCCACAGTCCCGCCTGGAACGCGCCCTTGGGCGCGGTGTTGCTGAACAGTTCGCTGGGCGTCTTGTTGTCGATCGTCATCTCGAAACCCGCCTGCCTGACCTGACTCTGGATGATCTGCTGTTCGAGCAGGCGCCGGGTGTCACCGGAAAGCGAGACGAGGGTGAATCGGGCCTCGCGGCCGTGTTTGGCCCAGATTCCGCGATCGTTCTTGACCCATCCGTCGGCGTGCATGAGCCGGTCCACCTCGGCGAGATCCCGCCGGTACCGGTCGAAGGAGTCGCCACCGAACTCGGCATTGTTGCCCGGCCAGAACGTCTGCACCGGTTTCCGCACCCCGAGCTTTCCGTACAGCCGGGTGACGAGCGCCCGACGATCGACCGCGTGGCCGAACGCCTTGCGCACCGCGAGGCTGTCGAACGGGAATGCCGCGTTGTTGAGCCAGAGCGCTTCGACGTTCGTGGTCCTGGCCTCGAGCGCCAGCCGGGCGTTCGGCATCCCCTCCTCGACCTCGTTGATCGCCTCCAGCTGCGGTGACGGGTAGATGGCGTCGAGCTGGCCGCTGCGGAAGGCGAGGAACTGCGAGGAGGTGTTCGCGGTGAATTCGAAGGTGACCTTGTCGAGTTTCGGGCGCTTGCCCCAGTACCGGTCGTTCGGCACCAAGGTCACCGAGGAACCCCGTTTCCACGCGGCGATCTTCCACGGCCCGCCGCTCCAGCTGTAGCCGTCCCGCATCGCCTTGTCCCGGTCCCGCCCGGCGAGCAGATGTTCCGGCAGCACGTTCCCGAATCCGCTGAAGAGCGCTTTCCAGTCCACATAGGGCCGTTTCAGCGTGACGACCGCGGTCTCGGCGTCCGGTGTGGACACCGACTCGATCAGCGAGTACCCGGTCTTGTCCAGGATGTCCTCGCCGTCCCGGACCTGCAGCGCGGTGTACTTGAGATCCGCCGAACCGATCGGAACCCCGTCCGACCACACGGCTTTCGGGTTGAAGCGGTAGACGATCCGCTGTTTCCCGCCGACCACCGTCGTGCTCGGTTCGGCCGCCATCAGATCCGTGGCAACCGGGCGCCAGCCCCCGTTCACCGGCCGGTACTGGAACACCGCGGGCATCGTCTGCACCTGCATGACATAGGTGCCGAAAATGGATCCCGAGCAGCTGCCGATCCAGTCGGCGCAACCGGGTTCCTGCTCGGAACCGATGACCAGGCTGCCACCGGTTCGCACCTGCTTCGGCGGTGGTTCCCGGTAGCCCGCGGTCGCGCCGCCCGCGCATCCGGCGAGGCCGAACAGCAGTCCCGCGACGGAAAGGCACGCCAGCCTGCGGACCACCGAACGGGGACTCCCGGTGCTGATACTCATCGTTGAGGGCCTCTCGGGTCGGCTCGCCTGAGCTGTCGATCGGCTCAGTGTGGCCATTCGCGAGCAAAACAGCAACCCTGGTAGACAACTTTATAGTCATGACTACTGACAACGGTGATCAGCGCTACGAACAGTGCTGATGCTTGCCCGAAGCGCCTTCCGGATGCCATAGTCAACGACATTGACTATGGTTCTGATCAGGGCGGAGGACGGTTGTGGCGAGCAGCGCGGAGCATTCCTGGAGGGAGCGGATCAGGCCCGCGGACCTCGATCCGGAGCGGATGGTGCGCAGGATCGGCGAGCTGGTCGGGATCGAGACACCGACCGGGCACACAGAGGGCGTGCGCGCCTGCTTCAGCCTGCTGCGGCAATGGCTGACACCGGTTCTCGGCTCGGCGGGCACCGTGTTCGAGCAGGACGGGGTCCCGCATCTGTTGTGGCAGGCCGATGATCCGAAGGTGCTGCTGCTCTGTCACGTGGACACCGTGTGGCCGCTGGGCACCCTGGAACGGCTGCCCTTCACCGTCCACAATGGACGAGGCACCGGTCCGGGGATCTTCGACATGAAGACCGGGCTGGTGCTGGGAGTCGAGGCGCTGGAGATCACCGAGCACACCGGGCACGTCGGTTTCCTGGTCACCAGCGACGAGGAGCAGGGATCGGTGACCTCGCGCGCGCTCATCGAGCGGGTGGCCGCCGACTACGATGCGGTGCTGCTGCTGGAGCCGAGCCAGCACGGCGCGGTCAAGACCGCACGCAAGGGCGCGGGGATCTACCGGGTGCACCTCACCGGCCGGGCCGCGCACGCCGGGCTCGAGCCGGAGGCTGGGATCAACGCGCTCAGTGAACTCGCGCGGCTGGTTCCGCGTATCGAAGGGCTCGCGGACACCGGACACCGGACGACGGTCACCCCGACCGTGGCCCACGCGGGCACCGCCGTCAACGCCGTCGCCGCGCAGGCGACACTCGACGTGGACGTGCGTGGCTGGACGGCGAGCGAACTGGACCGGGTGGACGCCGAAATACGGGGACTGGCACCGGAAAACGCCGAGATCGCGCTCGAGGTGCGCGGCGGGGTCAACCGCTATCCCCTGGAACCGGGGCACACCGGGAAACTGCTCGAACTGGCCCGCTCCGTGGCGGCCGAACTCGGCCTCGATCCGGTCGAGGAGGCGCACGTGGGCGGCGCCTCGGACGGCAATTTCACCAGCGCGCTCGGCATCCCGACGCTCGACGGGCTCGGCGCGCTCGGCGACGGTGCGCACGCCGAGCACGAATGGATCGATGTACCCGCGCTGCCCGGACGCGCCCGGCTCATCGCCGGAATGCTGGCGGCGCTGCGCGAATCAGTCGGCTGACTGCCCGGTCGCCGCGCGAGCGTGCGCGGCGATCCCTTCCAGCATCAGTTCCAGCGCGGTCTCGAAGCCCATCGGATCCCCCAGATTCAGCAGTTTGTCCGCGACCCGGGTGATGTTCGGATATTCCCCCGGATCGAGTTGCCGGTACTCCAGCTGCCAGGCCACTTCGTCCCGCTGGCGCAACGATTCGTCCATCGCCCGGTAAGCGGCCTCCGCGCTCGCGATCGAGCGCAGAAAGTTCCCCATCGCCCGCATCAGCACCACCGCTTCCTCGTCCGGGATCCCGCCGCGGCGCAACGCGTCCAGGGTGAACTCCACGTTGTGGAACTCCGTGGGACGCCGGGTCGTGCGCATCGCCATCTCCAGTGCGAACGCGGGATAACGCAGATAATGCGCCCGGATCAGCTGACCTGTCCGGCGAATATCGTCCAGCCAGTCATCGCTGGCCACCAGATCGTGGAAATACGACCGGGCGCGCAGCGAATCGACCAGTTCGAGCAGCAGCTCGTCCTTGTCCCGGAAATGCCGGTAGATCGAGGTCGGGTGGGCCCGCAGCTTGTCCCCGATCGCCTGGAAGGTCAGCGCCGAGAACCCTCCCTCCGCGGCCAGTTCCTCGGCCACGGCCAGGATCTTCTCCCGGCTCAGGCTGTCCCGCGGACGTCGGGGGCGCGAACCAGACCGCCCTTTCGCCGGTGCCATTGCCCCACCTCTTCCGATAACCGCGTGTCTACGCTGTTGACTATCGAAATGTCTACCACAGTCACCACCGGGAGACACGGCCGAAACGGTTCCGGCCGCACGACCCGGTTCCCGCATCACCTGCACCGGGGAGGATCACCGGCATCATCGCGCGGCCCCACGGGCACTATGCTCGGCTGCCATGAGTGCTGACTGCCTGTTCTGCGGCGTCGTGACCGGCGATGTCCCGCATGCGCGAGTGACCGAGGACGACTCGACCTACGCCTTCATGGACCGCAATCCCGGTACCGACGGGCACCTGCTGGTCATCCCCAAGCGGCACAGCAAGGACCTGCTCGAGATCGCCGCCGAGGACCTGACCGCCGTCACGCTCACCGCGCAGCGGATCGCCAAGGCCGTGATCGGCACGTTCGGCGCGGACGGGGTGAACCTGATCAACTGCTGCGGCACCGAGGCCTGGCAGAGCGTGTTCCACTTCCACCTGCACGTGATCCCGCGCTACACCGATACGGAGCGGGATCCGCTGGTGCCGCCGTGGAAACCCGGGGTGCCCGGCGACATGGAGGCGATCACCGCCCGCAGCGTCCAGCTCTCCGCCGCCCTGAACTGAGCGGCCCGCCCGTTCAGAACTGTTCGTCCGGGCTCCGGTGGAACGGGTACAGCCGGAATCCCGGCTTCTCGAACATCGGAAACGTCCGGTAGAAGTCGACCGCGTGGTCCTCGCTCAGCAGGTCCACGCGCTCGGCACCCGCCAGGCCCAGCGCCGCGCGCACCAGGGCACGACCGATGCCCGCACCACGGCGCGCGGCATCCACCGCCATCGTGGCGAGGTACGCCTGCAGTTCGCCGTCGCTGAACAGTTCCGCGAAGCCGAGGACATTTCCGTCCTCGACCGCCACCACCGTGGTCACCCCCGGCGCCGTGAGGATACGCAGGGCACGCTCCGGATCCGCCGGGAACGACGGCCATTCCTCGGCGATACACAGCCGGAGCACCCCCTCGAGGTGTTCCGGGGCGAACCGAACGCACTCGACCATGACCGCATGGTCGCACGGAAGCATGGCCGGACGGCAGGCGATTCCGCCGACTCTCGACTACTTGCCCAATCGGAAAACAGTGACTATATTCCATGTAGGCAAGTAGTCGAGGGAGCTGTGATGGACGAACGACAGGCGGCGGAAGCCTTGGCGATCGCCGAGGCGCAACAGGATCGTGCCCAGCGGGCGGCCCGCCTGCCCTGGTGGGTGTACGCGGCGATGTTCGTACTCGCCGTGGCGGGCGGGGCCAGCAATGATTTCGTGAGCGTGAACGGCAGCAAGCTGATCGCGGTCTTCGTGCTGGCGGCACTCGTCGTGGTACTGGTGGCCGGGTTCATCCTCCGATCGGCCCCGTTGAGCCGGATTCGCGGTGTCGAATCGCGAAAATCGTTACTGCCAAGGGTTTTCGGACTGGCGGTGTTCGCCGATGCCGCCGTCACATGGCTGCTTCTCCGCTATGGCACGGGTTTCGCGCACACGATCGCGAACACGGTTGGCCTTCCCGGCTATCCGAACACGGTGATCGGGGTGTTGTGCGGAGTGGTGTTCACCGCGCTGTTCGCACTCGGGCAGTCGCTGCGCACACGGTCCGCGCGACCGGCGGCCCGATGACGGCCTCCCCCGGACGGACACCGGGACTGGACCGTCTGCTCTCGGATCCGACCCGGCTGGCGATCATGTCGGTGCTCGGTTCGGTGGACTGGTGCGATTTCGCCTTCCTGCGGGACTCCGTTTCGCTATCGGATTCCGCGCTGTCCAAGCAGTTGACCACGCTCAAGAACGACGGACAGGTCGAGCAGCGCCGCACGTATTTCGGCCGGGTGCCCAAGACCACGGTCCGGTCCACCGAGGAA
The DNA here is from genome assembly GCF_000737195.2 of Sciscionella sediminilitoris. Classification (GTDB taxonomy): domain Bacteria; phylum Actinomycetota; class Actinomycetes; order Mycobacteriales; family Pseudonocardiaceae; genus Sciscionella; species Sciscionella sediminilitoris. The sequence goes on from NZ_JALM01000074.1 coordinate 19,464, forward strand.
GGACGCGCCCGGTTCCTCCGGCATGTCGAGGCACTGCGCACGATCGCGGAACAGACACCGCGGCCCGTATCACGGGGCGACTCCTCGCCGCACGGGGAGAACTGACCGGCCGGTCATCGCGGTGTGATCGGCCGGTAACACCGGGCAGGTTCGCTGGGCCCGATCCAGGAATCCAGCGAAGGAGTCGAGCCGATGCCCTTGTCCATCGCCGAAGGCCTGCACGCGCAGGCACTGGCAGCCGAATCGAAGGTGGCGTCGTTACGCAGCCCGGGCCGTTATCTCGTCTCGGCCATGCTGGCCGGGGCCTATATCGGCGTGGCCGTCGTGCTGATGTGCACCGCGGCCGGGGCGCTCAACGCGGCACACTCCCCCTGGACCAAACTCGTGCAGGGCCTCGTGTTCGGCGTCGCGCTGACCCTCGTCGTGTTCGCCGGGGCCGAACTGTCCACCGGGAACATGATGACCATGGTGCAGGGCATCTCCGGGCGCCGCACCTCGGTTCCCGCCGGGATCGCCGTGATCCTGTTCGCCTTCCTCGGAAACCTGATCGGATCGGTCCTGTTCGCCTGGCTCGTGCACGCCAGCGGTGTGCTCACCGCAGGCGGGACCACCTCGGCCGCGATGCTCGCCGGACTGGTGAAGGCGAAAGCGGCCGAATCGGCCGGAGCGCTGTTCCTGCGTGGCGTGCTGTGCAACTTCCTCGTCTGCCTCGCCGTGTGGACCGCCGCACGCACCCGGTCCGACGGGGCGAAACTCGCGTTGATCTTCTGGTGCCTGCTCGCGTTCATCACCTCTGGGTTCGAACACGTCGTCGCGAACATGACCGTGTTCTCCCTCGGGATGTTCGACGGGGCGAACGGGGCCACCCTCGGCACGTTCGCGAACAACCTGCTGTTCGTCGGCCTCGGCAACCTCGTGGGCGGCGGACTGCTCGTCGGTGCGAGCTACGGCCTGCTCGGTACGGAGAAAGGCCCGCGGCAGGACCGGACGGCTGCCGAGTTACCGGAAAAACACCGCGCGGCGGTCAGCTGACCGCCGCACCGAGCAGCTTCGCGAGCCGGTTGTGGGGCAGCGCGGGGATCCGGTGACCATCGCGGCCGGTCATCTCGGCATTCGCGATCAGCGCGTTCAGCACGGCTTCCTCGGTCGCCTGCACGGTCGCGGTGTAGAACGGATCCACGCTCCCCCACGGGATGAAGCGCAGCTGTTCGTAGGCCGCGGTACCGGTCATGCTGCTGGTGAGGGTACCGGGATTGGCGGTGGAGAAGGCGAGGAACAGGTCTCCGGAGAAGTGCCCGCCGGAGGTTCCGGTGCGTGCGAGGCCGAGCGGGATCCGCCTGGCGAGCGCGGTGCACTGTCCGGGAAGCAGTGGCGCGTCGGTGGCCAGGATGACGATGACCGAACCGGCCCCCGGGGTGGCGAGCCATTCGTTGTCTTCCATGGGGTTGTCGTCGAGCAGCCGGCTCCCGACGGGGGTTCCGGCGACGGTGAGTTCGCGGCGGGCGCCGAAGTTGGCCTGCACGAACACGCCGAGGGTGTAGCTGTCGCCGTGGTGGCGAACGGTACGGGAGGCGGTTCCGCTGCCGCCTTTGAAGCCGTAGCAACACATTCCGGTCCCGCCGCCGACGGATCCCTCGGCGAAGGGGCCGGTTGCGGCGGATGCGATGGCCTCGGCGACGTGTTCGGTCCGCACGTGGGCGCCGTTGATGTCGTTGAGGTAGCCGTCCCAGGTCTCGGCGACGACGGGAAGCAGCCATTCCCGGGCGATCCCGGGATGCTCGCGCGCCACCCAGTCGATGACACCCCGGTGCACGGTCCCCACGGCGTGCGTGTTGGTGAGGGTGACCGGCAGGGTCAGTGATCCGGTTTCGTCGATCCACGCGGTCCCGGTCATCTCGCCGTTGCCGTTGAGCGAGTACCGGCCCGCGGCACACGGGGTGCCGACCTGGTCCCGGCCGCGCGGCAGGATGGCGGTCACCCCGGTGCGCACCGGCCCCGAACCGGGCACCAGCGGGCCTTCCCCCTCGACCAGGGTGCGGTAGCCGAGCTCGACCCCGGGAACATCGGTGATGGCGTTCCACGTTCCCGGCTCGCCGTCCAACCGGATATCGAGCGCGCGGGCCCTCGGATTCCCGTCCGGCGTGCGAGTCCGCGTCATTACCGGTCACCTTTCTCGTGGGATACCCGTTCGGGGAACAGCTCCGCGCATCCGGTGGCATCCCGCGCATAGGACAGGATCAGGCCGAAGGCCCGTTCCGGGCTGACGGCGGCGTTGCGCGAGAAGATCTCCAGGCCGTACCCGTTCTCCAGGCAGACGAGGTTCGCCGCGATGTCCTTGGCGGAGCCGCTGCGCGCGAAATACCCTTGCACCCGCCCGATTTCCAGGATCGCGGTGTACATCATCGCCTGCCGCTCGAACAGGCTCTCCGAGACCACCGCGTGCACCGGATCCTGCCTCCCGGTCGCGGTGAACTCGTAGAGCACGCTGACCAGTTCGTCATCGGCGCTCCACGGGATCCCGCCACGGGCGACGGCGACCAGCTTGTCACGTGCGTCCTCGAAGGTCTCGGCCAATTCGATCCTGTTGGTACAGAACCGTTCCACCGCCTGCCGGTAGACCTCCTGCAGCAGCTCCGCGAGATCGGGAAAGTGATAGTGCACCGAGCCGCGAACCACTCCGGCCTGTTCCGCGACATCGGCGACGCGCAGCCCGGAAAGACCGCGCCGGCCGATCGCTCGCGTCGCGGCGCTGACCAGTTGCTCGCGGCGCACCGGTTTGTTGCTCGGACGCGCCATGCCGATCATCGTCTGACATCGGTGCCAATAAAGTCAAGGATCACCGTTCAGTATTGACACGATGTGCTTCTGAGGTTTTGACTCTTGTGTCAATAAACTCCCCGCACACACCACGGAGGTGTCGTGATGGCCGAGCAATCCACCAGCGTCACCGGGACCGGGGCCTACCGGCAGGACCTCGCCCGCTCGCTGACCTTCAAAGAGAACATGCTGATCACTCTGTCCTCGGTGACCCCCGCCTCCAGCGTGTTCATCATCGTTCCCTCGGTGATCAAGGGGGTCGGCGGAGCCGCGGCCGTCGTGTTCCTCATCGCCGCGGTCGTCGGCATCCTGGTCGCGTTCTGCTATGCCGAGCTCTCCAGCGCGTTCCCGATCACCGGCGGGGAGTACGCCTTCGTGGCGCGCACGGTCGGCAAGTCCACCGGTTTCGCGCTCTATGTGCTCACCTTCGTGACCGGAATCCTGATCATCGGGGTGATCTCCGCGGGTACCGGTGACTATCTCGGCGCCGCATGGCCCGCGCTGAGCGGACGATGGATCGGTGTGGTCGTCATCCTGGTCACCGGGGCGATCGCGGTGCTCGGCATCCGCACCAACGCGATCGTGACCGGTACCTTCCTCGTGCTCGAACTACTCGCCCTCGCGGTGCTCGCGGTGCTGGGATTCGCCAACGCGCACCAGCCGATCGCCACGCTCTGGACCGCGCAGACGGCCGCACCCAACGGCACCCTGACCGCGGCCGCGGCCGGGGTGGTCGTGTCCTTCACCGCGACCGCCATCTTCGCCTACAACGGCTACGGAACCGCCGTCTACTACGCCGAGGAGACCAAGCAGGCGAGCAAGACCATCGGCAAGACGATCCTGTGGTCGCTGGCCATCACCGTCGCCGCGGAACTCATCCCGCTGATCGCGGTGCTGCTCGGTGCGCCGGACACCAAGGACCTGATCTCCGCCGATGCCCCGATGAACTACTTCCTGCTCGCCAGGGGCGGCAGCGCGCTCAACATCGCGGTCAGCCTCGGCATCGCGCTCGCCGTGATCAACGCGGTCATCGCGATCATGCTGCAGATCGGCAGGCTGCTCTACTCCGCGGCACGCGATCGCTCCCTGCCCGACCGGGTCGGCACGCCACTGTCCCGGATCCACCCACGACTGCGCACGCCACTCACCGCGACGATCACCGTCACCGTGATCGCCGCACTCGTGTACTGGTTCGTGCCGTTTCCCGTGCTGCTGCTTGGCTCCGGGGCGAGCCTCGTGGTCACCTACATCCTGGTCGGCCTCGGCGCGTTCACCGGGCGGGTGCGTGGACGGACCACGAAGGCGCCCTATCGGATGCCACTGTGGCCGGTCCCGCCACTGCTGCTGCTCGCCGCGATGGTCGTCGTGGTGTACGAGAACCTGTTGACCGACTGGGTTCCGGTCGCCATCGCGCTCGGTATCTTCGCGATCGGTTACGTGTACTACTACGGCTACATCCACCCGCGCCGCGGCGACCGATGGACCCTGCCCGATCCGGTCGACGAACAGGACTGAACGCTCAGGCCAGTTTCGTGGTCACCGGGGTCGGGTTCCTGGTGAGGTCCAGCACCGGGCAGTGTTCGTCGACCTGACGGCGCAATTCCTCGTACCGCTCCGGTTCGGCGGGCCCCTCCAGTTCGACGCGTACCTGAATATCGGAGAATCCGGGACGGGTGGAATCGGTGAATCCGAAAAAACCGTGCAGGTCGATATCACCGTCCACGGTCACCGTGATGGAATCGATCGGAATTCCGAGTTTGGCCGCCCAGAACTGGTAGGTGATGACCTGGCAGGAACCGAGTGCGGCGAGGGCGTACTCCACCGGGTTCGCCGCACTGTCGGTGCCGCCGAGCGTGGCGGGTTCGTCCACTCCGAAGGCATGGCCGCGGGCACGCACGTCGACGGCGGTCCGGGTTCCGGCGCGCAGTTCGTGCGTCACGCTGAAATGGGCGGCCGCGGCACCGGCATCCCGCGTCACGGCTTCTTTGGTCGCATCGATAACTTCGGTCAAGGACATTTTCTGCTCCCGCGTCAATGGCACGATTTCGTTCGGCACACCATGCTGGGAAACGGCTCGCGGAACAATTGTTCCCGGATGCTGAAACTCCCCGGTGCAACGGGGACGCCTTGCGGATGGCGATGCGCTCGCCCGGATCCCGGAACGGCCCGGATGTGAGCAACCGCCCCGCTGCGGTCTCGGCGTATTTCACGTGCGGGCCCCTCATCGGTTCGGTGGTACCCGGGTTCGGTGCGCGCGATCCGGTCTGACCGGGCGGGTCCGCGAACCCCCGGACACCGGTGCACCGGCCCCGTTGCCGCACTTCACATTCACCGTGGCATGGCTGAGTACCCTGCTGGCCGTGGCGAGTTTGCTGATCGTGGAGGACGACGACACCATCGGTGAGGTGTTGCGCTCGAGCCTGCGCGCGCACGGCCACGAGGTGAGCTGGTCCCTGACGGGAGAAGACGCGCTGCGGGCCGCGGGCGAGCAGGACTTCGAGCTGGTGCTGCTCGACCTCGGCCTGCCCGGCCTGGACGGGGTCGAGGTGTGCCGCCGGTTGCGGGCACGGCTGCCCTGGTGCGTGCTGGTGATCCTGACCGCGCGGCAGGACGAGATGGACGTGGTCGTCGGCCTGGAGGCGGGCGCGGACGATTACCTGACCAAACCGGTTCGGCTCGGGGAACTGCTCGCCAGGGTGCGCGCCCATCTGCGCCGCGGCGTCTCGCGCACCGAGTCCCAGCAGATGCTCGTGGTCGGGCGGCTGCGGGTGGACACCGCGGCTCGCCGGGTCTGGCTCGGCGATCGCGAGGTCGAGCTGCGGGTCAAGGAGTTCGACCTGCTCGCCAGGCTGGCCGCGGAACCGGGAGTTGCGGTGAGCAGGGGAACCCTGCTCGCGGATGTGTGGGACGAGCACTGGTTCGGCTCGACCAAGACCCTGGATGTGCACATCGCCGCGGTGCGCCGCAAACTCGCCGAAGCGGGGGCGGCGCCGCAGATCAGCACACTGCGCGGGCACGGCTACCGCCTCGAACCGCCATCCGGTGCGGCGGAAGGCGATCCGGGTGCGTAACCGCATCATCGGGCTGACCGTGCTCTCCGCGCTGCTGGCGATCGGCCTGTTCGGTATACCGCTCGCGGTCGGTCTGATCCGTTACTACACCGGGGACGAGAAGACCGAACTCGAACGGGCCGCGGACGTCGCGGCGCTGGTGGTCTCGGCGCAGCCGGTGCCCGGGCATCCGGTCCCCCGGCTGCCGCGAACCGATCCGGGAACCACCGTCGCGGTGTACGGCACCGGCGGGCGCTGGCTGTTCGGTCCCGGCCCGCACGATCCGGATCCGGTGGTCACCGGGGCGGGCGGCGGGGAGACCCAGTCCGACGTGGTGGGCGGGGACTTCGTGGTCGCGGTGCCGGTGCTGGACCGCGGACGCGTGGTCGCCGTGGTGCGCGCGGCCACCCCGAGCGGCGAGGTGTACCAGCGCGCCGGGCTGACCTGGCTGGTGATGACCGGGCTCGCCGTGGTCGCGATCGGGGTCGTCTACGTGGTGGCCCGCCGCCAGGCCGCGCGGCTGGCCCGGCCGCTCGAGGAGCTTTCCACCACCGCCGCGCGGCTCGGCCACGGCGATTTCAGCGTCCGCGCGGAACACTCCGGGGTCGCCGAGATCGACTCGGTCGGTGGCTCGCTGAACAGCACGGCTTCCCGGCTCGGTGATCTGGTGGCCAGGGAGCGGGCCTTCTCCTCGGATGCCTCGCACCAGCTGCGTACTCCACTGGCCGGGCTGCGGCTGCGGCTGGAGGCCGCCCTGGACACCCCGCCCGCGGATCCCGGTGCCACATTGCGCGCCGCGATCGAGGACACCGACCGGCTGGAGCGCACGATCGACGACCTGCTCGCCCTCGCCAGGGACGCCCGCCCGCACGCCGCGCAGGTGGACCTGGACGCGCTGCTCGCCGAGGTGCGCTCGGGCTGGGGCGGGCAGTTGACCGAGCGCGGCCGCGCGTTGCACGTCCAGCAGGATCCCGCCGTTCCGGTGCCACTCGCCTCGACCGCGGCCCTGCGCCAGGTGCTCACGGTGCTGCTGGACAACGCGGTCGAGCACGGGCAGGGCGCGGTCACCGTGCGCGTGCGGGACGCGGGTGAGGCGGTCGCGATCGATGTGGCCGATGAGGGAGCCGGGATCAGCACCGCGGAAACCGCCCTGTTCACCCGCCGCTCCGGCCGGGGACACGGGATCGGACTCGCCCTGGCCCGTAGCCTCGCCGAGGCCGAGGGCGGGCGGCTCGGACTCACCAGCTCCAGCCCGCCAGTGTTCACCTTATTGCTTCGTGGTGCCACCTCCGAACCGAACACTCACCCCGGATTTGCCGACCGCTAACCTGCCTGCCGCCACGATGGGGCCATGACCGCAACCCTCGAGCGCGCCCACCAGACCGAGACCGGCAAACCGGGCATACGGCGCTCGTTCCGGACCCGGTTCGCGGTCGGTGCCGGGCGGCTCGTCGCCTGGCTCTCCCGGATCGCCGGGTTCGGCGGGCACGTGATCGGTGGCCGGATCGCCCTGCTGCTGCATCCCGGCTGCCTTGCCGAGCTCGCCTGCGGGCGGCGCGTCGTGCTGGTTTCCGGGACCAACGGCAAGACCACCACCACCGCGATGCTGACCGCCGCCCTGCGCGTCGAAGGCCCGGTGGCCAGCAACGACACCGGGGCCAACATGCTCGACGGGCTCACCTGGGTGCTGGCCACCGATCCGGCGCCGACCGTGGTCATCGAGATCGACGAGCTGTACCTGCCCATTGCCGTGCAACGGGTGCACCCGGTCGCGGTGGTGCTCGGCAACCTCAGCCGCGACCAGCTCGACCGGGCGGGAGAACTGCGGGACACCGCACGGCGGCTGCGTGCCCTCGCGGAGTCCTTCCCCGCCCTGACGATCGTGGCGAACTGCGACGACCCCTATGTCGCGTCCATCGCGGCCGCTTTCCCGCACGTGGTCTGGGTTTCGGTGGGTTCCGGCTGGGACGGGGACGCGGGAAACTGTCCCGCCTGCGGGCATCGGCTGGCCAGGCGGGGCTCCCTGCACTGGGCCTGTGCGCGCTGCCGGTCCCGGCGCCCGGAACCCGAGTGGCGGCTCACCGTGGAGGATTCCGGTGCGATCCTGCGGACCACCGGCGGGCAGCCGGTGCCGCTGCGGCCGGTGCTTCCCGGCCGGGTCAACGAACAGAACGCGGCGCTGGCGGTCGCCGCGGCCCAGCTGCTCGGCGCTCCGGTCGAGCGCGCGGCCGCGGCGGCGAACCGGGTGCACGACATCGCGGGCCGCTACCGGACGATCCGGACCGAACGGCACACAGCGCGGATGATCCTGGCGAAGAACCCCGCAGGCTGGGCGGCCACCCTGGAGATCCTGGCCGCGAATCCGGCCCCGGTGATCATCTCCATCAATGCCAACGAGGCGGACGGCCGGGACACCTCCTGGCTCTACGACGTGCCCTTCGAACGGCTGGCCGGGCACACGGTGCTGGCCGCCGGGGCCAGGGCCGCGGACCTCGGGGTGCGGCTGAGCTACGCCGGTATCGCGCACGGCACCGAACCCGACCCGCTCGCCGCGCTCACCGAGCTCGACCCCGGGCCGGTGTACCTGGTCAGCGATTACTCCGGATTCGCCGAGCTGCGCAGGCGCACCGAGGAGGGATTCCGGTGAGCACCGAATCGGCGGTGCGCATCGCCATGCTGTTACCGGATCTGCTCGGCACCTACGGGGACCGCGGCAACGCCACCGTGCTCGCCGCGCGGCTGCACTGGCGCGGTCTCGCCGCCGAGATCCTCGAGGTGCCGAGCGACTCACCGGTCCCCCTCGGCTGCGATATCTACCTGCTCGGTGGCGGCGAGGATGTGGCACAGGCCGAGGCGACCAGGCTGCTGCGGGCGAGCGCGTTTCCCGCGGTCGCCGGTCAGGGCAGCACCGTGTTCGCCGTCTGCGCGGGACTGCAGATCCTCGGCGGCACGACCGTGGACGCCTCGGGCGCGCACCAGGAGGGGCTCGGCCTGCTCGACCTGACCACCCGGCCCGGGCGCCACCGCTCGATCGGCGAGGTGACCGGCTGCGCGGATCCCGCCCTCGGGCTCGCCGATCCCGTGCTGACCGGTTTCGAGAACCACGCCGGGATCACCGAGCGCGGACCGGAGACCCGGCCGCTGGCGCGGGTCACCAGCGGCACCGGGAACGGCGACGGGACCGAGGGGGCGGTGCGCGGCCGGATCTTCGCCACCTACCTGCATGGGCCGGTTCTCGCGCGCAATCCCGCGCTCGCCGATCACCTGCTGCGCACCGCGACCGGGATCGAGCTGGCTCCGGTACATCTGCCGGATCTCGCCGCACTGCGCAGGGACACCGTCAGCGCGGCCAAGGGCGGCCGGCGCCGGAAAATCCGGTCCGCGCTGCTGCCCTCGGCCTGGCACACCCCCGGGGTCACGGCCGGGGATCGGCGTTCCCGGCCGCTATAGTCCGGACATGCTCATCGATCCGGTGAATCCCGGCTGACCACCGCGGCTCATGCTGTTCCGCCAACTCGAATACTTCGTCGCCCTGGCCAGGGAGCGCCATTTCGCCCGCGCCGCGCAGGCCTGCTACGTGTCCCAGCCCGCGTTGTCCGAGGCGGTGCGCAAACTGGAACAGGAACTGAAGGTCCCGCTCGTCCGGCGCGGGCACAACTTCGAGGGCCTCACCCCCGAGGGCGAGCGGCTGGTGCTGTGGGCGCGGCGCATCCTCGCCGACCACGATGCGCTCAAGCAGGAGGTCACGGCACTGCAGACCGGCCTGTCCGGCGAGCTGCGGCTCGGGGTGATCCCGGCGGCTTCCGGCACGGTCGCGCTGCTCACCGACCCGTTCTGCGCCGAACATCCCCTGGTGCGCGTGCGCCTCGAGACGAGCCTGCGCTCGGCAGAGATCGTGGACCGGGTGCGCCGGTTCGAACTGGACGCCGGGGTCATCTACGCCAGCGGCCAGGACACCACCGGTCTCACGGTCACCGCGCTCTACGAGGAGCAGCACGTCCTGCTCGCCGGCGGCGGGCTGCTGACCGGACGACCGGAGGCGATGGACTGGCCGGATGCCGTGGAGTTGCCGCTTTGCCTGCTGCACAAGGGAATGCGCGGTCGCCAGCTGATCGACGACGCGCTCGCCGCACGGGGCCTCGCGGTGACCCCGCAGATCGAGACGGACTCCGTGGTCGCCCTGCTCACCCATGTCGGCACCGGACGGTGGGCGAGCATTCTCCCGGGCAGCTGGCTGCACTCGCTGCGCCCGCCACCGGGTGCGGCACTGTTCCGGCTGGACGATCCGCCCGTTTCCGCGCTCATCGGACTGGTCACCAGTGCGGCCGAGCCGGAATCGGTACTGACCCGCGCCTTCGCCACGACCGCGCGGACCACCGGCATCGCCGAGGCGCTGCACCGCCCGCCCGGCTGAGCCTCGATCGGTGCCGCCTATCGGCTGTTCGAAACCGCGTCTTGGACAGCTCCGCGCTCTCGCACGAGACTGAAAGTAGCCGCACCGCAAGGGTTTCGCGGGTTCCGGCCGTTCCACACCGCTCGTAGCGAGGAGTCATCGTGGCCAAGGTTCTGTGTGTCCTCTATCCGGATCCGGTGACCGGGTACCCGCCGGTCTACGCCCGCGATTCGATCCCGGCACTCGGCGACTATCCGGACGGTCAGACCCAGCCCTCCCCCGCGGGCCTCGACTTCACGCCCGGTCAGCTGCTCGGCTCGGTCTCCGGAGAACTGGGACTGCGCGGATTCCTCGAAGCCCAGGGCCACGAGCTGATCGTCACCTCCGACAAGGACGGCCCCGATTCGGTGTTCGAGCGGGAACTGCCGGATGCCGATGTGGTCATCTCCCAGCCGTTCTGGCCCGCCTACCTCTCCGCCGAACGGATCGCCAAAGCGCGCAAGCTCAAGCTGGCGCTGACCGCGGGGATCGGCTCCGATCACGTGGACCTGGACGCCGCAGGGAAAGCGGGAATCACCGTCGCCGAGGTGACCTACAGCAACAGCATCAGCGTCGCCGAGCACGCGGTGCTGCAGATCCTCGCGCTCGTGCGCAATTTCCTGCCGTCGCACCACTGGGCGGCCACCGGCGGCTGGAACATCGCCGACTCTGTCGAGCGGGCCTATGACCTCGAGGGGATGGATGTCGGAGTGATCGCCGCGGGCCGCATCGGCCAGGCCGTGCTGCGCCGCCTTGCCCCGTTCGGGGTGCGCCTGCACTACTTCGACACCCATCGGCTGCCCGCCGAGCTGGAGCAACAGCTCGGGCTGACCTACCACCCGGATGCCCGCTCACTCGCCGGTTCGGTCGACGTGGTCTCCGTTCACGCCCCGCTGCATCCGCAGACCCAGCACCTCTTCGACGCCGAACTGATCGCCTCGATGCGCCGGGGTTCCTACATCGTCAACACCGCGCGCGCCGAGATCGTGGTGCGCGATGCGGTCGTCGAGGCCCTGGAATCCGGGCAGCTGGCCGGGTACGCCGGCGATGTCTGGTACCCGCAACCACCGGCCGCGAACCATCCCTGGCGGACCATGCCGCACGAGGCGATGACACCGCACGTCTCCGGGACCACCCTCTCGGCGCAGGCGCGCTATGCGGCGGGCACCCGCGAGATCCTCGAGGACTTCCTCAGCGGGCACGCCATCCGTGAGGTGTACCTGATCGTCGACGGCGGCGCGCTCGCCGGTACCGGTGCCCGCTCGTACACCGCCGACGGCAGCCCAAGCCCGGGAAGCGGCCAGACCGGGTGACCCGCCCATTGACCGCGATGTAGACATTGGATACATTCGCCGTACCGGGCGGGGTCTCGCCCGGACCCCGGCACCGGGAGAGCGAATGGCCGACCTCTACCTCGCGGTCCTGCGCACCCATCAGCGGATCTACGAGAAGACCGGCGGCGCCCTGGGGCACCGGCTGCTCGGCATGCCGACCCTGCTCCTGCGCACGCTCGGCCGCCGCTCCGGCAAGGCGCGGACCTCCGCACTGGTCTACGCGCGCGAGGGCGATGCCTATCTCGTCGTCGCCTCCAACGGCGGCGCCCGCAAAGCCCCGGCCTGGCTGCACAACCTGCGGGCCGAACCCGAATGCGAGATCCAGATCGGCCGCAGGCGCAAGCCCGCGCGCGCGGAGATCGTGTCCCGGGACGACGACCGCTATCCGGCCCTGCTCGCCAAGTGCGACGCCGTCAACCGGGACCGCTATTCGGCTTACCAGCGCCGCACCGAACGGCCCATCCCCGTCGTCGTGCTGACCCCGCACCGCTGAGCGCGCCGGCCGCCGATCAGGAGAATCCCTCCAGTTCGGCGATCCGGCGGAACACCTCGCGGGTGTCCACCCGCTCCATTCCGGGATCGAGTTCGTAGTAGACGGCGAGAATGTTCTGCGCGAGCCTGCCGCGTTCGTTGAGTTCGGCGAACCGGCCGAGCGAGATGTCCCGCATCGCGTCCTCGGCGGACATTCCCTTCCGGTGCCGTTCGACTGCCTCGGCGTGCACCCACTCGAGGTAGTCGCGAACCTCCCGCACCCCGTTCTCGTCGGTCACCGGTCCGTGCCCGGGCACGATGCGGTCCGCGTCCATGGCGAGCATCCGATCGCAGGCCGCGATCCAGTTGGTGACCGGTCCGGCCCAGCTGATCGGGGTGCCGCCGATGAACAGCAGATCCCCCGCGTACAGCACCCCCTCCCCGGGCACCAGCACCACACTGTCGCCCTCGGTGTGCGCGGGCCCGAGACAGTGCAGTTCCACCGTGGTGCCACCGATATCCAGCCGCAGCTGCTCGGTGAAGGTCCTCGTGGCGTAGGTCGGGGTGACCGAGTCGAAGTCGAACTGCCCCATGATGTGCCTGCCGAACCGGCCGATCGGGCCCTCCTGGCCGAGCACCCCGCGCATCAGCTCCGGGCCGTTGTCCGGCATCTCCGCCGCGGTCGCCGCGGAGGTGATGATCTCCGCTCCGGAGACCAGTTCGTTGCCGAACCAGTGATCCCCATTGGCGTGCGTGTTGACCACAGTGGACAGTGGATGCTCCGCGGTGATCTCCGCGAGCCCGTCCAGCATCTCCCTGGTCAGCGGCAGATCGAACAGCGTGTCCACGAGCAGGGATTCGCGTTCACCGGTGACCAGTCCGGCATTGCTCCAGCCCCAGGAACCGTCCGGCACCAGCCAGGCCCAGCAGTGTTCGGAAAGCCGGTGCAGTCCCTTGGTGTACGGGATTTCCCGGGTCATGGCGACTCCTCTGTTCGGCGTAGTTCGGCCTTGCGGATCTTGCCGACGCTGGTGCGCGGCAGGCTGGACAGGAACCGCACCTGTGCGGGCACCTTGTGGGCGGCGAGCCGTTCCCGGCACCAGGCGAGGATGTCCCGGGCGCCGGGCTCGGCTCCCGGTTCGAGCACCACGGCGAGCAGGATCGCCTCGTCGTACACCGGATCCGGGATTCCGACCGCGGCACATTCGGCCACCGCGGGGTGGTCCCCGGCGACCCGTTCGATCTCCCCGGTGGCGACGTTCTCCCCGCCGCGTTTGATCATGTCCTTCGCACGGTCCACGAAGTACAGGAACCCGTCCGCGTCCCGGTAGGCGAGGTCCCCGGTGCGCAGCAGGCCATCGCCGAACGTGGCCTTGGTGGCCGCGGGATCGCGCCAGTACCCGGCCGCGATGGTCTCGCCGGGCACCCCGCGCACCCGGATCTCGCCGGGTTGCCCGTCCGCAACGGGTGCGCCGTCCTCCCCCGCCAGCACGAGGGAAACACCGGGCAGCGGGCGGCCGATGCTGTGCCACCGCCGGTCGGCGCCGTCCGGGTTCATCGTGGGCAGCACGGTCTCGGTCATCCCGTAGATCTGCACCAGCCTGGTCGCGAACCGCCGTTCGAACGCGGCGGCCTGGTCCTCGGCGAGGTTCTGCGCGAACAGCACCGTGCGCAGCGCGGACTCCTCCCCGGTCGGCGGATTGGCCAGGATCATCCGGATCGGCGCGGCGAACAGGCTGGCGAGTGTCGCCCCGAGCCGCGCGGCCTGGGCGCCCCAGCCGGACGCGGAGAACCGGGGCGCCAGGGCCACCGAGGCACCGCGCACCAGTGCGGACATCGTGCAGTAGTACTGGGCGTTGGCATGGAACAGCGGCAGCGCGATGAACCAGCGATCCGCCGCGGTGATCGTGAGGTGTTCGGCAACCGCACGCCCGACCGCGCGGTAGTTGGCGTGGGTGACCACGACACCCTTGGGCAGACTGGTGGTGCCCGAGGTGTAGAGGATCGCGGCCGGATCCGCGGGTTCGACCCGTACCGCGGGAACGTCCGCGCCCGGCAGCGCGAGCTCCTCCGGTGACAGTGTCGGGGCGTCCAGCGCGGTGTCCGCGGCCGCGATGGAGATCCGGGGCCGCGCATCGGCGAGCACGTGCGCGAATTCCGCCGCCGTCGAGCGCGGATTCGTGGGCACCAGCACCGCACCGAGGTGCGCGGTGGCGAACCAGATGTCCAGGAATTCCTGGCCGTTGGGCAGGCTCACGTGCACCCGGTCGCCCTGCCGGACACCGTGCGCGGCCAGCCCGGCGGCGGTGGCCAGCAACCGGGCGTGCTGCTCGCCATAGGTGATCGGCGCATTGCCGTCCACCACGGCGAACACCGAGTCCGGCGGCGCCGCGGCGACCAGGGTGGCCGTCGTCTCAGTGCGCACCGGGACGCACCTCCGGCGCACCCGGGTACGCGGCCACCCCGGCCCCTTCGGGAGCCTTTTCGGGTTCGCCGACCGGATTCCGCAGTACCCCGATCCCGGACGCCTCCAGTTCCACCACATCCCCGGGGCGGATCCAGCGGTCCAGTTCCAGTCCGCAGCCACCGCCGACGGTACCCAGCGCCAGGAACTCGCCCGGATACACCGGTTCGTCCAGCGAGGCCCAGGCCAGCACCTCGGCGAAGGAGAACTGCCGGTCCGCGGTGCTGCCGGAGGCCCACTCGGCACCGTTGACCCTCGCCGACATCCGCACCGACCACTCGTCGACCTCGTCCATGGTCAGCACGCACGGCCCCATCGCGGTGCAGAAGTCCTTTCCCTTCGACGGGCCGATTCCCAGGCTCATCTCGAAGAACTGGATGTCCCGCGCGCTGACGTCGTTGAAGATCGTCACCCCGGCGATCTTGTCCGCGGCCTGTTCCGGGGTCAGGTCGCGGCCACCACCGGAGGTGAAGAAGCCGAGCTCCAGCTCGAAATCCAGCTGCGTGGTGTAGGACGGCCACAGCAGCGGTTCCTCCGGGCCGATCACCGTTTCGACGTTGGCCTTGTAGCAGATCGGCATCGCCGAGAAGGCGGGCGGCACCGCGAGTCCGGAACCGGTGGCGTGGTCGTTGTAGGTGAGATAGTCCCGGATCCGGCGCGGCCGGGGCACCGGGGCGAGCAGCCGAACCCGGTCCCGGGACGGCATCGCCGACACCCCGTCCGCGGTGAGCTCGGTGCCGCGTTCGAGCGCCGCGGCCACGGTGTCCACCGCACGCTGGGCGAGACCGCGCGCCTCGGCGCCGCCCTCGAAGAAGGCGATCATCTCGGTGGGCACCGCAGCCGCATCGGCGTCCCGCCGCACGGCCCGCAGGGTGCGCGCCGGATCCACCACCACCGCACCGTGCAGCACACCGATCCGCGGCCGCGGGGAGAACGAGGACACATAGGTGACCAGACGCACGACGCCTCCTTGGATCATGGTCCGAATTTGGATTCAAGTCCAATTCGAAGCTAGGTCACCGCGAGGTCCCCGTCAAGCCCCGGTGCCCCCGGCTGGTTGACTGGGAGCATGACCGCAGGCGCCACCGAACCCGGCAGCACCAGACGGTCGCGGCACCGCGAGGAGCGCAGCGACCGCATCTACCGTGCGGCGATCGAACTGTTCGTCGAGCGGGGTTTCGACAACGCCACCATGGACGAGATCGCCGAACGGGCCGATACCGCGCGCGCCACCGTGTTCAACCACTTCCAGCGCAAGTCCGCGTTCCTCGAGGAGTGGAGCCGCAGGCGGCGGGACCGCGCACTGACCGCGGTGCACGAGGAACGGCTCGACGGCAGGCCACTGCCCGAGATCCTGGCCCGGTACCTGGCCGAACTGGCCCGGGTCAGCGCCGATTCCCGGCAGGAGACCGTCGCCTGCATGGGTGCGGCGATCCACTCCACCAACGTGTTCGCGGATTCCGAGCTCGCACACCAGTTCAGCCAACTCATGACCCCCGCCGCGCAGGCGGGCGAGCTCCGTTCCGGAGCGGACACCGAACAGGCCGGGCTGGTGCTGGCCAGCGCCTACCTCGCCACGCTCAGCACGTGGATCGCCACCGACCCCGCACCCTTCGATCTGGAACAGCGGTTGCTCGATTCGCTCGGCATGATCCTGCACGGAACGCTTCGCTGAACGGGTGCCGCCGTCATCCGGTGTAGGTCGCCAGAATCGTGGCGCTGTCCCGGGCGACCGGAATCTGGGTGGCGCACAGTCGCGGATGCTCGAGCCAATACAGCCGGGCGGTATCGGGCCGTCCCGCATGACTGGGCGGCCAGCTCGTCAACGGCGTGAAGTCGTCGATCACCAGCACACCGCCCGGGTTCATCCAGTCCGCCGGATCGAGCGGCGGTTCCTCTCCTTTGCCCTGACCGCCGCCGTCGAGCACCAGCAGATCGAACGGGCCGGACGCGCGCAGCAGGCGCCAGTCACCGGTGCGCACCGAAATATCGGTGCCCTGGAACACTTCCCGGGCCGCGGCCGCGCGCACGGGCTCGCGTTCGACACCGGTCAGCCGCGCACCGGGATGCGCTCCGCCGGCCAGCCAGGCGAGCCCCACGCCGTATCCGGTTCCGGTCTCTCCGATGTTTCCCGGTCCGATCCCGCCGGCGAGCAGGCGCAGCAACTCGCCTTGGCCCGGGAGGCAGCAGTACGCGAATCCGGCCTCCCTCGCCCGCCCGAGCGCGGATCCGACTAGCGGCGGCAGGCCCTCGATTCCCGCATAGGCGGCGGTTCCCTGTTCGGTCATGGCGCACCCCTGCCTTCGATCCCGGCGACGGTCCGGTCGTAGTCTTCGTCCGAGCGAACGGGAGGGTATTCCACATGCGATTGCTGCTGTTGTCCAACTCCACGAACCACGGTGCCGGGCGGTTCTCGCACGCCCGCGAGGCGCTCGCGGAGCACTACGGTGGACGCACCGTTTCCTTCGTGCCGTACGCGCTCGCCGATCACGACCGGTACACCGAACTGGTGCGCGAGGGGTTCGCGGCGGCGGGTGTCGAGGTGCGCCCGGTGCACCGGAGCGCGGATCCGGCCGCCGAACTGCGCGCCGCGGAGGCGGTGTTCATCGGCGGTGGCAACTCGTTCCGGCTGCTGCGCACGATGCAGCGGCTCGGGCTGCTCGACGCGATCCGTTCCGCGGTACGCGGTGGGGCGCCCTACGGCGGGGCGAGCGCAGGAACGAACATGGCCTGCCCGAGCCTGCGCACCACCAACGATATGCCGATCGTGACACCGGACGGGTTCGAAACCCTTGGCCTGATCGGATTCCAGATCAACCCGCACTACCTGGATCCGGTCGGCGGCTCCACGCACATGGGCGAGACGCGCGAGCAGCGCCTCGCGGAATTCCACGAGGAGAACGACGTTCCGGTGCTCGGCCTGCGCGAGGGCACCTGGCTGCGGGTGAACGGCGAGTCGATCACCCTGCACGGCGGCGCGGCCCGGCTGTTCCGGCGCGGAACCGAACCGGAGGAACACCGGGACGGGACGGATCTGTCCTTCCTGGCCGGGGTCGAGTCCACTTTCGACATCCGGGACCGACCCCTCAGCGGCCGCGATGGGTCAGCCGCAGGCTGATCCGCTCACTGGCCGAGCGCAGCGCGTCCACCCAGTCGCTCGGGTGCTCACCGAGGCGCTCCTTCGGCCAGCCGACGCTGAGGCTGGCATACGGTTCCTCGCGCAGGAAAACTGGAACGGCGAGGGTGGCGACCCCCTCGTCGTACTCGCCCTCGGTGTAGGCCCAGCCCCGCGCGCGCACCTCGGCGAACTGGCGCTCCAGCTGACCGAGATCGGTGGCGGTGTTCGCGGTGAACCGGGCAAGCGGGCGGTCGGTGAACAGCCTTTTGCGCTGCGCGAAGGGAAGGAACGCGTAATAGGCCTTGCTGGTGGCACCCGCGTGCGCCGGATAGAGCTCGTTCACCATCGGATAGTCCCGCAGCCGTCCGTGCTCCCCCTCCGCGACGAGCACGGTGCGCATGTGCGCGCTGTCCGGGAGCGCGAACAGGATGTTCTGCCCGGTGAACGCGGCCAGCTCGTCCAGCACCGGCTGGGCGAGCAGGCCGAGCGCCCCGACCTGGTCCCAGACCCGCCCGAGATACAGCGCGGCCGGGCCGATCCGGTAGCGGCGGCTGGAGTCGTCGCGCACCAGGAATCCGCGGTGGGTGAGCGCGGCCAGCAGGCGCTGTGCGGTCGAGGTGTGCAGGCCGAACGCGCGGGAGATCTCGGTGACGCCCCATTCCGGGCTCTCCCGGTCGAAGGCGAGCAGGATGCGCAGCGCCCGGTCCACGGTCTGCGGAAGCCCCGCGGGGGTGCTCGGGTCGGTTCGAAAATCGAGCATGCCCCCATTTTGCATATAGTGGGACATTCTTGTCCGGTTCGCCCCCATCGGTGCACCGTGGTGCGGGGATCGCGGAGAGGGCCACAAGCCTGCGCGAAAGTACTGTCACGGTCAGAAGTTTCGAGGTATTACCGCATGCTCAAGTTCGTCCTCGACGTGCTGGATCGGCTGGACGATCCACGGGTCGACGGTGCCGCCATGGTGTCCTATCTGGACGGTATCGCCGGTGAGAGTGGTCTGACGCACACCGAACGGGTGCACGGCGGGCAGGGGCACACCGATTTCGTCCAGGTACGGATCCCGGGCACCGCGGGCCGCGCCGCCGGCGGGGAGGCGCCCACGCTCGGCGTGATCGGGCGCCTCGGCGGGGTCGGCGCCCGGCCCGAGGTGACCGGTTTCGTCTCCGATGGGGACGGTGCCGCCGCTGCCTTCTCCGCGGCAGCCAAACTGCTCGCCATGCGGGCCCGCGGTGACGTGCTCACCGGCGATGTGCTGATCAGCACGCACGTCTGCCCGGACGCGCCGACCCTGGCGCACGATCCGGTGCCGTTCATGAACTCTCCGGTGGACATGGCCACCATGAACGAGCACGAGGTCTCCGCCGAGATGGAGGCGGTGCTCTCCATCGACACCACCAAGGGCAACCGGATCATCAACCACAAGGGGCTCGCACTCTCCCCCACCGTCAAGCAGGGCTGGGTGCTGCGCGTCTCCGAGCGGCTGAACGGCCTGCTCGAGACGGTGACCGGGGAGCCGAGCGTGACCTATCCGGTGACCATGCAGGACATCACCCCGTACGGCAACGGGGTGCACCACATCAACTCCATCCTGCAGCCCGCGACGGCCACCGAGGCACCGGTCGCCGGGCTGGCGATCGTGTCCGCGGCCACGGTGGCCGGTTGCGCCACCGGAGCGAGCCACGAGACCGATATCGCCGCCGCGGCACGGTATGCGGTGGAGGTCGCGCGGGAATTCGGTGCGGGCACACTGAATTTCCACGACGAGCAGGAGTTCGCCACGCTGCTGGCCCGGTACGGATCCATGCGCCGCCTGCAGACCATGGGCGAGCCGCAACCCAGCGAAGCGACGGCATAGATGGCCACCCAGACCAAACGGCTCGGCAACGACGACCACTCGCTGCGCCGCGTGCCCCGCTCGGCCCGGTACGGCTTCGGCTCGATGCTGTTGCAGTGGCTCGGCCAGTCCGGATCGCTCTCCCAGTTCGTGCTCGGCGCCACCCTCGGCGTGGGAATGGGATTCTGGCAGGCATTCCTCGCGTTCACCCTCGGCGCGGTGACCCTCGAGGTGGTGATCTTCTTCATCGGCCTCGCCGGTCAGCGCGAGGGACTCACCATGACCATCCTGACCCGGTTCGCCGGTTTCGGGCGCAACGGATCCGCTCTGGTCTCGCTGATGATCGCGGTCAGCATGATCGGCTGGTTCGGCGTGCAGAACGGGATCTTCGGCAACAGCATGGTCGAGCTGGTGGGCGGTCCCGTGTGGCTGTGGTGCGCGCTTTCCGGTGTGGTGCTCACCGTCCTGGTGATCTACGGCTTCAAATACATGATGTGGCTGGCGAAGATCGCGGTTCCGCTGTTCTTCGCCCTGGTCGCCTGGAGTGTGATCAGCACGCTTTCCCAGCACGACATCGGGGAACTGATCGCGAAACAGCCGAGTGGGCCGCTGCTGTCCATCCCGGCGGCGGCCACGATCGTCGCGGGCGGGTTCATGGCGGGCGCCATCGTGGCCCCGGACATGACCCGGTACAACTCCAAGGGCTGGCACGTGCTGCTGCAGAGCTCGTGCACGATGATCGTCAGCGAGTACCTGGTCGGCATGACCGGTGTGCTGCTCGGTCACCTGGTGGGCACCAGCGATGTGTCCCACATCGTGCTGTCCACCTCCGGCATCGTCGGCCTGATCGTGGTCATCCTGTCCACGGCGAAGATCAACGACTGGAACCTCTACGGTGCCTCGCTCGGCGTGGTGAACTTCGTGTACACGGTGTTCGGTAAGCGCATGCACCGGGCGAGCGTCACCCTGGTGATCGGGGTGCTCGGCACGGTGCTGTCCGCGCTGGGATTCCTGGACCACTTCAAGTCGTTCCTGTCCATCCTGGGTGTGGCGATCCCACCGGTCGGCGGGATCATCGTCGCCGAATACTGGGTGGGGCGCCGGATGCGCGGGGCGCTGGACGAGACGAGGGCGAGCGAGACCATGCCGCGGGTGGTGCCGACCTGGGTGCCCGTGGTCCTGGTGATCTGGGCGGCCAGCTTCTGCGTCGGGTTCTTCGTGGACTGGGGTATCCCGGTGCTCAACTCGCTGGTGACCGCGTTCGTGCTGTACGTTCTCGCCTCGCTGACCGGTCTGGTGCGCCCGTGGGGAACGTCCGAAATGGAGGAACACGTTGACTGACGCCGAATCCGAGGTCGTGGACCTGTGCCGGGATCTGCTGCGGATCGACAGCTCCAACCCGACGAGCGATGAGCGCGCCACCGCCGAATACGTCGCGGAAAAGCTCGCCGATGCGGGCATCGAACCGGAGATCGTGGAAAGCGAACCGGGCCGGGCCAGCGTGTTCGGCCGCATCGAGGGCAGGGATCCGGGCCGTGGCGCGCTGCTGCTGCACGGGCACCTCGATGTCGTTCCCGCCGACCCGGCCGAATGGACGGTGCACCCGTTCTCCGGGGAGATCCGCGAGGACTGCCTGTGGGGGCGCGGCGCGATCGACATGAAGGACTTCGACGCGGTCACCCTCGCCACCGCGAGGGAACTGGCCCGCACCGGGGAGAAACCCGCGCGGGACATCGTGTTCGGCTACCTCGCCGATGAGGAGGGCGGCGGGCGCTTGGGGTCGCACTGGCTGGTGCGCAACCGCCCGGACCTGTTCGACGGGGTGACCGAGGCGATCACCGAGGGCGGTGGGGTCTCCTTCGAACTCGGCGAGGGCAAGCGGCTGTACCCCATCGAATGCGCCCAGCGGGGGCAGGCCTGGCTGCGGCTGATCGCCACCGGCCGCGCGGGCCACGGTTCCTCGCCGAACGACGAGAACGCGGTCACCGATCTCGCGGAATCCCTGGCCCGCATCGGCAGGCACCGGTTCCCGGTCCGGCTGATCGAACCGGTCCGGGTGCTGCTGGAGAAGGCCGCGGAACTGCTCGGCGTGGAGTTCGACGCGGACGATGTGCCCGCGAGCCTGGAGCGGATGCCACAGGTGGCCCCGCTGGTGGAGGTGATCCTGCGGAACTCCGCCAATCCCACCATGATCGAGGGCGGATACCAGACGAACGTGATCCCCGGAACCGCCAGCGCCGCAGTGGACGGACGCTTCCTGCCCGGGGGCGAACAGGAACTGCTGGACACCATCGACTCGCTGCTGCTGCCCTCGGTGCGCCGGGAGTTCATCCACCGCGATGTGGCCATGGAGACCGAGTTCACCGGTGATCTGGTGGACGCCATGTGCGCGGCGATCCAGCAGGAGGACCCGGAAGGGCACCCGGCGCCGTACTGCAATGCGGGCGGCACCGACAACAAGGCGATGGCCACGATCGGCATCAAGGGCTTCGGTTTCAAGGCCCTGCGGGTTCCCCCGGAACTGCCCTATTCGCGCATGTTCCACGGGGTGGACGAGCGCATTCCGCTGGAATCGCTGCGGTTCGCCACCCGTGTGTTCGGCCGCCTGGTCCGCGGCTGAGCCCCGCCGCGCTACACGGTGGCGACCGGGGTCACCGGTGAGCCGACCGCACCGGGCAGGTTCAGCGGTGGCGCGGTGAGCAGGAACCGGGACCGTTCCCGTTCCCGCAGCCACGCGCCGAGTTCGGTGAGGTACCACAGCTCGCCGAGCGGAATGCCGAGTTTGAACAGGCAGTGCGCGTGCAGCGGAAGGGCGTGTTCCGCACCGGGAGGCGGCGCCATGCTGAAGGCTTCGACGGCGTGGTTGTCCGCCGCGATCGCCGAGATTCCGCTGTCGGTGATCCACCGCAGCAGGCGCTCGTCCCGGCTGTCGAGCACCGCGCAGCTGGTGTCCAGCCGCTCCTGGGTGAGCTCCGCGCCGAGTTCGAGGACGACCTCCGCCAGACCGGTGTACAGGCACAGGATGTCCCCTGGTTCCACGGTGACGTGCTGGGCTTCCATGATCTCGGTCAGCTGTTCGTAGCCGACCGCGACCCGTTCCCTGCCGTACACCCGCTCCAGATCCAGCAGCACGCCGCGGCCCTGCATCCCGGTCGCGGCGATGGTCTCGATCCCGAGCGCATCGGCGTGCGGGCGCACCGAACCGGACGGGTCCCCGATGACGTGCTCCCCGCCCCGGTGACCGTTGTAGTAGGCGACGACCGGCTCACCGGTTCCGTCCAGGTCGAACATGGAACCGGCGTGCGCGAAGGAATCCCACTGCGTGGAGTACTGCAGGTGGATGGTGGCCAGGTCGTCGCTGACCACATCCGGGACCGCGGGCAGGAAATGGTTGTTGTGCCCCAGAGCGGTGCTGGCCAGTTCCGGTGGCTTGCGCGGACCGTGGGCGTACTCCCCCTTCGGGAAGTCCAGCGGCAGGCTCAGCGGAAACGCGATTCCCTCGCGGACCTCGGCTGCCGCGGCACGGCGGCGCTGCGCGGTGATCAGGTTGAGGCGGCCGATCTCGTCGTCCGCGCCGAATTCTCCCCAGTTCGAGCCCTCCGGGCGGTTCTTCCAACGCTGCATGAGATCGATCATGCCCGCACCGGTTTCGGTTGTGAAGAAGGCACCTTTCGGATATATAGGTACCTGATGGATACCGATCCCGATTACCGGTACGCGAAGGACTGCCCCTCGCGCACCGTGGTGGATGTGCTGGCGAACAAGTGGTCGCTCTACATCCTCGGCCTGCTCCGGCGCCACGACCGCCCGCTGCGATTCACCGAACTGCGCCGCCGCGTCGAGGGCGTGACGCAGAAATCGCTCACCCAGGCGCTGCGCAACCTCGAACGCGATGGCCTGGTCAGCCGCACCGTCTACGCCACCATCCCGCCGCGCGTGGAGTACGCGCTGACCGAGCTCGGTGTCGAGGCGGGCATCCTCACCGCTGCGATCGCCGACTGGTCCCAGGCCAACGTGTCCCGGGTACTCGCGGCCCGCTCGGCCTACGACGACCGGCAGGCCGCGACCGCCTCGCTCACTCGGCAGGGACACGCCGCCCCCGTTCGGTAGACTGTCCGTGGTGGCGAGATGCGGGCTGATGTCCGCGACGTCGATGTGGTGAAGAGGGGCAGTGGTGGCGAAACACGGCCATGGTGGCGGGCATTCCTCCGGTCACGGTTCCCCTTCCTCGGGGCACTCCACCGATTCCGGGCATTCGGGGCACGGATCCTCGGGAGGTGGCTCCGGTTCGAGCGGCAAGCCCGGCAAGGGGTTCAGCGCCGATGTGTCCGCATTGGACTCGATGAAGGGCAAGCTCAGCGGCCTGAGCGACAAACTGAGCGGGCACGCTTCCTCGGTCGGTTCGGCGCATCCGGGAGGCGGGGCCTTCGGGGTCGTCGGCGAAGCGCTGTCCGGCAAGCTCGGCGGGGTCCTCTCCTCGGTGGAGAAGGGCATCGGCAACATCGCGAACAGTGCCCACGGTGCCGGCGGCAAGGTGGGCAAGACCGCCGAATCGATGCGGCACAACGAACACACCAACAAGGGACTGTTCGACTCGCTCGACACCCGCGGCGGCTCCCGGGGCGGCTCCCGCGGGCACTCCCCGACCGGCTCACCGTCGAATCCGAACGGCAGGCCGGACGACAGGCCGCCTCGCCCGGGGCCGTCCGGGGCAGCACAACCACAATCGGCGCCGCCACAACCGCAACCACCGGGCCTGCTGATGCACGGATCGAGTGCCCCACCGGAAACGATCTTCCAGAGCGGGCTTTCCTCCTCGGCGGGGTTGAACGGAACGAAACCGCACTACGACCTCCCCGCCCACGTGCACAACGCGAACGGCAGCGGATTCGTGTCCACCACGGGAAACCCGCACGTCGCCCACCAGTTCATCCGGCCGACCGGCCAGACGGTCAACGTCAACGGCACCACCTACATGGGGCGGGAAGGCTACGTCTACTGGGTGCGCCCCTCGCCCGACATGATCCACGTCCCCTCCCAGTCCCTGCCGAGCAACCTCGACCGGTTCCGCTATCAGGACGAGTGGGCCGGCCTCGATCACATTCCCCCGGATCGCATCCACGGGGCGAACCACGTCACCGGCTACTACAACCCGGTTCCCGACGGACAAGGCGGCGTCAAGCTCGATATGGCCCCCGGTACCGGATTCAAGCCGACCTGGCACCCCAACCCGAACTACCGGGAGTCCTGATGAGCAACCCTGGCCCCGTCACCCCGGCCATGCGCGCGGAGGCCCGCCGTCATCCGGGCGGCTGGGTGTACGCCATCGATCCCGCGTTCTCCGGCGCCGAGGAGATTCCCGGCTCGGCCGTCATCGGGGCCTACCGCGTCGCCGAGGACGGCGAGCTCACCGAGGAATTCCTCGCCAATGAGCACTACCGCCCGACACTGCGCGGTCTCGGCGTGCCCCCGCCGGACAACGAACTCGAAGCAGTCCTCCAGGACGCCGTCACCGGAAACGCCGACGACGAGCGCGTCCGCCAGGCGCTGCGCGAAGCCACGGTCATCGCGCCCGTCCGGCCGGGTACCACGGAGATCGCGCTCTTCGAGGACGGCTCCGACCGGGAGGTGCTGCACGTGTTCAGTTCCCGCGGGCAGCTGCCGTCCAGCGAACTGTCCTGGCTCAGCTTCCCGGTCCGCGCCCTGCTCCCCGCGATCCGGGAGCGCTACCTCGTCGTCAACCCGCACAGCCGGTTCGGACTGCGGCTGCCCGGCGAGAAGCTGGCGCTCCCAGACTAGGATCCCGAGCCTGCCCGGGCCCAGGACGGACGCCAGACATCCCCGGAAAGCGTTGCCAGGCTTCGGAAATGGTCGATCACCGGCCGGATTCCGGGGTGTGGATCCGATTCCCGGAAGATGATCGAGACCGGATAGGCGATCGTCGGGTTCGTGACCGGAATCTGGCGCAGTCGGTGGTTCGCGGGCCAGATGAGCCGATCGCGGGCACCGGTGAGGGTGGCCACCTCCGCGGAATCCGCGAGCGTGTCGAGTAGCGGCTCCACGCCGAAATTCGGCCCGGCCCCGTCGATGCGCAGTTCCAGATCCCCGGCGAGTTCGGCGTAGAACTCGCCCCATTCACTGCGCGGCGCGATACCCGGCACCCAGATCCGGTGCCCGCGCAGCTGCTCCGCGGTCACCGTGCGCGCGGTGGCGAGCGGATGGCGCGGCCCGACGAGCAGTTCCATCGGGAAATCGAGCAGGTGCAGCATCCGCACCCCATCGGGCAGCGTTCGCGAGTCGGTGACCGTCCGCAAGGAAGCGTCCACCTCTCCCGCCCGTACCGCGGCGGCCGCCCGCTGCGGGTCGTCCACCTTCAACACCACCACGTCGAGTTCGGTTCCGGGATGCGCGCGCCAGTACTCGTGCAGCACGATCGCCTGGCCGGGCCGGTAACCGAGCACGTCGATGCGCAGGGCCCTGGACTCCGGCCGGATCGCGGCGATGGCGCGATCCACACCGGCGAGGATGCCGCGCGCATGTGCGAGAAACGCCTGCCCGTCGAGCGTCGGTTCGACCTCGCGGGCGGTGCGGTCGAACAGCCGCACACCGAGCTCCCGTTCCAGGGCGGCGATCCGCTTCGACACCGCTTGCTGGGTGATCCCCAGCTCATCGGCGGCCCGTTGCAGCTGCCCGCGCTCGGCCGCGAGCACGAACGACCGCACCGCCTCGGTATCCACCGCACCAGCATAGGCGGGCCCAACCGATCGTTGTGGCTCGCCGGGAACCGGTTGTTTGAACACGCCCGCACTCCATTGCTTTGCTTCGAGAGCCCCGACCAGAAGGAGAGCCGTGCGTATCGAACCGAGGGCCGGATTCGGCCTGCTGTGGTCGGCCTATGCGGTGAGCACCTACGGCACCTGGATCGCCTTCGGTGCGTTCCCGCTCATCGCCGTCCGGGTGCTGCACTCCCCGGCGTTCGCGGTATCGCTGCTCGAATCGGCCGGGCTGGCCGTTGCGGCGGTTCTCGCGCTCGGCCTCGGCCCGTGGATCGAGCACCGCGCCAAACGACCGGTGATGATCGCGATGGATCTGCTCCGGTTTCTCGCGATGGCCAGTGTTCCGCTCGCGTACCTGTGCGGTCTCCTGAGTTATGGCCAGCTGCTGGTGGTCTCGGTCGTCTCCGGGACCGCGGGTATCGCGTTCACCGCCGCGTCCGGTGCCTACCTGAAACACCTGGTGCGCGCGGAGCAGCTGCTCGCCGCGAACGGCCGGTTCGAGGCCACGACGTGGAGCGCCACCGCGGTGGGCCCGCCACTGGGCGGTGCGCTCATCGGGATGCTCGGCCCGGTCGTCACCATCGCGGCGGACGCGGTCAGCTATCTGTTGTCCGCACTCGGTGTGCTCCGGATCCGGGGCACCGACATCGCGGCGCCGCGGGAACCGAACGGCAGCCGGAACCCGGACAGCGCGCACCGGATCGCCGAACTGCTCGCCGGATGGTGGTTCATCCTCGGCGATCCGTTCCTGCGGCGGCTGTTCCTCAACTCGGTGACGGTCGGCGGCCTGATCATGGCCACCCAGCCGGTGCTGACCGTGCTGCTCCTCGGCCGGTACCACTTCCTCGCCTGGCAGTACGGCCTCGCGTTCGGTCTGCCCGCGGCCGGTGGTTTCCTCGGCGCCCGGTTGTCGGCGCGCCTGGTCGCCCGCTACGGCAGCGGCCGGGTCCTGCTGGTGACCGGCTGGCTACGCTCACTGTTCCCGATCGGTCTCGCGTGCACCGGGCCCGGCATCCCGGGACTGCTCACGGTGATCCTCGTGGAGGGCCTGCTGATCACCTGCATGGGCATCTTCACCCCCATCTACGCGACCGAACGGCTACGGCGCACGCCCGCCGATCGCACCGCGCGGGTGCTCGCCTGCTGGAGTGTGAGCGGCAAGCTCAGCCAGGCGGGGCTCATGGCCGTCTGGGGCGGGCTCGCGACACTCACCAGCGCGCGCACCGCGATCATCGCCTCCGGGGTGCTGCTGCTCGCCACACCGCTGCTGCTGCCGGGAAAACAAGACCGCGCCGCACCCGCCCCGGTCTGACCAGGGGCAGGAACAGGTCAGCCGTGTCCCGCCCGGGCCAGCCCGTCCAGCGCGGCGGCGGAAAACGCGCGGACCACCTCGCTCTCGCTTTCCTTGCGCCAGATCACCGAGGTGGCCCAGGCCAGGCGCGCCTCGTCGATCGGGCGCCAGACGAGCCCTTCGGGAAGTTCCCCGGTCGGCGGCTCGTTGAGGTTGACCCCGCGCCCGGCGAGCACCAGGCCCTGCACGAAGTGCGGATTGCGCGCGTGCCTGATCGCGCCGGGCAGGAAGCCGTTGTCCCGGCAGATCGCCAGAATGTGATCGTAGAGCCGGGGCGCCATCTGCCGCGGGAAGATCACCAGCCCCGAACCGTTCAGTTCGCGCAGCCGAACCCGCTCCGTTTCGGCGAGCCGGTGCCCCGCGGGAAGCAGCACGCCGAGCGAGCGCTGCACGGTCTCGCTCGATTCGAATCCCACCGTGTCCGAGGGATGCCGCACCACCCCGACGTCGAGCTTCCCGTCCCGCAGCTGCGCGATCTGGTCATCGGTGGTGAGCTCGTGCAGGTCGACGAGCACTTCCGGCTCGCGCGCGGCGAATCCCTCCAGCAGGGTGCGCAGCGTGACCGGCATGGTGTCCGGCGGGATCCCGGCCCGCAGCGTCCCGGTGGAACCCGGGCGGATCCGGCGCATCGCCTCCCTGGCCAGCTCGGCGTGTTCGAGCACCGGCCGTACGTGTTCGAGCAACAGCGCACCGGCCTCGGTCAGGCTCACCCGGTGCCTGCCGCGGTCGAACAGTCGCATACCGAATTCCCGTTCCAGGTCCCGGATTCGCTGGGAAAGCGGTGGCTGGGCCATGTGCAGGCGTTCGGCGGCGCGCCCGAAATGCAGTTCCTCGCAGAGCACCACGAAATACCGCAGATGCCTGAGTTCCATGACCGGTGACTCTAACCGGCGGATCAGCGTTTGCGCGCCGGTCATATCGCTTCGATATCACCGGAGGTCGGAATTGGTGTTGGAGTGTCCGCGCATCCCGGTGCTTGTATCGGCGAAACACCAGCGTCGAAAGGCAGACGATGTCCGAACAGAGCCTCATCCGCAGCGAACGTCGCGGCCCGGTCGCGGTGATCACGCTCAACCGCCCGGAGAAACTCAACGCCTGGACCGCACCGATGCGGGAGAGCCTGATCGAGGCGGTTCGGGCGGCGGACGCCGATCCGGAGGTCGGCGCGATCGTGTTCACCGGGACCGGGCGCGCGTTCTGTGCCGGTCAGGACCTCAACGAGACCGCCAGTGTGGACCCGAGCGATCAGGCGGCGGCCGAGGAGTGGATCGACAGCTTCGACCGGCTCTTCCGCACCGTGCGGGACACCGGCAAACCCACCATCGCCGCGGTCAACGGCGTGGTCGCGGGTTCCGGTTTCCAGTTCGCGCTGCTCGCCGATCTGCGCATCGGGCACTCCGGGGTGCGGATGGGCCAGCCCGAGGTGCTGTCCGGCATCCCGAGCATCACCGGGATCTGGGCGATGTGGAGCGTGCTCGGCCGGGCCAAGACCACGGAGTTCGCGCTGACCGGTGAACTGGTCGAGGCCACGGAGGCGGTCCGGCTCGGCCTGCTCACCACGCTCGTGGAACCGGAGCAGGTTCTCGAGGCCGCGGTGGACCGGGCAGCCAAGCTCGCCGCGCTGCCCGCCGGGGCGGTCTCCCTGACCAAAGGCCGGATCCGCGAGCTCGAGGAGGACTCCCTCGCCGATGCGGTGCGCGCGGCGAAACGGGTGCACGGCGAGGCTTACGCCAGCGGGGAACCACAACGGGAGATGGCCGCCTTCATCGGCGGACAGCGGCGCTGAAAGGAAAACCGTGACGACCGAATACGAACGGATGTGCGCCGAACAGCAGTGGACGGTGCCCCGGACCTACAACATGGCCGCCGATGTGGCCGACCGGCATCCGCGCGAACGGCTGGCCCTGATCCACGAGGACCACACCGGTGCGCGCACCGAGGTCCGCTGGGGCCGGATCCAGGACCGCTCCAAGCAGGTCGCCGCGGCGCTGCGCGCGGCCGGGGTCGGCAAGGGCGACCGGGTCGCCGTGCTGCTGCCACAGCGCGTGGACACCCCGGCCACGTACCTCGGTGTGCTGCGCACCGGGGCGGTGCTGGTGACCATGTCGTTGCTGTGGGCCGATGAGCCGATCCGCTACCGGCTCGCCGATTCCGGGGCCAAGGTTCTGGTCACCGAGGCCGCGGAAGCCCGGCGCGCCGGTGACTTCGCCGGTACCGTGCTCGACGTGGACGACCCGCGGATCGCGGACCGGGAGCCGGAGTTCGAGACCGAGCAGACCCTCGCCGAGGATCCCGCGCTGATCTTCTACACCTCGGGAACCACCGGCGCCGCGAAGGGAATCGTGCACGCGCACCGCACCCTGTTGGGACACAACGAGTTCGAGCACTGCCATCAACTGCGGACCGGCGATGTGTTCTACGGCGCGGGTGACTGGGCCTGGTCGATGGCCAAGCTGATGGGCCCGCTGCGCGCGGGCGCGGTGCATCTGGTCTACCGCCCGGCCGCGGGATTCGATCCGGAGGGCCTGCTCGCGAGCATGGCGCGCAACGAGGTGACCACCGCGCTGGTGAATCCCACCTTCCTGCGCAAGATGCGGGCCGAGGTACCCGATGCGGGGCGGCGGTATCCGCAGTCGCTGCGGGTGGTGTGCTGTTCCAACGAACCACTGACCGCCGACCTGATCACCTGGTTCCGCGAGCAGTTCGGGCTCACCCCGCTGGACTACTACGGTTCGACCGAATCGTATCCGCTGATCGGCAATTTCCCCGGGGTTCCGGTGAAGGAGGGTTCCATGGGCAGGCCGGTCCCCGGCTGGGAGGTCGCCCTGCTCGACGAGGCGGAGCGTCCGGTACCCCAGGGCGAGGCGGGCGAGATCTGCCTTCGTGCCCGCTCGAATCCGCAGTTCCCGCTCGGCTACTGGGACCGGCCGGAAAATTCGGCACAGGTGTTCGGCGGGGACTGGTTCCACACCAAGGATCAGGCCGTCATGGACGAGGACGGCTACTTCTGGTTCCTCGGCCGCACCGATGACGTGATCAAGACATCCGGGTACCGCGTCGGCCCCTACGAGGTCGAGCAGGCGCTGCGCGAGCATCCGGATGTGGCCGAGGCCGGTGTGGTCGGCGTACCGGATCCGGTGCGCGGGCAGGCAGTCAAGGCCTATGTGGAGCTCGCCGGATCCGCGGCACCGAGCGAGGAACTGGCGGCGCGGATCCGGGAGTTCGCGAAACAGCGCTATTCCCGGTTCGCCTATCCGCGGCACATCGAGTTCGTCGAGGAGCTGCCCCGCTCGGCGACCGGCAAGATCAGGCGCGCCGAACTGCGCGCACGGCAGGACTAGAGCCCGATCCGAGGAGGACCGATGTCATCGACCGCAACGGCGCGGGAGTCCGATGTGGACACAGCGACCCTGCGCAGGAAAGTCGCCTTCGCCTCGGCGATCGGCAATTTCGTCGAATGGTTCGATTCCGGCGCCTATGCGGTGATGTCGGCGACCATAGCCGGGCTGTTCTTCCCGCAGTACGATCCCGCGGCCGCCCTGCTCGCCACCTGGGCGGTGTTCGCGGGCGGTTTCATCGCCCGCCCGATCGGCGCGATCGTTTTCGGGTATTTCGGTGACCGGATCGGGCGCAACAAGATGCTCGCGGCCAGCGTGCTGTGCATGAGCGGGGCGACCTTCCTCATCGGGGTACTGCCGCCGTATTCGGTGCTCGGCATCGCCGCTCCGATCCTGCTTTTCCTGCTGCGCGCGGTCCAGGGGTTCTCCACCGGCGGCGAGTACACCGGCGGTTCCGCGTTCATCATGGAGTACGCGCCGGACGGCAAGCGGGCCCGGTACGCGAGCCCGATTCCGATGACGGTGGGCATCGCGGCCGTGGCCGGTTCACTCGTCGGTGTACTGCTCACATCCGGGCTTTCCGAGGCCGCGCTGCTCAGCTGGGGCTGGCGGATCCCGTTCCTGCTCGCCGCTCCGCTCGGACTGATCGGGCTCTACCTGCGTTCCCGGGTCGAGGACACCCCGGTGTTCCGCGCACTCGAACAGCACGACGCGGTGCCCCGCACCCCGTTGCGGAACGCGGTCCGGTTGTGCGGCAAGCAGATCCTCACCCTGTTCGGGTACAGCATCACCAATGCCGTCGCGTACTACCTGATGAGCAGCTACATGATCGCCTACATGTCGGAGAACCTGCACTACAGCAAGGCGTCCGCGATGCTGACCAGTGTGGTCGCGATGCTCGTGTACAGCATCGCCTGCCCGTTCCTGGCCAGGGCGAGTGACCGGTTCGGCCGCAAACCCATGCTGCTGGTCGCCTGCGGTGGTTTCGTCGTGCTCACCTATCCGGCGTTCCTGATCATGCCGTTCGGGATCGGCATGGCCATGCTCGGCACCTCGGTGCTCGCCCTGCTCGTGGCGGCCATCGGCACCTCCAATGTGCCCGCGCTGGTCGAGCTGTTCCCCACCGGGGTGCGTTCCAGTGGCTCGGCGATCGGCTACACCGCGGCCTACGTGCTGTTCGGCGGCACCGCTCCGTTCGTGGCCACCGGGCTCACCCAGGCCACCGGTTCCTCGCTCAGCCCCGGGTTCTACGTCATGGGTGTCGCGCTCATCTCGCTGATCGTCGTGCTGTTCGCGTTCACCGAGACCAAGAACCTCCCGCTGCGCCGGGACACGGTCACCTAGGTTCAGCGCAGCCGACGGGCCCGCAGTACGACATCCTTGTGGTGCGGGTTCCCCTCGGGGACCTCGGGCCGTTCCCGCGGCCCGTGGAACTCGATGGACCAGTCCTCGTCGAGCAGTTCGGCGATCTCCTCCGGGGAGTAGAACTCGCTCGGATCGGGGCCGGTCCACTCCGCGGGCGGCGGACCGTCCAGCAGGTGACCGACCACCAGCAGCGTTCCGCCGGGCGCCACGGCATCGAGCAGCCCACGCAGTGTCCGGTGCCCGGTTTCCCGCAGCACCGGGAAGTACTGCGCGGACACCAGGTCGAAGCTCCGCCTCGGTGGCGCGGCGACCCGCGGATCGCCCTGCTGCCAGTCGATCCCGGAATCCGCACCGGCGGCCGCGGCGGCGCGTTCCACTGCCACCGCCGAGATGTCCACGGCGGTGACCTGCCATCCCCGTTCGGCGAGCCAGATCGCGTCCGCGCCCTCGCCGCACCCCAGATCCAGTGCCCTGCCCGGGCGCATTCCTTCGGCCTCGACCCGCAGCGTGCCGTTCACCCGCCCGCTGAACCGCTGCTCACGCTGCCGATACTGCTCGTCCCAGAACGCCTGGTCCATGTTTCCGCTCCTCTCGGTCCGTTCCGTCCACTGTGCGCGCGGCGCCGCGGGCACCCCAAGAAAGTTTGCGATTCCCGCAAGTTCGGTACCATTTCTCCAAGCCCGGGGCCGAACCGGCGCGCAGAATCGGAGCATGCCGACACCAGCACGCGTCATCCCCTACCCTGGCGGCCGCGATATCGCCGCATCCAGGGATTTCTACGCCGAAGCACTCGGATTCCGCGTCGCCATGACGGATCCGGTGCTCTGCCTCGACTCCCCCGGCAATCCCGGTGCCCAGCTCATTCTCCTGCCGCCCGGAGCCGAACGGCCACGGCCCGGTTTCGGCGTGGACCTCGGTGACCCGGCCGCGGTCGACGCCGCGCACGCCGAGGCCCTGCGCCGCGGGCTGCGCATCGAGTACCCGCTCACCGACGAACCCTGGGGCGTGCACCGCTTCTTTCTCGAGGACCCCGGTGGCACGATCGTGAACATTCTCGCGCACAACGGCTGACAGCGCCCCGGATCCGGACCATACTGCGGGCTCGACAGCGACGCCGAGGAGGTTCCGCATGGACCGGGAGATCAGCACGATCGCGCAGGGATTCTCGTTTCTGGAGAGTCCGCGCTGGCACGAGGACCGGATCTGGTTCTCCGACTTCTACACCGGCCGGGTGCTCTCCGCCGAGGAGGACGGCACCGGTCAGCGCGTGGAGGCGGAGCTCGCGGATCAGCCCTCCGGGCTCGGCTGGCTGCCCGACGGCAGGCTGCTGATCATCGCCATGCGCGACGCGGTGGTACTGCGCAGGGAACCCGGCGGCGAACTGGTCCCGCACGCCGCACGGGGCGCCGCGGCCAAGGGATACCTCAACGACATGGTGGCCGACGCGCAGGGGCGGTTGTTCGCGGGCAGCTTCGGCTTCGACCTGATGAACGGCGAACCCATCGCGGCGACCAGCCTCGTGCGGATGGATCCGGACGGTTCGGTGACCGTGGTCGCCGAGGACATGTTGTTCCCCAACGGAAGCGTGATCACCGAGGACGGCAGGCTGCTCGTCGGCGAGACGTTCGGGAACCGGGTCACCGCGTTCGACATCGCCGAGGACGGCACGCTGCGCAACCGGCGCGTGTGGGCGAAGTTCGGGGAACCACCGGCGGGCACCGCACTCGAGGAAGTGCTGCCGCAGGGCCGGGTGGCCGCGGACGGTTGCTGCCTGGACGCCGAGGGCGCGCTGTGGATCGCGGACGCGCTGAACGCCCGCGTGATCCGGGTGTGCGAGGGCGGGGAGATCGTCGAGGAGATCCATCCCGGGACCGGGGTGTTCGCCTGCATGCTCGGCGGCGCCGACGGAAAGACGCTTTTCCTCTGCGCCGCACCGGATTTCGCCGAGGCGAACCGCCGCGCCGCCCGGGAGGCCGCGCTGCTGTCCGTACGGGTCGAGGTGCCGCGCGCGGGCCGGCCCTGAGCCCGCGCACTCGACCGGTGCACCGGTTGTCGGTGGCTGCCTCTACTATGCGCGCGTGACCGCCTACGACGACTGCGATCCGTTCGCGCACCTCGACACCGCCGCCCTGCCGCCGCGCCAGCAACGGATCCTGCTGACGATCCGGGACTAGGTGCAGCGCTACGGTTATCCGCCGAGCACCCGCGAGATCGGCGATGCGGTCGGGCTGCGGTCCTCCTCCTCGGTCTCCAAACATCTGAACGCTTTGGAGGACAAGGGATTCCTGCGGCGCAGCGAATCACTGGCCCGGCCGATCGATGTGCGTGATTTCCTGCGTGACCCCGCCGAACGGGAGCAGTCCGAGAACGCCGTCCCGGTCCCCGTGGTGGGCGATATCGCCGCCGGCACCCCCATCACCGCGGAGGAATCCGTGGACGAGGTGCTTTCCCTTCCCCGCGGCCTCACCGGCCGGGGCACCGTCTTCGGGCTCCGGGTGCGCGGCGAGTCGATGGTGGACGCGGCGATCTGCGATGGCGACATCGTGGTGGTGCGCAGGCAATCGGAGGCCCACTCCGGGCAGATCGTGGCCGCGATGATCGACGAGGAAGCGACCGTGAAGGTGTACCGCCGCCGGAACGGGCACGTACTGCTCGAACCGCGCAATCCGGACTACCAGGTCATCGACGGTGACCGGGCCGTGGTGCTCGGCATCGTGGTCTCCGTGCTGCGCAGCGTCTGACCTGGCTCGTCCCCCTCTCCGCGTTCGCCATTGCGGCAAGAATCTTTGCGAGAACCGCAAGAGGGTTGGCACAGTGGGGAGATGGACGAGGAGTTCGAAGCCGTGCTGAGCACCGTCGGCCCGCGGCTGCGTGCGTTGCGCCGCCGTAGCGGGTCGACCCTGGCCGAGCTCTCGGCGAGCACCGGCATCCCGGTCAGCACCCTGTCCCGGCTGGAGTCCGGGAACCGGAAACCGGGCCTGGAACTGCTGCTGCCACTGGCCCGCGCGCATCGGGTGCCGCTCGACGAACTCGTCGGCGCTCCGGCGAGCGGCGATCCGCGCGTGTATCCGCGCCCGATCGAGCACAACGGCATGACCGTCGTCCCGCTGACCCGCAAACCCGGTGGACTACAAGCGTTCAAACAGATCCTGCCCGCGGGACCGGCGGATCGTGAACCCGATCCCCGCAGCCACGAGGGATACCACTGGCTGTACGTGCTCAACGGACGACTGCGCCTGGTGCTCGGCGAGCGGGATCTCGTGCTCGCCGCCGGCGAGGTCGCCGAGTTCGACACCCACCTTCCGCACTGGTTCGGGAATGCCGACGCCCGCGCGGTGGAGTTCCTGAGCATTCTCGGACCGCAGGGCGAGCGCTTCCACGTCAGGGCGAGCTATCGGCCGGAGTGAGTACGGTGCGCTCGAACGGCCCGCCGTGCTCGGCGGCGTACCCGATCGCCGCATTGACCCGATCCAGGCCGAACCGCTCGACGCGCTCCGCACCGAGGTCGAGGGCGCCCGCCCGGACCAGCCGGATCAGGCCGGTATTGGCCGTGCGCGGGCCCATCCACTGTCCCCGTACGGTCACCGAGTTGCGCATGATCCACGGGTACGGCAGTGCGAGATCGGCGCCGCCGAGCATGCCGACCCCGCCCATCAGCACCACCCGGCCGTACTCCCGCACGGTCATCACCGCGGCGCGGGTCGCCACGCTCGGTGCCCGCGGTGGCAGCAGGTCCAGCACCATGTCGATCGGTCCCCCGGCGGCCGCGGACATCGCGGCCCGGTCGGCCTCCTCGTCGCCACCGAGTTCGACCGGCCGCACCCGCGCGCCGAAGCGGTCGGCCAGCAGGTCCAGCGCCGCCCGGTTCCGTCCGGGGGTGATCACCGTGCCCGCCCCCATCGCCAGCGCCACGGCGACCGCACTGCTGCCGAAGTTGCCCGTTGCCCCGCTGACGAGCAGGGTCTCGCCCGCCTCCAGTCCACCGGCGAGCAGCCCGCCGTAGGGGACGGCGTGTACGCCGAGCGCCGACCAGCGTGCCGGATCATCCGCGGCCGCCGCGGGCAGCGGGTACACGTTCTCCGTCGGGATCCGCATCAGTTCGGCGAACGAGCCGTCGGGAAAGGACCTGGCGAGCCGCGCACCGCCCGTGCCGCGCGAACTCCAGCCCTGCAAGGTGATGTCCGGGGTCAGCGCGTCGTCCCTGGACCGCACCGTCGGATCACACCACACCAGATCCCCGGCATGCACCCGCGTGGCGTCCGGGCCGACGCGCACGACCCTGCCCACCCCGCCGAGGCCGGGCACCACCGGCGGTTCGAGCGGATAGTTCCGTTCGCCGCTGAACACCTCCCGCGCGTACGGCAGCACGAGTGCCGCGTGCACCTCGACCACCACCTCGCCGCCCGCCGCCTCGGGATCGGCTACCTCCCGGACCTCGAGCGGTTCCCCGAACTCCGTCAATACCGCTGCTCGCATCGGATGAGACCTCCTCGTTCCGGGATCGACGCTAGGCCGCGAGCAGCCATGCGGGAAGCGAGGATCCTGCATATCTGGTATGCGTAGTCAGCATGGATCTGTCCAGTCAGAATCTGCGGGTACTGCGCCAGGTCGCCGAATCGGGCAGCTTCACCGCCGCGGCCGCGCACCTCGGCTACACCCAGTCGGCGATCTCCCGCCAGGCCGTCGCCCTCGAACGGACCGCGGGCACCGCCCTGTTCGAACGGCGCTCCGACGGGGTGCGGCTCACCCCCGCGGGACTGACCCTGCTGCGGCACGCCCGCACGATCCTCGATTCCGTCGCGGCCGCGGAGAGCGAGCTGACCGGTCCGAATGCCCGCACCGAACGCGTGCGGCTGGGGACCTTCCTGAGTGCGGGTGCGATGCTGCTGCCCGCCGCGCTCACCCGGCTCGCCGCGACCGATCCCCGGATCACGGTGACCACCCGCGAGGGCACGACGCCCGGCCTCGCACGGGCACTGCGCGCGGGTTCACTCGACCTCGCCGTGCTCAGTTCCCGCCCGCCACACCGTGCGCCGGACAGCGAGTCGCCCCGCCTGCACACCGAGACCATCGAGGACACCGAGCTGCTCGTGGCCGCGGCGGCCACCGGCCGGTTCGCCGGGCGCTCCGCGGTACACCTCGACGAGCTCACCGAGGCCGACTGGATCGCCACCCCGTCCTCGAGCACCGAACCACTGCTCGGTGTCTGGCCAGGGCTGCCCGGACGGCCCCGTATCACACACAGCGCACGGGACTGGCTGACCAAACTGCACCTCGTCGCCGCCGGATTCGGCCTCACCACGGTGCCCTTCCGGATGGCGGCCGCGCTGCCGCCCGGGGTGATCCTGCTGCGCGTGGACGGCGCACCTCGGGAGATCCGCCGCGTGCTGCTGGCCCGGCCTCCCGGTCGCCCCTCGGCCGCGATCACGGCCGTCAGCAGGGCGATCGCGCCGTAGATACGCCCAGCACCAGTTTTCTCCGCCCGGCGACGGGGCTCGACTCGGCCGAACGGCCCGCGATCCGCGCCGTCGGTTCCTCGGACCTCGCCTGCCAGCTGGTGAGGGTTCGCGCTGAGACCCGCACCCTCACCAGCCACGATCATGAAGTCCGACTGGAGTACCAGGGCATCCGGATGCTCGTCGGCCTTGCCGAACGCTCGTCGTTCTCCGGCCCGTTCTAGGGTGATCCGATCGTGAGGCGCTCGGCGATGACCGCCCGCGCGTTCTCACCTGTTCGGGTCGGCAGCAGTGGATAGACATGCACGAGCCCCTCCCCCTCGTGGAACTCCACCTCGACCCCCGCCGCGCTCGCGCGGTCCCGCAGCAGGTGTGCGTCCGGGTTGAGGATGTCGTGGGTGCCGCTGAAGACGGTGAGCGGGCCGAGCCCCGCCAGGTCCCCGGCCAGCGGGCTCACGCGCGAATCCCCGGTGGGCAACTCGCCGCGCCAACGGTCCGAGAGCACACGGCCGCCGGGCACCGCCAACCAGGGATCGCTGGGCTGGACCTGCGGGATCCGCGGATTCGACCAGGAGAGGTCCAGCGCCGGCGAAATCAGCAAGGTCCTCGGCAAGGTGACGCTGTGCTGGTCACGCAGAACCATCGCGGCGGACAGGGCGATCTGGTCCCCGGCGAGTCGTACCTCCCCGTGCGACTCGCCCGCCTCCCGGACAAGATCGACGACGGCGGTCACCACGGCGTCCGCCGTGCCGAACGGGACCAGCGGGTAGATCGGCACCACCACCGTCGTCCGTGCCTCGGCGGCGATCTGGGCCACCAGCCGCCAGTGCGCCGCGGAGATCTCGTTCACCCAGCCTCCGCCGTGGGTGTACACCACGGAGCCCTGAGGGCGGGCGTCCGCGGGGCGTACGCGGTAGACCGGCCAGCCGTCGCGGCGCGAGACATCGATGGTCACCGGAGACCCGAGCCGACGCGGTGGTGCGTAAGGGCGGGGCCGCAGCGCCAGGCGATCGATGTGGGCGCGAGCACCTCCAGGAGAGCGGAACACGCGATTCCGGCCGGCGGCACGCAGATACAGAGGGATGACCCGTTCGGGAAGGCGCATCAGAGTCGGCTCCAGGGGCGTCAGGGCGCGGATTCGCACTGCTTGGGGGGCGGACGATCAATGACGGTACCCGCCGGACGGCATTCCCGCAGAGCTGGTCCGCTACCGCTACCACGCGCCCACCCGCACATCGTTGCCCGTTCTGGTTCCGCATTGCTGGAGCTCGGCGGCCTGTCGAGGACTCCGCCGGAATACGACGGCACCAGTCGAATCGCCTGGATTATCGAACAGCTCACCGACACCGAGAGGAACGCAACGAGATCGGAGTCGTTCCGCACCGAGTCCGGGACCTGGATCCGCGGTGCGATGATCCCGCACCTTGTCCATGGCGTCTGCCGCGTCCGGTTGACCTGGATCGGCACCTTCCACCGCAGTTGGCTACCGCCTGACCCTCATCTCGGCGAAACGATCGCGCCCTGAGTCCGGTTGATCCTCGCCAACCAGGCGGGCCCGCCCGCCTCGTCGTGGAACCTCGTGTGGATCCGGGCGGATCCGACCGCGCCGAGTTCCCAGCCGCTGCCCGGCCCGAACGCGGCCCGCAGCTCGTCCCGGGTGACCGGGTGCGGGCCGGTGCCGGGGCCCTCATCGCTGAAGCACAACACGTACAGGATCCCGCCGGGCTCGGTCACGGCGGCCAGGCTTGCCAGGTAGGCGCGTCGTTCCGCGGCGTCGCAGGTGTGGAACAGTCCGCAGTCGAGCACGCTAGCGAAGTTGCGGTCGAGGCGGTCGAGCGCGAAGGCGTCGGCGACGGCGAATTCGGCCGCGAGCTCGCGCGACTCGGCTTTCTCCCGGGCCATGGCGATGGCGGTCGCGGCGAGGTCGACGCCGAACACCGGCAGTCCGAGCGCGGCGAGGTACAGGGCGTTCTCCCCGGTCCCGCACCCGGCGTCGAGCACGGGGCCGGTGAATCCGCCCGCATCGGCGAGCCGCGCGATCGCCGGTTGCGGGCGGTCGATGTCCCAGGGCGCGGGGCCGTCGTGGTACGAGGCATCCCAGGGCTGCCCGGCCATCCGCTCGTGGCTGGTCGGTCGCCTGCCGTCATAGGGATCCATCGCCGCCTCCGTGGCCGCGCCGGTCTTACTCCCCGGCGCCCTCGGCGAGCACGGCCAGCCGGTCGATCGAGGCGCGCAGCCAGTCGGGCGTGGTGGCGCGGGCCTTTTGCAACCGCATTGTCTCGCTCGGCGCCAGCCGGGTCCAGTCATAGGTGTGCGTGACCCGGGTGTGCGTCTCGCCGAGCGGTTCGAGCTCCCAGCGCCAGAGGTGACCAGGCGGCTCGTGGCCCGGTTCGGCGGGGATCCAGGCGATCCGCCTGCCTTCCTCGAACTCCACCACGCGGTTCTCCCGCACGGTTCCGTTCGTCAGCGTCGTGCGGAAGATCTCCCCCGTGCCGTGCACCCGCTGTCCGGCGACAGCCTCGGCGAGGTTGTCGTTGCCGTCCCAGCTCGGCTGCTTCGCGGGATCGGCGATCAGTTCGAAAATGCGCTCGGTTCCGGCGGCGATGTCCCGGCTTGCGCGCACCACGCGCTCCGTCTGTTCGGTCACCCGATCATGCAATCACATCTCGCCATCTGCTAGGGACATTCCACGGACAACGAGACGGTGAAGGGGACGGACATGCCCGCAGTGAGCCAGGAGGATTTCCGGCCGATCCAGGAGCTGGTGCACGAGTTCATCCGGGACCGGGTGGTACCGCGCGAGCAGGAGATCGCCGATGCCGACGCGATACCGGAGGAACTGCGCAGGCAGGCCGCCGAGATGGGGCTGTTCGGGTACGCCATCCCCCAGGAATGGGGCGGGCTGGGCCTGGACCTCACCCAGGACGTGGAGCTGGCCATGGAGTTCGGCTACACGACCCTGGCGCTGCGGTCGATGTTCGGCACCAACAACGGCATCGCCGGTCAGGTGCTGGTCGGTTTCGGCACGGATGAGCAGAAATCCGAGTGGCTGGAGCGTATCGCCTCGGGCGCGGTGGTCGCGTCCTTCGCGCTCACCGAGCCGGGCGCCGGGTCCAATCCGGCCGGGCTGCGCACCAGCGCGGTGCGCGACGGGGACG
The DNA here is from genome assembly GCF_000737195.2 of Sciscionella sediminilitoris. Lineage (GTDB taxonomy): Bacteria > Actinomycetota > Actinomycetes > Mycobacteriales > Pseudonocardiaceae > Sciscionella > Sciscionella sediminilitoris. Next base: position 60,428 of record NZ_JALM01000074.1, read on the forward strand.
ACTGGGTGATCGACGGGCAGAAGCGGTTCATCACCAACGCGCCGATCGCCGACCTGTTCATCGTGTTCGCCCGCACCCGCCCGGCTGACGAGTCCGGGACCGGGATCGCGGTGTTCCTGGTCCCCGCGGACACGCCGGGCGTCGAGGTCGCCGCCAAGGACCGGAAGATGGGCCAGGAGGGCGCGTGGACCGCGGACGTGAACCTCACCGGGGTCCGGGTGCCCGCGGCAAGCCTGATCGGCGGGGATGAGGAGGCCGGTTACCGCGCGGCGATGACCTCACTGGCTCGCGGCCGGGTGCACATCGCCGCGCTCGCGGTCGGCACCGCGCAGCGCGCGCTCGACGAGTCGGTGGCCTATGCCGCCTCGGCCACCCAGGGCGGTACCCCGATCGGGGATTTCCAGCTGGTCCAGGCCATGCTCGCGGATCAGCAGACCGGGGTGCTCGCCGGTCGCGCCCTGGTCCGCGAGACCGCGCGGAACTACGTCAGCGGCGCGGACCGGCGGATCGGCCCCTCGGCGGCGAAGCTGTACTGCACGGAGATGGTCGCCCAGGTCGCCGATCTCGCGGTCCAGGTGCACGGTGGAACCGGCTACATGCGGGATGTTCCCGTCGAGCGCATCTACCGCGATGTGCGCCTGCTTCGCCTGTACGAGGGCACCAGTGAGATCCAGCGCCTGATCATCGGCGGCGGGCTGGTGCGCAGGGCCAGGCGCTGATCCGCTCACGGATGCGGGTAGAAACCCTCGCCGGACTTCACGCCGAGTTTGCCCGCATCCACGTAGCGGTGCAGCAGGTCCCGCGGTCCGCGCGGCAGATCCGGGTTCTCCCGCGCGTAGTGCTCCTCGATGTCCAGGACCACGTCCAGGCCGACCTGATCCATCATCTGGAAGGGCCCGGCGGGCAGGTGCCAGTTGAGCCGGAACATCGCGTCCACGTCCTCGGGGCGCGCCACGCCCTCGGCGACCACGGCGAGCGATTCCCGTTTGATGGCGGCCCAGACGCGGTTGAAGATGAACCCGACGCTTTCCCTGCGGGCCTCGAACGGGTGGATGTCGAACTCCGGCAGCACCGCGAGCAGGGTGTCGAGCAGCCCGCGTTCGGTCTCGCCATCGGACATGAGGTCCACGGCCTTCGCCTCCGGCGGCATGTAGAAGTGCATATTGCACAGCCGCTTCGGATCCCGGACGCGTTCGGTCATCAGCCGCGAGGGATAGGAGGAGGAGTTGGTGGTGAAGATCGTGTCCGCGGGCGCGGCGGCGTCGATCTCGCCCCACAGCGGGATTTTCACGTCCAGCCGCTCCGGTACCGCCTCCACGACGAGCCAGGCCCGCGCCACGGCCTCGGCGACCGATTCCGCCGCGACCGCCTTGCCGGGCGTACCGGAACCGCGTGCGGTGATCAGCCCCGGCAGTTCCCCGGCCACGGACTCGGTTGCCGCCCGGGCCTGCTCGGCGCTCGGATCGTAGACGCGCACGGTCCCGCCGCGGGAGGCGAACATCAGCGCGATCCGGCGGCCGAGTGTCCCGGCACCGAACACCGCGACCGGGCGGTCCTGGATGTCGGCGAACGAGAAGGTGTACGGCATGGTGCTCACGCTCCGATCCCGGCGAGCCCGGTGCAGTGGTCCCGCAGCCGTACGAACACGCGAGCCTCGCCGCCACCGGCTTCCGGCAACGGGACCACGCTGATCCGCCCGCCCAGATCGGAGACGTAGGCGCGATCGGTGTCCACGGCGAGACCGATGGCCTCGCTGAACCCACCGGCGAGGATCTCCGGTTCGGCGCCCTTCTCCCCCGCCGCCGGGACCGGCGCGCGGTTGAGCGTGTTGCCCGCGGGCTCCGCCCCGCGATCGGTCCAGTACAGCCATCCGCCGCGCAGTTCGAGGTCGATCGGTTCCGGAAGTCCGTCCCAGAGCACCTCGATGTCCGAGCGGGTGGCAGCGGTCTCGCCTCCGGGAATCTCCAGGCCCGCGCGCAGGATCCGGCCCGCCCCGCCCTTGCTCGGGCCCTTCTGCGTCCAGTACAGGTATCCGGCCGCGCGGTCCACGGCCACCCCGACGCATTCCTGCAACCCGCTCGCATCGGGGGTGTTCACCACGAGATCGGTCAGCCCGGTCCCGTCGGCGCGTACCCGGCTGACGCGGAATCCCTCGCGGTCGCCCCAGTACAGGGTGCCCGCTCGGTCCGAGGCGAGCTGTTTGCCGGTGGTGATCGTGCCCGGGGCGAGCACATCGCGCACCTCGGTCCCGTCCAGCCGCATCGCGTGCAGTCCGCCGTCGCGCGCGGTGTAATCCATGCCCGCCTCGCCCGGAATCTCCGGATCGAGCACCGGTTTGCCCATCGTGGTCCAGTAGATCGTCCCGTTCTCGACCACCACGCCGTCCGGAGACCAGCCGCCGCGTTCCCGGATCGTCGTGACGTTCCCGTTCTCGGTGTCGATGCGGTAGACGGCTCCGGTGCGTACACCGAGCACCACCAGTTCCGCGAACATGTTTACCTCCACTCCGGCCGGTGCGATCCCCGCGGGATCCACGGATTCGTGTAATAGCCCGGTGTCGCCGACATCCGGATCTGCTCGGTGACCCCGCGATAGCGGCCGAGCGCGGTGTCCGCGGTGAAGGTCTCCGGGTCCAGGTACTCGTGTCCGGGCGCGATCCCCGCGACACTCGCCGCGTACTCCTTGTCCAGCAGCCCGAGGCTCAGCAACCACAGCGCCACCCGGGTCAGGGACACCATCACCCGGTAGGAACCGCCGTACTCCGCGCGCAGCATGAGCGCGCGCAGGATGCCCAGCTGCAGGAACCAGGAGGTGATGTAGTCGTTCACCACGGGAACCGCGGGAAGGGAGGGCACTCCGTTCTCCCCTTCGAGCAGCATCACCCCGGCGAGACAGCCCGCGGTCTGGTCGAAGCCGACCCGGCCCGCCCACGGCCCGCTGTCCCCGTTCAGGGTCACCTCGGCGTGCACGATCCCGGGCCGGATCGCGGCCGCGGAACTCGCGTCCAGTCCGTGCCGGGCCAGATAACCGGGCCGGCGATTCGCGTAGCAGACATCCGCTCCGGCGAGCAGCCCGCGCATCGTCTGCTGATCGGCCGCCCGTCTCAGGTCCAGCTTCGTGGACCGCACGCCGACGTTGGAGGTGCCGTACAGCAGCGGGAGTTCGTACTCGTCCGGGTCCCAGACGTTGAGCACATCGGCCCCGTGCAGCGCCAGGGCCCGGCCGCACCCGGCCCCGGCGATGATGTGCGCGCGGCCCAGCGCCCGGATGCCCTCCAGCGGCGCCGCGGCATCTCCGGTGAACGGTTCGGGTTCGCTGTCCCCGATCTTCTCCACCCGTACCGGGGGCAGCTGCGCCAGCACCGAACGGTACTGCTCGGTGGCCATCAGCTCCTCGGTCGTGCGCAGTACCGGCATGATCACGCCCGCCCGCTCGGCGGCCTCCTCCAGTTCGAAGGAGTTCCATCCCGCGATCGCCCGGCGCACCGACTCTTCCCGTTCCGGAACCCCGAGCAGCGCCGAGGCGTCGTTGCGCAGTTTCGGGTACGGGCCGATCGGGTGCACCCAGCGGCCGTCCGCGGTCTCGTAGAAGCGGTCCGCGTTGAACGCCGGATCGACCCGTGCGGGATCACCGAGCGGATAACCGTCCAGCAGTTCCCATTTCTTGTCGTAGAAGGGACACAGCCGGTGCGGGGCGACCCGCAGATCCATCGCGATGTCCTGCCCGCGCCCGCCGCGCATCCGCCAGATCTTCGCGATCGCCACCGATTTCGCGGCCAGGGCGAGCGAGGTGGCACCGGCAAGGCGCAGCGCGCCGGGCAGCACCGGATCGGCACCGGTGAACTCGACGCTGCCGCCGCAGTCGGATTCGGTCAGGCCCACCGCGCCGAGCAGTTCGCCGAGCGGCGCGTGCAGGTCGTACTCATCGCTGGTCGCGGGTTTGGCCAGCGCGGTCTCGAGTTCCCCGGTCAGGCTCATTTCCGCGCCCCCGCCGAGTCGAGCGCGCCCAGGATCGCCCGGGTCGCGCGGTCGCGCTGCTCGACATGTTCGCGGTAATTCTCCGCTCCGGTGCCGTACACGCGCTCGACGTCCTCGAACACGTCCTCCAGGTGTTCCCGGTCCGGATGCCCGATCTCGAAGGTCATCTGCGAGCCGACGTGCCCGACCAGGTGCCGCATCCCGTCCGGGCCACCGCCGAGATGCATGCTCTCGAACGGCCCGATGGTGGCCCAGCGCAGCCCGAGCGAGGCCTTGACCAGTTCGTCCAGGTCCTCCGGGGCGATCACGCCCTGCTGCACCAGGTACATCGCCTGGTCGTTGAACACCTTCTGCAGCCGGTTGCCGACGAACCCGGGGACTTCCTTGCGGAGCTTGATGGGCAGCTTGCCGAGTGCGCGGTAGACCTCGACCGCGCGGTCCACGGTCTCCGGTGCGGTTTCCGTGCCGGGCACCACTTCGACGAGCGGCATCAGCTGGGGCGGGTTGAACGGGTGCCCGATCACGATGCGCCCGGCCGCCGCATTGCCTTCGGCGATCACCGAGGGCAGCAGCGAGGAGGAGGACGAGGCCAGTACGACGTCCTCCCCGGTGTTCGCCGCGAGCGCGGCGAACAGCTCGTGTTTGAGCTCGATCCGCTCCGGACCGGACTCCTGTACGAAGTCCGCTCCGTCCGCGGCCGCCGCCGGATCGGCGACCGCGGTCGCGGGCAGCCCGGCCAGTTGTTCGGCCACGAGCTCGGCCAGATCCGGGCGCGGATCGCTGACCCGAACCTCCCAGCCCGCCTCGGCGAACAACCGGGCCCACGACATTCCGATGACACCCGCTCCCACGATCGCGACGACCGGCATCACGCACTCCCTTTCTCTTCGACTCCCCGTTGTCCGTGTTCCTCTGGCGCTGTTCCTCTGGCGCTGTCACAAGCGTTGTCTGTCACACGGCGTTGTCCAGCAGTGCGCTCGGCGCCGACAGTGCCGTCTCCGCGGCGACCGCACGGCGGCGTGCCGCGGTCAGTCCGCCGAAGCTCTCGGTGATCGCGATCAGCCGGGCGGCGTGGTGCGCGACCTCGGCCTCGTAGGTCATCCCGATTCCGCCGTGCAGCTGGACGATCTCCTCCGCCGCCTCGGTCGCCGCCTCACCGACGAACACGAACGCGTCGTCCGCCGCCGCGGCGAGGTCCACATCCGCGCCGTTGTCGTAGGCCTCGACCGTCGCGGTCGCCCACAGGGCCATCGAGCGGGCGAGTTCGACCCGCGCGTACAGGTCCGCCGCACGATGCACGAGCGCCTGGAAGGTGGACAGCGGAACCCCGAACTGCTTGCGGTTCTTGAGGTATTCCACGGTTTTCCCGAGCCCGGTCTCCATCAGGCCGACCGCCTCGCCGAGCACGGCCACCCGTGCCCTGGCGAACACGGTGCCCAGAGCGTCGGTGGCATCGGTTCCGGACGCACCGAGCAGCGTCGCCGGGGTCCCGGAGAACTCGAGCTGCGCGGCATGGCTCCAGTCCGCGCCGCGCCCCTCGGTGCGCTGCACGCCCGGCGCGTCCGCGGCCACCAGGTAGACCCCGGTGGTGTTCCCGTCCAGGGCGGTGACGAGGAAACTCCCCGCCTGATCGGCCTGTCGCACCGGCGCTTTCACCCCGGAAAGCGCCACCGAGCCGTCCGCGGCGGCCGCGGCGGTGACCGCGGGCGCGGCGCCCCACGGCCGTCCCGGTTCGGCGTGCGCGAGCGCGATCGTCGTGCTGCCCTCGGCGAGCGCGGGCAGCAGCTGCTTGGCCTGTTCCTCGGTGCCCAGCGCGGTGATCAGCCAGGAGGGCAGCACCACGCCGTCCAGCAGTGGCTCGGCCGCGGCGTGCTTGCCGAGTGCTTCGAGGGTCGCGTACAGCTCGACCGGTCCGGCACCGACTCCGCCGTGCTCACCGGAAACGGCCAGCCCCATCAGGCCCAGTTCGGCCAGGGTGTTCCACACATCCGCGTTCCAGCCCAGTTCCGAATCGGTGGCTTCGGCGCGCCCGCCCGCCTGGTAACCACGGCCGACCGCGGCGTCCACGGTCTCGAAAAGCAGCCGCTGGTCTTCGTTGAATTCGAGGTTCATGATCCGCGCCCTTCTACAGTCCGAGGATGGTCTTGGCGATGACGCCGCGCTGAATTTCGTTGGAGCCGCCGAAGATCGACAGCTTGCGGTGGTTGAGGTACTGCGCGGCCGCCACGCTCGCCGCCTCATCGGCCTGCAGGGCCTGCTCGGTCGGCACCAGCATCCCGTCCGCGCCCGCGGCGCGCATCCGCAGCTTCGTGAGCTCCTGCAATGCCCGGGTACCTTCCATCTTGAGCAGCGAGGAGACCGGGCTCGCGGCACCGTTCTCCGAAGCGCCCGTCACGCGCATCTGGGTCGCCTCGAGCGCGAGCAGGGTGGTCTTGGCGCGGTGCATCGCGGCGCGGAATTGCGGGTCTTCGGCCAGGGTCGCGGTCTCGGTCGGCGCGTCCGTGGCGAACGCGGCCAGATCGGCGAAGATCCGCTGCGCGGTGCCGACCTGGGCGATGCCGTTGCGCTCGTTGCCGAGCAGGAACTTCGCGTAGCTCCAGCCCTTGTTCTCCTCGCCGACCAGGTTCTCCGCCGGGATGCGCACATTGTCGAAGAAGAACTCGTTGACCTCGGCGCTGCCGTCGACCAGTTTGATGGGGCGTCGTTCGATCCCCGGCGAGGTCATGTCCATCAGCAGGAACGAGAGGCCCTGCTGTTTGCGCGGCGCGTCCGGATCGGTGCGGGCCAGCACGAACATCCACTCACCGTGCTGCCCGAGAGTGGTCCAGGTCTTCTGACCGTTGAGGATGTAGACATCGCCCTCGCGCCGCGCCGTGGTGCGCAGCGAGGCGAGATCGGATCCGGCCTCGGGTTCGGAGAAGCCCTGCGACCACCAGATGTCCAGATTCGCCGTGGCGGGAAGGAACTGGCGTTTCTGTTCCTCGCTGCCGAATTCGGCGATGATCGGGCCGACCATGCTGACGTTGAAGGCCAGCGGCTGCGGTACGGCATTGCGCTGCAGTTCCGAGGCGTAGATGTGGGACTGCGTCGGCGTCCACTCCTTGCCGCCCCATTCGGCCGGCCAGTGCGGCACGGCGAGCCCGTGCGCGTTCAGCGTCCGCTGCGTGGTGACGATGTCCTCGCGGGTGGTCTCGTTCAGCGCACTGCGCCTGCGGATGTCCTCGGAGATCTCGCCGAGGAACACCTCCCGTAGACCGTCCCGGAATTTCCTGTCCTCGCCGGACAACTCCAGATCCATGGCTCGCCTTCCTTTCCGCGACACTTCGCTGCTCCGCGTTCCGCGACGATCTTGCTCTACCCCCGACCTTAGGTACCACTCGGTAACCAGGGAATGACCGAGTACATCAGGGCGGTATGTCCACAGTGATAACACCGCCGAGTACGCTGCGCAGCGTGGAGATGCACCACCTGCGGTACTTCCTGGCGGTCGCTCGGGAGCTGAATTTCACCCGAGCGGCGCGCTCGCTGAACATGTCGGTGCCGCCGTTGAGTCAACGCATCCGGGCACTGGAGCGCGAGCTGGGTGAACCGCTGTTCGATCGCTCCACCCATCACACCCGGCTGTCCTCGGCCGGTGAGACGCTGCTGCCGCTCGCCGAGTCCGTCGTCGCCCAGTTCGACGCGATCCCCGCGCAGATCAGCGCCCGCGACCGGCGCACCGATGTCCGGCTGGCGATCCCGGATCTGCTCAATCCCGCGCACCGGCGCAGGCTCGGCGAGTCGATCCGCGCGTTCGAGGATTCGCACCGGTTCACGCTGCGCCAGATGCCCTCGCTGGACATGGAATCCGCGCTGCTGAGCAATTCCCTCGATCTGGCGATATCGCACCTTGGCACCAGCGACAACCGGCTCGCCACGATCGTGTTGTACCGGGAACCGCTCGGCGTGGTCGTGGACGCGACCCGGTTTCCCGGCCGCACCGCGCTCACCCTCGCCGATCTGCGGGGTTTCTCCTACATCCAGGGTCCGCGGCACTGGGATCTCGGGGCGCGCCGCGCCGAGCAGTTCGCCGAGCTGGGCATCCTCGTCGACCAGGGCGCCCAGTACTCCGATCCGAGCGGGCTGCTGGTGTTCCTGCGCAGTACCAAGGGTTTCGGGCTCGTACCGCTCGAATCCGCGGCCGCGTTCGGGCTGCATTCGGGTGAGTTCGCGATCCTCCCGATCCAGGACCTCGACGCGCGGATCACGACCTACCTGATCCGGCGCGCCACCGATGACCGCTTCGACGAGGTGGTCGGCGTGCTGCGGCAGGCCCGCGAACCCGGATGAGCGCGGGACTCAGCGCGCGCTGTCCTTGCTCACCACCAGCACCGGGCTCTGCGCGTGGTAGACCATCGCCCTGCTCACCGAGCCGAGCACCAGTCCGGAGAACGCGCCCCGCCCGTGGCTGCCCACCACGAGCAGCCGCGCCCGGCCCGACCACTCCAGCAGCTGCCGCCGGGTCCGGTTGTGCGCCACCACCTGCTCGACCCGGACATCCGGGTACTTCTCCTGCCAGCGGGCGAGCCGGGTGGCCAGGAATCGGCGCCGCTCGGTGATCATGCTCTCGGTTCCGGTCCCTGCCGGATAGGCACCGTACTCGGCGACCGTCCAGGCGTGCACCGCGACCAGCGGGGCATCCAGCCACGCGGCCTCGTCGAACGCGGCGGCGATCGCCCGATCGGTGGCATGCCATTCGTCCACCCCGAGCACCACCGGCCCCTCCTCGGGAAGCGACCCGGCGGTCCCGCGCCCACGGACCACCACGACCGGGCAGTGCGCGTGCGTGGCGACCGCCTCTGTGGTCGAGCCCGCCAGTATCCCGGGGAATCCGCCGTAACCGGTGGCGCCGAGCACCACCGTCCGCGCGAACCCGGACAGCGCGACCAGCGCCTCACCCGGATACTCCGAGACCAGCCCACTGGTCACGGTGATCCCCGCGCCACCGGATTCCTTCTCCACGAACTGCTCGGCGGCCCGCAACAGCACCCGGCCCGCCCGGCAGGCCTGCGCCACCAGATCGAGCGGGCGCCAGTAGTTCTGTCCACCGACCGGAAGCCCCGTCGCGTGCACCAGATGCAGCCCGACTCCGCGGCCGGTCACCTCGCGAATCGCCCAGCGCAACGCGAGGTTCGACGCCGGGGAACCGTCCACCCCGACCACCACCGCGCCACAGGCGGGGCTTCCGGCGTTCTCTGCTGATTCGCGCATACCCCCAGACTGGTGCCGGACGGCGCCCCGGGCGTAGGGGCAAAGGGCACTCCCCGATGCGCCAGTGGTCCCTGCTCCCGGAGGCCGCGCGGTCAGCAGGCCCGCATATCGCCCGCCGCATCCTCCCTGCGGGACGCGGTACCGATCCCGAGGTCGTCGGCCAGCGCCGTGCGCGCATAGGCCACCCGGTCCCGCAGCACCTCCACCGAGCAGCCGCAGGCCGAGGCCGCCTCGGTCACCGGGAGACCGGCCACCGCGGTGAGCAGCAGCGCCTCCCGGGGTTCCACGGCCAGCCGGTCCACCGCCTCGGCGAGCGCCCCGCGCAGCAGCGTGGCGGGATGCCGCCCGGCTTCCGCGGCCCGGGGCCCGGTACCGCGGCGGGCACGTTCCTCGGCGCAGACTCCCCTGGCGATCCCGGCCAGCCAGGACAGCGGGGTGTCCGCTGCTGCCGATCCCGAACGAATGGCCAGGTAGTAGGTGCGGGCGGCCAGTTCCTCCGCCGAATCCGGATCCACCAGCGCCGCGCACACCCGCCACACCCGCGGTCCGGTGCGCTCGAGCAGCCGCCGGACCTCGGCGGTCTCCTCGGTCACTCCTGCCCCTCCGATCCGCCGGGCTCGTCGAGTGCGCCGTGTTCGCGCAGATTGTGCATGATGCGCTCGGTGAGCCCCTCCGGATCGGGTGGCCCCGCCTTCAGGGTGTCGAGCAGCTCGTCGATGGTGTCCGCGGGCCGGGCGGCCGGGCGATTCCGTGGGCAGGCCGGATTCCCGCACGCGCGCGATCCGCAGGCCGGTGGCTGCGGCTCGGTCGCGGGCACCACCGGAAGGAGCGAGACCTCACCGATCCAACAACACCGCATATGGGACTGGTCGGATATGAGGCCCCGGCAGTTCCCTCGAGTGACATGGGTCACTCGAAGATGTCGGCCAGCCGGTCGATCGAGGCCCGCAACCCGTCCTGGTCCAGCACCGGGAGCCGGTCGAGCATCGCCCGATAACGGAATGCCGACCAGTCGTAGGTGAGCGTCACCCGGGTACGCCCGGCCTCGAGCGGAACGAGGCGCCACGTCCAGGTGTGCCCGGCGGGCGACTCCCCTGGCGTCGCGGGAGCCCAGCCGATGGCGCGGTCCGGTTCGAAGGTCACCACATGGTTCTCCACCCGGTGCGCACCCTTGACCGGGTTCTCCATGTCCATCACGAAGACCTCGCCCGCCGCGGTCACCGTGGAGTCCCGCACGCATCCCCGGACCATGCCGCTCGTGTCGATGCGCCGGTGTTCCGCGGGCCTGGCGAGGAACGCGAAGATCCGGTCCGCACGCGCCGCGATGATCCGGGTGACCTCGAGGCTGCACTCAGGCATGGTCCGGGCCCGCCACGAACACGCAGAACGGGTGCCCCTCGGGATCGGCGTAGACGCAAAGCGGTTCGACCGGATCATCCGTTCGGTCGTAGAGCAGCCGCGCGCCGAGCCGCACGGCGCGCAGATGCTGGCGTTCCAGATCGGTCTTCGTGGGGACGGTGAGGTCCAGGTGCAGCTGCTGCGGCACCGGTCCGTGCGGCCAGGTCGGCTCGGACAGCTCGGCGACCTGTTGGAAGGCGAGGCGGAACGCGGTCGCGGGATCCCGCAGCACCAGCCAGTCCGCGCCGTGGGTATCGGGCTCCCCCACCGCCGGTGGTTCGTCACCCTGGCGGTAGCGCAGCCCGAGGAACTTCCGGTAGAACTCGGCCAGCGCGCGTGCGTCGGTGGTGTCCAGCACGGTCTGCCGGAGTACCGGCAGCGCTTCACTCATGCACCCATTCTGCCGAGCACGTCAATCGGATGGCCCTGGCCGCAACACATTCAGTAGGGTGCCGCCATGGTGGAGGGCTCCACGACCATCCAACTCAGCATGGCCGAACTGCGTGCGGTGGCGGGCTATGCAGCGGCCTGCGCGCGCACCGCACTGCCGATCTTCACCGAAGCCCGCCCCGGGGACCCGCGCCCGCGATCCGCGGTCGGGGCCGCCCAGGAATTCGCAGACGGGGCCAGGCGGAGCAAGCTGATCCGGGACAGTGCCTGGGCGGCTCAGCGGGCCGCCCAGGAAACCCGGGACGCGGGCCAAGCCGCCGCGAGCGAGGCAGCCCGGGCGGCACTGGCCGCGGCCAGTGCCGCGTACCTCCATCCCTTGGCCAAAGCCACCCAGGTCAAGCACATCCTCGGCGCGGCGGCGCATGCCGCACGGGCGTTCGAGCTCGCCGCCGGAGACGATCCCGCAGTGGGAACCGAACAACTCGCGCGGTCGCGGGAGCTGGCGGATCCTCTCGTGGTGGAGGTCCTGCACCGCTATCCCGCGGCTCCGGGTGGCGGTGCGCGAACCGGGGAACTGATCCGTCAGCTGGACGCCTGGCTGCGCTGCTGCGCGGTCACGCGAAGGCGCTGTGCCCGGTGATGGATTTCCCCACGATCAGCGTGTTCATCTCCCGGGAGCCTTCGAAGGAGTACACCGCCTCGGCGTCGGCGAAGAACTTCGCGATCTCGTAGTCGAGCACGATTCCGTTGCCGCCGAACAGTTCCCGCGCCCAGGAGACGACCTCGCGCATCCGGGTGGTGGTGAACGCCTTCGCCAGTGCGGCCTGATCGGCTCGCGCCTCGCCGCGCTCGATGAGCTCGTTGAGGCGCACCACCATGCCGAACATCGCGGTGATATCGCCGAGCATCTTCACCAGCAGGTCCTGGATCAGCTGGAAACCGCCGATCGGCTTACCGAACTGCACCCGCCGCGTGGCGTATTCCCGCGCGAGTTCGTAGGCGCGGACCGCGATCCCGAGTGCCTGCCAGGCGACCCCGCCCCTGGTACGGGCGAGCACCTTCGCGGTGTCCCGGAAGCTGTTGATGCGCTGGAGCCGGTTCGCTTCCGGCACCCGCACGCCATCGAGGGTGATGTCCGCGTTCTGCACGGTGCGCAGTGCGATCTTGCCCTCGATCTTGCTCGTGGTGAACCCCGGCGTGCCGTGCTCCACCACGAACCCCTTGACATTGCCATCGGCCACATCCCGGGCCCACACGACCACGAGATCGGCGAAGGTGCCGTTCCCGATCCAGCGCTTCGCCCCGTCCAGCACCCAGTGCTCGCCGTCTCGGCGCGCGGTGGTGCGCATGCCGCCCGCCACATCGGAACCGCCCTCCGGTTCGGTGAGCGCGAAGGCGCCGATCTTGCGCATCGCCACCATGTCCGGGATCCAGCGGCGGTGCTGCTCCTCGTCGCCCCCGCCGTGGATGGAGCCGAGCGCGAGCCCGGTGTGCACACCGGAGAACACCGCGAAGGAGGGATCGATGCGGTTCAGCTCCAGGCTGAGAAAACCCGGGAAGAGCGCACTGCGCGCTTTTCCGTCGCCGTACTCCGGGTACTGGTAACCGGCCAGCTTCAGCTCGGCGAATTTCCCGATGGCCTCGGCCGGGAATTCGCCGCTGTCCCACGCCTTGTTCGCGATCGGTGTGATCTCGCGTTCCAGATAGGCCCGGATGTCGGCGAGCTCGGCGCGCTCCTCGGCGGAAAGCAGTTCGGCGAACCCGAAGAAGTCCGCTTCCTCGTGTACCTGTGCCATGCTCGATGCTCCTATTCCTGTCCGGCGGTCTCGGTCGCGCCCAGTTCGGCGAGAATCTCCGCGCCGTCCTGGCCGGGGAGCGGGGCGTGCCTGCGGACGCTCGCCGGGGTGCGGGAGAACCGCATCGGGGTTCCGATGACCCGGTAGCTGCCCTCGCTCGGGTGCTCGGCGACGTCGAGCAGGTGCCCCTCGCGCACGTACGGGTCGGCATCGGCCTCGTCCAGGCGCAGCACCGGTCCGACCGGGATGCTGTGCTCGGTGCAGACCTCGATCCATTCGGCGGTGGTCAGGTTCGGGGTGACCGATTCGATCAGCTCGGCGATCGCCGCGCCGTCGGCCTTGGCGTCGATGAATTCCCCGTTCACCCGCGGGTCCGCGGCCAGATCGTCCCGGCCCGCGGCGTGGAACAGGTCCCGGCAGTTCTGCGGGCTGTAGGGAATGATCATCGCGTGCCCGTCCTTGGTCGGCCGGGCACGGTGCCCCTTGTTCATGGACAGCGGGAAGCCCGTCTCCCCCATCGGCGGCTCGAAGATCTTGCCCTGCAGGTGTTCCACCATGTTGAAGGCGAGCAGGGTGTCGGTCATCGGCACCTCGACAAGCTGACCCTCTCCGGTGGCCCGCTGATGCACGAGCGCGGCGAGCACCGAGTACACGATGGTCAGCGCGCTCACCTTGTCCGCGAAGATCCCGGGCAGCACGACGGGTGCGCCGATGTCCCCGGCCCTCGAGGCGATGTCCAGCAGCCCGGAAGCCGCCTGCACCGTCTCGTCGTAAGCAGCCAGCGTGGCCCGGTCGGAATCGGGCCGGAATCCCTGTGCGTGCGCGTAGATGAGTTTCGGGTTCGCCTCGGCGAGGCTGTCGTAGTCCATGTGCAGCCGCCGCAGGGCGTCGATGCGCATGTTGGTGATCAGGATGTCCGCCCCGTGCACCAGTTCGAGCGCGCTGGCGTGTTCCTGTTCGTCCTTCAGGTTCAGCGCGATGCTGCGCTTGTTCCGGTTGACGTTCAGGTTCAGCGGGGTCATGCCCGGCGTGCGGTGCACGGTTCCGTTGCGGACCGTGTCCCGCGGGGATTCGATCTTGACCACATCCGCGCCGAGATCGCCGAGGATCTGCGCGGCGTACGGACCCATCACCACGGTGGACAGGTCGACGACCCGTACTCCCGCGAGCGGTCCACTGTTGTTTCCGGGAGCCTGCATTGTCATCGTCCTCCACCGGATAACGCGTCTCGTGTTTTCACCTTCGACGCTAGCCCCGGCGGAAAAGAACAATCAACGATCCGGCTGCACCGAATGGCGAACAATGGCGTGACCACAGCGGTCACGCCATTGGGTCACTCGTTCCCGGACAGCACTTCCTGGGCCAGTTCGAGAAGTTCACGCAGGTCATCACGATTTTCCCGCCAGGCGAGCCCGGTGGTTAGTGCGGGCTGGAAATCATTGAACGGCAGCACGACATTGTTCTCGGTCCGATGTTTGTGCATATCGCTTTCCGGATCGAGCATGGAAATCGCGAAGGCGGAACCGTTCGCCACGAATTCGCTGACGCTGCCGTAATCACCACTGGAAAGGGTGATCTTCTTGTTGATTCCCGCGGCCGCGATGCGCACGCCGAGCTGTTCGAAATAGGTCGGCGACATGCCCGCGGCCGGCCGGACATAGGTGTACTCGGTCAGTTCGGACAGCGATACCGATTCCCGGTCCCGGAACTCGGCCGCGGGCAGCACCGCGCCCAGTGGTTCGCTGTCGACCTCCAGGATGCCGATTCCCTCGATGTGCACCGGCAGATGCACCAGGGCCAGGCCCAGTTCTCCGCGTTGCAGCGCGGCGGCCAGATCCGCGCTGCCGCCCGGCCACCGCTTCAACCGGTATCCCGTGGCGCGGGATTCGAGTTCCTTGAGCCGTTCCCGGACCCGGCGATGCAGCCCGGGCGGCACACCGATGTAGACGGTGCGCTGGTCCGGCACGATCTCCTCGCGCAGCCGCCAGCCGATATCATCGAAGCGGCCGAGGACATCGCGCGCGATCGGCAGCAGCGCTTCACCGGCCCGAGTCAGCCCCACGTGGTGCGAGTCCCGATCGAACAGCACGACCTCGAGTTCCCGCTCCAGATCCCGCACCCGCTGGCTCAGCGGCGAGGTCGCCATGTGCAACCGCCGCGCCGCCCGGGAAAAGCTCAGCTCCTCGGCGACCGCGAGGAAATAGCGCAGGTGAAAGATCTCCACCGGTCAACCGTAACGTCTCGGCGTGCGGCTCAGCCGTTCGCGGCGGCGAAGAACATCGCCACGGTCAGCGCGCCGGGGTCCATCACTCCGCGGGCGTGCTCCCCGACGTAGCTGGCCCGGCCGCGGCGGGCGAGCAACTGCTCGGTCGATTCGGCTCCGGTACGCGCGGCCGCGGCCGCCTCCCGCAGTGCCCGATCCGGTCCCGCGTTCCGTTCGGCCGCCGCCCGCAGGGCCTGCGCGGCGGGCACCATCGCGTCCACCATGGTCTTGTGCCCCACTTCGGCTTTGCCCAGCCGCTGCACCACCGCCGCGGCGTTCCCGGCCGCGGTGGCCAGGGTGGCGTCGCTCACCGGTTCGGTGAACGCCTTGGCGAACTCCCGGAACCACATGCCGAACAGCGGGCCGCTGGTCCCGCCCGTGTTCAGGAAGGCCTCGGAGACCGCGGTGAACACGGCCGCCGGGTCCGCGGTTCCGTCCAGGTTCACCCGGGCGCGGCCGAGCGCCGACCGCAGGTTGGTGCCGTAATCGCCGTCGCCCGCCTGCCGGTCGAGTTCGGTCAGCTCACCGGTCCGGTCGAGCACGGTCGCGATGAACCGGTCGATCCAGGCGCGCACCTCCGCGCCGTCGAATGCGTCCACGTTTCGCTCCTTCACCAGGTCAGGGCCGGGGTACGGACCGGGGCGTCCCAGAGCTCGGCCAGTTCCGGATCGAGCCGGAGCAGGGTGACCGAGCAGCCGCGCATGTCCAGCGCGGTGACATACGAGCCGACGAGGGAACGGGTGATCCGGATGCCGCGCCCCGCCAGGTGTTCGTGCAGTTCGCGCGCCACGGTGGCCAGTTCGAGGCCGTGCGTGGCGCCCAGCCCGTTGACGATGGCCAGCACTTCCTCGCCCGCGGTGAGTCCGAGCGATTCGAGCAGCGGATCGGCCAGCGCGGCGGTCAGTTCCCGCGCGCTGCCGTACGGCCTGCGGCCGATGCCGTGTTCCCCGTGGATACCGACCCCGAACTCCACCTCGTCCGCGGCGAGTTCGAAGGAGGGACGGGATTCGCCGGGATGCGTGCAGGCGGCGGTGGCCAGGGCGAGCGTGCGCGCCGATGAGGTGATCCGGGCGGCCAGTTCGGCCAGCTGATCCAGGTCCGCGCCGCGCTCGGCGGCCGCCCCGCAGATCTTCTCCACCGCGAGCACGGCCGCGGTCCCCCGCCTGCCCGGCCCGTCCTCGCTCTCGGTGGCCAGATCGTCGTCCACCAGCGCGATCCGGGTCTCGATGCCTTCCTCGGCGGCCAGTTCCGCGGCGATGCCGAAGTTCAGCACGTCACCGGTGTAGTTCTTCACCACGAGCAGTACCCCGCGCCCGCGGTCGGCGGCCCGGATCGCGGCACGGATCTGATACGCGGTCGGACTGGCGAACACCGCGCCGGGCACGGCCACATCGAGCATCCCGGCACCGACGAAGCCGGTGTGCAGCGGTTCGTGCCCGGAACCGCCGCCGGACACCAGCGCCACTTTGTCGGCCGGGTCGGCGCGGATCAGGTAGGCCGGGTCGGCGCTCGCGCGCACCAGCTCCGGGTGTGAGCGCGCGAACCCGTCGAGCGCCTCGGCGACCAGCTCGTCCGGATCATTCAGCAGTGCACGTACCGGCATCCTCGCGACCATCCTTCATCGTCGAAGCTCATTCGACATTACCGAATTACCGAGGCATACTAGGCTGATCTCGCATCGCTGTAAAGCTCGCGTGCTGACCAGAGCGGGAGAGGCCTCATGATCCAGTCCGTCGACCGGGCGATCCGGGCGCTCGGATTGCTCCGGTCCGCCCGCGGCTCGCACGGCCTCAGCCTCGCCCAGCTCGCCGCGGGTCTCGAGCTCGCCCCGTCCACCGTGCACGGGATCGTCAAGACCCTGCAGGCGCACGGACTCGTGGTGCAGGAACCGCGATCCGGTCACTATCGGCTCGGCCCGGAACTGCTCAAGCTCGGCAACGTCTACCTCGGCACGCTCGAGCTGCGCTCCCGATCGGTGACCTGGTCCGCCGAACTGGCCAGGCGCACCGGTTTCGCGGTGCGCATCGGGGCCCGCACGGCAGGCGAGGTGATGATCGTGCACCACGAACCGCGCCCGGACGGGTCCCGGCAGATGGCCGAGGTCGGGCTCACCCTTCCGCTGCACGCCACCGCGCTAGGCAAGGCGGTGCTCGCGTTCACCGGTGAGGAACCCGGCGAGCTGTCGAGCATGACCGCGGACACCGTCACCGATCCGGCAGCACTCGCCGGACAGCTCGACCAGGCGCGCGCCCGTGGCCTGGCCACCGAGCAGGAGGAGGCGGTGCTCGGCGAATGCGGGCTCGCCGCGCCGATCAGCGACGCCGAATCGGTCATCGGCGCCATCGGGATCGTGGTGCCCGTCGCGGAATGGCCGGTCGCCGATCCGGTGACCGCAGCGGTGCGCGAGGCGGCCCGCACCATCTCGCACGAGCTCGGCGCGAGCGGCTGGCCCGCCGCGCGCTGAGCGCGGTCCACAGTGGACGGACGAGCACCGGCGTAGGGTGACCGGATGCTGGTTCGCGACCTGGTGACGGATCCCGAATTGCGGCTCGAACTGCGGGTGCGCGGTGCGCTGGACCGGCCGGTGCGCTGGGTGCACACGACCGAGGTCGCCGACCCCGCCCGGTTCCTGCGCGGTGGCGAGGTGGTGCTCACCGCCGGGGTGTGGCGGGACGGCGGGCTCGGCGCGGGCGAGTTCGTGGACCGGATCGCCGCCGCCGGGGTGGCCGCGATCGGCTACGGCCTGCTGCCGGACGCGCCCGAGGTTCCCGGGGAGTTTCTCGCCGCCGCGCGCCGGCATGCGCTCACCTGTTTCGTCGTCCCCGTCGAGATTCCGTTCGTACAGATCACCGAGGCATTCGTGGCGGCCAAGCGCGCCGAATGGGAAGGCCCGCTGCGCGGCCATCTCGCCGAGTACGACGCGATCGTGGCCGCGCTGCGCCGGGAACGGGGTGTGCACTCGGTGCTGCGGGTGCTCGCCAAGCACCTCGGGCTTCCGGTCGCGGTGCGCACGGCGGCTGGGTTGTTCGGGGAACCACCGGAGGCGCGGCACGGGGTGGCGCTGGTCGGTGACGGGCTCGCGGACGCCGAACTGCTGCTCCCGGTCCCGTTCGCCGAACTGGATGTCCGCCAGCGGGCCTCGGTGACCCAGGCGATGCCGTTCCTCGCCCTGGAGATCGAACGGGTCCGGGCACTGCGCGAAATGGAGTCCCGGTTCGCCGCGGAGCTGTTCGAGTGGATCCAGGCAGGCGGCCCGCAACTGCCCGCGGTGCGTTCCCGGCTGCGTTCGCTCGGCCTGCCGCCCGATGCCGAGTACGCGGGACTCGTGGTGCACGGTGCCGCACCGGAAGCGCTGGCCGCCCGGCTGACCGAGGCACTGCACGGTACCGGGATCTGCGCGGTGCGCGGGGAGGAGGTGCTCGGACTGGTCGCGGTGGACGGGGACCCGGACCGGCAGGCGGCCGCGCTGCACGGCGCGCTCGGCGATGCGGGGCTCGGTATCGGCGGCCCCGGTCCGGTGGATTCGCTGCGCGCGAGCCTGTTGCAGGCCGCGCACGCGGTGGCCGCGCTGCGCGGGGAATCCGGCCGGTTGAGCTACGCGCGGTTGTCCAGCCCGACCCTGTTGTTCGCCGCGCAGGATCCGGAGCTGCTGGCGGCCACCTCCCGGGCGGTGCTCGGCGGGGTGGCCGAACACGATCGGCGCCGGGGCAGCGAGCTGCTGCCCTCGCTGCGGGTCTTCCTGGACTGCGGCGGGCGCTGGCAGGAGGCAGCCCAGTCACTGCACGTGCACATCAACACCCTGCGCCACCGCATCGGCAAGGTCGAGGAACTGACCGGCCGCAGCCTCGGCGACACCGCCGATCGGGTGGATCTCTATCTCGCGCTCCGGGCACTGCGTGAGCACTGATCCGGGAAACAGAACTTTCGTCGTAAAGAGATGACAAAACAAGTCAATCGCCGGACCGGCTGTTGACCCTCTCCGCGCGCCCTGATTAGCGTTTTTCGCTGTTCGAACAAAGCGAACCCAGGAGGCGTTCCGATTGATTTCCCGGAGAGGTTTTCTCGGTGTGGCGACGGCGGCGACGGCAGCCGCTGCGGTGCCGGTACTCGGCCGCGGACTCGCCAGGGCGGCGGGCGGCCGGACCCCGGACACCGTTTCGCTCGCGTTCGACGACCAGACCGGAGCCGGATCCGCGTATGCCTACATAACCGGGCTCGACACGGAAAAACAGCCGGTCTTCGTCAAGGCCGACGGCTCGGTATACAAGGTCCCGTCCCCCGGTGCCCCGCACACCCCGATCGACGACTGCGCGATCCCGCTGAAATCCGCCAAGGTGACCGTGCCGAAATTGTCCGGAGCCCGGATCTACGTGGTCACCGATACGAAACTCGACTTCTTCGTGGATCCCGGACCGGCGCTGGTCCATCCGAGTTTCCTCAATGCCGATGATCCGAACTATCAACGCAACTGGTCGTTCAGCGAGTTCACCTTCAACGACGAGCAACTGTACGCGAACATCAGCTATGTCGATTTCGTCGCCTTCCCGATGGGGTTGCACCTGACCACCTCCGGGAGCGGGGAACAGGACGCCCCCGGCCTTCCGGCGGGCTCCCTCGACAAGATCTGCGACGATCTGCGCGCCGCGGGCGATCAGTGGGCCGGGCTGATCACTTCCGGAGACGGTGGCAATGTGCGCGCGCTGTCCGCGGGGCACCACAGCGACAAGTTCGGCGGTTACCTGGACGACTACATCAACCAGTGCTGGAAGAAGTACGCCGGGACGGATCTCGTGGTCGACTCGCAACGGCCCGATCTCGGCAAGTTCACCGGCCGGGTGAACGGTGACGTGCTCACCTTCGACAACGGCGAGAAGTTCACCAAGCCGGTCACCGCGGATGTGTGGAGCTGCAACAGCGGACCGTTCGCCAATGAGGGCAGCACCGCGCGCAAGGCCATCATCGCGCGCCTGGCCGCCGCGCTGAACCGCACCACGCTGCTGGACAACCCGAACCAGCCGGACGGTGAGGATCCGAAGAAGTTCTACCAGCAGGATGTCACCAACCACTACGCCAAGATCGTGCACGCCCACCTGCCGGACAACCGCGGCTACGCCTTCCCCTACGACGATGTCTCGCCGGGACCGGACTTCAGCGGCGCCGTGCAGGCCGGTGACCCGGTCGAGCTGACCATCACGGTGCACAAGTTGCATTAGGGTTCCGTTGTGCGTTCCTCCAATGCCGCGGCGCGGTCTTGGAGGATCCGCGGGTTCCGGTACACCGCTCTGTTCGCTCAGGCTTGTCCACCATGGAAGACCAGGAGCCGATCGGGCCGGTGGACGCGAGCAGGATCCCGCGCTATGCGGGCGAGAACACCTTCGCCCGGCTGCCCAGGCTCGCCGACGTGCGCGAGGCGGACACGGTGCTGTGGGGCGTGCCCTTCGACACCGGGGTCAGCTACCGGCCCGGTGCCCGGTTCGGCCCCGCGCACGTGCGGGCGAGCTCGAAGCTGCTGCGCCCCTACAATCCGGCGCTGGACACCGAACCGTTCGCGCTCGGCCAGGTAGCCGACGGTGGCGATGCCGGGGTGAACCCCTTCGACATCCGGGAGGCCATCGGCACGATCGAGCGGTGCGCCCGTGAGCTCTCCGGCACGGACCGGCGGCTGCTCACCATCGGCGGCGACCACACCATCGCCCTTCCGCTGCTGCGGGTGCAGCACGAACGGCACGGGCCGGTCGCGGTGCTGCATTTCGACGCGCACCTGGACACCTGGGACACCTATTTCGGCGCCCCGTACACGCACGGCACACCGTTCCGCAGGGCCGCGGAGGAAGGGCTGATCGACTTCGCGCACTCGATGCACGTCGGCATCCGTGGCCCGCTGTACTCCGGACTGGACCTGGAGGACAGCGAACGACTCGGCTTCGCCGCGGTGCACGCACGGGACTTCCTGCGCTCCCCGATCGACGAACTGATCGAGCGGATACGCGAACGCATCGGGAACCGTCCGCTGTACGTCTCGGTGGACATCGACGTGCTGGATCCGGGATTCGCGCCGGGGACCGGAACCCCCGAGGCGGGCGGGCTGTCCAGCCGGGAGCTGCTGGAGATCCTGCGCGGGCTGCGTGGCATGGACATCGTGGGCGCGGATGTGGTCGAGGTGTCCCCTGCCTACGACCATGCGGAGATCACCGGGATCGCCGCGGCCCACGTACTCTACGAACTGCTTTCCGTACTCCCCGGGCGGGCACGGTCATGACGGTCACCGAGATCGAGGTCCACGGGGTCGAGCCGATCCCCGAGGCGGAGCGCACCTCCCGGCCGTGGGATCTGTTCCGGCTCTCCTTCGGCGGCGCGAACACCTTCGCCACCATCATCCTCGGCACCCTGCCGATCACCTACGGCCTCGGTTTCGGGGCGGCGCTGAGCGCCACCCTGGCCGGGGTACTGGCCGGGGCGCTGATCCTCGCCCCGATGAGCCTGTTCGGCCCGGCCAACCACACCAACAACGCGGTGTCCTCGGGGGCGCATTTCGGTGTCGTCGGCCGCTGTGTCGGCTCGTTTCTGTCCCTGCTGACCGCGATCGCGTTCTTCTCCATCTCGGTGTGGGTCTCCGGGGACGCGGTCACCGGTGCGGTGCGCAGGCTCGCCGGGGTGGACGGCGGAAACCTGGTGCGCGCCATCGCCTACGGGCTGATCGCGATCGCCACCTTCGTGGTCTGCATCTACGGCTACCGGTTCATGCTGCTGGTCAACAAACTCGCCGTGCTGGCCTGCACGGCGCTGATGCTGCTCGGTGTTCTGGCCTATGCGGGCGATTTCCACGCCGGGGCGACCGGGCACGGCGGTTATGCGCTCGGCGGATTCTGGCCGACCTGGGTGCTCGCCGCGCTCACCGCGATGGCGAACCCCATCTCCTTCGGCGCCTTCCTCGGTGACTGGTCCCGTTACATTCCCGCCAGTGCACCGAAAACGCGGGTACTGGCGGCCCCGTTCCTCGCCCAGTTGTGCACCATGCTGCCGTTCGGTTTCGGCGTGGCCACCGCGACCCTGGTGCCCGACCCGAACGACTACATCGCCGGGCTCACCGCGATTTCGCCGCTGTGGTACGCGATTCCGCTCATCCTTGTCGCGCTGATCGGCGGGCTCTCCACCGGAACCACCGCGCTGTACGGCACCGGCCTGGATTTCAGCTCGATCTTCCCGAGACTGTCCCGGGTGCGCGCCACCGCCCTGATCGGCTCACTCTCGGTAGTGTTCGTCTTCCTCGGTTCCTTCGTGTTCGACGTGGTCGCCAGCATCAACGCCTTCGTGACACTGATCGTGCTGTGCACCTCCCCGTGGATGGTGATCATGATGACCGGCTACTGGCTGCGCCGCGGTCACTATCTGCCCGACGATCTGCAGGTGTTCAACCGGGGACAGACCGGCGGGGCCTACTGGTTCAGTCACGGGGTGAACTGGCGCGCCATGGCGGCCTGGATTCCCGCGACGACGGCGGGACTGCTCACCGCCAACACCCCGCTGATCACCGGGCCGCTCGCCGGGATCGCCGGTGGTGTGGACATCAGCCTCGTGATCACCCTGGTGTTCGCCGCGATGCTGTACCTACTGCTGGTGCGAATGTTCCCGGAACCACGCGGGGTATACGGACCCGCGGGCCCGCGGCTGATTCCGGCCGCGGCCACCACGGTCCAGGCGATCACGCCGACCAAGCACTCGGAAGCGGTGCGGCGCAAGGTTTCCTGAACGACCGGGCCGTCACTTCCTCGGGTGGTCGGGCATTCGCTCGTACACCGCGCCCATCGCCTCGTTGTTCTGCGCGAACATTCGCTCGTGGTCGTCCTCGGTTCGCCGGGAACACTGCACGAGCGCCTTGGAGGCGAGGAAGGACTCCTGGTCGAGAACGTTCACCTCGTGCTGAATGGTCAGGTCCCGGTCCAGATCGAACAGGGCCAGCTCACGGTCCCGCATCCGGCCGGGCCATTCGTATTTGCCGAGCAGCAGGGCAAGGAAGGAGCGTGCTTCGGCGAGGCCCGCGATCCAGTGCGCTGGGCGCAACCCGGCACTGTCCGGCCCGTACGCGATCGCCTCCGCCACCGTCTTCCCGCCGCGCCGGATGGGATCGTGCGCCTCGTAGCACAGGATCGAGGACCGCGCCGCGGTGATCGCCTGTTTACCACGGTGATTGCGCTCCAGGAGCACGGTCCGGCTCTCCCGGTGCAACCGCTCGAGGAACAGGGATCGGCAGTAGTAGGCGAATCCCATTCGCGCGTCGTACTCCGGCCCGGTCAGTTCTCTGCTGCCCAGCCGACGGATCAGGCGCGTCGCCGCGACGTTCTGCGCGAGCGCGCCGCGATAGTCCCCTTCGGCGGCGCGCCGCGCCCCATCGGCGAGGTGCGCTTCCAGTCTGGCGCGTGCCCTCGTGGTCATTTCCCCATCGCTTTCCGGTAAACGGCCAGAATGTCCGCGGGAGCGGAACGCCAAGCCTGTGACGGCGCCTCGGCGGTGAGCAGCCGGTGCGCCTGGCTCACCTGATCGCGAATCCGGCGCAGATCCTCGCGGTCGTAGGCGAGACCGACCCGGATCAGTTCGGTGAAGGTCTGCACCGCGTTGCTTCCGAGGCGTTCGACGGCCGGTTTCGCCGCCGCACCACGGTTCCTGGCCAGCAGCAGCGCGAGGAAACCGCGCGCGTTGGCGGCATCACCGATGTGTTCCTCGAACGGAACGACCGCCGCATCGCCGTGCTCGGCCCGGAATTCGCGGACCTTCACCGCGACGAGATCCGGTGCGCCACGCGCGGGATCCACGTCCAGGTACAGGTCCACCGCGGTTTCCGCGGCATCGCAGGCCGAGTCCCATTCCATGAGCCGGGCCAGGATTCCGGCCCGTTCGCAGTACAGACCGGCGAGGGCCGGCCGGTCGGCGAGACCGTGCAGGACGTCGAACCGGGCGGCACGTTCCAGCATCCCGATCGCGCGCAGATTCCAGGCCGCGGCCCGGCCGTGGTTTCCGGATTCGGTGAGCGAGCGTGATTTCCGGATCGCCCGGTTGATCTTTCCGGTTCGTGGCATCGGCGCTCATCCGTCCGGTTCACCGAGGTGATCCCGCGCGGCCCGGTACTGCTCGCGTACCCGGTCGACATCGGCCTGACCGAAGTGCTGCCCGGCCCTGGCGAGCACCTCGTAGGTCCGCACCGCGGCGCGGCCGTGCTGACGTGCCGCCGTGGCGGCGGATTCCCCCTGCTGCTCGGCGAGCAGGCGGGCGAACCGTGCCCGGGCGTCCGCGGCGTGCGCGATCAGGGTTTCCATTTCCTGGCCCTCGTCCCGGAATCCGCGCAGCAGGGGTTCCACCGCCGAGGGATCGCCGTGACTGGGATCGAGGTCTTCGTAGAGCTCGCTCGCCGCGCGGGCCGCGGCCAGTGCTGCCGCGCCGGCACCGGTCCCGTCCAGGATCGTCGCACGGTTGTACAGCAGCCCGGCGAGCACGAACCGGTGATAGGTGTTCTCCGGCTCGTGCCGCATCAGCCGCTGCACACAGGCCTCGGCGTCCTCGCTGTGCCGCACCGCCATGGCCAGGTCACCCGATTCCGCGCAGGCGATCGAGCGCCGCATCGCACTCGATGCGCGCTGCCGGTCCTTCTCGATGCCGCGACGTCCGGACAACAGTGCCCCCAGATGCGTGCAAACTGCTGACAGCAAGGTGACCAATATGCCACAAATAGGGCCATGACGCCCCAGAAAGAGCCGTATCCCCGTCCGCTCGCGGCTCCGCTCACCAACCGGACGATCGCCTTCACCGGACTCGCCCTGATCGTGTTCGCCGTGGCGATCGGGGTCGTGCTGCCCTGGTTGTTCGGCGGCAGCACCCCCGCGGACCGGGGGCGACTCGAAGCCATCCGGGTGGCGGGCACCATCGTGGTCGGTGCCGGTGGCCTCGTCGCGCTGTGGCTCGCCGCGCGCCGGCAGCGGTCCACCGAACTCGAACTCAGCCGCCAGTACGCGGCCGACCGGGTCAGCGAACTCGACGCGGTCGAACGCCGGATCACCGAGCTCTACACCAAGGCCGCCGATCAACTCGGCAGCGAGAAGGCCCCGGTGCGGCTCGCCGGGCTGTACGCGCTGGAGCGGGTGGGCAGCGGAGCACCCGATCAGCGGCCGACGGTCATCAACGTCATCTGCGCCTATCTGCGCATGCCGTTCACCAGGCTCGGTTCTCCGGAGAGCGAGGGATACCAGGAGCGGGTTCAGGAGCGGGAGGTGCGCTTGACCGCGCAACGCATCCTGCACCGCAGGCTGACCACCGCGGCCAGTCAGGAACACCGTGCGGACCAGCGATGGACCGGACTCACGATCGACCTGACCGGTGCCTCGTTACGGGAGGCCGAGTTCGCGCGGGCCGATCTGAGCGACGCCGTTTTCGCCGGCGCGAAACTGGTCGGCGCCGTCTTCACTTCCGCCAAGCTCGACCACGCCGACTTCACGGCGGCCGACCTCGGTGAGGCCGAGCTCGAATCGGTGCAGTCGATGCGGGCCGTTTTCACCACGGCCGAGCTGACCGGCGCGGTACTGACCAATGCGACGCTGCGCGAGGCGAACTTCAGCCATGCCCGGCTCGACGGGGCCGACCTGTCCGGCGCCGAGCTGACCGGAGCGGTGCTGCGAGACGCCCGGCTCGGTTCGGTGCTGTTCACCGACGACACCACCTGGCCGAGCGAGGAAATCCGGAAGAGTGCGCTGGACAGGGCCGCCGCCGAGGGATCCGGCTACCGGACCCATCCGGACTGGCACCTCTGAGCACCCGGATGTCACGCCTCGCGTCCGCGACTTGTCTCCGGGAGGAACCACGCAACGAGGAGGACCGCCATGGAAACCGTCACCGTCGAACGCGTCATCCCGGCACCCATCGAGGAGGTGTTCGACTGGCTGACCACGACGAGCAACTATGCGGCATCGCCACTCGTACTGCGTTGCCGGCTGACCCGGCCGGGAGCGGGCGCACCGTATGGAGTCGGGGCGATCCGGACCCACCTGTGGCTGATCGGCTGGTTCCGAGAGCGGATCACCAGCTACGAACGGCCCCACGTCACCGAATACGTGGTGGATCGCAGCATGCCGCCGAGCAAGCACGAGCTCGGCAGGATGGAGTTCACCGAGGTCGAGGGCGGCACCCACGTACTGTGGCGGACCCGCGCCGAGGTCCGGATCCCATTGGCCGGCGCGTTCCTCACCCGGCTGCTCGCCCAGCCGATCCTGAGTCGGACCTTCGGCACCATCCTCGAAGCCGCCGAGAAAGCGCTGGCCGCAGCCGAAGTTCGATGATCGGCGAAGCTCGAAGAATCTCCTATCATGGAAACATGCGGCAACCACGGCATCCGGGCACCGAGGAGATCGAGCTGGCGAACGTCCTCTCCGCTCTCGGTGATCCGGTGCGGCTGCACATCGTGGAGGTACTCGCGGACGGGGCGGAGCACACCAGGGACGACTTCGAGGTCGCCCTGGCGCAGTCGACGCTGAGCCACCACATGAAGACCCTGCGGGAGGCGGGCGTCACCCGGCACCGCAACGAGGGAACACGGTGCTACGTCCGGCTTCGCGCGGATGTGGACGAACGCTATCCAGGTGTGCTCGGCAGTGTGCTCGCCGCCGTACGACGATCCTGAAACCCTTGCCACACCGGCACGAATCCGGTGGAATGGTCGATCGTGCTGCGCTCATCCGGGGAATCGGCGGAACTCGTGCTGCTCGGTACCGCCGGAGGTCCCCGGCCGCAACCCGAACGTGCCGGTATCGCCTCGGCCCTGCGAGTCGGCGAGGCACTGTATCTGGTGGATCTCGGCTACGGCGCCTGCCGTCAGCTGACCCTCGCCGGATTCGGCTTCGAACGGCTGCGCGCCGGGTTCGTCACCCACCTGCATTCCGATCACATCGCGGATCTGGGCAATCTGCTGCTCTACGGCTGGTATGCCGGACTCTGCGAGGTGCCGCGCCCGGTCCGGCTGTTCGGACCGGGACCGCGGCCGCCCTACCGGGATCCGGGCGCCGCCGGACTTCCCGGGTTCACCGAGACACTGCGCAGGCTGCTGCATGCCTATGCCACCGATATCGAGGACCGGATCATCGACAATGCGCGGCGCCCGCCGGAGGAGGTGCTCGACGGTACCGACATCCCGCTGCCGGACTCGCTCGGTTTCGACCCGCGCACCCGCGTCGCCCCGGACATGGAACCGCTTGCGGTCTACCGCGACGAGCACGTCGAGGTGTCCGCGATCCTGGTGCAGCACGCACCGATGGCCCCGGCCTTCGCGTTCCGGTTCGACACCGCGCACGGCTCGGTGGTGTTCTCCGGCGACACCGGGCCGTGCGCGAACCTGGTGCGCCTGGCCCATGGCGCCGATGTGCTCGTCCACGAGGTCATCGACGAGCACTGGATCCAGCGCAGCTACTCTGGCGCGAACGACCCGGTCGCGGCGGCCATGTTCGCCCACCACACCACGGCGCACACCTCGATTCCCGATGCCGGGCGGATCGCCGCCGAGTGCGGTGCGCGCACCCTGGTGCTCACTCATTTCGTGCCCGGCCACAATCCGGCACCACGCTGGCACGAGGCCGCGGACACCTTCGGCGGGCGGCTCGTCGTGGGAGCCGATCTCGACCGGATTCCGCTGCGCTGAGACTCAGGCCTCCGCCGGGCGACGGACCGGCTCCCCGGCCAGTGGGACACCGGAGGCGAGCCGTCCGAGCAGATCGTCCAGCTCCTCGACGATGCGCTCGCCCCTCCCGGCGTCCATGCGGGCCCGGGCGGCGAGGCGCACCCCCATCAGGATCCCGCTGAACAGCAACACGTCAGAGTCGTCGGGTGTGCGCCCCGTCGCGGGCCCGACGATCCCGGCGATCTCCTCGAGGCCGAACGCGTTGCGCTCCCGCAGGATCGCCGCGATGGCGGGCACCGTCCTGGCCAGCTCCATGCGGACTTCCTCGAGCTCACGGGCCTCCTCGCCGAGGGAGGCGAACGAGTCCCGCAGTACCCGGCGCACGGCCTCCAGCAGCGGAGTCCCCTCCGGCACGGCGGCCATCATGCGGTACATCACCGGGTCCACGTTGTCGAACAGGAGCACGTCCTCCTTGGTGCCGAAGTACCGGAAGAAGGTGCTGCGGCTGACCTCGGCGGCCGCCGCGATGTCCTCCACCGTCGTCTCGGCGTACCCCTGATCACGGAACAGGCGCAGGGCATGCCGCTGTAGCTCGGCGCGCGTGCGCTGCTTCTTTCGCTCCCGCAGACTCATGTGCCGATTGTGACACGCGAGCATATTTGACACTGAGTCTCATTTGACGCGTAGTATCAGAATCGTGCGTGCATCAGTGAACGAGAGGCGATCCGATCGCCGAACTCCGTCCCGTGGGTTGCTGCCGGGCCTGACACTCGCGTGTCTGGTGGTAGCGGTCATCAGCAGCCTTGGTGCGCCGCTGATCCCGGTCATCGCCTTGGCCGAGCACGTCTCGCTCGCCGAAGCCCAGTGGTCCTTGACGATCACGCTGCTGGTGGCCTCGGTCGCCGCCCCGGTACTGGGCCGCTTGGGAGACGGGCCGGACCGGCGCCGGGTCTTCCTGTTCGCGCTTTCCGCGTTGACACTGGGCGGAGTGCTCGCGGCGCTGCCGCTCGGGTTCGGCCCCTTCCTGCTCGGTCGCGGCCTGCAGGGTCTGGGGGTCGGGCTGACACCACTGGCGATCGCGACCGCCCGGGACAACCTGTCGCCGGAACGGATGCGGGCCGGGGTCGCGATGCTCTCCACCACCGCCGCGGTCGGTGTTGGTCTCGGCTACCCGATCACCGGGCTGCTGGCGGAGGCCGGGGGTCTGCACCTGCCCTACTGGTTCGGGGCGGCGGTCGCCGCGCTGGCGTTGCTGATCGCGTGGCGGGTCGTCCCCGGCTCGGTGTCGCGCCGCCGGGAACGGCTCGACATCACCGGCGCGGTGCTGCTCGGCGCCGGGCTGTCCGGTCTGTTGCTGGCGCTCAGCGAGGGCGAGGCATGGGGCTGGGGATCCGCGTTGGTGATCGGGATCTTCCTCGCGGCAGCGGCGGTACTGGCGGTCTGGGTGTGGTGGGAACTGCGGGTCACGCAGCCCCTGGTCGCCTTGCGGCTGCTGGGTGAACGCGCCGTGCTGACGGCGAGCGTGGCCACCCTGCTGGCCGCTGTCGGGATGTACCTGCTGATCTCCCCGGTCACCACGTTCGTCCAGACACCACGCGCCACCGGTTACGGACTGGGTGGCACCGTCGTCATCGCCGGACTGGTGCTGATCCCGTTCTCCGCCACCAGCTATCTGATCACCCGGGTGGTGCCCTGGCTGGTGCGGCGCACCTCCTACGAACTGGTGCTGCCGCTGGCCTCGGCCATGATGCTGGCCGCCATGATCCTGTTCGGCCTTGCCCGGGACAACATCTGGGAGATCGTGCTGATCATGGCGATCGCCGGGGTCGGGACCGGCAGCATCTTCGCGGTGCTGCCCGGCTACCTCATGCGCGCCGTTCCGGAACACGAGACGAGCAGTGCGATGAGCTTCAACCAGATCCTGCGCTATGTCGGCTATTCCACCGGAAGCGCACTGGCCGCGGTCCTGCTGCAGGCACAAACCGCGCCGGGGCAGGAGTTCCCGGCGAACAGCGGCTACACGATCATCGGTATGGTCGCCGGTCTCGGCTGGGTGCTCACCGCGGCCGCCGCGATCCTGCTGCCGCTGCGCCGAGCGCGCCGCGGCCTCCCGCGACAGGGCTGACGCGACCGGTTCAGCCCCGGCTGTTGGGAGTGACGATGCCGTGATCGTAGGCGTAGACGATCGCGGCGGCGCGGTCACGCAGATCGAGTTTGGCGAAGATCCGGCCGATATGGCTTTTCACCGTGACCTCGGAGATGACCAGTTCCTCGGCGATCTCGGTGTTGGTGCGCCCGCTCGCGATGGCGTACAGGACATCCCGCTCCCGGGTGGTCAGTTCCGCGGGCGGGGCACCGGGCGCCCCGGAGACGGCAGCCTCGCGGTAGGTGGCGAGCACCCGGGCGGTGACCCCGGCGTCGAGCCAGCTCTCCCCCGCCGCCACGGTGCGCACGGCACGGATCAGATCCTCGGCGGGCGAGTCCTTGAGCACGAACCCGGCCGCGCCCGCCCGCAGCACCCCGGAAAGCAGTTCGTCGTCGTCGAAGGTGGTCAACGCGAGCACTGGCGGCCATTCCGCGCTCGCCCGGATCCGGCGGGTGGCCTCGATACCGTCCACCCGTTTCATCCGCAGGTCCATCACCACGACATCGACATCCTGTGCGATGAGCGCGGCCGGCACCTCCTCGCCGTCGGCGCACTCGGCCACGATGAGAAATCCCGCCCGCCTGCGCAGGATCCGGCGCAGCCCGGAGCGCACCAGCTCCTGGTCGTCCACCAGCAGCACGCGGATCTCGGCATCGGTTTCGGTCATGAGGTCCTCGGCCGGGGTGCCATGGACCGGATCGGACAGGGACCGTCCGGTTCGTGCGCGGGATCGGGCTCATGCAGCGGCACGGAGACGTCCACGATCCAGTGTCCGCCGCGCTGCGGGCCCACGGTCAGTTCGGCGCCGAGCTGACCGGCGCGGGTGGTGATGCCGTCCAGACCGGTTCCGGTGTCCCGCCGTACCGGTTCACCGCTCGGCAGCGTGTTCCGGATGGTGAGCCGGACCCGGTCCCGGTCGATACGCAGCCGCACGTCCGCCGTGCTCCCCGGAGCGTGCTTGACGATGTTCGCCAGGGACTCCTGGGCGATCCGGTAGAGCCCGAGGCCGCGGGTGGCGTCGATCGTGCCGGGATCCCCGCTGTGCTGATATTGCACCTCGACACCCGCTCCCCTGGTCCGCTCGACCAGCGTGGTGATCTCGGCGAGGTCCGGGAGCGGTTCGGTGCTCGGCTGGTCGGCGGGCAGCAGTCCGACACTGCGCCGGATGTCGGTCATGGCCCCGCGCCCGATCCGCTCGGCCTCGGTGAGTGCCTCGATCGCCTCGGTGAGGTCGCCGTCGGTGGCCAGCGCGTGCCGGGCGCCGGTGACGTGCAGCAGGGTGATGCTCAGCGAATGCCCCACCACATCGTGCACCTCACGGGCGATGCGCTGGCGTTCGGCGAGCACCGCCTGTTCGCGCTCGGCCGTCCTGGTGGTCCGTTCGGCCGCGAGCGCCCGGATCTGCCAGCGCAGCGTGATCCCGACCTGGGTGCCGAGCAGCACGCCGACCACGTAGACCGGCGCGCTCTCCAGGTACCCGGTCAGCCCGGCCACGATCGGGATCGCGCCGCCCACCACGGCCGCGGCCACCGTGATCAGCGGGCGTGAGGTGGCCGCGACCTCGGCGACCGCCACGGTGAGCAGCCAGGGTGCGATATCCGTGGACACCGGATGACCGAGCAGCAGTACGACCACCGCGGCACCCGCCAGCAGCGCCTCCATCCAGGGGCGCAGCATCCGCCCGGTCACGATCCACACCACGAGATGGGCGTACAGCAGCGCCCCGGCGACCACGAGCCAGCCGGGAGCGAGCGCATACCGCTGGATCAGTGCGGCGACCGCGATGATGGTGCTCGCCGCGGTGGCCCACGCCGGCACCCACCACGGATACGGCACACCGAGGCGGGCGCAGCTGTGTTCGATGCGCGCCTTCACCCGTGTCACTACCGCCAGCACGAACCCAGCATAGGTGGCCGCGGACCGGTGGGCATCCTTCGCCGGGCGGGCGGCCGCCTCCTACCAGGGTAGGAAACGAAATGCCGTCCACGGCTCGAAGAAAACCGCCCCGCGCGGGCCCTAGCCTCGTCCGCAGACCGCACCGCAGACGTGGGAGGACCCTATGGGCTGGAACGAGACCCACCGCTACTACGCGGCGCTGCGCGAGGTGACCGAGGAACTGGAGCGCTCCGGCGAACCGGTGCTGCCCTGGCGGGCCGAATACGCCGAGATCTTCGGCGACCGCCGTGGCCTGCTGCTGGCCCTGCGCAGGCGCTGGGAGCTGCTGGTGCAGGCACAGGTCGAGCCATTCCACGAGCCGGATCGGCGGCTGCGCGAACTCGGCGAGGAGAATTCCGGGCTGCTGCGCCTGTTGCGCCGCCACGCGGCCGAATTCGCGGCACCGGCACCCACCCGGATCACCGCCCGCCGCGGACTGGGAGGTGTGGCATGAACCGGCTGCGCTCGGCGACGGTGTGGGCGATCCGCTACGGGCTGCCCGGTGCGGCCATCCGATTCGGCGCCCGCCGCGGTGATCTGATCGCCCGGCTCACCGCCGACCAGTCCGTCCGCGCCGATCCGTTCCGGGCCTACGACGAACTGCGCTCCAGGGGACCACTGCCCTCGAACCGGTTCGTCAGCGCGACCGCGAGCCATCGGGTGGCAAGCGACGCCTTGCGCGGCAACGGTTTCTTCGCCAATCCGGGCGGCGGAGTGAACGCCGCACTGGACCGGGTGCTCGCCGCGGCCGTCGATCCGCAGGCGATCGGCCCGGTGGATCAACCCTCACTGCTGACCATCCGTCCCCCGGAGCACACCCGCCTGCGCCGGCTCGTCGCGCACGCCTTCACCCCGCGGGCGATCTCCTCGTTCAGCGAACGCATCCGCGAGGTGGCCGAGGATCTGCTCGACCGGATCCCGGACGGGGAGCCGTTCGATCTCGTGGAGCGCTACGCGGGACCGCTTCCGGTCATGGTGATCGCCGAGATCCTCGGGGTGCCGACCGCGATGCGCGAGCAATTCCTCTCGTGGGGCAACGAAGCCGCGATGACCCTCGACCCGGACCTCGGCTGGCGGGCGTTCTGGCGCGCGGACACCGCCCTGCGCGGCCTCAACGGCTGGCTCGGCGAACACCTCGGCCAGCTGCGCCAACAACCCGGCGAGGATCTGCTCAGCGAACTCGTGCACCACGACGAGGACGGCGACCGGCTCAACGATACCGAACTGCGCGCCACCGCGCTGCTTCTGCTTGGTGCCGGGTTCGAGACCACGGTGAACCTGCTCGGCAATGCCGTGCGGCTGCTGCTCGAACACCCCGACCAGCTGGCCGCACTACGGGCCGATCCCACCGGCTGGCCCGGTGCGGTGGAGGAGGTACTGCGCTACGAGTCCCCGGTGCAGATCACCCTGCGGGTGGCGGAACGGGACACCGAACTCGCGGGTATTCCGGTTCCGCGGGGGCGCGCCGTGGTCCTGATGCTCGGCGGGGCCAATCGCGATCCGGATGTGTTCGAGGACCCGCACACCTTCGACATCACCCGCGCCAACGCCCGCGAGCATCTCGCCTTCTCCGCGGGCATCCACTACTGTCTCGGCGCGCGGCTGGCCCGCCTGGAAGCCGAGATCGCGCTACAGGCCCTGTTCGAGCGGTTCGGCGAACTGCGCCCGGCCGGTACCCCGTCCCGGCGCCGCACCCGCGTACTGCGTGGCTACGACCGGCTCCCGTTGCGCGCCGAACCCGGAAGACCGGGCGCGGCGCCGGTGTGATCAGGCCGCTGCCACGGCCGCGTACAGCGCGCGGATCAGGCGATCGTTCTCCGGAGCGGCCGCGGCGGGGAACGGGGTGCGCCGCCGGGTGTAACCGTAGGCGAGGCCGTTGCGCGGATCGGCGAACGCCTGCTGGCCGCCCGCCCCGCTGTGCCCGAACGCGCCCTGTCCGAGCACCGGATGGTACTCACCGGTGACGTGGAACCCGGCCCCGAATGCCTTGTGCTCGCGGGTGACAAGGTCGTAGCCGATCGAGTGGATCTGCGCGAACGCGGCGGCGGTTTCCGGGCGCAGCAACGGCGGAACACCGTCCACCGCACCGATCGCGGCCGCGTACATCCGGGCGAGCCCGCGCGCCGAGGCCACGCCACCGAACGAGGCGGTGCCGTTCGCCCGTACCGCCCGGAAGTTCGGCAGTTCCCACACTTCCGGGTTCCGCGGATGATGCCGGTTGAAGGCGATTCCGGTCAGGCTGTTCGGTCCGCTCGCACGGGCCACGAGCGCGGCGCGCCGTTCGGGGGTGAGCAGCATCGGCTGCGCGCACCGGAATCGGTGCTCCTGCTCCTCCGGAAGGCCGAGATGGAAATCCACCGCGTACGGCGCGCGCACCCGGTCGGTGAAATGCTGCTGCACGGTCCACCCGGTGGCCCGGCGTACCACTTCCCCGCTCAGCGCGGCGGCGACCAGTGCGTGGTATCCGAACGCGGTCCCCGGCCGCCAGTACGGGCGCTGCGCACCGAGGCGTTCGGCGACGATCCGGTCATCGGCGAGCTCTTCGATGCCGAACCCCTCGTCCGCGCCGACCAGACCCGCCCGGTGCGCGAGCAGCTCCCGCACCGTGATGTCCTGCTTGCCCGCCACGGCGAACTCCGGCCAGTAGTGCGCGACCCGCTCGTCCAGGCTCAGCGCGCCCTCCTGCACGAGCAGCGCGACGACCAGGTGTGCCGCTCCTTTGCTCGCCGAGTACGCGCCGAGCAGGGTGTCCCCGGTGAGCTCTGGACCGGTCCACAGATCGACGATCGGCGCGCCGTTGCGGTAGACCACCAGCTGCGCGGCGAGGTCACCCCCCTCCTCGGCGGCGACCGCGGCGAACTCCTCGCGCACCGGTTCGAGTCCTTCGGCCACCGTTCCCGCTACCGCGTTCGATTCCGTCATGACCCGAGCCTAACAGAATTTGTAACCATTGGTCATAAACTCTGCCGTGCGGCACCCGCACGGGGTTCTCGTACAGTCGTCCCCATGGCCGATGCCCCGACAGCCCGGAACCGCCCCGGGCGCCCAGCACAGCTGTCCCGGGAACGGATCGTCGATGCCGTGCTCGCGGCGGGGAACCTGGACACGCTGACCATGCGGGAGCTCGCCACCCGCCTCGAGGTCAGCCACGGGGCGCTCTATCGCTGGGTGAAGAACCGCGAGGAGCTGTTCGATCTGCTCAGCGAGGTCATGGTGGATCGCGTGCTACCCGATGAGGGGCCACGGGGGCGATCCTGGCGCCCCTGGCTCGGCCGCGTCGCCTGGGCCATGCACGACCAGTTCCTCGCCGTACCCGGCTACGCCACCCACCTGGCACGGCCACACCGGCACAACGCGCACTCCTTCGGCCGGATGCGGAACGCGGTCAGCACCGCGTTCACCGCGGCCGGTGTGCCACCCGAACTCGCCGAGCAGAGCTGGTACATCTTCATCACCTCGCTCGTCAGCTGGCTCGCCACCCAGGAGAACCCCCTCGAACTCGGGGAACGGGCGCCGCGCTTCGAGCTGTTCCTCGACGCCCTGCTGCGCGGGCTGCCCGCACGGGAACCGGGTATCGAGCGGCGGTAGCGCGTTCACGTGCTCGCCGGTGAGCGCGCCCCTTCCGGCTCACTTCCGGCATTGCCCACGGTGGCACGGATCGCCGCGTCCACCGACCAGCGCCCGCTGCCCATGCAGGCGATCACCAGCATCGCCCAGCAGTAGAGGACCGCGGATTCACCGTGGTTCTGAATGGGCAAGGCGCCACCTGGCTGGTGCACGACGAAGTACGCGTACGCCATGGCACCCGCGCAGATGATCGCGGCGAACCTGGTGGCCAGCCCGAACGCCACCAGCAGCCCGCCCGCGAGTTCGATGACCGCCGCCCACCAGTCCGGCCATTCCCCCACCGCGGGGAGCGGACCGGCGCCGGTGAAGACACCGAACAGCTTATGCAGCCCGTGACAGGCGAACATCAGCCCCACGATGATCCGGAACAGCACATAGACGGGCGACTGCGCG
This sequence comes from Sciscionella sediminilitoris, assembly GCF_000737195.2. GTDB lineage: Bacteria > Actinomycetota > Actinomycetes > Mycobacteriales > Pseudonocardiaceae > Sciscionella > Sciscionella sediminilitoris. The sequence goes on from NZ_JALM01000074.1 coordinate 96,255, forward strand.
CGATGAAGGAAACTCATACTCGGTCCTGCGTTCTCCCACGTTGCCGGATGGACGGGTCGCCGAGAAGTGGTGGGAGACGCAGCGCGGTACGCCATCATGATCGGCGAACAGCACCGCGCCCAGAATGGGCCATAAGTAGGTATTTCGCTGTGTCAGCGGTCACGCCCGCCGGTCTCGCCGTGGAAGTGCCTGATCAGCGCGCGGGGCACCAGCTTGCGCTTGCCGTCGACCACGATCGGCACCAGATCCGGCGGTGTCGCCTGCCATGCCGCCCGCCGGGTCCGCGTCCTCGAGCGCGACTTCTTCCGCTTCGGTACCGCCATGTCGTTCCACTCCTCCGTTGCCCTGCGGCCATGCCAACGGAGACCCTACATGAAAACGATTATCAATAACCGCAAGGGCTCCGGTGGAGGTGCGCCATGATCTCGTCCACGATCGCCGGCCACAGCTCACGCGGCAGGTCGTGCCCCATTCCGGGGTAGGACACGAACCGGGCACCGGGAATGGCCGCGGCAGTCGCCCGGCCCGCGCGCACCAAACACATCGGATCGGCCTCGCCGTGGATGATCAGCGCGGGACACCGCACCGAACCCAGCTCGCACCGCCGGTCCCCCGCGGCGAGCACGGCGCGAAGGATTCGCACGTCCCCTCGTGGATTGAGCCCGCGCTCGTACTGCCGCCTGCCGACGTCCCGCCAGTGCCGTTCGTCGAGCGGATAACCGGGTGAACCGATGGCGCGGAACAGCTCCACGCACTTGCACCCCTCCTCGTCCCCGTTCCGCGCTTTCCGGCGCATCGCCCGCCACGCCCGGAAATTCGGCAGGAGCTTCTGCCGATTCACCAATGGTGAGACGCTCGGGGTCGAGGCCATCGAGACGAGGCCGCGCACCCGCTCGGGGTGATAAGTGGCCGTCGCCTGCGCGAGGATACCGCCGAGCGACAGGCCCAGGACATGACCGCCCGACCACCCGAGGGCGTCGAACACCGCGATGACATCGTCGGTCATATCGCGCAGCGTGTACGCGGGCGGACGACGCCTGCGCGGGACGTCGTACCGGCTCAGATGGGTGGACAGACCGGTGTCACGGTTGTCGATCCGCACCACCTGGCAGCCACGATCGACAAGGGCCGCGCGGAATCCCCGCGGCCACATGACCATCTGCCCCGCGGCTCCCGGCAACAACAGCAGCGGGAACCCGCTCGCGGGACCCGAGCTCTGATAGGCGATCCCGACATCCGCGTTCCACGCTGTTTTCATACACCGTATGATAACGGTGCCGGATCGGGCGCACAATGCGCTGTAAGGTGCCGAACGTGCCGAAACAGGTCGATCATGCGCAGCGGCGGCAACTGCTGGCGGAGGCCATGTGGCGGCTCGCGCACCGGGACGGGGTCGAAGCGGTGAGCGTGCGCGCCGTCGCCGCCGAGTCAGGAGTCTCGATCGGCACGGTGCAGCACTACTTCAAAACCAAGGACGAACTGCTCGAATTCGCCGTCAGCACGGTGAACGCGAAGGTCGATGACCGGATCCGGCAGCTGCTCACCGAACAGACCGAGCCGCGCGCGAGCCTGGAGACGATGCTGTCCGCCATGCTGCCCGGCGAGCAGTACGGGATCATCGAAGGCCAGTTCCTGTGGACGCTGCAGCTGCGCGCGGCGACCCGGCCGGGCAGCGGTGCGCAACTGCGCGCCGCGGGCGCGGAATTCGAACAGAACCTGGCCGCATCGCTGCGCGAACACACCCGCTCAGCTGACCCGGAACTGGACGCGACCACGCTGCTCGCCCTGTTGGAAGGGCTCATCGCGCAATGCCTGCAGGGCAGGCGGACCGCCGGCGAGGCGAGAACGGTGCTCGCGGCAGCGCTCGACCGGCTCTTCGGGGCATGAGCCCCGTTGCGCCGCGACGGTGATCGGGAGAGCCTGTCCCTGACCACGAATCGCGAACCGGGAGAACCACATGACGACCATCCCCGAGGTGCTCCGCGACACGGCGCGAACCGCTCCCGAGGGCATCGGCTGGGTCGACGGTGACCGGGAGATCCCGTTCGCGGAGCTGGACCGGTGGTCGGATCGGGTGGCCGAATGGTTGCTGCGGCGCGGGATCCGGCACGGGGACCGGATCGCGGTCAACGGCCCCAACCGGGCGGACTGGCTGGCCGTGTACTTCGCCGCGGCCAAGATCGGCGCGGTCCTTGTCGGGCTCAGTCCGCGGTACCGGGAAACCGAGTTCGGCCACATCCTCGGCGATTCGGGCGCCCGCCTGGTGATCACCGTGCCGCGCGGCGAGGATGTCGATTTCCTCGCGGTGTTCCGGAACATCCGGGGACCGGCGGAGGTGGTGAGCTTCGCCGAGCTACCCCCGGCGGGCGAACCGGACGATCCGGCACGGCTCGCCGAAGCCACGGCGCCGGTGACCGAGGCGGATCCGGTCATGATCATCTACACCTCGGGAACCACCGGCTGTCCCAAGGGCGCGGTGCTCACCCACCGGGGACAGCTCGCAGCGGCAACGGCGCAGGCGGAGCACACCCGCATGGGCGCCGGGGATGTGGTTCCGCTGGCCGTTCCGCTCAACCACGTCAGCGGGATCACCTGCTGCGTGCTGACCTGCCTGGTCGCCAGGGCCCGCGTGGTGCTGCTGCCGCGCTTCGACGCCGCCTCGCTGGTGGAATCGCTGGACGCGTTCACGCTCTGGGTCGGCGTGCCCACCATGCACACGCTGCTGCTGCGCCAGCCCCGGTTCGCGGAGGTGGACACCACCGGGATCCGGCTGGTGATCACCGGCGGCGCCAACGCCGAGCCGGATCTCGTCGAGCGGCTCACCGCGGGCTTTCCCAACGCCACGGTGATGAACCTGTACGGGCTCAGCGAAACCTCCGGCGCGGTGATCATGACCCCGTGGGAAGCCGAACCCGCGACCACGGCGCACGCCATCGGTGCGCCGCTGCCCGGTGCCGAGATCACCATCGCGGACGATCAGGGTGCGCCGCTCGGTGCGGGCGAGACCGGGGAACTGCTCGTCCGCGGTCCTTCGATCATGGCCGGTTACCACGGCAACCCCGCCCCGGTCCTCGACGCGCACGGATGGCTGCACACCGGCGATATGGCGGTCGCCGGGGCGGATGGGTCCATCGCCCTGCGCGGCCGTGCCAAGGACATGTTCGTCCAGGGCGGCTTCAACATCTATCCGGTCGAGGTGGAGAACCTGCTGCTGACCCACCCGGATGTGGTGATGGCCGCCGGGATCGGGGTTCCCGACCCGGTGCTCGGCGAGATCGGCCGCTACTACCTCGTCCTCGCCGCCGGTTCCACGCTCACCGAGGACGAACTGAACCGCTACTGCGCCGAGCGGATCGCCGACTACAAGGTGCCGAAGGAGATCGTGCTGCGCGCGGAACTTCCGCTCACCCCGGCCGGAAAGATCCAGAAGGCCGCACTGCGCGCGGAACCGGCGTGAGGACCGTGGAATCGAGCATGATCGCGGTCCCGCCCGGGACGGTGACGCTGACCGACCGGCGCACCCGGTACAGCTGGCGGGTCGAGCTGGCACCGTTCCGGCTGTCCGCGGTCCCGGTCACCCAGTACTGGTATGCCCGGCTCACCGGGGAACGGCCGAGCACCGCACGCGGCGATGAACTGCCCGTCGAAGGGGTCTCCTGGTGGGACGCGGTGCGCTTCTGCAATGCGCTGTCCGAGCAGGCGGGACTGAAACCCGCATACCGCGTCGATTCGCCCGCCGAGCTCGCCGAATGGGACACCGCCGCGGACGGGTACCGGTTGCCGACCGAGGCCGAATGGGAGTACGCCTGCCGTGCGGGCAGCAGCGGTCCGCGCTACGGCGAACTGGACGAGATCGCGTGGTACCGGGACAATTCCGCCGAGCGGATCCACCCCGTCGCCGGGAAACGGGCCAATGCCTGGGGTTTCTACGACATGCTCGGCAACAGCTGGGACTGGTGCTGGGATCTCTACGATCCCGCGGTGTACGGCAGTTACCGGGTGCTGCGCGGCGGGGGCTGGTCCGATGCGCACTGGAGCTGCCGGGCCTCGGTGCGGCGGCGCAGCCATCCGAGCTTCCGCATCGACGACGTCGGATTCCGGCTCGCCCGCACCAGCAGCGGCTCAGTTCCCCTCGACGGGAACTAGCGCGAGCACCGGGATGACCCGTTCGGTCCGCCGCTCGTATTCCGCGAATCCCGGGTAGCGTTCGGCCTGGATGCGATACTTCTCGTCCCGCTCGGCCCGGTCCAGCTCCACTGCCCGCACCTCGACCGTGTCATCGCCGACCTCGATGCTGGCTCGCGGCTGGGCGCGCAGATTCCAGTACCAGTCGGGATTGCTGTCCGCACCGGCCTTGGAAGCGAACACCAGGTAGCGGTCCCCATCGGCCAGGTACATCATCGGGTTCACCCTGGGTTTGCCGCTGCGCGCGCCGATGGTGTGCAGCAACAGCATCGGGGCCCCGGCGAACGGTCCGCCGACCTCGCCGTGGTTCGCCCGGAACTCCGCGATGGTGCGCGCGTTGAAGTCCGCGGCCTCGGTCATGGTGCTGCCTCCGCTCCGTCGGGTGCCGGGTCCGGCACGTTCAGCCTAAGCCCGCACCCGGCAGCCCGCCACACGGTCAGCGGCCGGTCCACCGCGGGACGCGTTTCTCGGCAAAGGCCCGCGGCCCTTCCTCGGCGTCCGCGGAGCTCAGCATCGCGCGGTATCGGGGCAGTTCGCCCCGGCGCAGCCGCGCGTAGCCCTCCTCGACGCCGCAGTCGGCGGTGGCGCGCAGGATCTCCTTGACCGCCGCGGCCGCCAATGGTGCCCCGGCACGCACCTCGCGGGCGAGCTCCATCGCCGCGGCACGGAGCTCCGTCCCGTCGACGACCCGGTTGGCCAGGCCCCATCGCTGCGCCTCCCGCGCGGTCATCCGCCGCCCGGTCAGCAACAGTTCCCTGGCCACGGCGTCCGGAAGCCTGCGCGGCAGCCGCAGTACACCACCGGAATCGGCGACCATGCCGAGTGTCACCTCCGGCAGGGCGAACTCGGCGTGCTCGGCGGCGACGATCAGATCGGCCGCGAGGGCGAGTTCGAAACCCCCGCCGAGCGCCAGACCGTTCACCGCCGCGATGACGGGCTTGTCCAGCTCGGCGAACTCGGTGAGCCCGGCGAACCCGCCCGGCCCGTGATCGGCCTCGATGGCCTCTCCCTGCGCGGCGGCCTTGAGGTCCCAGCCCGCCGAGAAGAACCGCTCCCCGGCACCGGTCAGCACCGCGACGCGCAGGCTCTCCTCGCTGGCCAGCCGCTCGAAGGCGGCGTAGAGCGCGCGGCTGGTGGGCACGTCGATCGCGTTCGCCTTGGGGCGGTCCAGGGTCACCACGAGGATCCCGTCCTCGACCTCCTGGCGCACCGGTTCAGTCATCCGTTCCTCCTTCATCGCCGTTCCCGAACCCGATCAGCACATCGGCGGCCAGCACTCCGTGTCCCTCGCCGAGTACGACCAGCGGGTTGATGTCCAGTTCCCGCAGGGTGCTCGCGTGATCCCGGGCGTACTCGGCGACCGCGGCCACCGCGTCCACGACCGCCTCGACATCGGCCCTCGCCCGCCCCCGGAAACCGGTCAGCAGCGGCCAGCTGCGCAATCGGTGCAGCGCCGCGCGAATGTCGGCCCGCCGCACCGGGAACAGCAGGGTCACCGCGTCGTCGAGCAGTTCGACCAGTGTGCCGCCCGCGCCGATGGTGAGCGCCGGGCCGAACTGCGCGTCCCGGTGCACCCCCACCAACAGCTCCGCCACCGCGTCACCGGCCATGCGTTCCACCAGGAACCGGTCGGAGAGCGCGGCCAGTTCGGTGACGGCGGCCCGTACCTCGTGCTCCCCGGCGAGCCCGAGCCGGACCCCGCCGACCTCGCTCTTGTGCGCGATCTCCGCCGAAACCGCCTTCACCACGACCGGAAACCCGATGCGGGCCGCCGCTTCGGCCGCCTCGTCTCCCGTGGCGACGAGCGCACCCTCGGGAACGGGAATCCCCCACTCGGCGAGGATCCGTTTGCCGTGCCATTCATCGAGCCGCCCGGCCGCGCCGCGCAGTGGGGTGACGGGGTGCACCGGATCGGCGGTCTCCCGCGCCCGGCCGATTCGGCGGGCCGCGGCGATCGCGGTCAGGCATTCGGCGATCCCCTGCATGGGCGCGATTCCGGCTTCGAGCAACCGATCCCGCACCGGCTCCGGAAGCCCTTCCGGCAGTGAACTCACCACGCAGGCGGGCCCGCCGGTCTCCCGGTGCGCGGCGAGATACGCCTCGACCGTGGTCTGCCAGGCATGCGTGGCGCAGCGGTCGGTGCGCGGGAAATCGAGCACGAGCAGTCGCGTGTCGAAACCGCAGGAGAGGAATTCCCGGAAGCAGTCCCCTTGTGCCTCGAAGTCGCCCCAGATGTAGGTGTGGTAGTCGAGGGGGTTCGCGACCGGGACACGGTCACCCAGCGCCTTCCCCAGCCGGCCCGCGACGTCCTCGGGGAACGGGGCCAGCTCGAGTTCGTGGTCCGCGGCGAGATCGGCCAGCAGGGCCGCCTCCCCTCCCGAACAGCTCGCGGAGGCGATCCGTGCCCCGGACAGCGGTCCGTGCACGTGCAGGAACTTCAACGCTTCCAGGAACGTGGGAATCTGATGTACCCGCGGCATGCCCAGCCGATGGAAGAAGGCGTCGCAGAGCGCATCGGATCCGGCGAGCGAGCTCGTGTGGCTCAGATTGGCCCGGCCGCCGAGTTCGGATCTGCCGGTCTTCAGCACGATGATCGGCACCCCGGAACGCAGTGCCCGGACCGCGGCCAGGGAAAGAGCTGCCGGATCCTCGATGCCTTCCAGGTGCAGGCCGATCGCGGTGATCCGGGGATCGGCCAGCATCGCCTCGACGAGCTCGGCCACCCCGGTCACGGCGGCATTCCCGACCGTCACCAGCCGGGCGATCGGCACCGAACGCCGCTGCATGGTCAGGTTCTGGCCGATGTTGCCGCTCTGCGTGATCACGGCGACCCCGCGGTCCACCCGCTGACCGCCGTGCTGATCGGCCCACAGCGCGGCCCCGTCGAGATAGTCGAGCATGCCGAGGCAGTTGGGCCCGATCACGGCCAGCTCGCCCGCGGCGCGGACCAGTTCGCGCTGCCGGTGCGCGCCACTCGCCCCGTCCTCGGCGAACCCGGACGCGTGGCACACCGCCCCACCGGCACCACGAGCGGCGAGCTCGGCGACCACCTCCACGGTGGAATCCCGTGGCACGCCGAGGAAAGCGGCATCGGGCGGTTCGGGAAGCGCCCGCGTGTCCGGATAACAGTCCAGCCCCTCGATGCTGGCACGCCGCGGGTTCACCGGCCAGATCCGCCCGGTGAACCCGGCCGCGCGGCACTGCCGGATCGCCGCGGCCGCCGTCTCCCCGCCGAACACCGCGAGATGCCGCGGGGTCAGCAGGCGGCGCAGATTCTCCCGCGCACCCATCAGGAATCCAGCGGGCGCAGCAGCGAGCGGGAGATGATGTGCCGCTGGATTTCGCTTGTACCGTCCCAGATGCGTTCCACGCGCGCGTCCCGCCAGAACCGTTCGATCGGCAGCTCGGCCATCAGTCCCATACCGCCGAAGACCTGCACCGCCCGATCGGTGATCCTGCCCAGCGCCTCGGAGGCGTACAGCTTGGCCATCGCCGCGTCCCGGTCGGTCATGGTGCCCGCGTCGAGTTTCCACGCCGCCCGCATCGTGAGCAGCTCCGCGGCCTCGAGTTCGGTCGCCATGTCCGCGAGCGGGAACCCGATGCCCTGGAACCGGCCGATCGACTGGCCGAACTGTTCGCGTTCGGCGGCCCATCCGGTGGCGAGGTCGAGCACCCGGCGGGCGCGCCCGGCACTGGTGGCCGCCACGCTGAGCCGGCTCGCCCCCAGCCACTCCCCCATCAGCTCGAAGCCCTTCCCTTCCTCGCCGAGTCGTTGCGCGGCAGGGATTCGGCAACCGGTGAACGACAGCTCGCACTGGTGATAGCCCCGGTGCGAGACGCAGGCGGAGCCGCGGGTGACGGTGAGCCCGGGGGTGTCCATGTCCACCAGGAAAGCCGTGATCCGGTTCCGGGTGCGGCCCTGGTGCTCCTCGGTTCCGGTGGCGGCGAACAGGATCACGAAGTCGGCCGCGTCGGCATGGCTGATGAAATGCTTGGTGCCGTCGAGAACGTAGTCCTCGCCCTGACGCACCGCACGCGTGCTCATCGAGCGGACATCGGATCCCGCCCCGGGTTCGGTCATGGCGAGGCAGTCGTGCCGTTCCCCGCGCACCGTGGGCAGCAGATAACGATCGCGCTGCTCGCCGACACAGGCCTGGAGGATGTTGCTCGGCCGCGCCACGAGCATCTGCAGTGCGTAACCCGCCCGGCCCAGTTCCCGTTCGACAAGCGTCATGCTGACCGCGTCCAGTCCGCCGCCGCCGATCTCCTCGGGCATGTTCGCCGCGTAGAGCCCGGCCTCCAGTGCTTTGCCGCGGATCTGTTCGGCGAGCCCGGGCGGGACCTCGTCCAGCCGCTCGACCTCGTCCTCGTGGGGTTCCAGTTCGGTGGTGACGAATTTCCGGACCGTTTCCACGATCATGCGCTGTTCGTCGGTCAGTGCGAAATCCATGTATGGCTCCTCTCGGTGGTCAACCGCGGCGAATTCCCATCGGGCGGCCAAGGACTTCGGGGCGGGCCAGAAGCTCGTGTGCTCGCTGGATCTTCTGCAGCCGGTGCCGCAGCCGTTCGGGAAGCGGGCAGGATTTCCCCTGTGTCATGTCGACGTGCACCAGCAGCTGTTCGGCCGTGGCCAGCAGTGCCCCGTCGCCGTGGTACATCTCCTGGAACAGGTGCACCCGCTTGGCATCCTGGTCGAGCACCCACAGGTGCAGCCGGATCGGTTCCCCTTCGGCCACCTCGCGACGGTTGTGCAGATGGGTTTCCACCGTGTACAGCGAATGCCCCGCTTCCCGGTACTGCTCGTCGATGCCGATGAACCGGAAGAACGCGTCCGCCCCGTCCCCGAACACCAGCAGATAGCAGGATTCGCTCATGTGGCCGTTGTAGTCCACCCATTCTGGGCGGACCTTGGTGCTGTGCAAGGCAAGCGGCGCGGGAATCTCCGCGGTGTCGTCCCACTCGCGGTGCCCGCTGCCTTCGTACGGGGTCACCACCCGGCCACTGCGCTGTTCGGGCATACCGGTCTCCTGTTCGTGTCGTCGGTGACTGGTTTCGGGACTGGGTTTTTCGGGACTGGTTCGGGACTGGCCGGTGACTCAGCCGCGCACGATCTCGCGTTCCACGAAGGCGTGCAGGCTCCGCCGCATCCGCTCGATGGTCCGGCCGGGGCGTCCGGTGAGCACCTGGATACCGAGGCCGTCGATCAGCGCCGCGAGTTCCACGGTCAGTTCCTCGGGATCGGTGTCGGTGAACACGCCCTGGCGCTGGCCCTCCGCGATCGTCCGCGCGATCGTGTCCTGCCAGCGGGTGTAGGAATCGCTGTGCAGCACCCGCAATTCCGGGCGCAGCGCGCTCTCGTTCCACACCTGCAGCCAGATCGACCACTCCAGCCGCAACGCTCCCGCCGTGGGCAGTTGCAGCTCGACGAGCCGCAGCAGCCGCTGGTGCACATCCTCGATGCTGTGCAGTTCGGCGACCTGGCGGTCGAAGGCGTGCTTGACCGAATAGCGCAGCGCCTCGGTGAGCAGGTCGTCCCGGCCCGGGAAGTAGTAGTGGATCGTGGCGGCACTGGTACCGCACACATCCGCGACATCCGCCACCCGCACCGCGTGATAACCACGCTCGGCGATCAGCCGCCAGGCAGCCTCCAGGATCTGCCGGTAACGCCCGGAATCGGCGGGCGGCACCGGCGGCAGTGCGGTGCGCCGCGGAACCGCGGACACCGTGTCGGCCTCATCGCTTCCGTTGATCAGCCAGTTCACCGTGACATTGCCGACCTCGGCGATCCTGGTCAGCTCGGCGGCGAGGAAGCGCCGGGTCCCGGTCAGCGATTTGGACAGCTTCGTGGGGTCCAGGCCGATCTCCCCGGCGAACGCCCGCTGGCTGCCCGGATAACCGGCCAGTACCTCGCGTACCCGTTGCCGTGTCGCGTCCACGCTGTCCACGATCGGGAACACTAGCAACGCGTTGCGAAATTCGCAATGCAGATGCTTGGCCAAACCACTCGCCGAAGCGAATCACGGACGGATACTCCTGTTATAACGGCATAATCGGTCGACGGAGGACCGATGTTCCGCACACTGATTGATGCGCGAGTCAGTCACCTTTGGCGGCGACGAGCTGATCGATGAAGGCCGCGCAGGTCTCCCGCATCCGCTGCTGGGGCATCGCCCTGGCGTGCAGCAGTACCTGCATCGCGAGCCCGTCCACCATGCCGATGAGCATGTTCGCGAGCTGTTCGGGATCGCCTTCCCGGGCACTACCCTCGTGCTGCGCCGCGGCGATGGTGTCCCGGACGAGGTCCCGCCACTGCCCGTAGAGCGACTCGTTGACCGCGCGCAGCGCCGGATCGCGCATCCCCTCGGCCCACAGCTCGGCCCAGACCCGCCAGGCGCGCAGCGATTTCCCCTTGCCCGGCAGGTAGGACTCGATGATCTCGCGCAGCCGTTCGAGTGGGTCGCCCGCGGCCCGGCGCAGCCACTTCCGGCGTTCGAGGGAGTTCGCGAAGTTGTACTCGAAGGCCGCGTTGACCAGTTCCTTCTTGGTGTCGAAGTAGTAGTGCACGGTGCCCGAGCTGAGCCCGGCCGCCGTGGCGACCTCGGCCACCCGCAGTTCCTGGAGGCCGTGCTTGGCGATCATCGCGCAGGCGGCATCGAGGATCTGCTTGCGTCGTTCGGCTTCCACACTCGGGCGCGGCACGGGCGCATGGTACCTCGCCGCGGTGGTCACAGGTTCCGCGAGATCACCAGCCGCATGATGTCCGAGGTGCCCTCCTCGATCTCCTCGAGCCGCACATCGCGCATCCACTGCTCGACCGGGTACTCCCGGGAGTACCCCCAGCCACCGAGGGTCTGCACCGCCGACCAGGTCACGAAGGAGGCGGTCTCGGTCGCGGTCAGCTTCGCCATCGCGGCCAGTCCGGTTGCCCCGGTGCCCGCGTCCAGGGTGCGCGCCGCGTGGTGCACCAGCAGCCGCGCCGATTCGATCCGGGTGGCCATATCGGCGAGCCGGAAGGCCACCGCCTGGTGTTCGATGATGGGCACCCCGAACTGGGTCCTGGTGCGCGCGTAGTCGAGCGCGTATTCGTAGGCGGCCCGCGCGGCACCGAGCGCCGCGGAGCCGAGGATCACCCGGGAGATGTCGAAGGTGTTCATCAGCCCGTAGAAACCCTGTCCCTCCGCACCGAGGCGCTGGTGCTCGGGCACGAACACCCGGTCGAAGAAGACCTCCCGGCACACGATGGCCCGCTGCCCCATCTTGCGCATCGGTTCACCGAAGCTCAGCCCCTCGGCACCGTCCTCAAGCAGGAATGCGCTCACTGCCGAGGATCGCTTGGACCGGTCGGTCTTCGCGAACACCACGTAGTACTTCGCCGCTCCGGCGTTGGAGATCCACGCCTTCTGCCCGCTGATCCGGTAACCGCCATCGACGCGCTCGGCCGCGGTGCTGATCGAGGCGGCATCGGAGCCCGCACCCGGTTCGGTGGTGGCCAGCGCGGTCATCGGTGCCCCGGCCCCGGTCAGCGGGCCCAGCCAGGCCCGCTTCTGTTCCGCGGTACCGAGCGCGAGCACCGGATCGGCGAAGAAACCGTTGGAGCACACCAGGTTCCCGATGCCCGGGTCACCCCAGCACAACTCCTCCTGGGCGAGGCACTGGGTGAACACATCGGTGAACCCACCGCCGCCGTACTCCTGCGGGATCATGAAGTCGGTGATCCCGACCTCGGCGGCCTTGGCGAACAGCTCCACCGGGGTGACCACATCGGCCTCGTCCACCTCGCGGCCGCGCGGGCGGATCTCCTTGGCGGCGAACTCGTGGCACAGTTCGACGATCTGGCGCTGTTCGGTGCTCAGTGGCCATGCGGACATGGTGGCTCCTCTGCTCGGGTTTCCTGCTGTTCCGGGGAATCGGTGAACTCCGCGACGGCGTCCACGGCGAGCGCGCCATCGGCAGCGGCCCGGACCGGGTTCAGTTCGAGTTCGGTCATGCGCGGGTTCGCCGCACCGATCCGGGAGACCGCCGAGGCGATCCGGGCCACGGCGTGCCGGTCCACGCCCGGACGGCCACGCCAGCCGTCCAGCAGCGGAGCACACCGCAGCCTGCCGAGCATGGCGAGGGCGGTCTCGGCGCTGACCGGCGCGAGTTCCACGGCGATGTCGGCGCGCAGTTCGGTTTCGGTGCCGCCGTGCCCGAGGGTGAGCACCGGGCCGAATCCGGGTTCCCGGCGCACCCCGATGAGCAGCTCGACCACGTCCGGGCGGCGATCCTGTTCCTCCAGCACGTAGTCACCGGCACCGAGGGCGGCGTACATCCGCTCGAACTCCACCGCGGCCGCCCCGGCGTCGGGCAGTCCGACCGCGACCGCGCCCGCCTCGCTCTTGTGCGCGAACCAGCCGGCTTTGAGTACGAACGGGGCACGCAACCGTTCGGCGGCCGCACGCAGTTCCGCGCGGGTGCGCACCAGTCGCGCCCTGGGAACCGGAATCCCGTGCGCCGACACGAGTTCGCGCGCTCTCCAGTACCCGCGTACGGCACCGGTCACGGGTTCCGGAAGCGGGATCTCCGCGCGCGGCAAGGGTTCCCGGCAGCGGGCGGCCGCGGCGAGCGCGCGCACCGCCGAACGCACCTCACCGAAGGCCGGAACCCCGTTCTGCCACAGTGTTTCCTCGAGCGCGACCGGTTCGGCCATGCTGTGCGCCAGCACCGGCTTGCCATACCGGCGGGCGAGCGCGCCGAGGCGTTCGGCGACTGCCTGTTCGGCCGCCTTCAGCTCCGGCACATCCGCGGTGTACCGGCCGAAGTATCCGGTGAGCACGGCCGCGTCCACGCTTTCGGCACGCAGTGCGCGTTCCACGGTGTCCGCGTAACTGCCCAAGTCCTGCTCCCCCGCCCCGGCCAGATCGACGGGGTTCGCCGTGGCCGCGCCCGAAGGCAGCGCCGCGCCGAGCTCGCCGGCAAGTCCGGAGGGGAACGCGGGCACCCCGAGCCCGGTGGCCGTGGCCTGGTCGGCGGCGATCCCGCATTGTCCGCCGCTGTCCCCCACGACGGCCACCCGGTTGCCTGCTGGTACCGGTGCGGTGAGCAGAGTGCGAACGGTGTCCACGAGTTCGGCCGGGGTGTCCACCCGGATCACGCCCGCCCTGCGGCAGGCGGCGTCCACCACATCCAGCCGCGAAGTCAGCGAGCCGGTGTGCGAACGGGCCAGCCTGCTGCTCGCCGTCGCGGCCCCGATGGTCAGCAGCAGCACCGGCCGCCCGCTGGCCCGCAGCGTGGCCAGGCTGTCGAAAAGCGCCTCCGCCCCGGTGAAGCTCTCCAGGTACACCGCGACCGCCCTGGTGGGCTCGTGCTCGGCGAGATCGGCGAGCAGTTCGGCTGCCCGGACATCGGACTGGTTGCCGATCGAGACGAACCGGGAGATGCCGAGCCCGCTGCGAGCGCCGAGAATCGCCAGCTCCGAACCGAGCTGGCCGCTCTGCGAGACGATCGCGAGCGGTCCAGGGGTGAACGCACCCCAGGCGAGCTGGAGCTCGGTGGCGGCATCGTAGAGCCCGAGGCTGTTGGCGCCGAGCAATCGGGCCCCGGCCGCGCGGATCCGTTCGGCCAGCCGGGTTTCCCCGGGGACTCCCGCGGTGATGCCGAGGAACCCGCGCACCCCGATGGCCAAGCCGTCCTCGACGACCCCCGCCACCTCACCGGGCGGAACGCACAGCGCGACCAGCTCCGGTGGCCGGTCCAGCGCGCGCAGATCCGGCGCGCACCGGGTGCCGAGCAGTTCCCCGCCCCGCCGGTTGACCAGCTCCACCCGGCGCCGGTGCCTTCCGCGCAGCGCGCCGGTGGCCAGCCAGTAGCCCCACTTCGCCGGGTTCCCGGAAGCCCCGACGACGGCGAGCGAGCCCGGATCACGGAAGGCTCGCAGGCCGGATGAACCGGCGTCGGTCATCGCGCCTCGCAATGGTCGATAACTGAATGGCGAGTCAAGTATTAGTTTGGGAATCCAGTGGTGTCAACGGTTCTATTCCAGCATTGACAACACCGCATTCCGCATCGAAGATAACTGAGCCATCAGTCAACTACGTCGTTGCCGGCAAGGAGGCCGAGGTGGTGCACAGTGAACCGCGGACCGCGCGCACGGGCGAGGACGACTCGCGGCTGCGGCGCGGGGTACTCCCGGTGTGGGCCGTGTTCGGGGTGGCACTCGGCGTACTCGCCCCCGCGTCCACGCTCGCGCTCGCGATCGGCGTCGTCCTCGAGACGGTCGGCGAACTGAGCTGGCTGACCTGGGCGGTGACCTCGGTGCTCGTGCTCGGATTCGCCGGCGGGATCGCCTGGCTGGCGCGCCGGTTCACCACGACGGGCGGCACCTATGTACTCGCCGCGCGCGCCGCGGGCCGTCCCGGCGGATTCTTCGTGATGGTCGCGCACCTGTGCTCCGCGCTGATCTCCGGTCCGGCCTGTGTGCTCGGCGCGGCGATCTACCTCGACGCCTGGCTGCGCAAGTTCGGCCTCCCGGACAACGCGGCGACGCTCGGCCTGTTCGCCGCCCTGATCGCGCTCGCGGTGATCTGGCTTTCGCTGCGTGAGGTGAAGCTGTCCGCGAAACTGTTGCTGGCCATCGAGTTCTGCACCGTGGCCGTGATCGTGGTGCTGCTGGTCGTGGTGCTGTTCCGGGTACCGGGCGGGGTGTTCGACCCGCGGCAGTTCCGGTTCAGTGGCCTGGACATCTCGGCGGTACTCGCGACCGCGGGGTTCTCCGTGTTCTCCATCGCCGGCTTCGATCACGCGGTCACTCTCGGGCGCGAGGCACGGGAACCGAAACGGGCCATCGGTGTCGCCGTGCTCGGTTCGGTGCTCGGCTGCGGGGTGCTCTACATCCTGGCGACCTACGTGATCGTGCTCGGATTCCGGGATATGCCGATGACCCGGCTGGACGCCCCGCTGGATCTGCTCGCCGGGCACTACGGGGTCGGCTGGATCGGTTATCTCATCGATCCGGGGGTGGCGATCAGTTTCTTCGGTTCGGCGCTCGGCATCATGGCGGGCACCAGTCGCACGGTGTACACCCTCGCCAGGGAACGCATCCTGCCCGCGCCGCTGGCCAGGGTCGGCGCACGGCACAGCACCCCGGCGGGCGCGGTGCTCGCGGTCGGCGTGCTGTACCTGGTGATCGGCGTGCTCGGCGCGGTGCTCGCCAGGGCGC
>NZ_JALM01000075.1 GCF_000737195.2 Sciscionella sediminilitoris
ACGGCCGGTAAAAGCGCACTCCACTACCCGGAACCAGCCCCGTTCAGCTCGCTTCCGCCGAGTTCGCCGCACCGGCCAGCAGTTCACACGGGGTCGCCGCGGCACGCACCCGCTCGCGCAGCGCGGCCACGAAACAGCCGGAGCCACCGAGCTCGTCCAGCGCCTGCTCGGCCTCGTGCCGGACCCCCTCGATGTGGGCGAGATAGGGGCGCACCACGTCCGGGTCGAGCATTCGCTCCAGCAGTTCCTCCCGGGCGTGCGTGTCGGTTCGCGCGCGCCGCAGCAGCGCGAGGGCGCGTTCGCGACGGGCGCCGGGGCCGGAGTTCAGCAGGGAGACGAGGTGGAAGGTGGGGGTGGCGTTGGCGAGGTCTTCCATCCGCCCGGACTGCAAATCCTCCTGGTCGTTACGGAACTGTCCGAGCAGCCCGAGGTTGCGGCCGAACCGCCGCCACCCCTCGGTGCGCGCGTCGTCGGCGCCCGCGGCCCTGGCGGCCATCGCGCTCGCCATCACATACGGTGCGCTGCTCTTGTTCAGGTAGGTACGCAGCACCTGATCATGCGTGAGCTGTCCGGGTTCGGTGAACAGGTCGGCGAGCTGCCCCTCGGTCGCCGCGGTGCAGGACTGCAGGAACTCGGTGGTGAGCGCGCTGCGGATCGTTGCAGGAACCGGCAACGCGCCGGCGACCCGCGCGGGCAGCACGTACGCCCAGTTGAACGCGACCAGCATGGTGGCGCCCGGTCCGATCCGGCGCGCCGCCTCGCCCGCCTGGTCATCGGCGAGGTCGTCGATGATGTTCGCCGCGCGCCACCACAGTGCGTGCACGGCCGCGATCGGCACCGCCGCGCTGGGGTCACCGGTCTCCGCCCCGTGCACGAGCAGCGGAAGGGCGAACTCGTGCCGGTCCGCACGGGCCTCTCGGACCACGGCGGGCACGATCGCGCGCAACTGACCGTGTTCGCTGGTGTATTCGGCGACCAGTTCCGCCATGGTCTGCTCGACCTGCCCGGACAACAACCGGATCTGTCGCTCTGCGTGTTCGGATTCGGTCGGCACCGGCGCCTCCCCAGCGGTAGCGGTCTGATCCAGCAGACTACACACAAATATCTGGCCGTCTCACCAAAAACCGGGCACCAGACGGTAGAAAGGTAGCCATGACGGAGTCCTCGCCATGCGCTCCCTGAACTTCGTGGTGGGCACCGGGCGCTGCGGATCCACCGCGCTGTCCCGGGTGCTCGCCGGACATCCGGATGTGCTCAGCCTCAACGAACTGTTCGCCTCGCTGGCGCCGGGCACCTTTCCCCCCGGAAGCCCGACCGGGGCCGAGTTCTGGCAACTGCTCGCCGAGCCGAACCCGTTCTTCGACGCGATGGCACGCGAACGCACCCGGGTCCCGGAGTTCCTGTATCCACGGGCTCCCGGCCGGTTCAGTCCGGAGACCGGTATCCCGGCGATCGCGATGATGGTGCTCCCACATCTGAGCACGGAACCCGACGCGCTGTTCGACGAGCTCGCCGGACAGGTCCCGAGCTGGCCCGCCCGCCCGGTCACCGAGCACTACGCCGCCCTGTTCGCCCTGCTGGGCAGGCGTTTCGGGCGCACGACCGTAGTGGAGCGCTCCGGGTTCTCCCTACAGTGGATCGGTACCCTCGCCGACCACTTCCCTGCCGCACGGCTGGTGCACATGTTCCGGGACGGTCCGGACTGCGCCCTCTCCATGAGCAGGCATCCGGGCTTCCGCCTGGTGGTCCTGGAGAACCGGATCAAGGCGCTGACCGGGGTGCGCGCCATTCCGGAGCTGTCCCCCGCCGATGTGGCCGCGCTCCCACCGGAACTGGCCAAGGTGCTGCCCGGCCGATTCGACCCCGCGGTCCTCGAACAGCCGCTGCCGCTGACCGAGTTCGCCGAGCTGTGGACCGAACAGATCCGGGACGCGGTCGCCGACCTCGCCGAGCTACCGGCCGAACGGCGGTACCCGATCGGCTACGAGGACCTGGTCGCGCACCCGCGCGCGGAACTCGCCCGGCTCGCCGCTTTCCTGGATGTCGACCCGGATCCCGGCTGGCTGGCCACCGCCGAGAAACAGCTCGACCGGAACCGGGTCGGCGCGGCGGCCGCGCTTCCCGCGGCGGAATTCGACCGGCTGCGTGAGCTCTGCGAACCCGGCAGGCATGCCCTGCAAGCCCAACGTACCGAGGTGGCCCCGTGACCGAACCGATCCGGCTCGGCGAACAATTCCTACAGGACCCCTATCAGCTCTACGACCGGCTGCGCGCCGAGCAGCCGGTCGCCCCCGCTCTGCTGCCGCACGGGCTGCGGGTGTGGATCGTCAGCCGCTATGCCGATGCCCGGGCCGCGCTGGCGGATCCCCGGCTGCGCAAGGATTCCGTACGACAGCAGGAACTGTCCGCGCGGCAGGCGGAGGAGACGAACTCGACCCCGGTGATCACCGAGTTCCTCAATTCGCACATGCTCAACACCGATCCGCCCGACCACACCAGGCTGCGCAAACTGGTCGGCGCGGCGTTCACCAGCCGCCGGGTGGCCGAGCTGCGCCCGCGGATCACCGAGATCGCCGGGGAGCTGCTGGACGCCCTGCCCCGTGGCGAGGTGGTGGACCTGGTGCACGGCTTCGCCTATCCGCTACCGATCACGGTGATCTGCGAACTGCTCGGCGTGCCCGAGAGCGATCGGGCCGATTTCCGTTCCTGGACGGCGACACTGCTCAACACCGGGGTCGGCGAGCAGGAGCTGGCCGCGGCCTCCGATGCCATGGTCGGCTACCTGGACGCGCTGATCGCAGCGAAACAGCGCAGCCCAGGCCAGGATCTGCTCTCCGCGCTGATCGAGGCGCGGGACGCGGATGACCGGCTCGACGAGGACGAACTGCGCGCAATGGTGTTCGTGCTGCTGGTCGGCGGACACGAGACCATGGTCAACCTGATCGGCAACGGCACCCTCGCTCTGTTGCGCAATCCGGACCAGCTCGCCGCACTGCGCGCCGATCCGGCCGGGCTGCCCGCCGCGATCGAGGAATTCCTGCGCTACGACGGGCCGGTCAACTTCGCCACGTTCCGGTTCACCACCGAGGATGTGCCGATCGGCGAGACGACCATTCCGGCAGGCGAGTTCGTGGTGGTCGCGCTGCTTTCGGCGAACCGGGACGCGCGACGGTTCACCGATCCACGGGAACTGGACATCGACCGGGCCACCGCGGGCCATCTCGCCTTCGGGCACGGCGTGCACTACTGCGTCGGCGCGCATCTGGCCAGGGCGCAGGCGGAGATCGCGTTCGGCATGTTGCTCGAGCGGTTCCCGGAGATCCGGCTCGCGGTGAGCCCCGGCGAACTGACCTGGCGGCACAGCACCCTGATGCGCGGGTTGGAGGCCCTGCCTGTGCGGCTCTAAGAGCTCGGGCTGTTTCCGGAAACCGGCACGCCCGCAGCAGTGGCGAGTTGGCGAGGTTCCGAATGGGCGGCGCTGGTCAGCGCAGGCGCATGCCGCCGTTGATGTCCAGCACGGTTCCGGTGATGTAGGCGGATCCGGGTGCCGCGAGGAAAGCGATCGCGTCGGCGATCTCGCGGGTGGTGGCCTGCCTGCCGAGTGGGATGCCGCTGTCTCTGCGGTGGCGGGCTTCCTCGACGGTGATGCCCTCGGTTTCGGCCTGGGCTCGTAGCGCTTCGGCGTTGACTGCGGCTTCCACGTGCCAGGGTGCGACGCCGTTGACGGTGATCTGGCGCGGGGCGAGCTCCAGGGCGAGGCTCTTGATCAGTGAGCCGAGTGCGCCCTTGGATGCGCTGTACACGGCGCGTTCCGGGGACCCGGCTTGGGCATGGGCCGAGTGCACGAAAACGATCCGTCCTCCCGGGGTGTTCAGGTGCGGGATCGCGCTGCGGCACAGCAGGAACGGTCCTTTGGCGTTGACCGCCATGACCCGATCCCATTCCCGCGGATCCAGGTCCTCGAGCGGACAGGCCGGTGGGGCGGTCACACTGGCCACGGCGAGTACATCGAGGCGGCCGTGGCGTTCGATGGCCTGCCCGATCAGCTGTTCGCACGCGCCGGGATCGGTGACATCGGTGCGCGTGCCGATCGCGCCGGATCCCGGGTGGCTTTCGGCGATCGCGGCCGCGACCTGCGCGGCGCCCTCGACAATGTCGGAGAGTACGAGTTTCGCGCCCTGTTCGGCGAATCGCCATGCGGTTGCCTCGCCGATTCCTTGTGCGGCACCGGTGATGACGGCGACCTGTTCGTTCATTTCGTTTCCCTTTCGCTGTCGACCCAGTCCTCGACGGGTGTGCCGCAGGAATTCAGCACATAAGCGACCATGGTGTAAGTGCCGGCGAGGGTGAGTAGTTCCAGCAACTGTGGCGTGCTGTAACGCTTGCGCAGTCGTTCCCAGCTCGCATCGCTGATCCGGTGCTCGCCGGTGCCGAGTTCGTCGACCGCGGTCAACAGGTCCCGGTCCGCCGCATCCGGTTCGGCGGTCAGGTCGATCCCCAGTGAACTGGCGATCCGCGCGTGATGCGCCCGCTCGTAGTGGCAGTCGTTGTTCCGGGCGACCCGCAGGATCACCAGTTCCCGGTCGCGTTCGGGCAGGCTCGCCGCGTTGAGCGCACGGCCGAGCGGGAGGAAACCGGCGAGCAGTCCCGGGTGATGACCGAAGGTGGCGAGGATATTGAGCAGCGGAGCGTCCTCGAGTGCGCGCGGCGTGACGCCGTCGAGCCGAGCGGATCCGGCGCGTTCAGCGAATTCCGCCGCGGACAGTGGGGGGATGCGCGGGCTCATTCCTGTTCTCCCTCGATGATCGGCTCCATCACCTCGGCGGGCGGCAGTGGTGGTTCTCCGGAGAGTTCGCTGTAGACGCAGGCGATGTTCTGGTACACACGCGAGGCATGCGGCCAGGCCCGGTAGGCGCCGAGCTCGATGCCACGGTAGGCGCGCTCCACTGGCATTCCTGCCGAATAGCAGCGGCTCGCGTAGTCATGGACGAAGCCCAGATAGTCCCGCACCGCGCGGACACCGTGCTGATCCGATACCGGGCCGTGCCCGGGAACGACAACTTCCGGATCGAGGGAAAGAATCGTCTCGCATGCCTGGATCTGCCCGGAAACCGATACCCAGGAAATCGGTGTCGATTCGTGGAACAGGATATCGCCGGCGAACACCACACCGTGTTCCGGAATATGCACGATCGCGTCCCCGACCGTGTGCGCGGGGCCGACCTCGATCAGGCGCACGGTCACGTCACCGATCACCACCGTCAGGGAGCCGGTGAAGGTCTCGTTCGGTTCCACACGCCGCCAGCCGGAGTAGTCGAAGGTCTCGTCGTGGCGGCGGGCCCATTCAGCCAATGCCGTACCCGGCCGCGCGAGTTCGGTCAGCCCGTCCGGGGACGGCGCGCCGGAGAAATCGGCGGACGCGGTGGCGATGATCCGGTCCGCGCCGAACACTCCGTTACCGGCCCAGTGATCGATATCGTGATGCGTGTTGACGATGGTCACCCGATCCGCAGATCCCAGCGCGGCATGCAATCGGTTCGCCATGGGAACGTCGTTCTGGGTATCGATGATCAGTAATTCGTCCCCGGAACGCACCACCCCGGAATTGCTCAGCCCCCAGCCGCCCGGCGGCTCCAGCCAGGCGGCGCAGTTCGCGGTCAGGCGATGCAGCCCTTCGGTGAACGGCACGATCGGCATCCCAACTCCCAACTCCAACGGTGTGGTTGTAGATTAGCAAGCGAGCCGGACAACTGCAACCGGATCGTTGGAGTTGGGTTATGCTGGTGGCATGGCCTGGGACACCGAGGGAACCCGTCGAAAGCTGCAAGAGGCGGCGACCGTCGAGTTCGCCGCGCACGGCCCGGACGGCACCACCATGGCACGCATCGCCGAGCGCGCGGGCATCAACAAGGAACGCCTGTACAAGTACTTCGGCGACAAGCAGGCACTGTTCCACACCGTGCTCAGCGATGAGCTCGCGCAACTCTCCGCCGCTGTAGCCCGGCCAGGCGGGGACTACTTCGAGCAGATCGGCGAGTTCGCCGGGCGAACCTTCGACTACTACGCCAGCCACCCGGAACTCGCCCGCTTGCTGCTGTGGGAAGGGCTCGCCGGTGAACCCTTCGCCGACGAGGAAAACAGAACCCAGTACTACCAACGCAAAGCCGCGATCTACGCCGAGGCACAGGCGAACGGAAATGTCGGCGACGGCATCGCGCCGGACCATCTCGTGCTGCTCGTGATCGGTCTCGCCGCTTGGTGGTTCTGCGTCCCGCAACTGGCCAAGATGCTCACCGGAGCGGAGGCGGACGACGAGGCCGAACACCACAGGCGCCGGGCCACGGTTGTGACGGCCGCGCAGCAACTCGCCGCGGCACGAAGCTAGCGGCGAGCTCGGCTCCCCCGTGGTCTCCGATGGCGAAACCGCCGCATTCTGCAACGATCTCCGAGCCCGCGCTAACCGGTCACGATGGCCTTGCGTGCGGCCAGTACCGCGGCCGCGACCACGCGGATCGGCGCGAAGTAGTCCTTCACCAGCCACAGCGGGGTGATCCCGGCGTCCACCACCCCGTCGCGCAGCACCGGTTCCGCGGCCGCGAGTGCCTCGGTCACCCCGGTTTCGGTGCTGCCGCGCAGGATCAGCGCGGCGTACGCGGTCTCCTCCATGGTCACCCAGCGCACGCCCCAGCCGCCGCCGGAATGCCTGGTGTCGAGCACCCAGCGCCTGGCGCGCCGCACCGCGGATTCCGCCCGCTCGCCTTCCACCGCGGACAGTGCCTCGACCGCGCACACCGTTGCGTAGTACGGGGAAACGTGCCAGAAGTCGAACCAGCTGCCATCGGCGCGCTGTTGGTCGAGCAGCCATTCGGTATTGCGCCGCAGCACCGGGCCGTAGCGCTCGCCCTGTTCGGGGCGCTCGGCAAGGTACCGGTGCAGCAGGCTCACCGTGTGCCCGTTCGTGGCCGGTGAAGCGATCGATTCGCCGGGATAGATCTGGAAGTGGTCCTCGGACCAGTACGTCAGCAGACCGTCCAGCCCGGCAGGGCGCCCATGACAGAGCAGCGCGTTCACCACCGCGGCGGTGTCGTCCCCGTCCACGGTGAGATCCCGGCCGCCCGCGATCCCGTACGGGCCCAGTTCGGGTTCGAGCCGGTCCAGGATCCGCTCCGGGCAGTCGTGCGGAACCCCGTGCCAGACGAAGGTGTTCAGCATCCAGGCGTGCTCGAAGTAGTCGATCGGCGCGGCCACCGGCACCAGGCCGTTCCCGTAGCGCTGCAGCTCCTCCAGGAACCGCCCGGCCGGGCTTTCCGCTTCCGGTGCGCTGCGCAGCCATCCCGCCGTTCCGGCCGCCGAACAGCTCACCGAACCGGCGTAGGGGTGCGCCGATTCGACCGGGGTGGCGATCTCCCAGGCATGCCAGATGTCCGCGGGCAGTTCCCGGCCCGCTGCGGCGTCCGCGCGGATCGCGGCCAGCCGTTCGGTGGCGCACCCCGCGGGCATCGGCAGCTCCGGTTCGCCCGCGGCCAGCAACCGGGCGTTGATCCGGTCCACCAGCATCGGCACGATCAGTTCCACGCTGATCGTGGCTGGTGGCCCGGCCGCGTACCGCCCACCGGGTGCCAGCCAGTCGCGCAGCGTACGCAGGCCCTGATCGGCCACCGCACGGGCCCGGCCGCGCTCGATGGCCTCGTCCGCGGGTTCCCGCCGCCCGGCAACCGCGAGCAGGGCCTCGGTTGCCGAAAGTGTGGCGTTGAACGCGAAGCCGTCCTGCCCCCAGGTGCCGTCGGCGGTCACCGTCCGGCACAGATGGCGCAACCGCTCGGCATGCCCGCCGAGCCACGGTGCGTCCGCCACCAGGCGGGCACTCTCGTACACCGAAGGGGTCAGCCAGGCCCAGGGGTCGTCGGCGGACTCGTGCAGGAGGGTGTTCGCGGCGCGGCGAAAGTCATCGGTCACCGGTCCTTCCTACCGCGCCCCTGCCCGTGCGCGCAGCCACCTCGGGGAATTTCGATCCGCCAACTTGATACCGATCGGTACTTGCGCCGTTCGAACGTAACACCCTAGAGTCATTAGTCATGGCTCTGACTCATTACATGAATCCTCCGCTGCGCGGACTCGGTGCGAACCACCGCTGGCTGATCCTCGGTATCGGGGTGGCCGCACAGGCCAGCTTCTCGGCCGCGTTCGCCGGAATCCCCGCCACCGGACCGCTGTTGCGCGGAGAGTTCCAGTTCAGCGCGGGACAGCTCGGCCTGGTACTCGGCGCGATCCTGCTCGGTATCGCGATCTCCGAGGTGCCCTGGGGAATGGTGACCGACCGGCTCGGTGACCGGCGCACCCTGCTCACCGGCCTGCTCGGCACCGGCATCCTGCTCGCCGTGCTCGCGGTCGTACTGACCCCAGGGACTCCGGCGTTCGTGTTCGCGGTCGCGCTGTTCCTGGTCGGCGTGCTCGGCGGTTCGGTGAACGGGTCGAGCGGCCGCGCGGTCATGGCCTGGTTCCCCGAGGATCGCCGCGGATTCGCGATGAGCATCCGGCAGACCGCAATCCCCGCGGGCGGCGCGCTCGGCGCGGCCCTGCTCCCGGTGCTGGCCGGCGAGCTCGGTTTCCACGCGGTGTTCGGCGCGCTCGCCCTGTTCTGCCTCACCTCGGCGGCCGCGGCCTTCGCCTGGCTGCACGAACCGGCCGAGCCCGCCGCGCGACCACGTGGCACCGGCGGGTCCCCGCTGCGCAGCAGGGCGGTGTGGCGGCTGGCATGCGCGAGCGGGCTGCTTTCGGTCCCGCAGTTCGCGGTGACCACCTTCGCCTCGGTCTTCCTTGTCAGCCAACGGCATACCCACCTCGCACTCGGCACCCTGACACTGCTGATCGTGCAGCTCGGCGGGGCGGCCGCGCGGGTGTGGAGCGGCGGATACACCGATCGGAACGGGAACAGGCGCGGGTACATCAAGGCGGTCGCCGCACTGGGTACGGTGGCCTTCGCCGGGGCCGCGGTGCTCACCGAGGCACCCGTGGGGCTCACCGCGGCCGCGCTCGCGATCGGCGGGCTGCTCGCCTCGGCCTGGCACGGCGTTGCCTACACCGAGATCGCGCGCATGGCGGGAACCGAGCGGGCCGGAACCACGCTCGGCCTGGAGAACACCACCGTGTTCGCCGCGGGTTTCCTCGCCCCGGTACTGATCCCGGTGCTCGCGAGCGGCGTGTCCTGGGCAGCGGTCTGGGCGGGCGCCGGGGCGTGCTGCCTGCTCGCGATCCTGGTCAGCCCGGGACGGCATAATTCCGCCGAAGGGAAGTGATCACCTTGACAAGCGAGCAGCTGCGCTTCGACACCGGCCGGGCCTGCCTCGATCTGCTGGCCACCGTGGGATCCCGGCTCGGCGAGCACCCGGTGGAACGGCTCGACGGTCCGGAACGGTTGCGCGCCTGGTTCACCGGAACCGGACTGCTGCCCGCCGATCAGCCGATCGCGATCGGGCCGGACTGGCTCGCGGAGGCCAAGCGGGTGCGCACACTGCTGCACCGGATCGTGCAGGACACCGTGCACGGGCGAGCCGTCCCCGCCTCGCGTGTGCGCGCGCTCAACGAACTGGCCGGGCAGACCCCGCCGATTCCGCGGCTGCGCACCGATGCGCGCGCCCTCCGGCTGCGCGAACCGGTCACCCTCCCCGCGCTGCTTTCCCTCCTCGCCAGGGATGCCATCGACCTGCTCAGCGGCGACGAACGGCAGTATCTGCGCGAATGCGAGGGCGGCGACTGCGATCTGGTCTACCTGGACCATTCCCGCGGGCGCAGGCGGCGCTGGTGTTCCTCACGGGTGTGCGGCAACCGGGAACGCGTCGCCAACTACCGCGAACGCCTCGGCTGAGCGCCGTACCCTGGCCGGCATGAAACACACCTCGTTCGCCGACTGGCCGTGTTCGATCGCGCGGACCGTGGATCTGCTCGGGGACCGATGGGCACCGCTCGTGCTGCGCGAGTGCTTCTACGGACTGCGCCGGTTCGACGAATTCCAGCGCGAACTGGGTATTGCCCGCAATACGCTCACCGAGCGGCTGCGCAGACTGGTCGCGGACGGGCTGCTGGAGAAGCGGGCCTATCAGAGCGAACCGGTGCGCCACGAGTACCTGCTCACCGAACAGGGCAGGGACTTCTTCGGCGTGCTCGCGGCGATGGCGCGCTGGGGAGATCGCTGGCTTGCCGGGGAACAGGGACCTCCCGTGCTGCTGCACCACGAATGCGGCGCGGACAGCCACGCCGAGGTCGTGTGCGCCGCCTGCGGGGAGCCGATGCGCGCCGGGAACACCCGCGCACGGATGGGCCCCGGCTTCCCCGAAGCGCTCGCCGACCACACCTCGGTGCGCAAAAGGTTCTCTTGACATGCTGAGTTTCATCATGCAACTTAGTGGCGAGCAAGGAGGCCGGCAATGGAGTCAACGGGGTTACGCCTCGCCGAGGCGCCGAGCGTCGAGGTGGATCGGTGGATCGCCGCCGCGCCCGAGCGGGTATGGGAACTGATCTCGGATGTGACCGCGATGCCCGCGATGAGCACCGAGCTGCAGGCGGCCGAATGGCTGGACGGGGCGAACGGGCCCGCACTCGGCGCCCGCTTCCGCGGATACAACAGGAACGACGTCCTCGGTGAGTGGTCCACGGACTCCCAGGTCATCGAATGCGTTCCGGGACAGGTGTTCGCCTGGGCGGTCAGCGATCCGGACAACCCCAACGCGGTGTGGCGGTTCCGGCTCGAACCGGAGGACGGCGGGACGCGGTTGCGCCAGTACGCCCAGCTGGGCCCCGGACCGTCCGGGCTGACCCTCGCGATCGCGCGCATGCCGGAGAAAGAGGACCGGATCCTGCGCCGCCGCCTGCGCGATGTCGAGCAGTTCCTCGCCGACACCCTGGACCACGTCAAAGCCCGCGCCGAGGCGTGATGCGCGCCGCGACCACCGTCGAGGCTTCCGGCGGGCCGGATTGGAAACAGACCGGGGAGTTCGTCGTCGAGGCGGAGAAACTGGGCCTCGACGTGTGCTGGGTCGCCGAGGCCTGGGGATCGGATGCCCCTTCCGCGCTCGGCTACTACGCCGCCCGCACCCAACGGATGCTGCTCGGTTCCGGCATCATGCAGCTCGGTGTGCGCTCCCCGGCGGCCACCGCGCAGACAGCGATCACCCTGGCGAATCTGTCCGAGGGCCGGTTCCTACTCGGACTCGGCGCCTCCGGACCGCAGGTGATCGAGGGACTGCACGGGATTCCGTTCCACCGACCGCTTTCCCGGATGCGGCAGACCGTGGAAGTCCTGCATCAGGCCTGTTCCGGAGAGAAGATCTCGGTGCCCGGCCGCATCCCGCTCCCCGAGTCGGAAACCCGGCCGATGCGGCTCTCCGCGCGAGCGGAGCACCCGATCCCGGTCTATCTCGCCGCCCTCTCCCCCGCCATGCTGCGACTGACCGGGGAGCTCGCGGACGGCTGGCTCGGCACCAGTTTCGTTCCCGAGGGAGCCGATGCCTACCTCGCGCACCTCGACGAGGGTCTGCAGGACTCCGGGCGTACCCGCGCGGATCTGGATCTCTGCCAGGGCGCCGAGGTGGCCTTCGCGCCCGATGCGGACGCACTTCCCGGAATGCTCGCCGCACGCAAGACCGGGCTCGCGTTCAGCCTCGGCGGAATGGGCACCGCGGACACCAACTTCTACAACCGCGCCTACGGCCGTCAGGGCTGGGCCGAGGTCGCCGCCGAGGTCAGCGCCCGCTGGCAGGCGGGCGACCGGACCGGCGCGGCCGAACTGGTCCCGGACGAGATGGTGCTCGCCACCACCCTGATCGGCACCGAGGCCATGGTCCGCGAACGCTTGCGCACCTGGCGGGACACCGGTATCGACACGGTGCGCCTCTACCCGGCAGGCGAATCACTGACCGAGAAACTCGACACCCTCGGCCGGGCGATCGAGCTCGTGCACGAGCTCGACTGAATTCGACAGTCCAGACTGATTAGTTTAGACTGTCGAATATGGGAGAGATTTCCACCGAGGCCGCCAAGGCCGCGCAGGATCTGCGGGTGCTCTTCAGCCGGTTGCGCCGTCGCCTGCTGGATTCCGCGGCGACCGAGGAGCTGAACGCCTCGCAGACGGCGGTGCTCGCCCGGCTGGTCAAGGACGGGCCGTCCTCGGCGAGCGTGCTCGCGGGCGCGGAACGGGTGCGGCCGCAGTCGATGGCCACCACCCTCGCCGCGCTGGAGAAACACGGGCTGATCGAGCGCGCGCCCGATCCCGAGGACGGCCGCCGCCAGGTGATCACGCTGACCGCGTCCGGCCGGAAGCAGGGACACGGCGCGCGGGCGAGCCGGGAGGAATGGCTGGCCAGGTCGATCCAGGAGCACTACACGGCTGCCGAGCGTGCAACGATCATCGAGGCCATCGCCCTGCTGGACCGCGTGGTCCAGCAGTGAAACTGCGCGCACGGTTCGCGGTACTCGGCGAGGGTTTCGACCGCAAGCTGCTCGCCCCGATGATCTCGGGCGCGATCCTCAACCCGGTCAATTCCTCGATCATCTCGGTATCCCTGGTACCGATCGGGGCCGCGTTCGGCGCACCGCCGACCGCGACCGCCTGGCTCGTCTCGGCGCTGTATCTGGCGACCGCGGTCGGTCAGCCCGTTGCCGGGAAACTGATCGATGTCCACGGGCCACGGCGGCTGTTCCTGGGCGCCAGCGTGCTCGTCGGCCTCGCCGGGCTACTCGGCATGCTCGCCCCCGGTCTCGGCGTGCTGATCGTGGCGCGGGTGCTGCTCGGTTTCGGCACCTGCGCGGGTTATCCGGCCGCGATGCGGATGATCCGGGACGAGGCCGAGCGCACCGGAAAGGACAGCCCGGCTGGTGTGCTGACGGTACTCGCGATGGCCACCCAGACCATCGCGGTCATCGGTCCCCCGCTCGGCGGGCTGCTGATCGGGATCGGCGGCTGGCGCGCCACCCTCGGGGTGAACATTCCCTTCGCAATCCTCGCGTTCGTGCTCGGGGCACGCCGGATCCCGGCGACCGCCCGGAAAACCACGAACCGGCCGAACCTCGATTTCCCCGGCATGGCCCTGTTCGCGGGCATGCTCGTGTCGCTGCTGCTGTTCCTGATGCACCCCTCGGCGAGGGACTGGTATCTGCCGCTGATCACCGTGGTGGCCGCGATCGCGTTCGTACTCCGGGAACTGCGGGCCACCGAGCCGTTCATCGATGTGCGGATGCTCGCCGGGAACCGCCCGCTGGTGACCACCTACCTCCGGGCCCTGCTCGCCTATATCGTCTCCTATGCCTTCCTCTACGGCTACACGCAATGGCTCGAGGACGGGCGCGGGCTCACCGCGGCACAGGCCGGGCTCATCCAGCTGCCGGTGTTCGCCACCGCGCTCGTGGTCTCCGGGCTGACCGGGCGGCGCAAGGAAGTCCGCGCCAAACTCGCGGTCGGTGCGCTCTGCCAGATCCTCGCCTGCGCGCTGATGCTGGTGCTGTGGTCGGAAAGCGGGATCTGGCTGCTCGTGGGGATCGCCCTGATCTTCGGGATCACCCAGGGACTGATGAGCCTCGCCCTGCAGAATTCCGTTTACCACCAAGCGAATCCGGACAGCATCGGCACCTCGGCCGGGCTGTTGCGTACCTTCAGCTATCTCGGCGCGATCGTCGCTTCCGCCGCACAGGGCGGTTTCTACGGACAGCGCGCCGACACCGGCGGGCTGCACCAGCTCGCGACCTTTCTGCTCGTCATGGGCGGGCTGCTACTGCTTATCACCCTCGCCGACCGCAAACTCGGCCGGACAATCCACTGAAGAGGAGCTGTTTCATGACCGACACCATCGATCCGCGGCACAGCGCGCTGCTCGTGATGGATTACCAGAACGGGATCATCGGATCCCTGCCCGATGCGGAGAATCTGCTCGACCGCACGGCCGGGGCCATTTCCCTGATGCGCGAACGCGGCGGGCACATCGGCTACGTCCGGGTCGCCTTCACCGAGCAGGACTACGACCGGATCCCGCCGAGCAGCATCATGGCCGCGATGGTCGATCCCGAACGGCGCGCCGCCATGCACGCCGAGGCGCCGGGCACCGCCGTACACGAGCGCGTCGCCCCCGAACCCGGTGACATCCAGGTGCGCAAGACCCGGATCGGCGCCTTCTCCACCACCGATCTGGACGAGCAACTGCGCGCCAGGGACGTGCACACCCTCGTGCTCGCCGGGGTCGCGACGAGCGGAGTGGTGCTGTCCACGGTCATCGAAGCCGTGGACCGGGATTACCGGGTCGTGCTGCTCACCGATGCCTGCGGCGATGCCGATCCGGAACTGCACACCCTGCTCACCGAACGCATGCTCGGCAAGCGCTCCCGGCTGAGCAGCACGGAAGAACTGCCGTCCCTGCTGGGCTGAGCGGCGCGTTCAGGAGGGCCAGGCCGGGGCACGCAGGCCGTGCCCGCCCGCATAGGCGGCGCGCTCCGGCCTGCGCCAGTCGCGCAGCAGCTCCGGATCCGGGCGATACACCTCGACGCCGATGGGATGGCACACCTCGAGCGGATCCCCGGCATCGGGGCCCCACATCGGCACCGAGAGGTCCCCGCCCGGACAGGTGGACAGCGCGCAGAGCAGTTCGAGTTCGGCGAAGAATTCGAAGTAGTCGCCCGGCCGCGCGGGACAGGCCTTCATGAAGTAGCGGTCTTCCTCGTTGAGCCCGGTGCACTGGAAGACGTTGAGCACATCGTGCACGTCGAATTCGGTCAGGCCGTAGGGAAGCACGGCGCGCACCAGGTTCGAATGGCAGTGGTAGTCGAAATCCTCGCCAGTGAGCATCCGGTTCACATAGGGATCGCAGCGGCTGCCGAGCAGATCGTGCACCCGGCCGCCGTCGGCGTCCTGGCCGTACCCGGCGAGCGTGTCGGCGGTGACGGTGACCAGCGGCCGCAGGAACGGCAGGTTCGACCACAGCCGGTCGAAGGTGCTCACGTGCGCGCGCTGCAGCTGCCTGGTGCGCGCGGCCCAGAGCCGTTCCCGTGGATCCGCGGCGTTCCAGATGTTCAGATCGCCGACCTGCGGACCGTCCACAGTGACCAGTCGGCACAGATGGCCTTCCGGGACGGTCCACGCTTTCCCGGTCCGGATCGGGATCTCGAAGGCGTCCACCAGTTCGTGCCCGGTCTCGGCGAGGCCCCGGTAGAAGTCCCGGTCCACATCGAGCGCGCCCTCTCCGGATTCGTACGCGGCAGCCACCACGGTCATTTCCTCCCGTTCATCTCGTCGGCGCGGACCACATCGAGCACGGCGAGCTCGGAGTCCTCGAGGTACTGGCGGGTCGCCGCGGTCGCCGCGCCGCGCTGCCCGCCGCGCACCAGATCGCAGATCTCCCGGTCCCGCGGAATCCACGGCGGCTGCCACTGCGCCTCGTCCGGCATGACCGCGAAGGCGAGCCGCAACTGCGCGAGGATGCCCTGGAAGAACCGGTCGATGCTGCGACTGCCGAGCAGTTCCACCAGGGCCTGATGGAATCGCAGGCTCGCGGTGCCGACCGTGTTCCACGATTCGCCCGCGACCGCCACCTCCGCGGCCCGCACCCGCTCCTCGAGCCCGCGCAGGGCGGCGGATCCGGCGAGCGCGCTCTGCTGCACGGCGGCCAGTTCGAGGGTGCGCCGCACTCGGTAGATCTCGTGCACATCCTCGGTGGACAGGGTCTTGACCACCGCGCCCTTGTGCATCCGGTAACTGATCAGGCCCTCGTATTCCAGTTGCCGCAAGGCATTGCGCAGGGTGTGCCGGGCGATCCCGAACTCCGCGGCCAGCGCCGTGTCTCGCAGCTGGGTGCCCGGCGGCAGTCCGCCCTCGGTGATGCGCACCCGCAGCGCATCGGCCACCTGCGCACCGGCGGGCACGGGTTCCTCGTTCACCACGCCACTCAACCTAGCCATTATTGTTCCACAATTCAAGGCCGCTGATCCGGGTTGTTGTGGGCAGTCTCAGTCGAGCTCCCCATGATGTGCGCACAGATGGTTCCACAGTTTTCCGGCTGGATAGGCTCGGCTCGAGTCCACTGTGGAGTGATGCTGTGTCCGAGAGTCCCGGCCTGCGCCGCACCCTTTCCGCCCGCGACCTGATCGTCTACGGGCTGCTGTTCATCGGCCCGACCGCGCCCATCGGCATCTTCGGGGTGCTCGATGCGGCAAGCGACGGGGCGAGCGCGCTCGTGTTCGTGGTCGCCACGCTCGTCGTCGGGTTCACCGCCTGGTCCTATGCCCGGATGTCGGCCGCGGTGCCGCGCGCGGGCTCGGTTTCCGCGTATGCCACGGCGGGTCTCGGCAGGGCGCCCGGCTTCTTCGCGGGCTGGCTCGCCGGGCTGGACTATCTGTTCATTCCCTCGGTTGCCGCGCTACTCAGTGGCACCGCACTGCATTCCGCGGCCCCGGCGATCCCGACCTGGCTCGCCACCGGGATCGCGATCTGCGTGTTCACCGCGCTGAACCTCGCCGGGGCGCGGATCGCCGCCAGGGTCGGCATGATCGTGCTCGCGGTCGGACTGGTGCTGCTGGTCGTGTTCGTGGTGTGCGCCATCGTCGTGCTCGCCGAACACGGTCCCGCGCGCGGCTGGTTCTCCCCGCTGGCCGGGACCGGCGGGCTCACCACGGGCGCGCTGCTCGGGGCCGCCTCGGTGGCCGCGCTGTCCTTCCTCGGCTTCGACGCGATCGCCGGGTTCGCCGAGGAGAACACCGGCGGGCCCGAACAGGTCGGCAAGGCACTGCTGTTCTGCCTCGGGCTCGCGGGCATCCTGTTCGTGGTCCAGACCTATCTCGCCTCGCTGATCTCGCCGATCACCCCGGAACAGCTCGCCGCGCACCCGGAGGACCAGGGCACCGCGTTCTACGCGCTGATCCACAGCGCGATCGGCGGCTGGCTCGGCATCTCGGTGAGTGTGTACAAGGCGATCGGCCCGGTGTTCTCCGCCCTCGTGGCCCAGGCCGCGGCCGGGCGGCTGCTGTACGGCATGGCCAGTCAGGGTCATCTGCCCGGCTGGCTGGCCACGGTGAGCCCGAAAACCCGGACCCCGCGTACCGCGATCCTGCTTTCCGCGGCGTGCACCGCGGTGATCGCGGTATGGGCGGCGCTGCAACCGGATGGGCTGGACACGCTTTCCTCCATGGTCACCGTCGGCGCGCTCACCGCTTTCGTGCTGCTGCACGCCTCGGCCATCCGGTATTTCGGTAAGCGGCGCGGCGCCGGACCGTGGTTGCTCATCCCGCTCGCCGGAACCGTGCTCACGATCGCCCTACTGGCATCGGCTTCCCGGCTCGCCCTGCTCATCGCGGCGGGCTGGCTGCTGATCGGGGTGCTCGCCTATCTGATCGCGCGCGCCCGAACGTAACGGCCGATCTTCGCCAGCGATACCGCAGCCACTGCCCCAGGATGGCGGTATGACAACGAAAAACAACAAGGTCGCCCTGATCACCGGCGGCAGCAGGGGAATCGGTGCGGCGATCGCGAACCGGCTCGCCGAGGACGGCATGGACATCGCGCTCACCTATCGGCGCGACGCCGCTGCGGCAGCGGATGTGACCGCGAAGATCGAGGCCACCGGACGGCGCGCGCTCGCGATCCGTTGTGACAGCGCGGATCCGGCAGCTGCGACCGATCTCGTGCGGCAGGTGCTCGCCGAATACGACCGGATCGACGTCGTGGTGAACAACGCGGGCGCCTATCACGTCGCTCCCGTCGAAGAACTCGGCCAGGAATTGTTCGACGAGACGGTCGCGGTGAACGTGCGCGCCCCGTTCCTGATCGCCAGGGCGGCGGCCGCGCACCTGCCCACCGGCGGGCGCATCATCAACATCGGCAGCAATGTCGCCGAGCGCGTGGTGTTCCCCGGATTCTCGCTGTACGCCATGAGCAAGGCCGCGCTCGGCGGGCTGACCAAGGGTCTCGCCCGCGAACTCGGCCCGCGCGGGATCACCGTCAACCAGATCGATCCCGGACCGATCGACACCGATCTCAACCCGGCCGACGGTCCGGCCGCCGAGACCGTGAACGGATTCACCGCGCTCGGCCGGTACGGCAACCCCGGCGAGATCGCGGCCACCGTCTCCCATCTCGCCGGTACGGACAGCAGCTACACCACCGGCGCACGGTTGGCGGTGGACGGCGGATTCAACATCTGACTACACAAACGTGTAGCAAACTGCACGCGTGTGTAGTAGCGTGGCGGGCATGGCCGATTCACCGGAGGACCGCACCGCCCGCGCCCGCATCCGGGACGCGGCGCTGTGGCACTTCGGTGAACACGGCTTCGACCGGGCCACCATCCGGGGAATCGCCGAGACGGCCGGGGTTTCCTCCGGACTGGTCCGGCATCATTTCGGCAGCAAGGAGGCGCTGCGCGAGGCGTGCGACGCACATCTGGCGGAGGTGCTGCGCCAGATCAACGAGCGGGTGCGCGCCGATCCGATGGCGAACGGCGTGAACTATGTGGCCGTCGCGCGGGCCGCTCTCGGCCCGCATCAGCGGTATCTGGCGCGCGCCCTCACCGAAGGCGGCGCCACCGCCCTGTTCGACAAGATGGTGGAGCTCGGGCAGCAATGGCTCACCGAGGACGACGCGCGGCGCGCCGATCCGCCGGGCACCGACACCGGAACGCGGGCCGCCGTGGGCACCGCGATGGCGCTTTCCGTACTGGTACTGCAACAGCAGTTGTCCCGGGTGCTGGGCATCGACATCACCGGTACCGAAGGGGACCGGCTACTCGCCGGTGCCCTGATCGACATCCATTCCCGCCCCATGCTCGGCACCGAGGAAGCCGCCGCGCTGCGTTCCGCGCTCGGGCTCGATCCCGCCGAACAACGAAGGAGCTGACATGCCACAGGCCACACCTCCCCGGATCCAACCGCTCCCCACCGCGGACATGAGCCCCGAACTGCGCAAACTGGCCAGGCTCGGCGCGGACACCGTGATCCAGGTGCTGGCACACAATCCCGGGCTGTCCCAGGCTTTCCAGCCGCTGGGCGGATTTCTGCTCGCCCAGGGAACCCTCGACGGCCGGATCCGTGAACTGGCCATCCTGCGGGTTGCGCTGCGCTGCGACGCGCCCTACGAATGGGCCAACCACGTACCGGCCGCGCTCGGCGCCGGTGCCACGGAGGCCGAGATCGAGGCGCTTTCCGATGCCGGTGCCGAATGGTCGCCGAGCGATGCCGCCGTGCTGCGCGCGGTGGACGAACTCTGCGCCGAGGTGTACGTCCGCGACGAAACCTGGGCCGCGCTTGCCGAAACCCGGGACGAGGCCCAGATCATCGAACTGTTGTTCCTGGTCGGTTTCTACCGGATGATGGCCGGATTCCTGAACTCCGCGGGCCTCGAGGTGAAGCCCGGGCAACCGGCACTCGGCGCGGCACACGGTTCCACGCCCGCGTTCACCA
Source organism: Sciscionella sediminilitoris (assembly GCF_000737195.2). GTDB lineage: Bacteria > Actinomycetota > Actinomycetes > Mycobacteriales > Pseudonocardiaceae > Sciscionella > Sciscionella sediminilitoris. The sequence continues at coordinate 19,429 of NZ_JALM01000075.1, forward strand.
CGGACACCGCCGAGGCGCCCAGCGCGCCGAGCGGCAAGACCGGCCCGGACGGCACCTGGAACCTCACGTTCACCCATCCCGCGGGAAGCAAGGCCCTCGTGCTGAGCCTCGACACCAGCGGCGGCGCCGTCACCGGTTCCATCCTCGACACCCAGCTGGAGATCACCGTGCCCATCACCAGTGGCACCGTGGACGGCACGCATCTCACCCTCACCGCGCAGGTGACCGAACCGGCGGCATTCGACATCAGCGCCGAGGGCAGTATCGACGGCGATTCCTTCACCGGAACGGTCACCATCACCGGCGGCGGAACCTTCCCGCTCACCGGAACCCGGGCCGCTTAGCCGTTTCCGGAACCGGCGAGCGCCGCGAGCCGGTCCACCGTTTCGGTGATCGGCCGCCGGGTATCGAGTTCCACGGTGGCCGAGGAGCGCAGCAGCGGTTCGATCTCGGCGGTGTCCGCGATGATGCGCTCGCGTTCCCCGGAAGTCTTGCCGAACGGATTGGTGCCGCGGGCCTCGATGCGTTCGAGCATGACCGGCAACGGGGCGCTGAGCAGAACGATCTCGGCGAACCGGGGATAGAACACGCCTTGATTCACGACCGTCCCCGCGATGAACAACGGTTCGCCCGATCGCTCGTGTTCCGCGATCAGCGCCTCGATCCGGTCCTCGCGCCACTGCGGTTCCATACCGGTTCCGCCGGGCAGCGGGGCATCCTCGATCCAGCCGCCGAGGTCGGTGTCCACCACCCGATAGCCCCGCCGCTCCAGCAGGCCGAGCACCGTCGACTTCCCCACCCCGGACATACCGGTCACCAGAAGCACCGCCATCCGGTCAGCGTAGCGAGGATGTGCGGGCGAATTCGGGGGGCGCGGTGCTGGCTCGCCGGGGATTCGTCACCCCAAACCGGCCAGCACGATACCCAGTCCGGCGCGGAATTCCTCGGCCGCCTCACTCTCCCTCGCCGCCTGTGCGATCTCGATCAGTTTCGGAAACCGGTCCGCGGGCAGCTCCGCGATCCGTTCGGTGACGCTGACCGGATCCTCGCCGTGGGCAAGCGAAAGCGGCCCGGCGAGTTCGGCCTGCGCGAAACCGGTGACATATCCGGACACTACGCGGAACGCGACCAGAAGTCCGGAGCCGGAACGGCCGGACCGCGCCAGGGCGCGCAGCAGAGCCTCGGCCGGTTCGAGCGTGCCGAGATCGAGGCTGCGCCGGGTGAGGATGAGCGGAATGGCATGGGGATGCGCCCGCACGGCACGCCACATTCCCTCGGCGATCGCGGAAACCTCTCCCGCCCAGTCCCCGGGCACCGGTTCCCACCGGACCTGAGCCATCACCGCCTCGGTGACCAGACGCTCGAGCCCGGAGCGCCCTTCCACGTAGTTGTAGATCGTCATGGCACCGGTCCCCAGCGCCCCGGCAAGGCTGCGCATGGTCAGACCGGCGAGGTCGTGCTCGTCGACGAGGGCGAGCGCGGCCTCGCACAGCTGCTCCTTGGTGAACTTCCGTGGCGCGGGCATACCTCTCCTTGATTACGTACAAGGTACGTGTTTAACTGGAGTCGTTCACGTACATCGTACCTAATGAGGTTGCATGACCATCCGCACCAGCTTTTCCTCCGGCGGCGACCGATGCGCCGCCTGGCTCACCCTGCCGGACGGCGCGGGACCGCACCCGGCCGTCGTACTCGTGCACGGCGGCGGAGCGACCCACGAGATGATGCTCGGCCAGTACGAGAAATGGTTCTCCGCGGCGGGAATCGCGGTACTGGCCTTCGACTTCCGGCACCTCGGCGAATCCGGGGGAACCCCGCGGCAATTGGTCAGTCAGCGCCGGTACGCCGCAGATGTGGATGCGGCACTGGCGTTCGCCGCCGCACATCCGGAGATCAATGCCGGGCGCCTCGCGCTGTGGGGGACCTCCTTCGGCGCGAGCCATGTTGTCGCGGCCGCCGCACGGCATCCGGAGCTGCGGGCAGCCGTCGTGCAATGCCCGGTGCTCTCCGGGCGCGCGGTCGTCGCACGGGCCGGAATCCGCCACCTGGCCCGGTTCACCGGGCCGATCCTCAGCGATCTCGTCCGCTCCGCGCTGCGCCTGCCCCGCCGGTATGTGCGGCTGGTCGGGAAACCCGGAGAGCTCGCCTTCGTCAACCAGCCGGGCGCGCTCGAAGGCTGGGATTCGGTCACCCCGCCCGGCTACGAGTTCGACAATCGCATCACCGCGAGTTCCGGGCTGGGCATGTTGTTCTACAACGCGGCGGCCGATGCCCGAAAGGTGCGCTGCCCTTTGCTGATCTGCGCCTGCGACCGGGAGAACCTGATCGATCCGGCGATCGCCCGCAAGGTCGCCGATTCCGCTCCCCGCGCGGTACTCGAGCACTTTCCGGCGGACCATTTCACCGTCTACCACCCGCCGGTGGTCGAGCAGGTGGTCACCGAGCAGATCGCGTTCCTCGGCACCCACCTAGGGACGAACTAGTGCTTCATCAAGGAA
>NZ_JALM01000076.1 GCF_000737195.2 Sciscionella sediminilitoris
CACCCACATCCTCGAACGCCCCGACCCGCACGCACCGTACGGCGTCCGCGGAGTCGGCGAACCCCCGACCGTCTCGTCCACCCCGGCCATCGCGAACGCGATCCGCGCGGCGACCGGACTGGCCCTCGACCGCGTACCCATCAAACCCGAGCACATTCTCGAACTGTGAGGAGCCGATCCATGTTCACCGATACCAGCCGGGAAACCGAATGGCTCGCCGAGACGATCCGGCTCGCCACCGAAAGCGTCGAGAAAGGCGGCGGCCCGTTCGGGGCGCTGGTCGCGGACTCCGAACGGGTCATCGCCATCGGCACCAACCGGGTCACCGCGAACCTGGATCCGAGCGCGCACGCCGAGGTCACCGCGATCCGGGCCGCCTGCGCGGAACTCGGCAGCTTCGCCCTCTCCGGCTGCGTGCTGGTCTCCTCCTGTGAGCCCTGCCCGATGTGCCTGACCACCGCGCTGTGGGCCAGGGTGGACCGGGTGCTCTACGCCGGAGACCGGGAGGACGCGGCCCGGGCCGGTTTCGACGACCGCGCCTTCTACGAGCTGTTCGAGAAACCCCGGGACAGCTGGAACGTGCCGGTGCGCAAGGTGTCCACAGTGGACGGTTTCGCGCCGTTCTCCGCGTGGCTGAACCACTCCGAGCGCATCGAGTACTGATCATTCACAGGTGCTGACCGGAGCACCAATTGTGTTGGTAGGCAACAAAAACCGAATTCGTCCCGCACATCCGGCGCCGCAGCGGCGCTGGCTCGGTGCGACACGCCCACCGGCAAGGGGAAGGACGCATGACCCGAACCGAATCCGAGCTTCGTCTCGGTAGCCCACCACCACCGCGAACCCCGTTGTTCGAGCGGATTTTCGAGATCCGGGGCCGGGGAAGCACCGTCGGCAGGGAAATCCGCGGCGGCGTGACCACCTTCGTGGCGATCGTCTACATCGTACTGCTCAATCCGCTCATTCTCGGCGCTTCGGCGGACATCACCGGCGCCCGGTTGAGCACCGGCGAACTCACCACCGCGACCGCGCTCTCCGCCGCCGTGGTGACCGTCCTCATGGGACTGGTCGGGAACGCGCCGCTCGCCCTTGCCGCCGGGCTCGGGGTGAACGGGGTCGTCGCCTTCCAGATGGCCCCGGCCATGACCTGGCCGCAGGCCTTCGGACTGGTGATCCTGGAAGGCGTCTGCATCGTGGCCATGGTGCTCGGCGGGCTGCGCGAGCGGATCATGAACGCCATCCCGAAACCGCTCAAGACCGCGCTGACCGTGGGCATCGGTCTCTACATCGCGCTCGTCGGCCTGGTGAGCGCCGGTTTCGTGACCAGGACCCCGGATTCGGCGCATTCCACGGTCCCGGTCCGGCTCGGCATCAACGGGCACCTGGTCGGCTGGCCGATGGCGGTGTTCTGCTTCGGATTGCTGCTGATGATCGTGCTCACCGCGCGCAAGGTGCCCGGGGCGATCCTGATCAGCATCGTGGCGGCAACGGTCCTGGCGATCGTGCTCAACGAGGTGTTCCACGTCTCCGGGTGGCAGCTGGTGTCCCCGAAGGTGCCGGACAGCCTGGTCTCGGCACCGGATTTCAGCCTGCTCGGCCACATCGATCTGTTCGGCGGATTCGTCACCGCAGGGCCGATCGCGGCCACCGTCTTCCTGTTCACCCTCGTGCTCTCCGGCTTCTTCGACGCGATGGGCACGATCACCAGCGTCTCCGACGAGGCGGGTCTTGCCAGGGACGGCAGGATTCCGCGGATGAACCGGATCCTGTTCGTGGACGGGATCGGGGCCGTCGTCGGCGGGACCACCGGAGCCTCACCGAACACGGTGTTCCTGGAATCGGCCGCGGGTGTCGGCGAGGGCGCGCGCACCGGGCTCGCCAGCGTGGTCACCGGGCTGCTGTTCGCCGCGACACTGGCCTTCACCCCGCTGGCCAGCGTCGTCCCCGCCGAGGCGGCCGCACCGGCACTCGTGGTCATCGGCGCCATGATGATGGCCCAGTGCCGCAACATCCCGTGGCACGAATCGGACTACGTCATCCCGGTGTTCCTGACGATCGCGATCATCCCGTTCACCTACTCGATCACCAACGGGGTCGGTGCCGGGCTCATCGCGTTCGTGCTCATCAAGGTGTGCAAGGGGAAGTGGCGGGAAACGGGCTGGCTGCTGACCGTGCTCGCGGTGATCTTCGCCGTCTACTTCGGGGTCAACGGCGTGGAAGCGCTGTTCCGCTGACCGAGAAAGCCGGTAGGGTGATCTCCGCCCACGGACATCCAGGAGGAACGATACCGGTGGAGATCGAGAGCGCTCCCTCGTCCGCGCACGTATTGATCGCCCCGGACAAGTTCAAGGGCTCACTGACCGCGGCCGATGTGGCGGACGCGGTCGCCGGAGGAATCAGCGCGGCCGTTCCCTCCGTCCCGTTACGCCGCCTGCCCCTCGCCGACGGCGGGGACGGCACCGTGGCCGCCGCGCTCGCCGCCGGATTCGCGCGGGTCGAGGTCACCGTGCAGGGCCCGACGGGGGAACCGGTTCACGCGGAGTACGCGGTCGCCGGGGACACCGCCATCGTGGAACTGGCCGAGGCCTCCGGGCTGCGCCGGCTGCCCGGAGGGAACCCGGCCGCGCTGTCCGCCACCAGCGCGGGCACCGGGGAGCTGATCGCCGCGGCCCTGGACTCCGGGGCGCGGCGGATCGTGCTCGGAATCGGCGGCAGCGCGAACACCGACGGCGGGGCGGGCATGATCACCGCGCTCGGCGCCCGGCTGCTGGACGGCTCCGGTACCGCGCTGGCCCCGGGCGGTGGCGCGCTGCGCGAGCTCGACCGGATCGATCTGTCCGAAATGGACACCCGGCTGTCCGCGACGGAGTTCGTGCTCGCCAGCGATGTGGACAATCCGCTGCTCGGTGCGCAGGGCGCCGCCACGGTGTACGGCCCGCAGAAGGGCGCGGGACCCGAGGACATCCCGGTGCTCGAGGCCGGACTGCGCCGGTTCGCCGAACTGGCCGGTCCCGGCTGGGTGGACGCGCCGGGCGCCGGAGCCGCGGGCGGGGTCGGATTCGCGGCACTCGCCCTGCTCGGCGCGCGGATGCGGGCCGGATTCGACGTGCTGGCCGAACTGCTCGGCTTCGATGCGGCACTGGCCGGGGCACGGCTGGTGGTGACCGGGGAGGGCTCGCTGGACGAGCAGACCCTGTACGGCAAGGTTCCCTCCGGGGTGGCCACCCGCGCCCGGGCCGCCGGAATCCCGGTGGTGGCGGTGGCCGGACGCAGCCTGCTCGACCAGGAAACCCTGCACACGGCGGGAATCACGGCGGCCTATCCGCTCACCGCGATCGAACCGGATCCGGCCCGCTGCATCGCCGAAGCGGCCCCCCTGCTGACCGAGGCCGCCACCGCACTCGCCAAGGACTGGCTGAGCTGACCACTCTGCGCTGGCTACTCCCCGATCGTCTCGTCACTGAGTTCGCGGGCGATGTCCAGATGACCGACGTGCCGGACGTATTCCTGCAGCATGTGAAACAGCGTCCACACCAGGGTCGGGCGCTGATCCTCCGGCCCGAAACCGCCACCGCTGGCCGCGATCTCCTCCGGCGGGGTCGCGGCGATGATCTCCCTGGTGCGGGCCCAGCGCGTGCGGAGCTCGGCCAGCAGCGAGTCGAGCGATTCCTCCGCGGGCACCTGCCAGTTCCCGTCCGGGCCGTTCTCCGGCCACGGGTTTTCCGCCGGTGTCCCCAGGAATCGCCACTCGGTCCAGCGCCATTCCATGTGGATCAGATGCTTGAGCAGTTCGATCGGGCTCCACCCGGAGGGCAACCTGCTGCGCCGGGCCTCGGTTTCGGGCATTCCGTCGAACTTGCGGAGCACCGCCTCGTGGTAGAAGTCGAGGTATTCCACCAGAAGCCCGAAGGGATCGGCATTGGTCATCGCCGGTTCGGCCGGCGGTTCGATCATGCGCACCATGGCACCCAGCCTAGTGCTCGGTGAGTTCGAGGAACACGTCGTCGAGCGTCGGGCGGCGCACCGCGAAATCGGTCACCGGTATCCCCGCGGCCGCCAGTGCCCCGGAAACCGCCGCGATGCCGTCGATTCCGTCCTCGAGGTGCAGCGCGATCCGGCCCGCCCGTTCATCGGTGACCGGGACACCGGCGGACACCGTGGCCACCGCGCGCGCCGCGGCCGGGACATCGGCCGCCGCGGCGAGGGTGACCTCGATCCGGTCGCTGCCGACCTTGCGCTTGAGCTGTTCCGGGGTGCCCTCGGCGATCACCCGGCCACCGTCGATCACCGCGATCTGGTCGGCGAGTTCGTCGGCCTCGTCGAGATACTGGGTGGTGAGCAGGACCGTGACGCCCTCGGCGACCAGACCCCGGATGTTGGCCCACAACTGGATGCGGCTGGCCGGGTCGAGACCGGTGGTGGGTTCGTCCAGGAACAGCACCGCGGGTTCGGCGATCAGGCAGGTGGCCAGGTCGAGGCGGCGGCGCATGCCACCGGAATAGGTGCTCAGCCTGCGGTCGGCGGCCTCGGTGAGGGCGAACCGGTCGAGCAGTTCCGCGGCGCGCCGTTTCGCCCTGCGCCGCCCCAGATGCAGCAGGGTGCCGAGCAGGATCAGGTTCTCCCGGCCGGTGAGCATCTCGTCGACCGCGGCGTACTGCCCGGCGAGCCCGATCCGGCGGCGCACCAGCTTGGGTTCGCGGGCCACATCGTGCCCGGCGACCAGGGCGCGCCCACTGTCCGGGGCGAGCAGGGTGGCCAGGATACGCACCGTGGTGGTCTTCCCGGCCCCGTTCGGCCCGAGCACCCCGAGCACGGTGCCCGGCCGGGCCGCGAGGTCCACACCGCGCAGCGCCACGTGATTCCGGTAGGACTTGCCGAGCCCTGCCGTCTCGATCGCGAACTCCACTCCCGCCTCGCCTAGGAACGCAGGCTTGCCGGGCGCATGTCCGTCCAGTGCTCCTCGACGTACGCGAGCGCGCTGAGCCGGTCGGTGTCCTCGAGCGCGACGGTCCAGCCCGCCGGGTTCTCCGCGAAGGCGGGCCACAGCGAGTGCTGTCCCTCCGCGTTGACGAGTACCCGGAAGCTGCCCTGCTCGTCGTCGAATGGGTTCATGCACCCGAGTATGGGCGGGCGCGCTGACAGGGCGCTTACACCGCGGTCCGCTCGTCGAGCTCGCACGGGATGGCGATGGTCACCAGGGTCGGCCCGCCGACCGGGCTGACCACGGTGACGAACCCGTCGAAGGAACCGAGCCTGCGCTCGACGCCCGCGAGCCCGGTGCCGCGCGCGGGATCCGCGCCACCGCACCCGTTGTCGCCGACCTCGACGCGCAGCATGCCCTCCCGGTGGGACACCCGGATCTCGGCGCTGGTGGCGTGCGCGTGCTTGACGATATTGCTGAACGCCTCGCTCGCGGCGAAGTAGGCGGCCGATTCGATCGGCGGGGCGGCGCGCCCGGACAGCTCCGCGGTCACATCCACACGCAGCGGGCTTTCCATGACGAGCGCGCGGATCGCATCGGCGAGCCCGCGGTCGGCGAGCACCGGCGGATGGATACCGCGCACCAGGTCGCGCAGTTCGTCGAGCGCCTTGCGGGAGCTCGCCTTGACCTCGCTGAGCAGGGCCCGCACCGCTTCCGGGTTGCTCTCCAGCAGGTTCTCCGCCGCGTCGATGGTCATGCCCATGGCGACCAGCCGTGCCTGTGCCCCGTCGTGCAGATCGCGCTCGATCCGGCGCAGTTCGCTCGCCTGGCTGTCGGTGGCCTCGGTCCGGGTCCTGGTCAGGTGCTCCACCCGCCTGTTCAGCCGAGTGCGCTCGGAGGGACGCAGCATTCCCGCGGTGAGCGCGGCGTGCCCGCGGACGAACAGCGGGGCGACCGGTACACACACGGCGAGCTGCACGAGGCCGAACACCAGGGCGAGATACGGGGAGGCGGCGCTGTTCATCGGGATGAAGGCGTACCAGTTGTTCGTGCCGAGGTGGATGCCCTGCCACCACAGGGCGGCGAGCACGATGCCGAACAGCCCGTTGAGCGCGAGCGCGGCCGGTACGAATGCGGAAACCGCGCCGCTGACCGGGTTCACCACCGCCCAGCCGAGCTCGCGCCACATGGTCGCGTCCCCGATCCGCCAGTGCAGCCTGCGCAGTCCGGCGGCGACCCCGGGACCGAAATCGGGTTCCGGTTCCGGTTCCGGCGCGGAGACCCCGGACCAGTCGCGGGCGAGCCGCCGTCCGGTGCGGGCAAGCCCGCGGATCGCGCCGAAGGCGGAGGACAGCAGGGGAACTCCGACGCCGATGCAGCTGAACGTGGCCACCACGCACAGCCACAGCACGAGCAGCACTCCGTAGAGCGCGAGCCCGGACAGCGCGATCCCGCGCGCCACATAACCCGCCTTGGTCACCGGTTTCTCCCTCCTGCTGGTGTCACCCCATCATGGACTAGCGGCCGAGCCCGGCACAGTGGTACTGGTACCACTCATCGGCGCGCGTACCGGCGCAGGCTGATGCTCGCGGTGCAGCAGAAGATCACCCCGAGCGCGATGACCAGCACCTGTCCGGGATGGGCCGAGGCGAACCCGGCACCGGGCGGCACCGGGTTGCCCCACAGTCCGCGCACCAGGTCCGCGATCGCGCTCACCGGATTCCACGCCGCGATCGGGGCGAGCCAGCCGGGAAGGGCACCGACCGCGAGGAAGGCACTGGACAGGAACCCGAACAGCACCACGATCAGGCTGCCGATCGAGTCGATGGATTCGGGGCTGCGCACGATCATCCCGACGAGCACGCCCACCCACAGCAGCACATAGCAGAACACCGCGAGCAGGCCGAATCCGGCGAGGAAGGACCAGAATCCGGTGTGCACCCGCCAGCCGAGCCCGAACCCGACCGCAAGGATCAGCACCAGCCCGGCGAGCGAGGCGACCAGATCCGCGAGGGTGTGCCCGAGCAGCACCGCGGCACGGGAGATCGGCAGCGAGCGGAACCGGTCCACCAGCCCGCCGCGCAGGTCCATGGCCACGGCGACCGCGGTCGGCCCGATCCCGGCCAGGCCGAGCTGCGCGCACGCGCCCGCCATCAGATAGCCGACGTAGTCCTGGCTTCCGGGCAGCACCAGCGCGCCGCGGAACAGATACCCGATGCCGATCATCATCACCAGCGGGTTCATCACCAGCCCGACGAGCCGCCCGGGACCGCGGACCAGGTGGCGCAGCCGCCTCCCGGTCACCGCGAGCACCTCGGTGGCGGTGGCCAGCGGGGCGGGTGGCAGGGCAGGCAGGGCGGGCAGTGTTCCCGCGGTCATCGCAGTTCCTCCTCGATCGCCGCGCCGATCACCGCGAGGGGTTCGGCCCGCATGAGTTCCTCGTGCCCGGCATCCAGTGCGGTGCGGTGCACCCGGCCGGTGATCGCCTCGGTCCAGCGCGCGGCCAGTGGTTCCGCACCGCGCGCGGTGAACAGGTGCAGGTCCCCGTCGAAGCTCCCGGGTGTCCACCGCGCGCCGAGCCGGGCGTGCGCGGACATCGCGGTCACCATCCGTTCGAACCGTTCCTCGTCCAGGGCGGCGAGCGGCCCGGATCCGGCGCGGGCGAGTTCCCTGGCCCGCGCCCTGGTCAGGCCCGGTTCGGCCGGGCAGCCGATGGTTTCCAGGAACGAGGCGAGCATTTCGGCCTCCCCGGGGAGCGGATCCGCGGCATGGGGCGGGTAACTGTCCGCGATCCCGAGGTAGCCGACCTGTTCCCCCTCGGCCTGCAGGCGCACCGCGATCTCGTGCGCGAGCATCCCGCCGAGTGACCAGCCGAACAGGTGGTACGGGCCGTGCGGGCGCAGTTCCCGGATCAGCGGCAGGTACTGCCCGGCGAGTGCGGCGAGGCTGCGCGGCAGCGGGGCGCCCTCGGCCACGTAGGGGGACTGGATGCCGTGGATGCCGCGCCCGGGATCGAGGTGTTCGGTGAGCCCGAGGTAGGGCAGGCTGAGCCCGAGCCCGCTGTGCAGGCACAGCAGCGGCGGCAGCGGACCGTCCGCGCGGATCGGGAGCACGGTGGCGAACGGATCGGTGCCGGTGTCCGCGATCGCGCTCTCCGGTTCGGCGACCGCGGCCAGTTCGGCGACACTGCGATGCGTGAACAGGTCGGCGACCCGCAGCCGCAGCCCGGCCTTCGCGGCCCGGTCCACGACCTGGATGGAGCGGATGCTGTTACCGCCCTCGGCGAAGAAGTCCGTGGCCACATCCGCGGGTGCGCCGAGGACTTCACCGACGACCGCGCACAGCACCCGTTCGGCCTCGGTGCGCGGCGCGCGGGCGGCCCGGGCGCGGGGTGCGGGCGCGGGCAACCGGTCCCGGTCCACCTTGCCGCTCGGCCCGGTCGGGAACGCCTCGAGGCACACGATCACGTTGGGCACCATGAACTGCGGCAACCGCTCGGCCAGGTGCGCGCGCAGCTGTTCCTCGATGTCCTGTTCGGCGAGCACGTACCCGATCAGCCGGTCCCCCTGGGCGACCGCGACCGCCGCGCCCACGCCGGGATGGGCGGCGAGCGCGGCCTCCACCTCGGCGAGCTCGATCCGGAATCCGCGCACCTTGACCTGTTCGTCGGTGCGCCCCAGGAACTCCAGCTGTCCGTCCGGGCGCCAGCGCACCAGATCCCCGGTGCGATACATCCGCTGCCCCGGTTCGCCGAACGGGTCGGCGACGAACCGGTTCGCGGTCAGGCCCGGCCTGCCGTGATAGCCGAGTGCGAGCCCGCCGGAGAGGTAGAGCTCCCCGGTCACCCCGGCCGGTACCGGGCGCAGCAGTTCGTCCAGCACCCGCAACCGTTTGCCGCCGAGCGGGCGCCCGATCGGCGGCCTGCCGGGCCGGTCCGGATCGAGGTCATCGGAGATGGTGGCGCATACGGTCGCCTCGGTCGGACCGTAGAGGTTGAGCATCCGCCGCCCGGGCGCCCAGCGGCGCACCACGTCCTCCCCGCAGGCCTCCCCCGCCACCGCGAGCGCGACCCGTTCGGGAATCGTGCACTCGTCGGGCATTCCGGCGAGCACCACCGGGGGCAGCACCGCGAAACCGATGTTCTCGGTGTCCAGCAATTCCGCGAGCGGCGCGCCGAGCCGCTGCTGCTCGTCCAGCAGCACCAGGGTGTTGCCCGCGAACACCGAGTCCGCGAGTTCCCCGGCGAACGCGTCGAAGCTCAGCGCGGAGAACTGCAGCACGCGGTGGTTTTCCGCGCCATGGCGGGCGTTGCGGGCCGCGACGAGTTCGGCGAACCCGGCGTGCGGCAGCACGGTTCCCTTGGGGCGCCCGGTGGAACCCGAGGTGTAGATCAGGTACGCGGGCTGCTGCGGATGGATGGGCACCCGCGGGGCGCTCGCGGGATGCGCATCGAGCTCCAGCTCCTCGAACACCAGGTGCGCACCGGGCAGCCCGGCGGCCGCGTCGGCGAGGACGAGTGCCGGCGCGGCGTCGGCGAGCATGTACTCGATGCGCTCGGGCGGATAACCGGGATCGATGGGCAGAAAGGCCGCGCCCGCTTTCAGCACGGCGAGCACCGCGACCACCAGTCCGGGTTCACGGCCGAAGGCGATCCCTACGAAATCCCCCGCGCTCACCCCGTGCGCGCGCAGCAGATGCGCCAGCCGGTTCGCCCGGTCCTCGAGTTCCGCGTAGCTGAGCTCGCGGCCGTGTTTGCTGACCGCCGCCTTCCGCGGATTCCGGGCGAGCGCGCGGGCGAACAGGGCGGGCATGGTGTCCGGCTGTCCGGGTTCGGTTCCCGCCCAGTCGACGGTCAGCCGCGTGCGTTCGGCCGCGCCGAGCAGGTCGTAGCGGGCGTGCGGGCGGCGTGGTTCGGCGGCGACCGCGCGCAGCAGCCGGACGAACCGGTCCGCGATGGACTGGGCGCTGGCCTCGGTGAACAGGTCGGCGCTGTACTCCACGGCCCCGCGCAGGTGTTCGGGGAATTCGTCGAACAGCAGGGTCAGGTCGACCTTCGCGCTCGCCGAATCCACCAGTTCGATCTGCGGGTCCAGACCGGGAAGCCGGATGTCGGGGTGGTGATAGTTGGCGTAGGCGAGCCCGACCTGGAACAGCGCCTCGCGGGAGAGCGAGCGTTCCGGGTTGCACGCCTGCACCACCTGTTCGAAGGGCACATCCTGATTGGCGAAGGCGGCGAGATCGTGCTCGCGCACCCGGGCGAGCAGCGTGCCGAAGTCCGGGTCCCCGCTGGTGTCGGTGCGCAGCACGATGGTGTTCACGAACAGTCCGGCCAGCCCGTGCAGCCGTTCGTCGGGGCGCCCGGCGACGGCGGTGCCCATCGGGATGTCGGTGCCCGCGCCGAGTGCGCGCAGCAGCAGCGCGAATCCGGCCTGCACCACCATGAACAGGCTCGCGTTGTGTTCGCCCGCGAGTGCGCGCAGCGCGGTGCACAGTTCGGCGTCCACGGTGAACCACACCTTGCCACCGCGGTGCGTGGTGGCCGCGGGACGGGGGAAATCGGTGGGCAGCGCGAGTTCACCGGGCAGCTCGCGCAGTGTCTCGCGCCAGTAGTCCAGCTGCGCGGTGTAGTCCTGTTCGGCGTGCCAGAGCGCGTAGTCGGCGTACTGCAGGCCCAGCGGTTCCCATTCCGGTTCCCGTCCCGCGGCGCGCGCCCGGTAGGCGGTGGCGAGGTCGGTGGAGAGCACGTCGATCGACCAGCCGTCCACGGCGACGTGGTGCAGCACGAGCAGGAACACGTGCTCACGCGGGCCGAGCCGGTAACACCGCGCCCGCAACGGCAATCCGTTCTCCAGGTCGAATCCGGTGTCGGCCTGTTCGGCGAGCAGGGCGGGCAGTTCGGCGGCTGTGGTCTCGGTCAGCACCAGGTTCGGGCTGCCCGCCTCGGCGTCCAGGATCGCCTGATACGGGGAGCCGTCCACGGCCGGATACACGGTGCGCAGCACCTCGTGCCTGGCCACGACATCCCGCAGCGCGGCGCGTAGCGCGTCCTTGTCGAGCTCACCGTGCAACCGGACGGCGAGCGGGATCGTGTAGGTTCCGCCCGCGTCCCCGAGCTTGTTCATGAACCACAACCGTTGCTGTGCCGAGGAAAGCGGCAGCACATCGGGGCGCGGATGCCGGGGCTCGGGCACCGAGCGGGCCTTGTCCGCGCCCGCGATCCGCACCGCGAGCTCGGCCACGGTGCGCGCCTCGAACAGGGCGCGGATCGCCAGTTCCGCGTCCAGGCTCCTGCGCACCCGCGCCACGAGGGTGGTGGCCAGCAGCGAATGCCCGCCGAGCGCGAAGAAGTCCTCGTCGATACCGACCGATTCCCGGCCGAGTACTTCGGCGAACAACCCGCACAGGGTTTCCTCGAGCCGGTTGCGCGGACCGCGCCCGCCGCCGCTGTGCCACTGCTCGGGCCGGGGCAGCCGGGCCCGGTCGATCTTGCCGTTCGGGGTCATCGGGAATTCCCCGAGCACGAGCAGCGCGGAAGGCCGTAGCGCCGAGGGAAGGCGGGTTTCGGCGTGCGTGCGCAGTTCGGCTTCGGTGACCTCGCCGAGGGCGTACCCGGTCAGGCGCACATCCCCGTCGCCGTAGTCGTGCGCGATCGCGGCCGCGGCACGCACCCGATCGTGTTCGGCCAGCACCGCCTCCACCTCACCGAGTTCGATGCGGTGCCCGCGGATCTTGACCTGGTTGTCCGATCGCCCGTGATAGTCGAGTTGCCCGTCCGCGCCGATCGACACCACGTCCCCGGTGCGGTACATCCGCTGTCCCGGTGCGCCGAAGGGGTCGGCGAGGAACCGGCTCGCGGTCAGCCCCGGCCGGTGCAGATAACCGTGCGCCAGCCCGATTCCGGCGAGATACAGCTCTGCGCGCACACCGGGCGGAACCGGGCGCAGCGCCTCGTCGAGCACATAGGCGCGGGTTCCGGTGATCGGGGTGCCGATGGCGGGCGCGCCCGTCCGGGTGCCGTCCTGCGCGCCGGCGGTGGACCAGATCGTGGTCTCGGTCGGCCCGTACAGGTTCACCGGAACACATCCGGCGGCCCGCAGCGCGGCGGCGAGCGGTTCGTCCAGCGCCTCCCCGCCGACCAGGGCGCGCAGTCCGGCGAGCCGGTCCCCCGCGCAGTCCAGCAGGGAACGCCACAGGCTCGGGGTGGCCTGCATGATGGAGGCGCGGGCGGCCGCCTCGGCGAGCGTTTCGGGGTCCCGCACCGTCTCCGGTTCGGCGAGCACCACGGTGGCACCGGCGGCGAGCGGGCAGCACAGTTCGAGGTTGGCGATGTCGAAACCGAAGGTGGTCACCGCCAGCATCCGGTCACCGGGCCGCATCCCGAACCGCGCGGTCATGTCGTGCACCAGGTTCGCGAACGCCGCGTGCGGCACCACGACGCCCTTGGGCCGCCCGGTGGAACCCGAGGTGTAGATGACATAGGCGGGATCCTCGCCGCGGATGGTGATCTCCGGACGGGTCGCGGGCACCTCCCGGTCCGCGTCGAAGTCCGCGCCGGTGAGCACGAGCATCGGTTCGGCGTCGGCGAGCATCATCTCGATGCGCTCGGCCGGGTACTCCGGATCGATGGGCAGATAGGCCGCCCCGCTGCGCAGCACCCCGTAGGCGGCGATCAGCAGCTCGATTCCGCGCGGTGCGGTGATCGCCACCAGTTCGCCCGGCCCCGCCCCGTGCGCGCGCAGCCGGTGCGCGAGCCGGTTCACCCGCTCCTCGAATTCCCGGTAGGTCAGCGCTCCCTGCCCGCAGCGCACCGCGATCGCCTCGGGTTCCCCGCACACCAGATCGGGAACCAGTGC
Source organism: Sciscionella sediminilitoris (assembly GCF_000737195.2). Taxonomy (GTDB): domain Bacteria; phylum Actinomycetota; class Actinomycetes; order Mycobacteriales; family Pseudonocardiaceae; genus Sciscionella; species Sciscionella sediminilitoris. The sequence continues at coordinate 12,775 of NZ_JALM01000076.1, forward strand.
CCGACCGGGTTCGGCGTGCGCACCGCGCAGCATCGCGGGTTCGTCCCCGGCGTGCAGCCGCAGCCGGGCCAGCCGGATGTCCGGATCCGCGGCGAAGGCTTCGAGCAGCCGCCGCAGCCGGTCGAGCAGGTTTCCCGGTTCGGCGAGGGCGCCCGGGAGGTACTGCAGCCGCAGTTCGATCCGTTCCCCGGGCAGCACGGTGAGCCCGACCGGGAATCCCATCGCGGTGCGGATATCGGCATCCGCGACGCGCACCTCGCCCAGTCCTTCGGCGGCGCGCAGCGGGTAGCTCTGGAACGCGAGCACCGTGTCGAACAGTTCGCCGATCCCGGCCAGCCGCTGGATCTCGGCAAGCCCGAGGTGCCGGTGCCCTTCGAGGGCGGACTGCCCGGACTGCACCGCGGCGAGGGTTTCCGCGAGGGTGTCCCCCGGGCGCGGACGCACCCGGACCGGCAGCGTGTTCGCGAACATCCCGACCATGGACTCCACCCCGGCCAGTTCCCCGGAGCGCCCGGAGTGCACCGCGCCGAAGAGCACATCGGTGCTCCCGGTGAGCGCGCCGAGCAGAATCCCCCAGCAGCCCTGGAACACGGTGTTCATGGTGATCCCGAGCGCGCGGGCCCGTTCGGTGAGCGCCGCGCTCAGTTCCGCATCGAGCAGCTCGGTGCGCTGTTCGGGCAGGCCGCCCGCGGTGTCCGCGGCGGCGAGCCTTGTCGGTTCCCGCACCCCGTCGAGCGCGGTGCGCCAGGCCTGCCGTGCGGCCGCGGTGTCCTGACCGGCGAGCCAGGCGAGGTGGTCCCGGTACGGGCGCGCGGGCTCCAGCGGGGCACCCGCGTAGCACGCGGCGAGTTCGGCGAGCAGGATCGGCATCGACCAGCCGTCCGCGACCAGGTGGTGCACCGTCCACATGAGACGGTGCGTGTGTTCCCCGGTGCGCACCAGGGTGAACCGGGAAAGCGGCGGGTTCGCCGGATCGAACCGGGTGCGGCGGTCCCGTTCGGCGATGGCCTCGAGTTCCGCGGGGGCGGCGTCGAGCTCGGTCCAGTCGAGTTCCACCCGCTCGGGCACCACCTGCACCGCCTCACCCTGTTTGCGGTGCCGGAAACAGGCGCGCAGCGCGGGATGGCGGGCGTGCAGCGCCGCGGCCGCCTCGGCGAGCGCGGCGGTATCCAGTGCGCCCTCGAGGTCGAGCAGCACCTGGATCAGGTAGGGATCGGTACTGTCCCGGTCGAACTTCACCTGGAACAGCAAACCCTCTTGCAGGGGGGAAAGCGGCAGGAATTCGCTGCGTCCCATGGTCGGTCCTTTCAGTTCAGTCCCAGTTCGAGCTCATCGGCCTCGTCCTCGGCCAGGGTGAGCAGCGGCTGCTCGTCCTCCGGTGCCGCGTGGCCGGTCTCCCCTGCCGCGGTGGCCAGCGCCTCGGCGGTGCGGTGGGTGAACACATCCCGCACGGTCAGTTCGAGTCCTTCGGCGCGGGCCATGCCGACCACCCGGATCGAGGAGATCGAATCGCCGCCGAGGGTGAAGAAATCGTCCTCGGCACCGATGCCGGGCAGGCCGAGTACCTCGGCGAGGATCCGGCACAGCAGGTGTTCGCGTTCGGTCTCCGGTGCCCGCCCGGCGAACAGCTCGGCGAGGTCCGGATCCGGGGCGGGCAATGCCTTGCGGTCGAGTTTCCCGTGCGCGGTGAGGGGAAGCGCGTCGAGCGGCACCAGCTGGCTCGGCAGCAGGTGCTCCGGGAGCACCGACCGGGCCGCCGAACGCACCCGCACCGGATCGAGATCGGCGGGCGCGAGGTAACCGACGAGGCGGCTGCGGCCCTCACCGTCGGTGAACACGTGCGCCGCCGCGTCGCGCACCCCGTCCACCGTCCGCAGGCCCGCGGCGACCTCGCCGAGTTCGATGCGATGCCCGCGCACCTTCACCTGTTCATCGCGGCGGCGCAGGAATTCCAGCTGCCCGTCCGGGCGCACCCGCACCAGATCCCCGGTGCGATACATCCGCTGCCCCGGTCCGCCGAAGGGATCGGGGACGAAACTGGCCGCGGTGCGCCGCGGATCGTGCGTGTAGCCGCGGCCGACGCCGAGCCCGCCCACGTAGAGCTCCCCGGCGATCCCGCGCGGTACCGGGGCGAGTTCGTCCCCGAGCACGTAGAGCCGGGTGCCGGGCACGGTGGCCCCGATCGGCACGGTCTCCGGCGCCTCGGTGAGCACCGCATGGGTCACATCGTCCGAGCACTCGGTTGGGCCGTAGGCGTTCACCAGCGGAATCCCCGGATAGCGGGCGAGCCAGCGCGCGCACAGGTCCGCGGGCAGTTCCTCCCCGGTGACCACCAGATAGCGCAGCCCCAGCTCGGGTGCGGGAACCCCGGCGTCCCATTCGTCCAGCGCGGCGCGCAGCAGCGAGGGCACCAGTTCGAGGATCGTGGCGCGCACCGCGAACAGCGCACCCGGATCGGCAGCGGTCTCGGAATCCACGATGCGCAGCCGTCCGCCGACCACGAGCGGGGCGAGCATCTGCCACACCGAGATGTCGAAGGTGAGCGGGGCGTTGTGCACCACGGTGTCCCCGGCGCGCAGCCCGAGGTCGGCGATCTTGGCATGCAGGTGGTTGGCCATTCCGCCGCGCTGCACCATCGCGCCCTTGGGCCTGCCGGTCGATCCGGAGGTGAAGATGACGTAGGCCAGGTCCTGCGGCCCGCCGCGGGGATCGACGGCAGCTCCCGGTTCCGCGCTCAACGGCCGCACCTCGACCGGGTGCTCGGCTGCGATCCGTTCGGCGAGCTCCCGGTTCTGCGCACTCGCGAGCAAGGTAGATACCCGCGCGTCGGCGAGCATGCCCGCGGTGCGCGCGACCGGCGCCCCCGGATCGAGCGGGAGATAGGCCCCGCCCGCCGCGAGCACGCCGAGCACCGCGGCCACGAATCCGGCGCCGGGTTCGGCGAGCAGCGCGACGAGTTCGCCCTCGGGTACCGCGCGGGCGATCCCGCCGGCCTGGGCGAGGAGTTCGGCATAACCGGTCGCCCCGGTCTCGTCCACGATGGCGACCGCATCGGGTGCGCGTTCGGCGTGCGCGCGAACCGCGGTGAACACGTCGAGCTCGGTACTGCCCTCGGGGCCGTGCAGCACGCTGTCCCCGTCGAGCACGGGAACCGAGCCGATCGGCGCACCCGGATCGGCGAGCACCGCGCGCAGGATCCGTTCGAAACCGCGCAGGATCGGCTCGATGTCCACTCCGGGCAGGTGATCGAAGCGCACCCGCAGCCGCTGTCCGGGTTCCACCACGAGGCTGCACGGATAGTGCCGCGCGTCCCTGGCCCAGGCGCGCACCAGCGGATCCCCGCCGAGCTCACCGAACGGGAAGTTCTCGAAGACCACCGCGGTGTCGAACAGTTCCCCGGCCCCGGTGATCTCGGAGAGCCCGAGGTGCTGGTGTTCGCGCAGCGCCGACTGCTGCTCCTGCAGTTCGGTGAACAGTTCCGTGAACCGGCGGTGTGGTGGCAGGCCCGCGCGCACCGGGGTGGTGTTGAGGAACATGCCGACGATCTCCTCGGCCCCGGGCAGTTCCGGTGGCCGAACCGAGGCGGTCGCGCCGAACACCACATCGGTGCGCCCGGTCGCGCGGCCGAGCAGCACCGCCCAGCAGCCTTGCACCACGGTGTTCACGGTCAGCTCGGCCGAGCGGGCGAGTTCGCTCAACCGCGCGGTTTCCGCGGCGGTGAGTTCCAGGATGGCCGAGTGCGGAAGGGCCGGTTCCCGTGCGGCGCCCCGGTCGAGCAAGGTCGGCCCGTCCACTCCGTCGAGCAGCCCGCGCCAGGCTTCCCGTGCCGCCTCGGTGTCCTGCTCGGCGAGCCAGGCGAGGTAGTCCGCGTAGGGGCGCACCGGGGCCGGTTCGGTCTCCCCCGCGTACAGGGCGAGCAGTTCGCGGGCCAGCATCGGCATCGACCAGCCGTCGACCAGGATGTGGTGCGTGGTCCACACCAGGCGGCTGCGCCGGTCCCCGTTCTCGACCAGGGTGAACCGCACCAGCGGACCGGCGGCCAGGTCGAAGCGGCGCATCCGTTCGGTATCGGCGACCTCGTCCGGATCCCCCGCGGCGCGGCGGAAGGTCTCCGGCGCCTCGGCACGCACCACCTGCACGGGTTCCCCGGTGCGCCGGTGGTCGAACACGGTGCGCAGTACCGGATGGCGCTCCACCAGCGCGGCACAGGCCCGGCGCAACCGCTCCGGATCGGCGTCCTCCAGTTCGGCGAGCACCTGCAGGGTGTACACCTCGACACCCTCGCCCTCGTACTGGCTGTGGAACAGGATCCCTTGCTGCAGCGGCGAAAGCGGCAGCACATCCGCGATCCGGCCGTGCCGCTCGGCGAAACCGTCCACTTCGGACTGGTCGAGTTCGAGCAGCGGGAAATCCGACGGGGTGCGCCCGCTCTCGGTGAGCGCGGCGAGTTCGGTCAGCACCGCGAACCAGCTGTCCGCGAGTTCCCGTGCCGCCTGCTCGGTGAGGATCCCGCCCGCCCACACCCAGTCGGCGAGCAGCCGCGGCCCGTCCGCATCGTCCACGATCACCGGGGTCAGGCCGATTACGTGCCGCAGCGGCATGTCCGGATCGGTGACCGTGCCGACCATCGTCTCGGCATCCATCCGCCACGGCTGCCCGCTCGCGGTGAACCGGCCCAGGTAGTTGAACCCGAGTTCCGGGCGCGCGTCCGGGATCCGGCCCTGTAGGTGATGCAGCAGCCCGTAACCGATGCCGTGCTCGGGCAGCGCGCGCAGCCGCTCCTTGACCGCCTTGAGCGTGCCCGCCGGATCGGTGCCCGCGGCGAACCGCACCGGATAGACGCTGGTGAACCAGCCGACGGTGCGCGCGAGATCCTGCCCGGGGTGCAGCTGTTCGCGCCCGTGCCCCTCCAATTCCACGAAGGTATCGGTGCCCCGCCAGCGGGCGATCGCCAGCACCAGCCCGGCCAGCAGCACATCCGCGGTCTCCGCGTGGAAGGCGGCAGGCACGGTGGTGAGCAGGGCCGTGGTGGTCGCGCTCGGCAGTTCCCGGCGCAGCGTCCGCGCGGTGGCGTAGGTGTCCACCGCGGGATCGAGCGCCCGCGCCCCGATCGGAGCCTGCGCCTGCTCGATCTGCTCTGTCCACAGTGGAATCTCAGCGCTCCGGTCCTGCGCGGCGAGCAGCGCCGACCAGGCGCGGTAGGAGGTACCCACCGGCTCCAGTGGCCGCTCGGCGCAGGCCCGTTCCAGGTCCTCGAGCAGGATCCGCCAGGAGACCCCGTCCACGGCGAGGTGATGCACCACGATCAGCAGCCGGTCCCCGGTACGGGCGGCGACGAGCATCCGCCCGGTTTCCGGGTTCAACCGCGCGGCGAGCCGTTCGGGTGCGGGCGGTTCCGCGCTTTCCACGAGCAGTTCGGCCGCCGTGACCGAGCCGGGCGCGGGGATCTCCGGGTCCCAGTCCGGCCCACAGCGCATCCGCAGCGCATCGTGGCTGTCCAGGATCACCTGCAACGCACCACGAATCCGCGCACTGTCCACATCGGAGGGCAGCCGCAACCGCACGTACTGTCCGTACCCGGCGACGGTGTGCGGGGCGTGCACGGTGTCCGCACGCAGCTGGCGGGCGATCGGGGTGAGCGCGAATCCGCCGATTCCGTCCCCGCTGAGCGTGTCCTGGGTACTGGTACGCGCGACCGCGGCGATCGCCTCCGGAGTCTTCCTGGTGAACACCTCACGCGGGGTGAGCACCAGGCCGGATCGGCGCGCCCTGCTGGCCACCTGGATCGCCATGATCGAATCGCCGCCGAGGGCGAAGAAGTTGTCCCGCACCCCGATCCGGTCGAGCCCGAGCGTTTCCGCGATCGCCACACACACCACGCGTTCGGCTTCGGTGCGCGGGGCGAGCAGTACGTCGGCGGCGCTCGTCTCCGGCTGAGGGATCTCCGGCAGCGCCTTGCGGTCGAGCTTGCCGTGCGCGGTCAGCGGCAGTTCCTCGAGCGGCAGAATCCGCGCGGGCACCAGGTATTCCGGCAGCAAGGCGCCGAGCTCGGCGCGCACCGCCTCCGGATCGGCCCGGCCGGTGACGTAGCCGAGCAGGCTGCCCTTGCGCACGGCGGCGGCCGCCCCGGTGACCCGGGGCAGCGCACGCAGCCCGGCCTCTACCTCGCCGAGCTCGATCCGGTGCCCGCGCACCTTGACCTGATCGTCGCGGCGGCCGAGGAATTCCAGGCGTCCGTCCGCACGCCAACGCACCAGATCCCCGGTGCGGTACATCCGCTGGCCCGGTGCACCGGAGGACTCTGCTGCAAAAGGATCGGCGGTGAACGTGCTCGCGGTGCGCCCCGGATCGCCGAGATAACCGCGCCCGACCGCGATCCCGCCGACGTAGAGCTCACCGACCGCGCCGAACGGAACCCGGTGCAGGTCCTCGCCGAGCACGTAGAGCCGGGTGCCGCGCACCGCCTGCCCGATCGGGGCCCTGGTGCCGATATCCTCCCCCGCGCGCAGCACCGCGTGCGTCACATCGTCCGAGCACTCGGTCGGCCCGTAGGCGTTCAGCACGGGGATGTCCGGGAAATACGCCGACCACCGCGCGCACAGTCCGGCGGGCAGTTCCTCCCCGGTGACCGCGAGCCAGCGCAGCGCGGGCAGTTCCGGGACCTCCCCGGTGGCGTCCCACCAGTCGAGCGCGGCGCGCAGCAGCGAGGGGACCACTTCGAGCACCGTGGTTCGCTCCGCGGCGGCCGTGCCGAACAGGGCGGCCGGTTCCGCGGCGGTCTCCGGACCCACGACCTGGGTGCTCCCGCCGACCAGCAGCGCGCAGAGCAGCTGCCACACCGAGATGTCGAAGGTGACCGGCGCGTTCGCGATCACCCGGTCCTGCTCGGTCAGCCCGAGATCGGTGATCTTGGCCAGCAGATGGTTCACCATTCCCCTGCGGTGCACCATCGCGCCCTTGGGTTTCCCGGTCGATCCCGAGGTGAAGATGACATAGGCAAGGTCGGCCGGTTGCCCCTGCGGTGGCTGCGGTTCCCTGTCGGCGGTGACCGCGCCGTCCAGGCACACCTGGCGCAGTCCGGGCAGTCGCCGGGCGAGCTCGGCGTTCTCCTGCTCCACGAGCACGGTGGTGATTCCGTGGGTTTCGAGCAGGGCTGCCGAGCGTTCCAGCGGTGCGCGCACATCCAGGGGAATCCATGCCCCGCCCGCGCCGAGCACCCCGAGCATGGCGGCGGCGAACCGGGCGCCCGGCCGGACCAGGATCCCGGCGAGTTCCGGTTCCAGGCGCGCGGCGATCCGGTCCGCGTAGCCGAGGAGTTCCCGGTAACCGAACCGTTCGCGTTCGTCCCCGATCGCGGGCGCGTCCGGGGTGCGCTCGGCGATCGCCCGGACCCGTTCCAGCACCCCGAGATCCGCGTCCGTGGTGTCGGCGCCGCACTCGCCGAGCTCACGCAGCCGCGTGGTCTCCGCCTCGCCGAGCAGCGCCACCCCGGCCATCCTGGTTCCCGGTTCGGTGAGCGCGTCCAGGTAGCGGGCGAACCGGTCCAGGTGCGCCGTCACCTCCTCCGGCCGGTACAGCGCGGGGTTCCCGTTCACGTGCAGTTCCACCGCGCCGGGTTCGGGTTCGGTCACGGTGATCATCAGGTCGTCCACGATCCCGGTGGACAGATTGCGCACCACCGCCGTGCATTCGCCGAGCCGCACCGGTTCCGGGGCGGGCAGCACGTTCACGAACGGCCCGAAAGGGCGCTGTTCGTCCGCGCGCATCCCGAGTTCACGGCGCAGTGCGGCCATCGGATAGCGCTGATGGTGCAGCGCCTCGGCGAGCGCCTTGGAGGTCGCGGTGAGCAGTTCGGCGGCCGTGCTCTGGCGGGGCACCGGAATGCGCAGCGGCACGTAGTTGGCGATCATCCCGGGCACCGCCCGCATGCGCGCTCCCACCCGCGCTGCGACCGGGAGGGTCAGCAGTGCCTCCTGCCCACCGAGCAGCCGTTCGGTGTATCCGGCCGCCGCGGCGAGCACCACGGTCGCGAGGGTGGCCTTCGCCTTCTTCGCGGCCAGGTGCAGCCGCGCGCTGTCCTGTTCGGACAGTCGCCTGCTGCGGCGCAGCCGGCCGCCGGCCCGCGCGGCCGGTGCGCCGGAAAGGCTGCGCGATTCCGGGGCGTTCTCGAGTTTGCGTGCCCAGTAGGCACCGTCCCTGGCGAATCGCGGGGAACCGAGGTAGGCCTGTTCGGCGTCCACCAGGGTGCGCAGCGGGGGAAGCGTGCCCTCGGCGGTGCCCGCGTAGTGCGCCTGCAGCCGGGACCACCACAGCATATCGCTGTAACCGTCACCCAGGATGTGATGTCCGCAGGCGTAGCAGAGGTGCCGTTGCGGGCCGAGCCGGAACACGATCCAGCGCACCAGCCCGCCTTCGGAAAGCGAGAACGGCACCCGCATATCGGCCTCGATCCGGGACAGCGCGGCCGCTTCCGGATCGGCATCGAGACTGCAGTCCACAGTGGACAACGGGACCGCGCCCACCGGTTCGACGGTCTGCATGGGAACCCCGTCGAACTCGGCGAACCGGATACGGCAGTTGTCCGCCTCGGCGTAGAGCGCGGCGATCGCGGCGCGCAGCCGCTCGGTGTCCAGCGGTCCCCGGATGTCCAGGTAGCTGCCCATGGTGTAGGCCAGCGGCTGCTCGGCGAACCGTTCGTCGAAGTAGATATCGGACTGTGCCGCGGAAAGCGGGAAATACTCGGTCATCGACTCGTCCTGGATAATTCGGGAAGGATCGGCTCGGATCCGTAGACGTTCTGCACCCACTGCTCGGAGTAGACGGTGTCCAGGTAGCGCTCCCCCAGATCGGGCGCGATCGCCACCGCGGTGAGCCCGGCCGACTCGTGCTCGGCGAGCCAGCGTCTCGCCCCGGAGACCACGGTCCCGGTGGAACCGCCGAACAGGAAACCGCGGCCCGCCAGTTCCCGGCAGGCCGCGATCGTGTCCCTTTCCGGCACCAGCACCACATCGTGGATGTAGGACTCGTCGAGCAGCGCGGGCCGGACCGCGGTACCGAGCCCGGGGATCATCCGCCGCGCCGGCGGGTGCCCGAAGGTCACCGAGCCGACCGTGTCCACGGCCACCACCCGCACGTGCGGGGCCACCTCGGCGAAATACCGCGCGCAGCCCATCAGCGTCCCCGTGGTGCCCGCGCCGATGAACAGCACGTCCAGCTCCGGCACGTCGCGCAGGATCTCCCGCGCCGTCGTGCGGTGGTGCGCGCCCCAGTTCGCCTCGTTCGCGTACTGGTTGAGCCAGACGTAGCGCTCCGATTCCGCGCACAGCCGGTTGACCCGGTCGATGCGCGCGCCCAGCAGCCCCCGGTCGGGATGTGGCTCGGTGATCACCTGCACGGTGGCACCGAGGGTCTGCATCAGCTGCCGGGCGGCCAGCGTGCAGCGCGCATCGGTGACACACACGAAGCCATATCCGCGGCTCTTGGCGACCAGGGCGAGCGCGACACCGAGGTTGCCCGAGGAGCTTTCCACGATCGTCGAGCCCTCGCCGAGCAGGCCCGCACGTTCGGCGTCGGCCACCATCTCCGCGGCCGCCTTGAGTTTGATCGAACCGGCGAAGTTGAATCCCTCGCACTTGAGATACAGCCGCTGCCCGAGCTCGACATAGAGATCGGAGACGTTGAATTCCTGCGGAGCCGAGATGACCTGCACGCCGCGCTCCGCCTCAGGCTTCGCCGTAGCGGCTCAGCTCGGCGAAGAAATCGTCGATCGTGTGCAGCCGCCCGGATCCGGCGAGGGTGTCGTAGACGTGCCTGCCGACCGCGAGGTCCAGCACACCGAGCCCGAACGGGGAGAACACGAGCGGTTTGTCCGGGGCGGGTTCCACCTCGCCGGTGATCACCTGCGCCAGGGTGCCCGCGATGTGCTCGCGGTTGCCGGTGCGCTGTTCGAGCAGGTGCACCGAGGTGTCGGCCTTCAGGCAGTGCTCGACGTCGTCCACGATGTTGGTGGCCGAGGCGATCACGTCCGGGCCGAGGTCGCGCAGCGAGACGTGCAGCACCAGCGGCCCGTGCGCGAAGGGAGCCGGGTCGAGCACGTGCGGGGTACCGGCCACGGTCGCGAACACCACGAGATCGCTCGCCTCGATCAGGTCCCCGGCGCTCGGGTGCGTGACGGCCCGTTCCCCGGCCGATTCCAGATAGCCGCGGAAACCCTGTGCGTGCTCGGGATTCGTGTCATGGATCCCGACCTCGTCGAAGGACCAGCCGGTGCGCGCCAGGAAGGTGTGCACATAGCGGGCGATCAGTCCGGTCCCGACGATCCCGAGCCGTTTCGGGCGGGTCCGCCCCGCGCTGAGCCGGTCCGCGGCGAGCGCGGCCGAGGCCGCGGTGCGCACCGCGCTGATGATCGAGCTTTCCAGACAGGCGAAGGGATATCCGGTGACCGGATCGTTGAGCACCAGCACCGCGGAGGCCCGCGGCAGGCCATCGGCCACGTTCCCCGGGAAGCTGGAGATCCATTTGATGCCGTCCACCGCGTCCTGGCCACCGACCGAGGCGGGCAGCGCGATGATCCGTGAACTCGGCCGGTCCGGGAAGCGCAGGAAGTACGAGGGCGGGTTCACCGTCGCCCCCTCCTCGTGGCGCAGATAGGTCCGTTCGGCGAGCTCGACCAGCCGTGGCTCGTCCCCGTGCAGCACGGCGCGGACCTGCGCCCCGCCGATCACCGCGAAACTGGGTGCTTGACGTTCGGGCACCGCGGCGGCAGTGGACATGCAGGCTCCTCACGGCCGGTTCGTACTGGGTCGCCAGCCACCTTCGCGCAGCCCGCTGACACCACGCTGACCATCTCCTGAAAGCCGCGATTCGCTACATTCGACGGTGAACCCGCAACCGTGAGCAAGGAGCAGGCCGTGCGCATCGCCATCGCCGAGGACCAGTATCTGCTGCGCGACGGACTGGTGCGGCTGCTCGAATCGCAGGGTTTCGAGATCGTCGCCGCGGTGGGCAGCGGGCCCGAGATGCTCGCCGCGATGCGCGAACACGTCCCGGATGTGAGCATCGTGGATATCCGGCTTCCCCCCTCGCACACCGATGAGGGCCTGCGGGCCGCGCTCACCGCCCGTGCCGAGCGCCAGGGGTTCCCCGTGCTGCTGCTCTCCCAGTACGTGGAACAGCTCTACGCCTCCGAACTGCTCGCCGACGGGGCGGGTGCGGTGGGGTATCTGCTCAAGGACCGGGTGTTCAACTCCGAGCAGTTCGTCACCGCGCTGCGCCAGGTCGCGGGCGGGGGCACGGTGATGGACCCCGAGGTGGTCACGAAACTGCTCAACCGCAACGCATCCGATGCGCTGCTCGGCAGGCTCTCGGCGCGCGAGCTCGAGGTGCTCGAGCTGATGGCCGAGGGCCGCTCGAACAACTCGATCGCCGCGAGCCTCGTGGTCACCGAGAAGGCCGTCGCCAAGCACATCAACAGCATCCTCACCAAACTGGAGCTGCCGCCATCGGACGACGACAACCGCAGGGTGCGCGCGGTGCTCGCCTATCTACAGCGTTGACAACTTGCCCGCCATGAACCCGTTGAACACGTTGAGCAGCTGCATGTTCCGGGTGCCCTCCATGAACTCCACACCGCGGGCGTCCCTGGCGAACTTGTCCAGCAGCGGATGCTCGAAGCGGGCCGCCGGGCCGAAGAACTCGCACGCTCCCACGGTGACCTCCTCGGCCAACCGGCAGGCGCGCGCCTTCGCCGCCGAGGCGAGATGCCCGCCGCCCCTGCGCTCCACCGCGGCCGCCGCGTACCGCACGAGCTGACGCGCGCCGTGCACCCGCCGCCCGATCCGGTCCAGCCGTTCGCGTTCCTCGGCGCGCAAGGTGGCGCGGTGCGCCCACACGTACTCGTAGGCGGCGCGCGCGATCCCGAGCGCCACGGCGGCCACCGCGGGCCGCAGCCGGTTGAAGGTCTGCACGCAGGACCACATTCCGCGCCTTGTCGGGGAAAGGTGGCGGCCGAGCACCTGTTCCTCGCGCACGTGCACCGCGTCGAACTCGCAGGCGCTGATCCGCAGCGCGCGCAGCCCCTCGGTGTCGATCGGCTCGGCGCGGAATCCCGGTTCATCCGGATCGACGAGCACCGCGGTCACCCCGAGCGGCCCGGGACGGGTACGGGCGAAGGCCACCCCGATTCCCGCGCGCGCCGCGTTGCCGATGTAGGTCTTGGCGCCGTTGAACCGCAGGCCGATCCCGTCCCGGCTCGGCAGCAGCTGGGCGCGCATGGCGGCGGCGTCCGAACCGCTGCCCGGCTCGGTGAGCGCGAAGAAGGTCCAGGTCGGCCGCTCCAGCAACCGTCCGTAGTAACGGGTCTTCTGCTCGGTGTCCGCGAGCAGATCAATGAGCACCCCGGACATCGCGCCACCGGGAGAACCCAGCAGCAGGCCCGCGTCCCCGCAGGCCAGTTCCTCCATCACCACGACCCGCTCCAGTGCGCTCATCCCGGTGAACCGGTAGCCACCGACCCGCGCGGCAGGCGGACCGTACTCCGGCGGGATGAGCACGCTGCTCATGTACCGCACCCCGGGCAGGTCGAGGAATTCGCCGACCCGGTCCGGTTCGGCGTCCAGTTCCAGGGCATGGGCGCGGAAATCCACCGCCCACTCCCGCGCCTGCGCCTCGAGCGCGCGCAGCGATGCGTCCAGTTCGAACATTCAGCCGACCCTCCCCGGCTGGTAGGCCGCGGCGAGCAGCTCGGAAACCCGCGCCTTGCGCCCCTTGCCTTCGGTGGTGAACCCACTCGCCCCGAGCAGGCGCAGCAGTTCCCGGTCCGCACCAGTCAACTGTTCGTGCAGGTGCGCCCGGGTGGCAGCATCGAGCGGCTCCGGCCCGGCGAGCACGGCACGCACCTCCAGGTGTTCGATGAGCACCTCGGCGATACTGCTCTGCACGAGCTGACGGCGCAGCAGCACCGCCTCCCCGCTCTCCCGCGCGCCGAGATAACCGACGCAGTCGTCCAGCAACGCCTCGGAAAGACCGAGCCGGATCCCGAGAATCCCGGTGTACCAACGGCTTCGTTCCCGGTCCTCGCGCTCCCGATCGCCGGATGCGGGTGCGGGATGGCGCAGGCGGCACAGTGCGCCGTCCCGCGCCACGACCGTCTCGGTTCCCCTGGCCAGCCGGGCGCCGTCGAGCCACAGTTCGCTCGCCGTGTCCACCAGACCGGCGGGAACCACCGCGTAGCCCTGCGGGCCGAACGGAATCGCTCCTCCCGTCACCTCGGTGATCAGCGCGGTGAGCGCGGCTACGACATCCTCGGCGGGAGCGCGCGCGATGGTGGTCATGGTTCACTCCAGACACAACAGCTCAGGGCCCCGGAACCGGGCTCGATGGCGTGGGAGGCGACACGGCCGCGGGAGCGCGACCACAGTCCGGTGCACGGGAACGCGGGATCGGCACAGAGCACGGTGTCCGCGCCGAGCGCGGGATCCGTTCCGGCGGACGGAAACCGCCACAGTTCCAGCGGTGTCCCCGTGGTGCCGAGCACCAGTGCGAGCGCGGCGTCCCCGAGCGGTTCCGCGCACCGGTAGGGCAGCCGCGACTGGTCGAAGGCGAGCACCAGGGCCCGCTCACGCGCGTAGGCACTCGCGCAGCGCAGCGCGGTGAACGTGGCCGCCGGTCCCTGCTCGGTGATCGCGAACACGAACGGATCACCGGGAAGGGCTGCCTGTACGTAGGTGGAAAGCGAGTAGGAGGGATCCAGATCGGGTACCGCCGCGGCCAGCACCACGACCTCGAATTCCCGCTCCGGCAACGCATCGAACAGCGCCTCGGCCATCGCGGGATAGCCCGTGCCACGCTCGTCCCCGGTATCGGCGGCCCGGCCGTGCGCGGCCGCGAGGTCACCGAGGTAGCCGTGCACCCGGGGACTCACCGCGCCGAGTGGTTCGGGGAAACGCTTGCGGACGATCGCGTTCAGCCGCAGCCGCGGGGTATGGCGCACGCGATTACCCGGAAGCGGTCGCCGCGGCGTACTCGGCGGCCAGGAAGTCCGCGAGGGAACCGACGGTGTGGAAATTGCTCATCTCCAGCTCCTCGGTCTCCATCTCCACATCCAGGGATTCCTCGAGCAGCATCAGCAGTTCGAGTACCCCGGTCGAGTCCAGGCCGAGCTGGTCGAACAGTTCGGCCTCCTCGCCGATCCCGGCGCAGTCGGTGTCCAGCACCTCGGACAGTGCGCCGCGGATCCCTTCCACGATGCGGTTTCTGTCGATCGTCGTGTTCTCGCTCATCGGCGGTTCACCTCTCCTTGTCGATCAGTGGGTCTTGTCGATCAAAAGACGCTGTTTGCCGAGCAGATCCTCGACCCCGTCGGCTTCCCGGATCAGGTGCGCCCGCCCCTCGTGCACGAGCACCTCGGCGGGATGACCGTGACTGAGGAAATGCACCGGGGATGCGCTCGGCCCATAGGCCCCGGAGCGCAACACCCCGATCAGGTCCCCGGGCTCGACCGCGGGCAACGCCACCTTCTTGCCGATGGTGTCGTTCGGAGTACACAGTGGACCGGTCACGTTCCAGGGTTCGGTCGCGGCGTCCTCCGCGGCGCCGAGCACCCGCATGGGGAAGTTGCGCTTGACGAAGGAACCGATGCCGACCGCGGCCATGTGGTGATTGGTCCCGCCATCGGTGACCGCGAACCGTTCGCCGTTCGAGGTCTTCACGTATTCCACCCGGGTGACGTAGAGGCCCGCGGTCGCCGTCAGATAGCGGCCGAGTTCCATCACCAGCCGGGTACCGGGGTGGTCCGCGGCGAACTTCTCCAGCAGCGGGTTGAGCAGTCCGGCGAGCACATCCAGGTCGAGATCGGTCTCCTTCTCGAAGTAGGCGACCCCGAGCCCGCCACCGATGTCCACCAGTTCGAGCTCGAAGCGGTGGTGCCGGGCGAGCCGCTGCGCCAGATCGAGAATGCGGCGGGTGTTCTCGGCGATCGGTTCCTCGGCGAGGATCCGGGTGCCCATGTACACCTGCACGCCGATCAGCCGGACGTGCGCCCGTGTCAAGGGTTCCGCCTCGAACAGCTGCGCCGCGTCGATACCGAACTGGCGCGGTTTCCCGCCCATGGTCAGCCCGGAGCCCTTGACCGCGAAGTCCGGGTTCACCCGCAGGACCACGCGTGCGGTGACGCCGGATTCCGCGGCCAATGCCGAGATCCGGTCCAGTTCCCCGAAGGACTCGCAGATGATCGCGTGGATCCCGGTCTCCAGGCAGGCGCGCAGTTCCGCCTCGCTCTTGCCCGGGCCGAGGAACAGGATGTCCTCCGGGGCGACCCCGGCTCGCAGCGCGGTGTGCAGTTCGGCGAGCGAGGAAACCTCCGCGCGTGCGCCGTTCTCGTGCAGCAGCGCGCAGATCGAGATGTTCGGGTTCGCCTTGAGCGAGTAGAACACCTCGAGCCCCGGATACAGCGCGGTCCGCACAGCGCGCATCCGCGCGGCCAGTTCGGCGCCGTCGTAGACATAGCAGGGAGTACCGTGCTCGGCGGCGATCGCCGAGACCGGGATGCCCTGCACCGTGAACTCGGTCCGTGTCGATGATTCGCTCGTGAACTCGCTCATGAGGATGTCACCAGTTCCTTCGTGATCCGCGCCTGCACCTCGGCGTCGATGGCCTCGGCCGCCTGTTCGTCCTCGGCGATGAGCAGCCCGTAGAGCCGCCCCTCGAACGCCCCATCGCCCGCGGCGGCGTTCACCGTCGCGAAGTTGTTCAGCAGCAGCCCGGTACCGCGTTCCGGTTCGTAGAGCAGTTCGCCGAGCAGCGCGGCGATCCGGTCGAACGGAACCGGTTCGGTCGGCCGCACCCGGTAATGCCTGGCGATTCCGACCTGCTCCGGGCCGAGGAACAGCTCCTGCAACCGCACCTGATAGGTCGACATGTTGTTGCGCGCGTTGATCTCCAGCACCGGATACAGCCGCTGCCCGCACAGGATCGCGTCCACCCCGGCAACCCCGGTGTAGCCGTCCTCGGCGAGCGCCTTGGCCAGCGAGTCCGCACTGGCCCGCACGGTTTCGGTCTGTTCCGCGGAAAGCCGCGCGGGCATTCGGTGTCCTTTGTGGACGCCTGCCTCGGTGATCGCCTCCTTGACGAAGTCCAGCCGGGCCCGCCCGTCCGGCCGGACGGTGAACTGGTAGTTCAGATCCCGGCTCTTGTCCAGCCATTCCTCGATGACGAAACCGATCCGCTCGGTCCCGGCGCGCTGCGCCGAGCGGGTGATCATCCGGTGCAACCGGTCGAGCCTGCGCACCGAGTCGACCACCGCGATACCCTTTCCGGACACCCCGAGCGCCTCCTTGACCACCACCCGCTGCCCCTGTTCGAGCAGCGCACCCGCCTCGGCGACCGCGGCGTCCAGTTCCCCCAGCGTCGAGACCGCCCAGCCACGCGGCGCCGCGATGCCGAGCCGATCGGTGAGCCTGCGGCTGTACACCTTGCTGTTCACCGCCTCGCAGATGCGCGCGTCCGGTGCGGCGAGGGCCAGCCCGGTCGCGGCCGCGAGCTGCTCCTCCACAGTGGACACTCCGTGCGGCGCGAGGCGGGCATCGAGCGCGCCCAGTTCCGCGAGCAGCCGCGGATCGGCGAGCGCGTCCTCGGTGACCGTGCGCGCCGGATCCTGCGTCTCCGGCACGTGCACCCGGGCGAGGCTGATCCCGAGCCCGCGCAGATAGTCCAGATAACCGGGATCGGGTCGTGCCTTGAGCACCACGTGATCGGTCTCCCCGGCCAGCAGCAGGGCGAACTCGTCCATCCGGTTCACCACGGCGAGCCCCGAGGCCGAGGAGACCCGGGGCAGCCCGACCGCTCCCCGTGCCCAGTACTGTTCGACCTCGAAATTGCCGAGGAACACGAACGGAATTCCCGGCGCGCCACAGGCCTGTTTCACGCGTTCGGTGAACACACTGCTCTCCCTGCCAGTCATCTAGTGCCGCACCACCATCGCCGCGAAGGTGGATCCGAGCCCCACCGAGGTCAACAGATACCGCCCGCCCTCGCGTAACCGGCCCGTTTCGGCGGCGGTGTGGTAGTTCAGGAACGGATCCGCGCAGAAGCAGTGCCCGGTGCGCGCCACGTTGTCCAGGAAGATCCGGTCCTTGTCCAGGCCGAGCTCGCGAGCCGCGCGCACCCAGGAGATCCGGTTCACGTTGTGCGGCAACACCAGCTCGATCTCGTCCAGCGCGGTGCCCGCACGGTCCGCCGCCTCCGCGATCACCTCGGCGAGCGTGGGAACGTAGCGCGCACGGAATTCCGCGGCCGCCTCCTCGGACATGGCGTATTCCGCGTCGGCACGCCCGAAACTGCGGCTCGCGTAGCCGAGCACCGTATCGCCGCGATCCCCCGCGCCGACCAGTACCGCCGCGCTGGCCTCGCCCATCACCGCCACATCGGGGATCATCGTGACCGCGGGGGTGAACGCCTTCTCCCCCAGCAGCACGAGCGCGAGCGCGTCCGGGTCGCCGTCCTCGGCGAGCAGCCGCCCGCACAGGTCGATGGCGAGCAGCCCCGAGGCGCAGGCCTGTTCGGTGACCGCGAACCGGGGCAGCGCACCGAGCCCGAGCGGGTCGAGCACCTCGGCGAGCACACCGTCCGGATAGGGCGCGGCGAACGCGACGGTGCGGGCCCGCACCACGTAGCGGACCCTGGTCAGCAGCGCGGGATCGAGCCCGGCGGCCGCGGCCCGCAGCAGCCCGGCTTCTCCGTGGTCGCTGCGGCAGATCCCGGAAAGCCCGTAGAGCCGCACGAAACGGCGCACCTTGGCCGGTTCGAGCCCGAGTGGCACGGCCAGCGTCTCCAGCGCGACCGAGGGCGGGAAATACGCGGCGACCGAGACGATCGCGGTCACGGCGCACCGACCCTGGCCAGGCCGCGGGCACTGCGCCGGGCCGCTCCCCTGCTGACCGCGAGCGGATCCCAGTCCGCGCCACGCACCGGCAGCAGGTCCGGGTTCCCGAACACCGCGCCCGCGTGCGCCTCCGGGAGCAGCGCGCGCCCGAGAATCGCCGAGGCACAGGCGATCCCGCTCACCGCCGCCGAACCGATCCCGGTCCCGTAGCGGGTGTTACCCCCGGCCAGGTACAGCCCGTGCACCGGGGTGACCACATCGGGGCGGCCACCGGGAAATCCCCAGCGCGCCAGGCCGTAGGCCGCGCCGCCGGTTGAGCGGGTGTACCGCTCCTGGGTCAGCGGAGTCGCCGTCTCCTGGTGGGTCAGCCTGCCGCGGAACGGTCCGATCGCGGCCTCGGCCAGCTCCAGCAGCGAGTCGGTGAGCCGCCGCTTCGCCTTCTGGTATCCGGGATCCCTGCGATACCGGGCCCCCTCGGCCGGTCCCGCGGACATCCCCCACGGTTCGGGGCCGCGCGGACAGACGGTGACGATCTGGAAGTTCGTGTGCCCCGGCGGGCAGACTCGCGGCGAGTGCGGATCCTTGGCCGAGGTGAACGAGCAGAACGCGAACGGCGGGGTCCAGTCCGGGCGCTCCAGATTCGCGTAGGCGGCCTCGATATCGGCATCGGGCCAGTACCAGATGTTGGCCCGAGGCACCTCGATCTCCTTGTCCAGGGCCAGATACAGCGTTGCGGTCGGCAAACGCATGCTCGCCTGCCGCGTCCTGCGCACCTGCATCGGTGGATAGCGGCCGTCCAGCAGTTCCAGCACGGTACGCCGGAAGTCCGCATTGGACACGACGAGCGGGGCACGCAGGGCTTCGCCCCCGGCGAGCCGCACCCCGCGCACCGTGCCGTCCTCGACGTCCACTGTGCGCACTCGCGCGCGGGTGCGCAGGGTGCCGCCGTGCGATTCCAGGAATTCCACGAGCGCGGCCACGAGCACCTGCCCGCCGCCCTCCGGGTAGAAGCTGCCACGCAGATAGTCGTCGATCATCCCGGCATGTACCCCGAGCAGCACCTCGCTCGGCGCGGCGCCGTAGTTTCCCGATTCCGCGGCCAGCACGGCGCGGGCGCGGGTGGACAGTCCACAGTGGCCGAACAGTCGCGCGAGGGTTCGGGTCGCCCAGTCGCGCGCGAGGCGGTCGTCCCCGTCCCGGTCGAGCAGGCGGTCCCGGTTGGCCGAGGCGACCGCCGAGCAGATCCGCGCGTACTCCCGCAAGCCGCGTTCCTCGGCAGGGAAGGTGGCGCACAGCCGATCCAGATACCGGTCCCAGCCCTCGGGAACGTCGAAGGTCAGCCCCGGGAGCACGATCCGGTCGAAGCCGTCCCGGTCCAGCCGGGCGAACGGGACCCGGCCGTCCAGACCGAGCCCGTGCAGGATCGCGGGAAGCAGTCCACCGGGGCCGCAGTCACCGAGATAGTGCATGCCGACGTCGAACTCGTAGCGCCTGCGCCTGCGGAACACGTGCCCGTTCCCGCCCGCCACATCGTGCTGTTCGAGCACGAGCACCCGCCGCCCGCTCGCCGCGAGATACGCCGCGCACACCAGCCCGCCCATTCCGGAGCCGATGACGATCGCGTCCCATTCCTGGCTCATATCCCGACAAATCCTTCAGACCGTGAGCCCGCCGGTGATTTCCAGGACGCTTCCGTTGATGTACCCGGCCTTGTCCGAGACCAGGAACGACACCAGATCGGCGACCTCCTCCGCGGTGCCGAAACGGCGCATCGGGACCGAGGCACGCAGTTTCTCCCGCGCGGGCTCGGCCATCTCGGCGAGCATGTCCGTCTCGATCAGCCCCGGTGCCACCACGTTCGCCCGCACCCCGTAGCGGCCGACCTCCTTGGCGAGCGCCTTGGTGAACCCGATGACCCCGCTCTTGGCCGCGGAGTAGTTGGCCTGCGTCGGGTTCCCGTACACCCCGGAGACCGAGGACAGGGTGACGACCGAACCGGCTTTGCGCTTGATCATGTCGAACACCACCGGCTGGCACACGGTGAACACCCCGTCCAGATCGGTGCGCAGCACATCGCCCCATTCGGCGGCGGACATCAGGGCCACCGGCCGGTCCCTGGTGATTCCCGCCGAGGTGACCAGTGCCCGCACCGAGCCCAGCTCGGACTTGGTCCGCTCCAGCCACGCCCCGACCGCCTCCGGATCGGTCACATCCGCGCGCACCGCGAGCCCGCCGGTCTCCGCGGCGAGCTCGGCCGCGGCCTCCTCGGCGCCGCGATACCCGAAACTCACCGCGAATCCGTCCGCGGACAGCGCGCGTACCACGGCCGCACCGATCCCCCGCGATCCGCCACTGACCATCGCCACGGGTTTCCCGGCCGCGCTCATCGGGCACCCGCCAGGGCCGGTTCGTGCATCCGCAGCAGCAAGGCGCTCGCGGTTCCGTCCTCCTCGCTCCCGGTGATCAGGCCGTACCCGGCCCTCGCGGAGGCGAGCATCCCGGCCAGTTCGAAAAGCCCAGCCGCCGAACCGGTGTCCCCGATCCGGGCGCGCACATCCGTTCCGGGGGCGCATTCCCCGGTGAGTGCCGTATCCCGCAGCCCGGGGGCGCGGACATCGGCGGCGCGCAGGCCGGTCCGTTCGAGCAGCAGCCCGACCGCCGCGCGCAGCGCCGACTCCGGATCGGCCCCGGTGCGCGATTCCACGGCCACCAGGCTGGCCAGTGACCGTGCACCACGTTCCAGGATCGCTTCCTCGGGTTCCACCGCGAGCATCACCGCACCCTCACCGATCTCGTCGGCGCGCTGGCCGTACGCGGCGCCCTGGAGTGCGGTGCGCGCGGCGGAGTGTTCCTCGACCGCACCGCACAGCACCCGGTCCGCGCGCCCGGCGACCAGCAGCCGGCACGCGTAGTTCAGCGCGAGCACCCCGCTGTTGCGGCCCGCGGCGATCGTCGCGTTCGGACCGGTGATCCGGTGCCAGATGGCCACCTGGCCCGCCGCGCAGTTCATCACCGCGCCCGGCACCAGCGCGGGCTCGATGTGGTCCGGCCGGTCCCCGGTCAGCGAGGCGCGGGTGAGCCCCATCATGCTTTCCGCGCTGCCCATCGTGGTGCCGAGCACCACCCCGGTGCGCTCGCCGGGAGTTTCCTCGCCGAACTCGGCGAGCAGCCCTCGGGTGGCCACCACGGCGAGCCCGGTGATCCGGTTCATCGCACGGGTTCCCTTCGCCCCGAGAAGTTCGCGCACCTCGAAACCGGGCACGGTGGTGCCCGGTCCGGCGGTGGATTCGAGCCCCTCGGCGAAGGCGGCGTTGCCCAGGCCGAACGGGGAGACCACCGACCATGCCGAGATGGCGAGCGGTCCGGCGATCGCGCTCACCTGCGTTCTCCTTCGCTGTCGTACCTGCCGAAGATGACGACCGAGTTGTTGCCGCCGAAGGCCCAGCCGTTGTTCTGCACGATGCGCAGCCGCGCCTCGACCGACTCGTTCGGCACGCAGTCGATCGCGCACTCCGGATCGGTCTGCTCGTGGTTGATCGTCGGCGGGATGAACCCTTCGGTGATCGCGACCGCGCAGCCGATCGCGGCCAGCGCGCTCGCGGCGCCCATGGAGTGGCCGAGCATGGACTTCATCGAGACGACCGGCGGGGTGCGCTCGCCGTAGAGATCACGGATAGCCCTGGTCTCGGCGAGGTCGTTGGCCTTGGTCCCGGTGCCGTGCGCGGAGATCAGGTCCACCTCGCCGGGCTTGGTACCCGCGTCCTCGAGCGCGAGCTCCATGCAGCGGGTGATCCCGGGCTGATGCGGGGCGACCGGATGGTGCGCATCGCAGGAGAGTCCGTACCCCAGCACCTCGGCGTAGATCGGCGCGCCGCGGTCGATCGCGGACTCCAGGCTCTCCATCAGCAGCATGCCCGCGCCCTCACCGGTGAGGATGCCCATCCGGTTCGCATCGAAGGGGCGGCAGCAGTCCGGCGCGATACTGCGCAACCGGTAGAAGGAGGTGAAGGTCTTGCGGCACACCGCGTCCGCGCCGCCGCAGAGGGCGAACTCCGCCTGGCCGAAGCGGATCGCGTCGAAGCCGTTGCCGATCGCGTAGTTGCCCGCCGAACACGCGGTCGCGATGGTGCTCGGTTCCACATCGGTGAGCGCGAGCTCGTGCGCGATCGCGTTGGCCAGCCGGGCCGCCCCGGTCCGCCCGGCGATCCGGGAATCCAGTGCTTTCCCGGCGAGCTCCATCCCCACCAGGGTGTCCAGATCCTGGGACTCACCGTCGGTGGTGCCGACCGAGATCACCCCGCGCCGGGCCCGCAGTACGGATTCGGACAGCCGCGCGTCCTCGACGGCCAGCCGGGAGGCGGCCACCGAGAACTGGCTCGCCCGGCCGAGGCCGTCGAGTTCGAGCTCCCGGATGTAGCGCTCCGGTTCGAAACCCTCGACCTCGGTTCCGTTGGCGTGCGCGAATCCCTCGGTGTCGAATGTCCTGATTGGACGGACGCCGCTGCGGCCCGCGCGCAGTGCCGAGCCGAACCGCTCGACCCCGATCCCGATACTCGAGACGACCCCGCGGCCGGTGATCACGACCCTGCGCGGGCGATCGGTGTTCATCGGCTCACCAGCCCGCCGATTCCGCGACCACCTCGTAGGCGCTGCGCACATCCACGATACGGGCGAACTGCTCCTGGCTGATCTCCACGCCGAACTCCTTCTCGAGTGCAGCGAGCACATCGATGAGGGCGAGCGAGTCCGCCGCGTGGTCGTCGTGGAAGTTGCTGGTCTCGGTCACATCCTCGGGTTCGAGCTCGAGGTGCTCGCAGACGATGTCCTTGATGCGATCGATCCGCTCGGTCACTGTCGCGGTCATCGCCGCCTCCATTCGGCTCCGGGGTGCGCGCTGTTGACGCCGCTATTGATCACCGACACGCTAGGCAGCCACGTTGACCGTGCGCTGACCGCTCGCTGACACCCCCGGCCATGAAAATCTCACATCGGCGCAGGGAAAATCTCATCGCTTGCTCGTGTCCGGAACACGGTCCCGCTGCCCCGGTCGTGGGTAGCGTCGATGACGACGACCGGCTACCCCCGGAAAAACGAAACCTGACTGGGGTTTGAGACGAATGAAGGTTCAGCTACTCGGACCGGTGTCCTTGGCAACCGAGGACGAGGTCTGTGACATCGGCTCGGCACGCGTGCGGACCGTGCTCGCGCTGCTCGCGCTGCGCCCGGGAGCGGCGCTGTCCGCGGACGCGCTCGTCGACGAGCTGTGGCCGGACAAGGCCATGGGCAACGCCCGCAATGCGCTGCAGGCCAACATCGCCCGGCTGCGCAAGCTCCTCGAATCGGTCGCCGGCCCCGGCGCCGAATCGCTCGTGCGCACCACGAGCGTCGGGTACCAGCTCGACATTCCGGAGGAATCGGTCGACGCGCACCGGTTCCTCGCGCTGGCCGCGGAGGGTTCGCGCCGGCTCGAGGAGGATCCGGCGCACGCCGTCACCCTTTTGGAGTCGGCGCTGCGGCTGTGGTCCGGACCGGCGCTGCTCGATGTCCCCTGCGGACCCAGGTGCCGGGGCGAGGCCACCCGATTGGACGAGCGGCGGCTGACCGCCCGCGAGGAACTCATCACCGCGAAGCTGGCCACCGGCGGGGACCGGGTCGTCGTCTCCGAGCTCAAACAGCTCGTCGCCGAGCATCCGGAGCGGGAGAAGTTCAGTGAGCAGCTGATGATCGCGCTCTACCGGGACGGGCGCCAGGCCGAGGCGATCGACGCCTTTCACGAGGCCCGCCGCTGGCTGGGCGATGAGCTCGGCCTCGAACCGGGACACGCGCTGCGTGATCTGTACGGCTTGATCCTGCGCCAGGACCAGTTGAGTATGTCCGGCAGCGGCGCGTGACCGCTCGCGTCCCGCGGGCGGGACACCCGGACGCGTATCAGTCCTAAGAGGACACTGAGAGGATTGGGCCAGAGGTGGTCAACCACTAGGCCAACCGGATGATTGCCCGGTGCGCCGCTGGTTCCCGTGACGCACCGTGAACTACGGTGCGGGCATGCACGTCGGTACAACCACTGGGGCACAGGCAGATCGATTCCGTGTCGCGCCGTAACCAGAATCTCCTCGCCGGGCCCGGGCACCGACCAGCGCACACCGATGACGAAGGCACGCGCGCGTTACGTCTCGCGCCGAAGCTCGCCAATCTCGTCGTCGGCATCGTGTTCTGCTGTGTCGGGCTGCTCGCGTTCGTCATGGTGTGCGCACAGGGACTGGGGCCGCTCGCCGTCTTCGGCGCGCTGACCTGCCTGATCGCCCTGTTCGTGATGCAGCTCGGGCTGTTCGGCTCGCGCGCGGGCCGGTGCGGATCCGGCTATCTGGCGATCCAGGCCGTACTGGCCTATCTGCCGATGCTCGCCTTCGGCAAGGCCTGGCTCGGGATGCCCGGATTCCTCGCGGGCACCGCGCTGCTGACGCTGCCCCCGATCCGGGCCGCCGCGGTGTTCGTGCTGATCGTGGCGAGCACCGGGCTGTTGCAGTGGCTGTTCACCGGGTTCACCGTGGACATCGCCTATACCTGTGTGGTCACCGTGATCACCGCGCTCGTGGTGTACGGATCCACCCGGCTGGCCAAGCTCGTCGCCGAGGTGCACGCGAACCGGGCCCGGCTGGTCGAGACCGCGATCGCCGAGGAACGCGGCCGGTTCGCCCGCGATCTGCACGACTTGCTCGGCTCCAGCCTGTCCTCCATCACGGTGAAGAGCGAGCTCGCCTATCGCATCGCGCAACAGAATCCGGCGCGCGCCCAGACCGAGTTCGCCGAGGTGCTCGACACATCCCGGCAGGCGCTCGCCGATGTGCGCGCGGTCGCCCGCGGGGCACGCGAGCTGTCCCTGGACCGCGAGGCGCAGACCGTGCGTTCACTGCTCTCCGCCGCGGATGTGACCGCATACGTGGAAATCGACTGCGCCGCTCTGCCACCCGCGGTGTCCGGGGTACTCGCGACCGTGCTGCGCGAGGGTGTCACGAACGTGCTCCGGCACAGCGCGGCCGGACGGTGCGCGATCACCGTGCGCAGGCAGGAATCCACCGCGACGATCGAGATCGTGAACGACGGGGTGCGCGGGGAGACCGGCCGGGACGAGACGGGAACGGGCCTGACGAATCTGTCCGTCCGGGTCGCCGAGTTCGGCGGAACACTGCACACCGAGACCTTGCCGGGCAACAGGTTCCGGCTCCTGGTCGCGGTACCGGTACGGGAACACGCGGTGACCGAGGCCGCTTAGCCGGCGATCACAGCCAGCCGTCCTCGGTGGCGATCCGGATCGCGTCGACCCGGTTGCGCGCACTCAGTTTGCTGGTCGCCGCGGTCAGATAGTTGCGCACGGTTCCCGGGGAGAGGTACAGCTTCGCGGCGATCTCCACCACTTCGGCACCGTCCGCCGCGCACCGCAGCACTTCCAGTTCCCGGGCGCTGAGCGGGCATTCCGGGCTGTCCCAGGCCGCCAGGGCGAGGTCGTTGTCGATGACTCGCCGTCCCGCTGCGACCCCGCGCACCGCCTCGGCCAGTTCCCGGGACGGCGCGTCCTTGAGCACGAAACCGCCTACCTTGGCCGAAAGCGCCCTCCGCAACAGGCCCGGCCTGCCGAGACTGGTCAGGATCAGGGTGCGGATACCGGGCAGCTCACCGTGCAGCAGGTCGGTGGCGGTGATTCCGTCCGTGCCCGGCAGATCGACGTCGATCACCGCCACATCCGGCTGGTACTTCCGGGCTGCGGGCAGAATCTCGTTGCCGCCCGCGACCTCGGCGACCACCTCGATATCCGCTTCCATGTTCAGCAACGCGACGAGCGCGCCGCGGACCATGTGCATATCCTCCGCGAGTAGCACTCTGATCACTTCGTGGCCTTCTCCAGCTCCCGTTCCCCGCCGAAAAGCCTACCGAATTGGATTCGGCACTCGCGCACCGAGTCATCCGATGACCCGGCACACTGCGATACGGAGAACACCGCCCGATACCGGGAATGCCTTGACGGACAAGGCCTTGCCCGGCACAGCGGACGCGCCGCAAGTGGCCAGTGAATTCACTCTCGGAACACGCGCTGCCACCCGCTTTCCATATCCACGACATTATCCGCGTATTCCGACAGATTCCGATCGCCGGTCGCGAATATTACGGTTTTTCCACCCGAGCGGAGGAAGTCCATCACCCCGATGGCGGTTGTGGAGGTGAACAACCGCTCCGGTTCATCGACCAGGACGAGTTTTCCGCCGCACACCATCGCCCGGGCGAGGCTTAGCATCCCGCGCTGCGCGGGCGCCAGGCCGGTCGCACCGCGCGCCGCGAACCCGGCCAGACCACAGCGTTCGAGTACCTGTCCGACGAAACCCGGATCGGGTTCGGCACCGGCGAGACGCGCGGGCGCGACCACATTGCCCCAGACCGAGAGCGCGGGCGCGAGCGCCGGATTCGCCCCGCAGTACCCGATCTGCGTGCGCCGCAGCGCGGTACGGCGGGCCGGGGAGAGCGCACCGATCCGCAGCCCGTCCACCAGAACCGCGCCGCTGACCGGTGCATCGATGCCCGCGATGCACCGCAGCAGGCTCGTCTTGCCCCGGCCGCGGCCACCGAACAGCGCCGTCGCGGCCCCCTGTTCGAGCGTCACCGTCACCCCGGCCGAGGCCGTGGTGGCCCGCACCCGGTCGAGCCGCACGAAATCCGCGCCTGCCCTGGTCCTGGTCATCGTGGCGGTCATCGCAGCCTCCTCGCATCCGGTACACCCCGAACGCTAGGCGGCGCGCGCGCCGGATCCCATGGTGCGAGGTCCCGACTCCGGGTGGTTCTACTACCACCCGGAGTGCGGCGGGGGCACGCACCACCTCGATTCCGGGGGCGAACCGCAGCGACATCCGCCCGGCGCACCGGCAGGCTGAACCGGTGATCAGCTTCGCCCTGCGCGCCGGAGCGGCGCTCGCCGCGAGCGCTCTCGGCCTCGCCACCCTCGTCCCGCCCGCCAAGGCCGCATCCGGCGGTATCGACTGGGGTCGCTGCGAATCCGGTTCACCCGCCGGGTATCAGTGTGCGCGCGTCCCGGTGCCGTTGTCCTACCGGGATCCGGACGGACCGCGGATCAGCCTCGCTCTCGGCCGGCTGCCCGCCACAGACCAGGAGCACAAGCTCGGCACCGTGTTCACCAATCCGGGAGGACCGGGCAACCCCGGCCGATTCGCCCCGGCACTGACCCCCGAGCTGCATCAGCGTTTCGACATCGTCGGTTTCGATCCGCGCGGGGTGGGCGCCAGTACCCCGCTGCGTTGCTTCACCGATCCGCGCCAGGCCGAGGAGTTCGCCGGAGTCATCGGGGACTTTCCGCGCACCGCAACCGAACGCGCGCGGCACAAGGCTGCGGTGGCACGGCTGACCGGCCTGTGCGAGCGCAACGCCGGTCCCCTTGCCAAGCATCTGTCCACCGCGAACACCGCCCGGGATCTGGACCGGCTGCGCGCGGCGATCGGCGAGCCGAAACTGCGCTATTACGGCCTGTCGTACGGCACCTACCTCGGCGAGGTGTACGCCAACCTGTTCCCGAACCGGGTCGGCGCGCTCGCCCTGGACGCCGTCGACGATCCGGTGAACTGGACCAGCGGTTATCACCCCGCTCAGGCCCGGATCCCGATGAGCACCCGGCTCGGCGGGTACCGGGACGCGCAACGCGCACTCGATTCCTTCTTCGCCGCCTGCGCCGCGGACACCCGCTGCACGTTCCGCGGTGGTGATCCGCGGGCCCGCTACGAGCGCATCCTGGACCGGCTCGAGACCGGTCCGGTGACCATCACCGATCCGGGAACCGGTGCGCCGCAACGGGTGCGCTATCAGGACGCGATCGCCAGGGTGCACGCGGCGCTCACCGATTCGGCGCACTCCCCCGGGCTCGCCCGATTCCTCGCCGCGCTCGAACATCCGTTGCCGGATCGTGGCGCCGCCCGGACCGGTGTGCCGACACCCGCCGACTCGATGCTCGGCGGCGGCGCCACCCTGTGCGCCGATGCGGCCAATCCGCGCGATCCGGATGTGTGGCCGCGCTACGCCGCCGCGGCGGACCGGGAGGCCCGCGGGTTCGGTTCCTACGACACCTACAAGACCTTGCCGTGCGCCACCTGGGATGTGGCCGATGCCGACCGCTATCCCGGTCCGTGGAACCGGAGCACCGCGCCCATCCTGTTGCTCGCCAACCGCAAGGGCGATCCGGAGACCCCGTATGCGGGCGCGGAGCGGACCGCGCGGCTGCTGGGCAGGGCCCGGTTGCTGGCCCTGGACGATTTCGGGCACGGCGCGCGCGGGAAGAGCCGCTGCATCGATGCCGCGCTCACTGCCTACCTTGGCTCGGGCACGCTGCCCGCACGCGGAACCGTGTGCCGCCCGGACCGTACTCCCTTCGACGGCTGAATCGCACCGGACGGCTGACGGTAGTGTGTAATATATTACCCACTACCGATCGAGCATTGGGGATTCGATGACAATGCGGTCCATCGACGCCGAGGAACTCCGGGCGACGGTATCCATGGCCGAAGCCGTGGACGCCGTGCGCGAAGCCCTGCGCGGGCATGCCGCGGGCGAATTCGAGCAACCGACCCGGACCGCGCTCGCGGACGGCGGATTCCTGGTCATGACCGCCCGGCACCGGCCGAGTGAGACCGTCATGGTCAAGACGCTGAGCCTGAACCCCGAGCGCGAACCGGTCATCACCGGCACGGTGGTCTGGGCCGAATCCGCCGACCCGCGCAACCTGGTCGCGGATGCCATCTCGGTGACCACGCTGCGCACCGGCGCGATCGTGGGCGTGGCCACCGATGCGCTCGCCCCGCGCGCCGCGGACCGGATGACCCTGATCGGCGCGGGCGCGCAGGCCGCCGACCAGTTCCGCGCGGTTCAGGCCGTCCGGCCGTTGCGCGAATTCACCGTCGTGGCACGCGATCCCGCGCGCGGCGAAGCCCTGCTCGACCGGCTCGGCGGAGAGCTGGACGGGATCACCACCGAGGTTCGCACCGATATCGAGGACGCGATCGCCGATACCGACATCGTGTGCTGTTCCACCTCGGCGCACACCCCGCTGTTCCGCGCCGCGGCCCTGCCCGAACGGGTGCACGTGAACGCCATCGGCTCGTACCGCCCGAGCATGCGCGAACTGCCGACGGAACTGCTCGGCGGGGCTCGGGTGGTCGTCGACGAACGCGCCGCGATCTACGAGGAGTCCGGGGAGATCCTGCACGCGCTGGAAACCGGGGCCATCCGGGAAACCGGCCTCACCGAGCTCGGTGAGCTGCTCGGCGCGAGCGAACCCGTCCCGGAGAACGGGCGCACCGTGTTCAAGTCCGTCGGAATCGCCGTGCAGGACTGGGCGATCGCGAAACTGCTCGCCGCGAAGTTCCTGGCCGGACAGGAATGAGCGGGCGGCGATGAGCGGAGATCCTGCCGAGCAGGGCGGCCTTCTCGGCAGGCTGCCCGAGTACGCGAGCCTGCGCGAACAGGCGCTGCGGGTGATCCGCACCGGACTGATCGCCGGGCGCATCAAACAGGGCGAGATCTATTCGGCGAGTGCACTGGCCGCCGAACTCGGCGTGTCCACGAGCCCGGTACGCGAGGCACTGCTCACCCTGACCAACGAGGGCCTCATGGAGGCGGTGCGCAACCGCGGTTTCCGGGTGGTGCCCACCAGCGAACGGGATCTCGAGGAGGTCTACGAGCTGCGGCTGATGCTCGAGGTGCCCGGGATGCGTCAAGTCGCGGAACGCCGGGAACACGGCGAGCTGGCGCGATTCGCCGCGCTCGCCGAGCAGAACAAGCAGGCCGCCGCGGCCGGAGACGTGCACGAATTCCTTGACACGGACCAGGAATTCCACCTCGGCCTGCTCGCGCTCACCGGGAACCGCCGGCTGGTCGATACAGTGCGCGCACTGCGCATGCAGGCGCGGCTCTACGGGGTCGGCAGCCTCGCCGCGCACCACCGGCTCGAGGGGTCGGCACAGGAACACGCGGACATCCTGGACGCGATCGCCGCGGGCGACGGCGCGGCGACCGAACGACTGATGCGCCGCCATCTCGCGCACACCAGGGGAACCTGGGCCACCGGAGACCCGCTCGACCAGGACTGACCGGGCCGGGTGCGCGCCCCGTGACCAACCGCACCCTTCCCCCGTGCGCGGACGTTCTCTAAGCTGACCGGAGAACGATCGTTCTCTGTGCTGTGAAGGAGATTCCCATGACGAGCAAGCCACCGCTTCCGCCGTTCGACCTGACGTCCGCACGGCAGAAGGTGCAGGCGGCCGAGGACGCGTGGAACACCCGCGATCCGGAGCGGGTCTCGCTGGCATACACCGAGGATTCGGTGTGGCGCAACAGGGATGTTTTCCTCACCGGGCGCGCCGAGATCGCGGAATTCCTCCGGGCGAAGTGGGACCGGGAGCGGGATTACGCGCTGCGCAAGGAACTCTGGGCCTACACCGAGGACCGGATCGCGGTGCGCTACCAGTACGAGTGCCGCGATGCCGAGGGGCAGTGGTGGCGCAGCTACGGCAACGAGCTCTGGGAGTTCACCGCGGACGGCCTGATGTCCCGGCGCGAATCGAGCATCAACGATGTGCCGATCACCGAGCAGGAGCGGCGGATCTTCGGCCCGCGCGGCGAAGACGAACGTGGCGAGCCCATTCCGCTGCGGTGAACGGAACGGGCCCGCCGTGCGGTCAGGAGCGGGTCGCCAGGGACCGCAGGAAGAACCCGACGTTCGCCGGGCGCTCGGCGAGCCTGCGCATGAAGTAGCCGTACCAGGCCTGGCCGTAGGGCACGTAGACGCGCATGGTCTCGCCGCGCCCGGCGATCGCGGACTGCTCGGCTGGCCGGATTCCGTAGAGCATCTGGAATTCGTGGTCCGCCGCGCCGCGCCCGTTGCGCAGGGCCAGCTCGCGCGCGATCGCGACCATCCGCGGATCGTGCGAGGCGACCATCGGGTATCCCTCGCCCGCCATGAGCACCCGCAGGCAGCGCACATAGGAGGAGTCCACCTCGGCCTTGTCCTGATACGCGACCGATTCCGGTTCGGCGTAGGCGCCCTTGCACAACCGCACCCGGGAACCGGGACCGGAGAGCTCACGGCAGTCGGACTCGGTGCGCCGCAGATAGGCCTGCAGCACCGCGCCCACCCAGGGGAAGTCCACCCGCAGCTCGCGCAGGATGCCGAGGGTGGAGTCGGTCGTGGTGTGGTCCTCCATGTCCAGGGTGACCGTGGTGCCCGCGGCCGCCGCTGCCTCGCAGATCCGCCTGGCGTTCTCCAGCGCGATCTTCTCCCCGTCGGCAGGCAGGAACTGCCCGACCGCGGAGAGTTTCACCGAGACCTCGGCCCCGGCGGCGAGACCGCGCTCCGCGAGCAGGCCGAGCACCTGCTCGTAGGCCTGCACGGTCTCGGTCGCCTGCCGCGCCTCGCTGGTGTCCTCGCCGAGGTGGTCGAGTGTCACGTGCCGACCGCTGGTGACGATGGCACGCACCGCCTCCAGCGCGTCGGTGACCTCGGCACCGGCCACGAACCGGCGCACCACCGGTTTGGTCAGCGGGGTGGACTCCACGAGGGTGCGCGCGGTCGGCGAACCGGCCACGGCGAGCAACAGCGAGCGCAGCATCTCGACTCCCCTCTAGCTTTCCTGGTGCGGGTAACCGACGGTGGTCGGCGCCACGAAGGTTTCCTTGATCGCCCGGGGACTCGTCCAGCGCATCAGGTTGAACAGCGAACCCGCCTTGTCGTTGGTGCCCGAACCGCGGGCGCCGCCGAAGGGCTGCTGGCCGACGACCGAACCGGTCGGCTTGTCGTTGATGTAGAAGTTGCCCGCGGCGAACCGCAGTTCCTGCTGCGCCTGCTGCACGGCCGCCCGGTCGTTCGCGATGATCGAACCGGTGAGCGCGTAGTTGCTCGTCCGGTCCACGAGCGCGGGCATCCGGTCGAATTCGGCGTCCGGGTAGACGTACACGGCCAGCACCGGGCCGAAGAACTCGGTGCTGAACACCTCGTGCCCCGGGTCCTCGCCGAGCAGCACGGTCGGGCGCACGAAGTAGCCCTCGGAGTCGTCGGTGGTCCCCCCGGCGAGCACCTGGATCGAGGAGTCCTCGCGTGCCGAACGCAGCACGGCGTCGAGCTTGTCGAAGGAGCGCCGGTCGATCACCGCACCGGTGAAGTTGGTGAAGTCGGTGACATCGCCGACCGGGAGCGCGTCCACCTCGGCGATCAGGTCGTCCCGCAGCCGCTCCCACACCGAGGCGGGAATGTAGGCGCGGGAGGCGGCCGAGCACTTCTGTCCGGAGTACTCGTACGCGCCCTTGATCAGCGCGGTGCGCAACAGGTCCACATCCGCGGACGGGTGGGCGAGCACGAAGTCCTTGCCACCGGTCTCTCCGACGATCCGCGGGTAGCCGCGGTAGTTCGCGATGTTCGTGCCGACCTGGCCCCACAGGTGCTGGAAGGTCTTGGTGGAACCGGTGAAGTGCACCCCGGCGAGTTCCGGATGCGGGATGGCGACATCCGAGACGGCGAGCCCGTCCCCGGTGACCAGGTTGATCACGCCCGGGGGCATCCCGGCCTCCTCGAGCAGCCGCATGGTGAGCACCGCGGCGAAGGTCTGGGTCGGCGCGGGCTTCCACACCACGGTGTTGCCCATCAGCGCGGGCGCGGTCGGCAGATTGCCCGCGATGGCGGTGAAGTTGAACGGGGTCACCGCGTACACGAAGCCCTCGAGCGGGCGCTGCTCCATGCGATTCCACTGGCCGCGCGGGCTGTACGGCTGCTCCTCCTGGATGCGCCTGCCGAACGCGACGTTGAACCGCCAGAAGTCGATGAGCTCGCACGCGGCGTCGATCTCCGCCTGGATCGCGGTCTTCGACTGGCCGAGCATGGTCGCGGCGTTCAGCGTGGCGCGCCACGGACCGGCGAGCAGGTCGGCGGCGCGCAGGATGATCGCGGCGCGCTCGTCGAAGGAGGTCTCCCGCCAGGCCGGCGCGGCGGCGAGCGCGGCGTCCACCGCGGCCTTCGCGTCCTCGTGCGTGGCGTTGCGCAGGGTGCCGAGCACCGAACGGTGGTTGTGCGGCTGGACGACCTCGACCTGTTCGCCGCCACCCATCCGGCGCTGTCCGCCGATGGTGCAGGCCAGCTCCTCGGGCTGTTTGGTCAGCTCGGCCAGTTTGGCTTCGAGCTCGATCCGCTCGGCGCTGCCGGGGCGGTGGTCGAGGACGGGCTCGTTCACCGGGGTGGGCACATTGGTCACGGCATCCACTTCTTGGACTCCTGCGAGGTCGGAGGGACGAGGATGGCCTCACCGTAAGTGCGCGACCCGCCTGCAATGTTGGTTCGGTCAGCTATATTTACCGAAGCATCGTTGTCCGATCGAACAAGGAGTCGCGGTGGAGTTCCCCAACCTCATCCCACTGCGGCAGGTGCTGCTCACCCTCGGTGAGTCACTGCTCGAACTGAGCACCGCACCGGACGGCGTGGAGGTCGGGGTGCGCGATGTGGTGATCGCCGATCCCGAGGACGAACCCCGGCCGCGCGCGGGCGATCTGGTGCTGCTCATCGGGGCACGGGGCAGGGCGGCCATCCCGGTGCTGCGCGCGGCCGCCCGTTCGCGTGCCACCGCGATCGCGGTCAAGGGCGTCACCGCACCGCTGCGGGATGCCGCGAGTGATGCCGGGATCGCGCTGCTCGCGGTCCATCCGGCGGTCAGCTGGGCCCAGCTGACCGCGGTGGCACGGGCGGCACTGGACGATGCCCGGGTGCTCTCCGAAAGCGAGTCCGGGGTGGTGCTCGGCGACCTGTTCGCCCTCGCGCAGACGATCGCCACGCTCACCGGGGGCATCGTGAGCATCGAGGACACCGCCAGCCGGGTGCTGGCCTACTCGCGCTCCTCCGGCGAGGTCGACGAACTGCGCAGGCTGTCCATTCTCGGCCAGCAGGGACCCGAGGAATACCTGGCGCTGCTGCGGAAATGGGGCGTGTTCGACCGGCTGCGCTCCAGCGAGGAGGTGGTGCGGATCGAGGAACGCCCGGAATCGGGTATCCGGCGCCGCCTCGCGGTCGGCATCTTCGCCGGACGGCAGCCGCTCGGCACGATCTGGGTCCAGGAAGGCGGGCAAGCACTGCACGAACGGGCCGAGCGGGCGCTGCTCGGTGCGGCCCGGGTCACCGCGCTGCACCTGGTCCGGCGCCGCGGGGAACGCAGCGCGCACAACGCCCTGCGCGAGGGGCTGCTGAACGGGCTGCTCGAGGGTCGCCTCGATGTGGGCTCGGTGGCCTCGGAAATCGGCGCGGATCCGGCGAAACCCGCGGCGGTCGCCGCGTTCGCGCTGCTCGACGAGGACGAGGCGGACCGGTCCGCGCACGAACTGCGCAGGTTGGAGATGACCAGCCTGATCGCCGTGCACGCGGCCGCCTACCGGCGAAGCGCGCTGGCCACCACCATCGGCGCGCGGGTCTACGTGCTGCTCCCCGATCTCCCCGAACAGGAGAGCGGGGCGAGCGTGCTCGGGCTCGCCAGGGAGATCGTCACCGCGGGCAGCAAGCACGCGGGGTTCACGGTGCGCGCCGCGGTCGGTTCCCCGGTCCCCCGGCTCGAAGGCGCGGCGGAGTCCAGGCAGGAGGCCGACCGGGTGCTGGACGCGGCACCCGAGGGTCCTGCGGTCGCCACCATCGAGGAGGTGCGCTCCGCGGTGCTGCTCGCCGAAACCCTGGCCGAAGTCCGCGCCAACGAACGGATCCGCGATCCCCGGATCACCGCGCTGCTCGCGCACGATCGGGAGAACGGCGGGGAACTGGCCGCATCACTGCTGGCCTATCTGGACTCCTTCGGGGATGTGCGCAGCGCGGCCACCGAACTCGGCGTGCACCCGAACACCCTTCGCTACCGGGTGCGCCGGGCGGGAACCGTGGCCGGTCTCGACCTCGGCGACGCCAGGGAACGGCTCGTCGCCCAGCTGCAGCTACGACTGCTCGGCCGTTAACCGATCCACGGCTTGGCGATGCGGTCGAAGGTGCCGTCCCCGCGCACCAGGTGCAGCCACTGATTCACCCATTCCTGGAACACCACATCCCCGCGCGGGGTCAGATACGCCTTCTCGGAGAAGGTGAACGGCTTGTCCGGGTGCACCGGGCACAGCTGCGGATGCTGCTTGTGCTGCCAGCGGGTCTCGGCGGCATCGGTGATCATCAGGTCGGCGCGCCCGGCGAGGATCTCGTCGAAGATCGTGTTGTTGTCCGCATGCGGCACGATCGTTGCCTTCCCGAGGTGTTCGCGGGCGAAGGATTCGTTGGTGCCACCCGGATTCACCACCACGCGCACCCCGGGACGGTCGATCTGCTCGAGCGTGCCGTACTTTCCGGCGTCCGGGCAGCGGGTGATCGGGGTCTTGCCGTCCCGCAGATAGGGATCGCTGAAGAAGGCCTCCTTGGCGCGGTCCAGGGTGATCGAGACCCCGCCCATGGCCAGATCGCATTTCCCGGAGCGCACATCGGCGGTGAGATCCTTCCAGGTGCTCGGCACCAGCCGCAGCCGAACCCCGAGCCGGTGGGCCATGTCCCCGGCGAGCTCGATGTCCATTCCGCTCCACCGCCCGGTTCCCGGGTCCCGTTTGGTGAACGGGAGGTAGTCCCCGGTGCTGCACACCCGCAGCTCGCCGCGTTCACCGACCCGGTCGAGCGCGCTCTTCCCGTCCGCCGCGTTCGCCACCGTGGAACCGAGGGCGAGCATGATCGCGAACCCGATCGCGAACACTGTCCTGCGCATCTGGCACCTGCCTTTCCGAATCGGGCCTACCTTAACCGGCGAGCGTGTTCCAGGGTCTGCGCACGACCCAGTTCTGCCAGTGGCCGCACCGCAGCACCCCGGGCAACGGCGAGCCGGACTGCCACGGGTCCGGGGATCCGGATCCCGGTGCGGTCGCGGACTCCGGTGGCGGCGGGGACTATCTGTCCGACGAATCGATGCACCGGGCGAACCGGAAGGCGATCGTGGACGAGACCGTCTCGATGATTCCCGCGGTGGCCGGCTGACTCAGCCGCGCGCGGCCCGGTGGGCGCGATCCCCGGTTGTCAGTGCCTCGCCGATCTCCGAGCTCGTCATGACCCTGGCAAAGCCCCGGCGCAGGGTGCGCAGGCTCGCCTCCTGCGCGAGCGCGTTGTCCGTTGCGTTCACATCGGAGCCGAACACGATGTGGTACCCGAGGAAGTAGCCGGTGCGCGCGGTCGACTCGCAGCAGAAGTTCGTCAGGGTGCCGCAGATGATCAGTGTCCGGATTCCCCGGTTGCGCAGCGCGTAGTCGAGATCGGTTCCGGCGAACGAGTCGAAATTGTGTTTCGTGGCGATGACCCGTTCCCCTTCGGCGGGGACGAATTCCCGGTACAGCTTCGCGCCCGGTTTTCCCTCGGCGATCGCGCCGTCCCTGATCGGCGGCCAGTACTCGTAGAAATCGTGCGCCACATCCGGGGCGACCGTGTGCTCGGTGTAGTACACCGGTGATCCCGCGGCACGGCAGGTTTCGATGAGCCGCGCGATCCTCGGCACCTGGCGGTACGCCTCCGGGACGAACATCGGATTGCCCGGGTTGACGAAATCCTCCTGCATATCCACCACGATGAGCGCGGTTTCCGCGGGGCGGATCTCGAACGCCCAGTGCTTGTCCACCGTGTATTCCCGCTCGGCCCGTTCGATGAATTCGGCCTCGGAATCGAGCAGCTCCTCCGCGCTCCTGCCGTAGGTGGAAAGGAATCGGCTGACCTGGTCCACGTTGACCTCCAATTCTCAAGCGAACCAGTGGATGGGCTCTTCGTCGCGCCCGCGGTAATCCCCCATCCGGCCGCCCAAGTAGGCGAGCGGTTCGCCTTCGCGGTCGCAGACCCGCCGCACCGCGCCGATGAACACATCGTGGTCGCCCGCGACGAACTGCCGTTCGGTGACGCATTCCAGGTGTGCGAGGGCATCCGGCACCACGGGCACCTCGTGTTCGCCGAACCGCAGCGGCAGACCGGCGAAGTGATCGGCTCCCCTGCGCGCGAAGCGCAGCGCGATCTCGTCCTGGCGCGCGGACAGGATGCTCACGCCGAACCGGCCCGAGGCGCGCACCGCCTCGGTGGTGCGCGCCCCGCTGCCCAGGCACACCAGCAGCAGCGGCGGTTCGAGCGAGACCGAGGTCAGCGAGTTCACCGTCATTCCGTGCGGCTCACCGTCGAGCAGCGTGGTGACCACGGCGACCCCGGTGGCAAACCGGCCCATGGTGCGCCGCATGGTCAGCGGATCGAGCGCTTCGCCCGTCACCACGGTCACCCGTCCTCCCCGGTGCGGTAGCGCACTTCGAAGGTGGTGACCCCCTCTTCGCTGCGCCACGGCCCGTGCCGCATTCCCGGCGGACGGCAGGCGTACATGCCCGCGGTGAAGGTCTGGTTCAGTTCGAGATCGGTGAACGAACCCTCGAGAATGTAGACCTCCTCCCAGAAGTCGTGCTGCTGCACGCCCATCGGGGTGGAGTCCGCGCCCGGTTCGTAGCGCAGGATCCGGGTTGCCACGCCGCTTTCCTTGTCACCGGCGAGGATCCGCTCCTTGATCTTGGGGTCGTCCCCCGGGCAGACGGTGTACCCGATCCGCTCGACGGGGAAGAATTCGTATTTTGGCTTCGCCACGGGGAACCTCTCTCGTTCAGTCGGCGCTTTCGAGGCTGTATCCGGAAAGGAAGGAATCGAGTTCGGCGAGTGGTTCGCTGAAGTCGTAGTTGCGGAACGCGTACCCCTTCACCACGAACGGCGCACCCGCATAGAACATCTCGTACTGGTGGTGGCGCCCGGCGAATTCGCTGCCGATCGCGTCCCAGGCGAGTTTGAACAGTTTGAGCCGCTCCTCGGCGGGCACGTTCGGCGAGTACATGTACCGGTCGATATCGGCCCTGGTCTCGGGGTTGCGCAGATCCGCGACGCTGGAGGGCACCTGCAGCACCCCGCCGCCGACCAGATCCCGCAGAATGGCCAGCACCCGAGGGTAGATCTCGGCCTGCAGGCCCATCGCCCCGTACACCGCGCGCGCACCGGGGCGCCACAGACCCTGATCATCGGGTTCGGCGGTGTACTCGGCGGCGAGCATCGCCGATTCCACGGTGGAGGCGAGCCCGGCCAGCTCGCCCAGTTTCTCGACCACACCGGGGAATTTGTCGACCCCGTTGACCGCGGCGACCTTGCGCGCGATACCGAGCAGGAACTGCAGCTTGACGGTGAACCGGATCTGCGCCTGCCAGTTGCCGAACACGTGTGCACCGGTGTCGAAGAACTGCCGCCGCAACCCGTCGACATCCTTGTAGACGAACACTCGCTCCCAGGGGATGAACACGTCATCGAATACCAGCAGCGCGTCGGTCTCGTCGTAGCGAGTGCTCAGCGGGTAGTCGTAGGAGCTCGTCGCCGAGGGGGCGTAGGCGCGCCGGCAGTAGAGTTTCAGGCCCTCGGCGCCCACCGGGACCGCGAAGCTCACCGCGAACTGCGCGTCCTCCTTGGTCAGCGGTTTGATGCAGGACACCAGGATCTCGTCGGCGACCGCGCCTCCGGTGGCGAGCATCTGCGCGCCGCGGATGACGATGCCGTCCGCGCGTTCCTCGGCGACTCCGGCCTGCACGAGCTCGCCGTCCCAGTCGTGCGCGGTGCTCGCCCGCGACACCTGCGGCGGGATGATCGCATAGGAGAGGTAGAGCTGTTCCTGCGCCACTTTCCGTTGGTAGGCGAGGACGTTCGCGCCGTAGTCGCGGTCCTCACGGGTGAACACATCCGGGTGCGCGGCGAAGGCGGACAGGAAGGCGGCCACGTGGTCCGGGCTGCGTCCGACCCAGCCGTGGGTGTGCCGGGCCCAGGCCTGCGCGGCTTCCCGGAACGCGAGGAGTTCGTCGCGGCTGCGCGGGATCCGGTAGATCGGGTGCTCGGTCTCCCCCGCCTCCCGCGCCCGCCGCGCACCGAGGTCG
Organism: Sciscionella sediminilitoris; assembly: GCF_000737195.2. Taxonomy (GTDB): domain Bacteria; phylum Actinomycetota; class Actinomycetes; order Mycobacteriales; family Pseudonocardiaceae; genus Sciscionella; species Sciscionella sediminilitoris. The sequence continues at coordinate 51,662 of NZ_JALM01000076.1, forward strand.
ATCAGCTCGGCGATCGTGTTCGCGATCGGCGCGAAGGCCTCGTGCTTGGCGATTCCCCGAACCCGTTCGCCGTCCAGGTACACCTGCCGGTCGTCGTCGAGCGCGGCGAGATACTCGTTTCCGGTGCGCATTACTCACTCCCTCGCTGTACGAGATAGCTGTGCCGCAGCGATTCCCCGCTCGGCAAGGTCAGTTCGAGTTCCCAGGTCTCCCCCGGCACGAAGGCGCCGTGCAGCAGCGGAAGGGTTCCGCAGAACACCACGAGGTCGCCCTCGATCCGGCCGAGTGCTTCGAACAGCAACTCCAGCAGCTCGCCCGGTTTCCGCATGACCGCCAGCGTTCCGTCCTGATAGGACAGTCCGTCCACCTCGGCGCGCGCCCGTACCGCGTCCCAGTCGAAGCCGCCGATCGGGTCCGGGAGGGCGAACACCGTCTCGCCGAACGGTTTCGGGCAGACCGCCTTGGATTTGCCGATATCCGTGCGCTCCAGATCGCGGTCGGTGTGATCGGAGCCGACACCGAGGTAGTACCGGTCCGCGTGCCGGATCAGTACCGGCTCCACCTCGCCGGAGGTGTTCGCCTCGCTGACCGGCACATTCGCCGAGGTGGTCAGCAGCTCCGGAGCCAGGTCGAAGAACACCGGGATGGATTCCGGCGCAGGGACCCCGATCTCGGCGAGTTCGGCGATGTGCGCTCGCGCTGCGGCCTCGTCGCGCGCGGTGTATCCGGCCACGATCAGCCGGCCGGGCCGCACCTCGAACGGTTCCGAACCGATCGGGCGCAGCCGGAAACTGGATGCACTCATACGTGCGGATCTCCTCACTTCTCAGTCGGCCGCGATCGGCCTGCGATCGGCGAGCACCGGGAATTCCTTGCGATAGCCGGCGATGGCGCTCGGCTCGAACTCGGCGTGCAGTTCGGACTCCTCCGCGCCCGCCTCGGCGAGCAGTGTTCCGTCCGGGCCGACGATCCTGCTGTGCCCGGCGAGCCGCACCCCGCCCTGCTGGGTGCCCGCCGCGTTGCAGGCGAGCACCAGGAACTGCCCCTCGACCGCGCGGGCCGCGGTGAACAGCCGCCAGTGTTCGAGCCGTGCCGCGGGCCAGGCGGCAGGCACGACGACCAGCTCCGCGCCGAGTTCGGTCAGCCGTTCCCACAGGGCCGGGAACCGCAGGTCATAGCACGTCGTCGCGGCGATCCTGGCGAATCCGGTCTCCGTGACCGAGACCGCATCGCCGGGGGTGAGCAGCTGTGCTTCTCTCGACTGGTAGCCGAACACGTGGGTCTTGCGGTAGCTGTGCAGTCGCGTGCCGTCCGGGCCGAACAGCAGCGCGGTGTTGTACAGCCTGCCGTGCTCGTCTCGCTCGAGCACGCTGCCCAGATGCAGATGGGCGCCGAGTTCGCGGGCCATCTCGGCACCGAAGGCGGACAGCGCGCCGTCCGCGGGTTCGGCGAGTCCGGCGTAGGAGTCGAAGGCGAAGTAACCGGGCGCCCACAGCTCGGGCAGCACGATCAGTTCGGCGCCGCGCAGCTTCCGCAGGCGCTCGCCGACACGGTCGATCCGGGCGCGCACCGGTTCCTCCGGCGGGCTGGCCAGTTGCAGCAGCGCGAGTTTCATCGCCGTACCCCCGGATCCGGGATGCTCAGCGCGGCGAGGGTGCGCTCCAGGTGCCGGTCGAGCGCACCGGTGACCTCGGCGACCGAGCCGGAGCGCAGCCCGTCCACGATCGCGGCGTGCTCGGTGAGCACCCCCCGTGCCCGGTCGGTGGAACCGGCGACCGCGCGCAGACCCATGCGCAACTGCCGCTCACGCAGCGATTCGTAGAAGTCCACGAGCACCGGATTGCCCGCGGCGATCACGATCGTGCGGTGGAAGGTGCGGTCGCATTCGATGAACTCGACCGGATCCGCGAGCAGTTTCTCCTGCTCGCCCAGCAGCCGCTCCAGCTCGCCGAGCACGGTGTCCGGGGCCTCGGCGACCCGGCGCACCGACCAGTCCTCGATCAGCGAGCGCGCCTGCATCACCGAGCGCAGTTCGGCATCCGAGATCGGCGGTACGAAGGCGCCCTTCTTGGGCACGATCTGCAGCAGCCCTTCGGCCTCGAGGCGCAGCAGGGCCTCGCGCACCGGGGTGCGGGATATTCCGGAGGCCTCGGCCACCTGTCCCTCGGTCAGGAACACGCCCTCGGATCGCGGCACCGAGGCGACCCGGTCGCGCAACCAGCGATACGCGATCTCCTGCGCGTTCTCGGTGCGCTTCCCCGCTTGCGTACCAGTCATAGGCAACATGTATACATGAACTATGGAAGGCGGGCAAGGCCGGAATTCCCTACGGTGATGCGATAATCGACGGTGATGGACGAACTGCTCCGGGACAATCCGGTAATCGCGAGCGTGAAGGACGACGCGGGCCTGCGCGCCGTGGCGGAGTCCGAGTGCCCGGTCGTTTTCCTGCTCTACGGTTCGGTACTCGATCTGGCCGGGCTCGTCCGGCAGCTCACCGAGCACGGCAAGACCGTGCTGGTGAACGTGGACATGATCGAGGGACTGGTGAGCAAGGAGATCGCCGTGCGCTTCGTGCACGAGCAGACCGGGGCGGCCGGGATCCTGAGCACGAAGGCGAACATCGTCCGGGCCGCGCGGGAGCGGGGAATGCTCGCCGTGCACCGCTTCTTCCTCGTCGACTCGTTCTCCTACCACAGCCTCGGCAGGCAGATCGCCGTCTCCAAACCGGACTACATCGAGATACTTCCGGGATGCGTGCCGCGGGTCATCGGCTGGCTGCGCGCGGACACCACGGTGCCGATCATCGCGGGCGGTCTGGTCTGCGACAAGGACGATGTACTCGCCGCGCTCGGGGCGGGCGCGACCGCGATCGCTTCGTCCAATGTGGACGTCTGGGCGATGTAGCGGTGCGCCCGGCATGAGCCGAGTTCGGCGCGCGGTGTCAGCCCAGTGCGACGCAGCGCCGGAACACCGGATCGGTGTGCGCGGTGATCTCCCGGTAGACCTCGTACTGGCGCCGGTAGAACTCGTGGCGCCCCGGATCCGGGGTGACTTCCTTCCGTGGCGCGGCCATCGCCCGTTGCGCCTCGGTGAAATCGGCGAACGTCCCGATCCCCACCCCGGCGCACATCGCCGCGCCGAGCCCGGCCGCGCTCGCCGTGTCCTGGCGGACGACCGGTTTCCCGAACACATCGGCGAGGATCCCGGTCAGCATGGCCGAATCAGCCCCGCCACCGGAGACCAGCAACCGGGAGAATCCGGCGCCGAGCCCGGTGGCCATGGCCTCGATGTTCCCCCGCATGGTCAGCGCGATGCCTTCGAGCACCGAACGGTAGAGGTGGAACGGCCCCTGCCTGCCGTCGAATCCGAGGAAGGCGCCCCTGCGGTAGGGCTGCTCGGCCGGGGCCAGCCAGTCGAGCACGGTCATCAGCCCGTCCGAACCGGGCGGGACCTCCGCGGCACCCGCGTTGAGCCGTTCCTCCCCGATGCCGAGCAGGTCCCGTAGCCAGCTCACCGTCCACATGCCGCGCCGGATGCCATGGCTCTCGTACAGGTATTCGTGGGGCACGGCGGCGAAATTGGTCCAGAACCCGTCCGCGTCCCGGATATCGCGGGTGCCCGTGGTCATCGCGGCGATGTAGGTGCCGAGCGAGAGCAGCACCGCGTCCGCGCCGCGCAGCCCGCAGCCCAGGGCCTCGACCGCCTTGTCGTTGGCCGTGGCCACCACCGGGGTTCCCGCGCGCAGGCCGGTGTGCGCGGCCGCTTCCGCGGTGACCGTGCCGAGCACCGCGCCGGGAAGGGCGAGCTCGAACAGCATCCGCGCGGGGATCTCCTCCTGGCCCGGCGCCCAGCACCAGCGGCCGGTGTCGATCGGCCAGTTCCCCTGGTAATTGGCGGCGGTGTCCCGGAATCGGCCGGTCAGCCGCGCGGTCAGATATCCGGAGGAGGTCGTCACGTAGCGGACCCGCGGATCGGTGTGCTCATAGGGCCGGGACAGCCGCTCGTCCATCCAGCTCAGCACCGGCGCGGCGAGGGTGCCGTCGGCGCGCAGCATGGCCCGGCAGAACCGGATGGTGCACAGCCCGACCGCCTCGATCTCGGCCGGATCACCCGCGAACCCGGCGAGGGCCTCGCGGGTGGCGGCGCCGATCGAGTCCCAGAGGTCGTCGTCCGGATGCTCCACCACGCCCGGACGCGGGGTGTCGTTGGGACGCAAGGCTTTCCGGCCCCAAGCGTGCAGCCTTCCCCGATCGTCGAAGACACCGACCTTGGTGCTCTGCGAGCCGTTGTCGATGCCGAGCAGGTAACCGGTCATCTAGCGGCCCACCGGAAAGATCGTGCCCGCGTTCATGATCCCGTTCGGATCGAAGGCCTGCTTGAGCCTGCTCAGCATGGGATAGGCGCTGCCGTGCTCACGCTCGGTCCACTCGGCGCGGTACTTCCCGATTCCGTGGTGGTGCACCATGGAACCGCCAAGTGCCAGGGTTTCCTCGACGATGATCGCGTTGATCGGTTTGTGGTACTTCTCGAGCTCGGCACGCGGATCGCAGTCGATCCGGTAGTCGTACACGAAGTACATGTTCGTGCCGTTCTGGTAGCTGTGCGAGGAGTGCCCGCCGAGCAGCGTGATGTCGTCCGCGTGCGGGAACTCGGTGCGGATCCGTTCCAGCACCCGATCGTAGATCCGCCCGATCGTGGACCAGTCCGCGGAGACCTCGGTGGTGTAGCCGAGCGCGTGCTCGGTGCGCATCGCCTCCCGCTCCGCCTCGATCTTGTCCGGTCCCCAGTTGAGATTGCCGAACCATTCCTCGATCAGCGCGGGATCGACCTTCTCGGGTGAGTGCCCGGACACGATCCGGTCGATCTCGACGCTCGTGGCCTCGGCGATCGCCTTGGGCCCCTCGGCGACGAACACGGCGACGCACTTGCCCCGCGCGAAGTGGGCGAAGTGCTGGGCGGCGTCCTGTTCGGAGTAGACCCGCGCGACCGAGGGCCGGAACCCGGCGGTGACCACCTCGCGCAGGATCGCGATCCCGGTGTGCACGTCCTCGAGCAGATAGCCGTGGAACCGGCTGTTCTCCGGCTGGTACGGGAAGACCTTCACGGTGACCTCGGTGACGAAGCACAGCGCGCCCTCGTTGCCCAGCACGATCGAGCGGATGTCCGGACCGGCCGCGCGCCGGGGCACGCTCTTGATCCGGCTCACCGTGCCGTCCGGGAACACCGCCTCCAGACCCGCGACCATGTCCTCGATTCCGCCGTACAGCGTGGAGAACTGCCCGATCGAGCGGGTGGCCACCAGTCCGCCGTACTGCGCGAGCGGTTTGGACTGCGGGGAATGCCCGGTGGTCAGGCCCTGTTCACGCAGCCGCTCCTCGAGCACCCGCAGCGGCACTCCACATTGGACGGTCGCCTGCATGTTCACTGGGTCGATGTCGAGCACCGCGTCCATCTCCGAGCCGTCGAGCACGATGCTGCCCGGCACACTGGTCTCCAGCCCGCCCTCGGTCCCGGTGCGCCCGGTGCGCGGAACAACGTTGATGCGGTGTTCATCGGCGAACGCGAGCACCGCGGCGACCGTCGCGGTGTCCCGCGCGCGCACGATCGCGAGCGGGAACGGTCCGTCGTAGATGCCGTGCGCCGCGGGGTATTTCTTGAACCGGTCCACGCTCGCCTCGCGCAGCAGGTGTTCCTCGGTGTCCACCTGTCCTGCTCCGGCGATCGCGCGCAGCCGGTCCGGAATCTCGTTCTCCTGCACAGTTCTCCCTTTCTGGTTCAGCGGGTCAGATAGCCGCCGTCGACGGTGAGCACATGCCCGTTCACGTAGTCGGAGGCCGCGCTCGCGAGGAACACCGTGGCCCCCATCAGATCGGCGACCTCTCCCCAGCGCCCGGCCGGGATGTGGTCCAGCACGCGCTGGTTGGTCGCCGGGTCCGCGCGGGTCTGTTCGGTGATCGCGGTGGCGAAGTAGCCGGGCGCGATCGCGTTGCACTGGACGTTGTGCCCGCCGAGTTCATCGCAGTACGCCTTGGTGAATCCGACGATGCCGTGTTTGCTCGCGGCGTAGGCCGGGGACCACTGGCCGCCGAGAAACGAGAACAGCGAGGCGATGTTGATGATCTTCCCGGAACCCTGATCGATCATGAACCGGGACACCGCGTGGCCGAGCTCGAACGGCGCGGTGAGGTTGACCGAGAGCATCGGATCCCACTGTTCGCGGCCGAATTCCTCGACCGCGGCCAGCCGGGCGATCCCGGCCGAGTTCACCAGGATGTCGACCGAGCCGAGAGTGTCCACACAGGACTGGGCGACCTGCGCGGGGGCTCCGGGCTCGGTGAGGTCGATCCGGTGGAACTCCATCCGGCGCCCGGTCCCGGCGATCAGTTCCCGGGTCCGGCCACCGTCGTCGAGCACGCTCGGCACGTAGACATCCGCGCCCGCCTTGGCCAGCGCGAGCGAGAACGCCTGCCCGAGCCCGGTGTTGCCGCCGGTGACGATCGCGTTCTTTCCGGTGAGCGAGAAGAAATCGAGGGAGAAGTCGTCGATGTCCAAGTGTCTTTCCTTTTCAGGCAACGGGTTCGGGGGCCGGTTCCGGCGCGGATTCGCGGCGCTGGGCGCGCACGGTGAGCGTGGTGAGCAGGAGGCCGAGCAGTCCGGCCACGGTGAGTGCGCCGAACAGGGCACCGTAGCCGCCGTGTGGCGCGGTGTTCGTGCTCGGATCGCCGATCCACCAGGCGGACAGCGCCGGGAGGAAGGCATCGGGAAGGTAGGCCAGTCCGGAGGCGAGCCCGATCACCCCGGCACGCTGCTGTTCGGGGATGCGCGCCTCGGTGATGCTCGCCCAGTACACACCCCTGCTGGTGAACACCATCGCGGAGAGCACGAACATCAGCACGAGCGCGGCCCACCACAGCTCCGCGCGCTCGGGCAGCACCAGGAACAGGGCGACACAGACCGCCGCGCCCGCGAAGGTCAGCCGCAGGAACTTCGGGGTCGAGCCGGTGAGTTTGTCCACGCAGAACCCGCCGACCGGTCCGGCGAGGAACTGGAACACGTAGGTGCGCACCACTCCGATGATGCCGATCAGCCCGAGTCCGAGGCCGAAGCGGTGTTCGAGCAGCGGGGAGAAGTAGCCGAGGGTGGTGTAGAAGCAGTACATCAGCATGATCGAGCCGCCGAGCAGCCAGGTGTACTTGTTCCGTACCGCGGCGGCGAGGACTGCGAACGAGAGGGTGCCCGTGGTGGCCGGGACACCGCGCTCCCGGTTGCCGAGCACGAACCAGACGAGCACCGCGAGCAATACGCACAGCACCCCGTAGATGCCGATCAGCCGGAGCACCCCGGTCTCCGGTGCGAGCGCGTTGCTCACCAGCAGCGCACCGATCGCGCCGATCGCGGTGGATGTGATGCCGCGGATCGCCTCGAGGAAACCGAACAGCCTGCCCTGTTGCCGCGCCTGTCCCAGCGAGCCGATCACCCGCACCAGGGCGGGCCAGTACAACGCCATCCCGGCGACCGCCATCACGACGTGCGCGGCGAGCACCCCGCCGTAGCCGGGAACGGTGGTCAGATAGAGATCGGCGGCCCCGGTGCCGAGCAGCGCGAGCACGATGAGCGCGCGTGGCGGGAACCGGGAGGCGAACCAGCCCCCGGCGAAGTACATCACCGCGGCGACCGCGCCGAAGACCGACATGATGGCGCCGTATTCCTGAGCGGTCAGGTGCAGCGCCCGATAGGTCGGTTCGAGGAAGACGAACCGGATGTAGGCCACCTGGAAGATGACGCCACCGGTCACCGAGAGGAGCAGGTAACTCACCCGCTCCCGGGTACCGCGCATGAAAACCACCCCGCACTGCCGTAGTCCGAGCACAAAAAAAGAGAACAGTCTCCCGTCGTGTGCACGGGTCACTGTTCTCTCAGGTCTCTAGTAACCGCCCGCCGCAGCGGGCCTATTCGGTTGTCGCGGGGCGCACCTCCGCTTCGCCGCGAAATCTAATCCGCGGCCAGCCGGACTGTCAAACCACCGGGGCGCTCGGCGGGAGCCGGGCGAGCGCCCGTTACCGTGCAAGGCGTGACCGACCGCCGAACGCAACTGCTCGCCGCCGCCTGCCACGTGATCGCGCGCACCGGGGTGCGCGGGCTGCGGGTGGAGGAAGTGGCCGCGAAGGCCGGGGTCTCCACCGCGCTGATCTACCACCATTTCCGCAACCGCTCCGGACTGGTCACCCAGGCCATGCTGTACATCAACGAACGGCTCGCGGCCGAATCGGCGTCCGCGAGCGGGGGCACCGGGATGCGGCGGCTGCTCGAGCGAATGCTCAGCGAATTCGCCGAGGACGAGCAGACCAGGGAGAACTCGGCGGTGTGGGGCGAGGTGCGCGGGGCCGCGGTGTTCGACGAGGAGTTGCGCCCGATCATCCGGGACGCGACCGACTACTGGGCCGGTCAGCTCGTCGAACTGATCGAACAGGGCCGCGCGGACGGGAGCATCCGCGCGGACGCCGAACCCGAACCGGTGGCACTGCGGCTGACCGCGATGGTGGAGGGTCTGGCCAATCGCTGGCTGGCCGGGCTGCTGAGCACCGAACAGGCGCGCACGCACATCACCGCGACGGTGCGCGCCGAGCTCGATTCCTGACACTTTCCCGCCGACCGGCCGGACCCGGTCAGCGCTTCGGCATTGACTGAATTTTCAGTCAATGCCATGCTGCGATCCATCAGGCGCGCGTCTGAGAGCCCAGTGCAGGGAGGTGCCCGTGTCCGGACACGACCGGTTCGGCAAGGTGGAGCAGGCGGGAATCGAGTACCTGTCCGAACACGAGCGGACCTCCCGCCCTGCCAACCTGTTCACGGTGTTCTTCAGCGGGAACCTCTCCTTCGGGGTGATCGTGTTCGGCTGGCTCCCGGTGACCTACGGGCTGGACTTCTTCGACGCGGTCACCTCCAGCCTCGCCGGGATCGCGCTCGGCACCCTGCTCGTGGCCCCGCTCGGCCTGCTCGGGCCGCGTACCGGAACGAGCACCCCGGTCTCCAGCGGCGCGCACTTCGGGGTGACCGGGCGGCTCGTCGGTTCCGGGATCACGCTGCTGTTCGCGCTCGCCTACGCCGCCATCGCGGTCTGGACCTCAGGGGACGCGCTGATCGCCGTGGCACACCGGGTTTTCGGGCTCTCCGCATCGGATGGCACCCGGGCGATCGGCTATGGCCTCATCGCGATCGAGGTGGTCGTCGTCGCCCTGTTCGGGCACGGCACGGTGGTCGCGATGCAGCGCTTCGTGCTCCCGGTGGTCGCGGCACTGCTGCTGCTCGGCCTGCCCGCGTTCGCCTTCGGTTTCCGGGCGGCGCCCGCGGGAACCGGGCACTATCTGCTCGGCGGGCATTGGCAGACCTGGGTGTTCGCGGTGGTGATCGCGATCGGCGGGCCGTTGTCCTATGCCACCGGGATGGGCGACTACACCAGGCGGGTCGCGCGGCGCCACGGTGACCGCAGGGTGCTGCTCGCCTGCGGCGGCGGGCTGTTCCTCGGTCTGGGGATCACCTCGGTGTTCGGCTCGTTCACCGCGACCGCGTTCGGCGGGCTGACCGGGTCCTATGTGCAGAACCTGGTCGCCATCGCGCCTGCCTGGTACGTGCTCCCGGTGCTGCTCATCGCCCTGGTCGGCGGGCTCGGCCAGGGCGTGATGACGGTGTACTCCAGCGGCCTGGACCTCGTCGCGCTGCTGCCGAGGCTGCGCAGGGTGCACACCACGCTGATCACCTCGATCGCCTCGGTGGCCCTGGTCTATCTCGGCGCGGTGGCCACCGACGCGGTGGACTCGATCACCGCGATGACCGTCGTGCTCAACGGGTTCGCCGGGCCCTGGGTGATCATCACGCTGATCGGGTTCCTGCGCACCCGCGGCCGCGGCTACGACCCGGCCGATCTGCAGGTGTTCAACGAGCGCCGCAGGGGTGGCCGCTACTGGTTCACCGGGGGCTGGAATCTGCGCGCGGTGATCCCCTTCGCGCTCGGCTCGGTGTTCGGCCTGCTCGCCGTGGACACCGAGCTCTACCACGGACCGCTGGCCGCGCTGGCCGGTGGCATCGACCTCTCGGTGCTCGGCTCGATGGCGATCACCGGGATCGGTTACCTGATCGCGCTGCGTTGCTGGCCGGAGCCGGCTGACCCGATCGCGGCAGCCGCCCCGGCCACCCGTGCCCGGATCACGAGTCAAGGAGAAGGATGAGAGTCATCACCAGCACGGCCCCGCCCGCCTCGCTCGCCCGCGCGGACCGGGAAGCCCGTCCACCGCTGCGCATCGGGCTCGTGCAGCACGCTTGGGATCCCGACCCCGCGGCCTTGGAGCAGCGGCTCTCCGAGGGGATCGGCGCGGCCGCCGAACAGGGCGCCCGCGCGGTGTTCCTGCCCGAGCTGACGCTGTCCCGCTACCCAGCCTTCGAGCGTGCGGGCACCGAACCCGGACGCGCCGCCGAGGAACTCACCGACGGGCCCACTTACGCCTTCGCCTGCCGCGCGGCCAAGGAACACGGTGTGCTGGTGCACGCCTCGCTGTATGAGCGGGCGGATGCCGCGGACGGCCTCGGGTTCAACACCGCGATCCTGGTCGGCCCGGACGGCGAGTTGCTCGGGCGCACCAGGAAACTCCACATCCCGGTCAGCCCCGGCTACTACGAGGACACCTACTTCCGCGCCGGACCGGCCGAGGACGCGTATCCGGTGTACCGGCCCGGCGCACTCGACGGCGCCGCACTCGGACTGCCGACCTGCTGGGACGAGTGGTTCCCCGAGGTGTCCCGCTGCTATTCGCTCGCCGGTGCCGAACTGCTCGTCTACCCCACCGCGATCGGCTCCGAGCCCACCTTCCCCGGATTCGACACGCAACCCTTGTGGCGCAAGGTCATCGTGGCGAACGGGATCACCGCGGGCACCTTCATGGTGGTGCCGAACCGGACCGGGGACGAGGGCGGACTGCGCTTCTACGGTTCCTCGTTCATCTCCGACCCGTATGGCAGGGTGCTCGTGGAGGCCCCGCGCGAACAGGAGGCGGTACTCGTGGCCGATCTGGACCTGGATGCCCGCAAGGACTGGCTGGACCTGTTCCCCTTCCTGACCACGCGCCGCCCGGACACCTACGCCGCGCTCACCGAACCGGTGGTCCCTGGCGCGCCCTACGGAGGCAAGGCATGACCTTCCGGATGCCCGCGGAAACCGATCCGCAGGAACGGGTCTGGATGGCCTTTCCCACCGCCGGGTACATGCTCGGGGAAACCGATGCGGAGGCCGAGGAGGCCTTCGCGGCGTGGAGCGCGGTGGCGCTCGCGGTCGCGGAGTTCGAACCGGTGACCGTGCTCGTGGACCCGAGCGCGCGCACCGAGGCCCGCGACCGGCTCGGCGAGGCCGTGGAGCTGGTGGAGTACCCGCTCGATGATGCCTGGATGCGCGATATCGGCCCGACTTTCGTGTTCGACGAGCACGGCGCACCGGCCGCGGTGGACTGGGTGTTCAACGGCTGGGGCCAGCAGGAGTGGGCGCGCTGGGGCAGGGACCAGCACGTGGGCGCCGAGGTCGCCCGGCTAGCCGGGGTGTCCCTTGTGGACTCCCCCTTGGTGAACGAGGGTGGCGGGATCCACGTGGACGGGCTCGGTACGGTGCTGCTCACCGAGACCGTGCAACTGGACCCGTACCGCAATCCCGGGCACACCAAGGAATCCGTGGAGGCCGAGCTGGCGCGGACCATCGGGGCGAGCAACCCGATCTGGCTGCCGCGCGGGCTGACCAGGGACGCTCAGCGGTTCGGCACCCGCGGCCACGTGGACATCCTCGCCACCATCCCGGAACCGGGAACCCTGCTCGTGCACGCCCAGCGCGATCCCGGGCATCCGGATCACCGGATCAGCCACGACATCCGGGAACGGCTCGAAGCCGCGCGCACCCCGGACGGGGATCCGTGGCGCATCGTGGACCTTCCCGCCCCCGAGGTGCTGCGCGATGCCGAGGGCTGGGTGGACTACAGCTACGTCAACCACCTCGTGGTCAACGGCGCGGTGATCGCCTGTTCCTTCGCGGATCCGGTGGACGCCGAGGCGGCCGCGATCCTCGCCGAGGCCTATCCCGGCCGCCAGGTGGTCGGCATCGACGCGCGGGCCATCTTCGCCCGTGGTGGCGGAATCCACTGCATCACCCAGCAACAGCCGCGAAGGGCCGCACCGTGATTCGTTATGTCAACGGGAAACTGTTCACCGCCGATCCCGGGCAGCCGTGGGCAAGCGCGCTCGTGGTCACCGGGGACCGCCTCGGTTATGTCGGCGACGAGCAGGGTGCCCGCCACCACGCCCCGGAGGCCACCGAGGTCGACCTGGAGGGGCGGACCGTGCTCCCCGGTTTCGTGGACGGGCACGTGCACCTGCTCATGGCCGGTGCCGCGCAGCTGCAGGCACATCTCACCGATGCCGGGGACCTCGCGGAGATCCAGCGCCGAGTGCGCGACTGGGCGCGGGACAACCCGGACGCGCCGCGGGTGCTCGGCCGGGGCTGGCTGTTCGACGCGGTCCCCGAGGGTCGCCCGACCCGGGACATGCTCGACACCGTGGTGCCCGATCGGCCGGTGTACCTGGACGCGAACGACTACCACTCGGTCTGGGTGAACAGCGCGGCGCTTGCCGAACTGGGCATCGACGCGAACACCCCGGATCCGGTCGGCGGCCGGGTGGACCGCGATCCGGTGACCGGGGAACCGAGTGGGCACCTGGTGGAGACCGCGGCCCAGGATCTGGTGTGGCCCTTCCTCGAGGACGTGTCCACCGACGCCGAACGGGACCGCGCACTGGCCGCCGCGACCCGCGCGTATCAGGAAAGCGGGGTGACCGGCGTGGTGGACATGGCCCTGGACGAGCACGGGCTCGCCGCCCTGGAACGTGCCGGGGAACCCGGGATGCGTATCGCGGCACACTGGCTGATCAGCCGCAACCGGGATCCGCTCGAACAGGTGCGCCGCGCAGCCGAACTCGCGGAGCGGCACCACACCGGGCGGCTGCGTGTCGTCGGGGTGAAGTTCATCGTGGACGGGGTGATCGACGGCTGCACAGCGAGCATGAACACCCCCTACGTGGACGGATCCAACGCCGAGGCCATCTGGGAACCCGAGGCGCTCGCGCCCGCGGTGGCCGCGGCCGATGCGGCGGGGCTGCAGATCGCGCTGCACGCCATCGGGGACCGCAGCGTGCGGATCGCGCTCGACGCACTGGAACACGCCGCCCGGGTGAACGGCCCGCGAACGCGGCGGCATCGCATCGAACACCTCGAGTACGTGGATCCCGCCGATGTTCCCCGGCTCGCCGAGCTCGGCGTCACCGCCTCCATGCAACCAGTGCACGCCGATCCCGCCATCCGCCCCAACTGGGCCGCCATGCTCGGACCCGGGCGCGCCGAACGCGGATTCGCCTGGCCCGAGTTCACCGCGGCCGGTGCCCGGCTGGTGTTCGGTACCGACGCGCCCACCGCCCCGCATCCACCGCTGCCCAATATGTTCATCGCGAACACCCGGCGTTCCGCCTTGTCCCCCGAACTTCCCGCGCTGCAACCGGAATTCGCGCTCGAACTCGGCGAGGCGATCACCCACGCCAGCGCCGACTCCGCGTGGGCCTGCGGGGCCGAACACGACCAGGGCAGTCTGCGCGCCGGATTGTTCGCCGATTTCGTGGTGCTCGACCGGGATCCGTTCGCCGGTCCGGAGGAACTGCTGCGGGCGGACTGCGTGCGCACCGTGCTCGGCGGGAAGACGGTATTTTCTGACTGAATGACCGGAAATGTTCATACGGTTTTATGGTTGCCCCGTTCAGGCGATTATTTGACTATTCCCTGACCACACCCCCGTTGTTTCGGTATCATTGATGGCATGAGCACTGGGGAAATAGGCACAATACTGTCGAGTCGGGAACGGTTGGATCGGTTCATCGAGCAGGCCGCCGTGGTGCGGCGTGCCGAGGCGGAGTTGTTGCATCAGCTTGCCGAATTGGACAAAGATGGTGCTCCGGTCGAGTTCGGGTATTGCGGTTCGGCGGCGACTTTGGCGCAGGACGTGTTGCGGATCAGTCGCGCCGAAGCCCGCAGAATGGCCGAACGAGCACGAGTGTTGTTTGGTGCGCTCGGGATCAGCGGGGAACCACTGTCCCCGGATCTGCCGAATACCGCGGAGGCGTATTCGCGTGGCGAGGTCGGTGTCGAGCATGTGGATCGGATCCGCACATTTGCCGCCGAGCTTCCGGCTGAGGTGTTGATCGGGGATGCGTGGCCGATCGCGGAAAAAGCCCTCGCCGAGATCGCCGGTGAAGTGGGCCCGCATGGGCTCGTCCGGCCGATCCGGGAACTGCGGGCACGCCTCGATCCAGACGGGCACCCACCGAATGACCATGAACCTGTGCGCCCGGATCGGGAGATCTGGTTCCGGCAACACGCAAACCAGTGGGAAATCCGGGGACGCCTGGACTATGAAACCGGGCTAAAGCTCCGCAGTGTTCTCGATGCGCTCGGGAAACCCCGCAGCAGTGAGGCTAACGGCGGAACACCCGACACCCGCACCCCAACAGAACGCGACGCCGACGCCTTCGCCGAGATCGTTCAGTTGGCGGCGAACCCGGAGAATCTTCCCGAAAACGGGGGCGAGCCGTTCACGATCATGGTGACGATGACCGAAGCATCCCTCCGCGAAGGCATCGGCCACGCCACCACCATGGACGGCACCACCATCCCCGCCACCCAACTACGCCGCATCGCCTGCGATGCGGGAATCGTCCCCACGGTTCTTGGCTCAGCGGGCGAAGTGCTCGACATGGGCTGCCGCGACCGCACCGCACCACCCAAACTCCGCCGACGCCTCATCGCCAGAGACCACGGCTGCGCCCACCCTGACTACGATCACCAGCCAGCCCTCACCCAGGCCCACCACATCCACCACCACGCCAACGGCGGACCCACTACCGAAGAAAACATGGTCCTGCTCTGCGCCCACCACCACCGCATGATCCACCACACCGAATGGCAAGTCCGCATCCACAACGGAAAGCCCGAATTCACCCCACCCGAATACCGGCGAGGTATCAGGTTCGCGAACGCCGAACCTCAGCGGCTCCTGCGTTCGTCGTAGAGGAACAGCGCGAGACCGATGGCGAGCAGTGCGGCCACCGGCCAGGTCGCCGCGTCCCCGAGCAGCAGGGTCAGCGGGGCACCGGCAGCGGCACCAGCCAGGAAACCGAGACAGATCACGCCGAACGCACCGGCCTGTTCGGCGGCCTCCCGATCCCGCCTGGCCACCGCGCGGAACGCGGCCGAGGTCGCGGTGCGCAGATTCCCGGTGGTCATCACGCTGTTGTAGGACCAGCGGCGCAGCGTACGAAAGGAGGTGGCCTGCACCGCGGCCACATAGGCCACCAGCACCACGACCGCGGTGTCCCCCAGTCCACCGGGCACCACGGCGAGGACCGCGAGCACCAGGATCTCCAGCACGAGCGCGAGCCGCATCGGCCGCCGCACGAACCGGGCGACCCGCGGCAGCACCAGCGCCTCCGCGGTGAGCACACCGAGCACGAAGGCGAGCAACGGCGGCACATGGCGCACCGCGTCCGCCCAGTGCCCGGTCGCCGCGGAGATCCCGAGCAGCACCACGTTTCCGGTCTGCGCGTTGGCGAACACCCCATGGTGGCCCACATAGGTGAAAGCATCGAGGAAGCCGCCGCCCGCGGACAGCAGCACACCCAGTGGCAGCGAGGGCGCGGTCAGGCGGGCGTTCTCGGTCTCCGGCACGTCTGCGCAGCCTAGCGTTCAGTCCGCACTGTCAGCACTGCCCACGCCGTCCGCACTGTCAGCACTGCCCACACCGTTCGCACTGTCCATGCCGTCCGCGCTGCCCGCTGTGGCGCGCCGGTGCAGCAGTGCGGTTCCGGGGCCCGCCGCCGCACCCGGCCCGGGCAGCTCGGTGACGGTCGCCGCGGTCACCGGCTCGCCGCAGTCCGAGCAGCACACCCGCGGAGTGAACAGCGCCCCGCAGCTGTCATGGCGCAGCCGGACCGGTGGACCCCCGGGAGGCGTGGCCCATTTGTCGCCCCAGGCCATCAGCGCCATCAGCACCGGGGCGAGCTCCCGCCCCGCCTCGGTGAGGTGATATTCGCTGCGCGGTGGTCGATCCTGATAGAGCCTGCGTTCCACGATGTCCGACTCCACCAGCTGGGCCAACCGCCCGGTGAGCAGGTTCCTGGAAATTCCGAGGTTCTCGGTCAGATCCTCGAACCGGTGCAGCCCGAGCAGCAGATCGCGCAGGATCAGCGGGGTCCACCAGTCCCCGACGAGCTCGAGCGCCTGGGCTATCGAGCAGTGCATCTGCGTGAAACTTGTCCTTCGCACGCCCCGAGCCTAGTCAGTTGCCTCATTGAATGCACTTCGCTACCGTCATCATGGTAAGCAAGTTCAATGGAAGGACTTACTCATGCCATTCGTGGAACTGTTCGCCCCGAAGGGAAGCCTCGACGAAGACCGCCGCACACGGATCGGCGAAGACCTCGTCGCGGAGGTGATGCGCGCCGAGGGCGCACCGGACACCGAGGCCGCTCGGTCCATCTCCTGGCTGACGATCACCGAGATCGACGACTGGTTCGTCGGCGGAACCCGGACCGCCCCCGGGGAACCGCCCCGCTTCGTGGTCAAGGTGAGCGTCCCGGCGGGCTCGATGAACGAGGCCAAGCGCACCGACATCGTGGAGCGGGTCACCAAGGTCCTCGCGGACTCGGATCCGGATCCACGCCGGTTCTACGAACGCGATTCCGGGGCGTGGGTGCACATCTACGAGATCCCCGAGGGCAACTGGGGCGCGTTCGGCCGCGTGGTGCGAATCGGGGACATCCTCGAATACGTGACCACCGGCGCGGCGGCCTGAGCTCACCCGCACCACACCCGACATGTCGTATAAGTCCGTTTCATCCACCTTCGAGTGGTGCGTCTTGGTACTGTGAGATCACACAGCACACCGCGACGAACACGGCGCGGAGCGTTCGGATGAGCAGCGTTCGGATGGGCAGCGTCCGAACGGGACAGAGGTGGGGTGCGGGTCGGTTCATGGACAACAGCCGGGAAACCGTCGTGGACATCGACCTCGAGCACGGCCTGAGCAGCGAACAGGTCGCCGCCCGCCGTGCCGAGGGCCGCGGCAACGATGTGCCGACCAGGGCGAGCCGTAGCACGTGGGACATCGTCCGGGGCAACGTGTTCACCCGGATCAACGCGTTGCTCGGCATCCTGTTCGTCATCATCCTGACCACCGGATACCTGCTCGACGGGCTGTTCGGGGTGCTGATCGTGGTGAACAGCCTCACCGGGATGATCCAGGAGCTGCGCGCGAAACGCACCCTCGACCAGCTCTCCATCATCGGCCAGGCGAAACCACGAGTACGCAGGGACGGGCAGAGCCAGGAGCTGGCCCCGAACGAGATCGTCGCCGAGGACATCATCGAGATGGGCGCAGGCGACCAGATCGTGGTGGACGGCCAGGTGCTGACCGCCGAGGCACTCGAGGTGGACGAATCGCTGCTGACCGGGGAATCCGACCCGGTGCTCAAACAGCCCGGCGATCAGGTGCTCTCCGGCAGCTTCGTGGTCGCGGGGACCGGGCTCTACCTCGCGACCAAGGTCGGTCACGAGGCCTATGCGGCGAAGCTCGCCGAGGAGGCCAGCAAGTTCACCCTGGTGGACTCCGAACTGCGCAACGGCATCAACCGGATCCTGAAGCTGATCACCTATCTGCTGATCCCGGCCGGTGCACTGTCCATCTACAACCAGCTCTCCGGGAACCAGGCGCTGCCCGAGGCGCTGCGCGGAATGGTCGCCGCGCTCGTGCCGATGGTGCCCGAGGGACTCGTGCTGATCACCTCGATCGCCTTCGCGGTCGGGGTGATCCGGCTCGGCCAGCGCAAGTGCCTGGTCAACGAGCTGCCCGCGATCGAGGGCCTGGCCAGGGTGAACGTGGTCTGCGCGGACAAGACGGGAACCCTCACCGAGAACGCCATGCGGCTTTCCGAGGTGCGCCCCTTCACCGCGGACGGACACGAGCTCGCCGGGAAGGCACTGGCGGCGCTCGCCGCCGCCGATCCGCGCCCGAACGCGAGCCTGCTCGCGATCGCCGAGGCATACACCGAGGATCCCGGCTGGCACAGCACCGGGATCGCACCGTTCTCCTCGGCGCGCAAATGGAGCGGGGCGAGCTTCGCCGAGCACGGGAACTGGGTGCTCGGCGCACCGGACGTGCTGCTCGCCGCGGACAGCGCGGAACGCGCGGAAGCGGAGCGGATCGGATCGCGCGGGCTCCGGGTGCTGCTGCTGGGCCGCGCCGCGCAGGCGGTGGACGCCCCGGAAGCGCCCGGCGAGATCACTCCGGCGGCACTGGTGGTGCTCGAACAGCGCATCCGCCCGGACGCCAAGGACACCCTCGAATACTTCGCCTCCCAGGATGTCACGGTCAAGGTGATCTCCGGGGACAACGCGCAGTCGGTCGGCGCGGTCGCCGCCTCGCTGGAACTGCCGGACGCCGAGCACCCGGTCGATGCGTTCACCCTGCCCGAGGACCCCGAACGGCTCGCCGGGGTCATGCAGGAGTCCTCGGTGTTCGGCCGGGTCACCCCCGCGCAGAAGCGGTCCATGGTGGGCGCGCTGCAGGCCAAGGGACACACCGTGGCGATGACCGGCGACGGGGTGAACGACGTACTCGCGCTCAAGGACGCCAGCATCGGCGTGGCCATGGGCGCGGGCAGCCCGGCGACCCGCTCGGTGGCACAGATCGTGTTGCTGGACAACAAGTTCGCCACGCTGCCCCACGTGGTCGCCGAGGGCAGGCGGGTGATCGGGAACATCGAACGGGTCGCCAACCTGTTCCTGACCAAGACCGTCTACTCGGTACTGCTCGCGGTCATGGTCGGCATCCCCGGGCTGATCGGCTTCGACGCGCTGCCCTATCCCTTCCTGCCGAGGCATGTGACCATCGTCGGCTGGTTCACCATCGGGCTGCCCGCCTTCGTGCTCTCGCTGGCCCCGAACAACGAGCGCGCGCGGCCCGGATTCGTGCCCCGGGTGCTGCGCATGGCCATTCCCTCCGGGATCATCATCGCCGCAGCGAGCTTCGTCTCCTATCTGCTCGTCCACGGTGGACAGGCCGATCAGGTGCAGGTGAGCACCACCGCGCTGATCACCGTGATCACCATCGCCCTGTGGGTGCTGGCGATCGTGGCCCGGCCCTACACCTGGTGGCGAGTACTGCTGCTGGTCGTGATGGCGGTGCTCTCGGCACTGATGTTCGTGATCCCGCTGGCCAAGCAACTGTTCCAATTGGACCCGAGCAATCTCGCGTTCACCTGGACCGCGCTGATCTGCGCCGCGGCCGGGATCGTGCTCGTCGAACTGGCCTGGCAGATCTCGAGCCGGATCGCCGGGAAACGCTGAGGATCACCCGCCATCCGGATCCGGCCCGCTCAGTTCCTCGGCGAGACAGGCGAGATACATCGGCAGCGCCGACCGCGGATCCCGGATGTCCGCACCGGTTTCCCCGCTGATCTTGTCGAGCCGGTACACCACCGTGTTCCGGTGCACCCCGAGCAATGCCGCGGTGCGCACCAGATTGAACCCGCTCGTGCACCAGGCGATGACGGTCGAGCGCAGCTGCCCGGCGTCCCCGCACCGGCGCAGCGCGCTGAGCTGGCTGCCGACATAGCGTTCCCGCGCGGGAACCGGGACCGATTCGAGCACCTGGTGCATCCGCACGGTTTCGATGTCGAGAACCTCGTGCGCCGGGAAGCATTTCCGCCCGATGCGCAGCGCGGAATCGGCGTCCGCACAGGATCCGGCGAGCGCGGCGACGCCACGGCCGATGCCGCCGATGCCGATGCGTACCACCGTGCCGCGCCCGCCGAGCGTGTTCGCCGCCGCACGGCAACGCTCGAGCAGCCGCTGCCGCGGGGCACGGGCGGGATCGGCGCTCCGGGAGAGGCGATGCAGTACCACGCATCGGCCCTGCGGCAGTTCCGCGACGATGTCCTGCCGGTTCGCGAACGCGTCCCGCACCAGCTGGGCGCGCGGGGCCCGCGTTCCCGTGCCGTCCCGGGATTCGATCGCGATCGCCACCCGGTCCCCGGACAGGTCGTAGCCGAGCTCGCTCGCACGCGTGCGCAGTACCCCTTCCTCGAGCACCCGCTCGTCGTACATGACGATGTCCCGGACCAGCTGGGTGGCCGCGTTCTCCCGGAGCACCCTGGTGCGCTGGGAGAAGGATTCGCGCAGCAGGATCTCGGTCTGGCGCTGCACGAGGCGGCCGAGTTTGCGCACCGTCCGCACCGGCCCGGCGATCCCGACCGTGCCGATCGTGGTCCCCTCGATGATGATCGGCATGGTGATCCCGGGCCGCACCCCCGCATCGGGGAGTTCCGCGCGGGTCTTGCTGCTGGCCAGCTGGGTGGCGGCGACCTGGACCGAGGGCGAGTGCATGGTGCCGATCCGGTCCGGTTCCCCGCTGCCGATCACCAGCCCGCGGTTGTCGGTGATCAGTACCCGGTAGCCGAGGATCTCGCTGGTCTCCTTCGCGATCTCGGTGGCGAGTTCGGTGGTCAGCATCGACGGATCCATCACCGCACCTCCTGGATGATTCGAACAATCCACTCCGGGATTCACCGGCCGAACTTGGCCGTATCGTACAGTGACGCCAGCCACTGCCCTGGCTAACGTCACCGGGTATGCGGACAAAGGCAACGCGGCCGGCTCGATCCCGCACACCGGTGCTGATCACGCTCTACGCGGGCGGCGGCGAATTCTGCGACGGCTACATCCTCAGCGTCATCGGGGTGTCCCTGCCCATGCTCGGTGAACAGTTCAGCCTGACGAGCACCCAGTCCGGGCTGATCGGTTCCGCGGCACTGGTCGGGATGTTCCTCGGCGGGCTGGTCTTCGGCTATGTCACCGACCGGGTCGGCAGACAGAAGATCTACCTGTTCGACATCGCGGCGTTCATCGTGTTGTCCGCCTTGCAGTTCTTCGCGACCGCACCCTGGCAGCTGATCGTGCTGCGGTTACTGATGGGAGTGGCGATCGGCGCGGACTTCGCGATCGCCAGCACCCTGGTCTCCGAGTTCGCCCCGAAACGCTCCCGGGGCCCGCTTCTGGTCATGCTCGCCACGATGTGGTCGGTCGGTGCCGCGGTCGCCTACATCGTCGGCTGGCTGATCGTGTCGAACAGCGATGACCCCGGAACCTGGCGCTGGGTGCTCGGCTCGAGCGTGGTCCCCTCGCTGCTCATCCTCTTTCTCCGGATGGGGACCCCGGAATCCCCGCGCTGGCTGCTGAGCAAGGGGCGCCGTGACGAGGCGAGAGCGGCGCTGCGCAAGATGCTCGGCCCGGACGCCCGGATCGAGGACCTCGCCGTCCCGGAGAACACCCCGACCCGGTACAGCACGATCTTCCGGCCGCCGTACCGCCGCCGGACCGGTTTCGTGTGCCTGTTCTGGGCGTGCCAGCTGCTGCCCATCTACGCGATCAGCACCTACGAACCCACGATCCTGGCCTCGTTCGGGCTCAGCGAGGGAAGTTATCTCGGCGCGGCCGTGCTCCAGGTCTTCTTCGTCTTCGGTTCCCTTTCCGGGGTGTTGTTCGTCAACCGGGGCCGTCGCAAACTACTGCTGGCCAGCTTCGCCCTCTCCGCGGTCTCGCTCGGCGGGCTCACGATCCTCGCGCAGCCACCGACGGCGCTGGTGATCGCCCTTTTCGTGTTGTTCGGCCTCGGCATGTACTCCGCGCAGTGCCTGGAATCCCTTTATCCGTCGGAACTTTTCCCCACCCGGGTGCGGGCGACCGCCCGCGGGTTCACCACCGGGGTCAGCCGGATCGGCGCGGCCATCGGCACCTTCGGTGCCCCACTCCTGCTGAGCGCGAACCTCCAGCTCGCGATGGCCGTCGGCGCCGGAATCTGCCTGCTGGGCCTGATCAGTTCCTATTTCCTCGCCCCGGAAACCCGCGGGCTCAGCCTCGAGGAAGCCAGCGGCGAGGCACCCGCCGCGGAAAACCAGCCGGTACAGCGGTCAACGAAGAGTTAGGAAGGAAACCGCATGCACGGGGAGCCACTCCCGGAATCGATCGTCGTCGTCGGTGCGGGCCTCATCGGCCTGTGCTGCGCCCATTATCTGCGCCAGCAGGGTTTCGAGGTCACCGTCATCGAGCGCGACCGGCTCGGCAGCGGGGCCGCGCGCGGGAACGCGGGCGAGATCTGCCCCGGTGTGGCCCAGCCGCTGGCCGCTCCGGGCATGGTCTCCTCCGCGATCGCCGGAATGTACCGGCCGGATTCGGCACTGCACATCCATCCGAGCCCGGACGCCGCGCTGATCCGCTTCCTGTCCCAGTTCCTGGTCAACGCCACCGCGCGCCGTTATCGGTCCGGGGTCGCCGCGCTGGCCATGCTCGGCGCCGATGCCCGGCGGCGGTTCGACGAGCTGCGCGCCGAGGGGGTGGATGTCGAGATCAACAAGAAGGGTTATCTCTACGTCTTCGGCTCCGAGAGTTCCGCGGCCCGCGTACACGAACTGGTCCGTGCCAACGGTTCCGCCGCGGCCGGTCCGCTGCTCACCGGCGGTGCGCTCGCCGAACGGGAACCCTGCCTGGCCGAAGGGGCCCGCGCCGGATTCGAGATCGCCGAGGAGTGGACGCTCGATCCGTCCCGGTTCGTGTCCGCTCTGGTCACGGTGCTGGAGAAATCCGGGGTCCGGTTCATCGAGGGCGCCCGGGTCAACGACATCCGGGAAGTCGCCGGGGAGACGGTGATCCACACCAGCCTCGGCGAGACCCGGGCCGGCGCCGCGGTGCTCGCGGCCGGGGCCCGGAGCCCGGAGCTGAGCGCGAACGCGGGTGTCGCGCTGAACATGTTCCCCGGCAAGGGATACAGCTTCTCCGCGGAGTTCAGCGAACCACCGAGCAGGTTGGTCAAACTCGAGGACGCCCGGGTGGCGGTCACCCCGATGGACGGGCATGTCCGGATCGCCGGGACCATGGAGTTCGATCGCGATCACGATCGGCTCAACCGCGCCAGGATCGCGGCCATCGGCAAGGCGGCGCACCCGTATCTGCGCGGCGTCGACTGGTCGCGCATTCACTCGGAGTGGGTCGGATCCCGGCCCATGACACCGGACGGCCTGCCGTTGATCGGCCGCCTTCCCGGGCACCGCAACACGTATCTGGCCACCGGGCACAACATGCTCGGCCTCGCGCTCGGCCCCTCGACCGGTGCCCTGATCGCCGGGCTGGTCACCGGGCAGCGCGAACAGCCGCCGGAGTTCCGCCCCGAACGGTTCGCCAGGAAGGTCCGTGCCGGATCGGCGCGGTAGCACCGATCCGGCTCGATCCGCGGGCTCAGTCGTCGTCGCAGACGCCGTCCCGGCCGTCGTTGTCGTCCTGGTCCACCTTGAGCACCGCGCCGGTGTGCGCGTCCACATCCACCTCGTACTCGGTGCTCGGGTTCTCCAGATCGATCTCCCAGATGAGCACGCCGTTCTCGTGGTCGAGCTCCGCCTCGGTGACCCGCGCCTGGGGCACCTTGGCCTGGGCGGTGCGCACCGCCTGGTCCTTGCTGATGGTGCCCGCCGCCTGCGCCCGGCCGGTGCCCTGATCCTGGCTGGTGCCCTGGTCCTGGCTGATGGTCCGGTCCGCGGCCGGAGCGACACCGCCCGCGGTGCTCGCCAGCGCCGCTCCGGTCCCGGCGAGCGCGAACGCCCCGACTGCCGCCACGGTGATCACGGTCTTGCGCATCATGGTCTTTCCTCCATCGGTCTCGTCCAAGCTGACCGGTCCACCATGTCGCGGCGGGCGCTAGGACCGCGCTGCGCGAGGGTTAAGCGTTCCCTAAGGGCGCGCCGAGCTCCACGCGCACCTCGGCACCGCCACCGGGTGCGGTGCCGAGTACCAGTTCGCCGTCCGCCTCGCGCGCGGCACGCCGGGCGATGTCCAGGCCGAGCCCGGTGGAACCGGCCCCGCTCACCCCGCGCCGCGACGCGGCCGCATCGGGGAATCCGGGGCCCCGATCGCGCACCACGAGCCGGGCCCCGCCCTCCGGGCGCGCGGTGAGCAGCACGGTGAACCCGGTGCCGTCCGGGGTGTGTGCGAACACGTTGCCGAGCAAGGCATCCACGCAGGCGGCGAGCGTTTCCTGGGTCAACCGCACCGGAATCGGGCCCGGCGCGAGTTCGGCGCGCACCTCCCGCTCGGTGTCCTCGGCCAGCGCCGACCAGAACCGCACCCGTTCGGCGACCACGGCGGCCGCGTCCGCGCACCCCGGCTCGCCCTGCTGTCCGCGCGCCTGGGTGATGACCGCGGTGATGGACCGCTCCAGCGCGTCGACGCCCGCGTTGATCCGCTCCGCCTCGGCCGGATCACGCAGTGCCTCGGCCTCCAGGCGAAGCGCGGTCAGCGGAGTGCGCAGCCGGTGCGAGATATCGGCCACCGCCTCGCGTTCCGCGGTGAGCAGATCCCGGATCCGCCCGGCAAGGTGGTTGAGCGCGGTGGCCACGGAACGCACCTCGGCCGGTCCCTCGGCGACCGCGCGCGCGTCCAGTTCACCGCGGGCGAGCCGGTGCGAGACCGCGGAGAGCTCCCCCATCGGGCGCACCAGGGTCCTGGCGAGCCGGTCCGCGACGAGCACCCCGACCAGCACGAGCACCACACCGAGCCCGGCCAGGATCAGCCAGGCCCGCTGCACCCCGCGCTGCATCGCGGCATCGGTGACGAAGGTCCGGATCACCGCGGTGCCGCCGCCGGTGCCTACCGCGACCAGGATCTCCCGCCCACCGGGCGCCTTGGCGGACAGACTGTTCCCGCTCCCACGCCCGGCAAGGCGCACCGCGGCCGAACGCGGCGCCGGTTCACCGAGCACCGTCCCCTCCGGCAGGAACAGCGTGACCGGCTGTTCCCCGGTCGCGTTCGCCTGGGCCACGGACAGCGCGAGCGTGCGCCGGTCGGCGGCGGCGACCACCGGGGCGAGCGAATCCACGGTGTGCGTCGCCGCGTTCACCGCCCGGTCCTCGGCGACCGTGTGCACCAGCATCGCCAGCGGGATCACGAAGGCCACAAGCACCAGCGAGGTCGTGGCGGCGACCAGCAGCGCGAGCCTCCTCCTCATGTCCGCCTCACGACTCCGGCGCCGTGACCTTGACCCCGACCCCGCGCACCACGTGCAGATAGCGCGGGTTCGCCGCAGTCTCGTTCAGCTTGCGGCGCAGCCAGGCCAGGTGCACGTCCACGGTCTTGTCCGCGCCGCCGTAGGGAATCTGCCAGACCTCGGTGAGCAGTTCCCGTTTGCTCACCACGGTTCCCGCGCGCACCGCCAGATAGTGCAGCAGCTCGAATTCGCGCGGGGCCAGGTCGAGGCGTTCCCCGTCGAGTTCCACCTCGCGGGAACGCGGATCCACCCGCAGCCCGCCGACCACGCAGGCGCTCTCCTCGTCCTCCCGGCCGCCCCTGCGCAGCACCGCGCGAATGCGCGCGTCCAGCTGGGCCCCGGAGAACGGCTTGACCAGGTAATCGTCCGCTCCCGCGTCCAGCACCCGCACGATCTCGCTCTCCTGCTCGCGCGCCGTGGCCACGATCACCGGCACCGAGGACACCGCACGCAGCATGCGCAGCATCTCCACCCCGTCCATGTCCGGCAGCCCCAGATCGAGCACGACCAGATCGGGGCGGTCCTTGGTGGCCCGGGCCAGCCCCTCCATCGCCGCACGCACCGAGGCCACCGCGTGTCCGCGTTCATCGAGGGCCCGGTGCAGCGCGGCCCGGATGGACACCTCGTCCTCGATGAGCAACACGTTCGCCATCCGGACACGGTAGCCCAGTGATCGTCTTCGCGTCGGGGTCCTTAGTGCGCGCTTAGCCTTCGGCCTGGGATAGTCGGGGCATGGCAAGCAACGGCACCCGGACCGTCCTGGCCGTCGCCGGCTGGGTGTGCGCGGCGGCCGCGGCGACGGCGGTCGGCATCGCCTCGGTCACCGCGATCGGCAGCGGGATCGCCGACAGCACCCAGCGCCCGTTCAACGGCCAGCAGGTCGCGGCCGCGCTGGCCAGGCCGGTTCCCCCGACGCCGCCCGCGCAATCGAGCACGCCGGGTTCGACTAGTGCCCCGGGGGCCACCCCGGGCCCGGCGAACAAGGTGCTCGCTTCCGCGGGCGGCAGCGTGGTCGCCGCCTGCTCGGCGGGCAAGGCCCAGTTGCTCTCCTGGACCCCGCGCCAGGGGTACCGCACCGACGACATCGACCGCGGCCCGGACCGCACCGCGAAGATCGAGTTCGAATCCGCGGACACCGAGATCACCGTGCGGATCGACTGCGCGAACGGCGTACCGACCGCGCACACCACCCTGGACACCGACGGCGACAACGACGGGGACGGCGACTGAGCTGGCGCGTCGGCGGTGCGCGGACGCCGTGGAATCGCGGACGAACCGCTGTGCCGCAACGGAATCGAGGCCAGCTGGCTGGACGGTGCGGCCAAGGCTAGGCTGACCGGCGAACTCGGCGCCATCCGGTGAGCCCGCCTCAGCTCCGGTGCGTCCGGGGTGCCCGGGGCTGCCCGCCCGCGAGGCTCACGGACAGCTGTTCGGCGGCCGCGCGCACCATGCGCCCGATCGTGTCCAGTTCGCGGCCGATCCGGAACTTGGGCGCGGAGACGTTCAGTGCCGCCACGATCCGGCCGCGGAAATCCCGGACCGGGGCCGCGGTCGCGACCAGTCCCTCCTCGAACTCCTCGTCCACGAGCGCGTAACCGCGGTCGCGCGCCTTGGCCAGCCGGGCGAGCACGGTGTCCGCATCGGGTGCCGATTTCGGTCCGCTGCCGGGAAACGCGGCTTCCGCGAGCAGTTCCCGCACCTCTTCCTCGGCCGTGTCGAACAACAGCGCCCGCCCGCTCGAGGTGTTGTGCAAGGGGGTGATGTGCCCGACCCAGCTCACCGCCTGCAGCGCGCGGGCCGGGCTCTCGGAGAGCACGGTCAGCGCGCCGGCGCCGTCCAGCACGCTCAGGTGCGCGCCCTCCTTCGTCGCGCTGACCAGTTTGCGCAGCACCGTGGGCGCTTCGACGAGCAGCCGCTGCCGGGAGACGGTGGCCGCCATGGTGAACAGCCGTGGTCCGAGCCGGTAGCCGAGGGTGTCCCGGTCCCGTTCGACCAGCCCGGTCTCCTCGAGCACCCGCAGCGCGCGGGAGATCTGGGTTTTCTCCTTCCCGACGGTCCGGGCGATCTCGGTGACCCCGAGTCCTTCGCGGACCGCGTTCCGCTCGGATCCGAGGGCCAGCAGAATCGCCGCTGCCCGGTGCACGCTGTTCGTCGGCTCGGTCGCCATGCGGGCAAGCTTGGCGACCGCGGCACCAGCGGGCAACCCCGGTTGCTCAGCGAGCAACCACGAGCCGTTCCGCCCGTTCCCCCGCGCAGGCGAGCAGCGCACCCCGGTCGAGCCCTTCCCCGGCGAGCGTGTCCACGAGCAGTTCCAGCGCCTGCGGTGGCGGCGGGGAGTCCGGCTGGCCCGCGTCCGAGGACAGCACGATGTGCTCGAGGCCCACCCGCGCGGCGAAATCCGCGAGCCGGGCCGCGGTCATCTCCGGCTGGTGCAGCAGCTGGAACGCGGTGATCTCGGCGCACGCGCCCAGTTCGGCGAGTTCCCGCGTCCGTTCGGCGCTCATCGCGGGGACCGTGTAACCGGGGTGGGTCAACAGGATCCGGCGCACCCCTTCGGCGCGCGCGGTGCGCACCAGCCAGGCGACCTCTTCGGCCCCGAGGTGCCCGGTGGCCAGTACCGCATCGGCCTCGGCGATCAGTGCGCAGATCCGGCGCGCGGGTTCGCCCGTATCCGGATCCACCGGCGGCAGCGCGTAGGTCGGGCCACCGTGCAGGCTCGGCAGCCCGGCCGTGCGCTGCAACCGCGCGTCCTGGGTCGGCATCCACACCACCCGCCCGCCCGCGGCGAGACAGGCACGCACCGCGGCCGGGTTGATCCCGCCTGCGTGCTGGTTGAGCGCGATGCCGCCGTAGACCGGGAGCGCCCCGGTCACCGCGGCGGCCCTGCCGACCGTGGACTCGTAGTGTCCTTTGAGGACACAACCGGTGAACC
The DNA here is from genome assembly GCF_000737195.2 of Sciscionella sediminilitoris. GTDB lineage: Bacteria > Actinomycetota > Actinomycetes > Mycobacteriales > Pseudonocardiaceae > Sciscionella > Sciscionella sediminilitoris. The sequence continues at coordinate 79,817 of NZ_JALM01000076.1, forward strand.
CGGCGGCCGCATAGGCCTCGACGACCTCCCGGTCCCCGGCCAGCCGGGGCGTGATGTCCGGGGCGGCGTGTACGTGCACGTCGAACATCAGTCGTGCCCCTCCGCGAGCAGCCGGTTCACTTCGCGGGAGACCAGGCCGAACCGCGATTCCTGCACCAGCGGCATCTCCCTGCGCCGCCGGCGCACCGCGGACACATCCAGTTCCGCCACGAGCAGTTCCTCCGTATCGCCGGGTATCTCGGCGTGCACATCGCCCCAGGGATCGAGCACCCGCGAACCGCCCCAGAACCGCGCGTTGCCCTCCACACCGACCCGGTTCACGAACACCACCCAGCACTGCTGCAGCCGCGCGATCGCCAGCAGCAGATCCCGCCAGTACACGGTGGTGTCGATCGCGCCGGGGGCGAGGCCGGAGGCGCTGTTGGTGGGTACGAACAGCACCTCCGCCCCGTCCTGGGCGGCGAGCCAGGGCAGCACCGACTGCCAGGCGTCGTTGCAGATCAGCGTGGCGGCCCTGGCATGCGCGGTGTCGAAGGCCCGCAGCGTCTGCCCGGGGCTGAAGTGTTTGCGCTCCTCCCAGTCCCGGTAGTTGGGCAGGTACAGCTTGCGGTGGGTGTGCAGCAACTCGCCGCCGCTGAAGTAGCTCGCCGCGTTGTACAGCCGCAGCCGTCCGTCCTCGTGCAGGCCGAGCAGCACATCCGGGCCGTGCGTGGACAGCTTCGCCAGCCGCGGATCGGTCACCGGCACCGACATCTCCCGATCCAGTGCCCCGAGCGAGTAGCCGTGCAGGCTCAGTTCGGGGAACACCACCACATCCGCGCCCTGTTCGGCGGCCCGGCGCACGACGCGCTCGGCCGTATCCAGGTTCGCGGCCACATCACCGAGGTGGCAGTCCACCTGAGCAATTCCCACCCGCATCCGATTCACCTCTCGCCGAAGCCGCACCCGCGCCGTTCGCGGACGACCAGTGCGTTGTAGACAGCCGGAGGCGGGCTGACAAGGGCGGTTGCCGTGGCGGCAACCGCTTATTCCGGCGGCTCGGCGAAGAAGGCGTTCATCCCGTCCAGATCCGAAAGATAGGTCTCGATCGAGGCGATCAGTCCGTCCTCGATCCGGCACACCGTGGCCAGGTGTTCGTCGAGCACGAGCTCTCCCCTGCGCGCCGTGTTGTGCAGCGCGAGCGCCATATTGTCCCTGCTGAGCAGCACGTGTTCGAGCGCGAAGTTCAGCCCATAGCTCGCGATCAGTCCGGCACGGGCGAGCACCTCGTCCACCCCGTGCGCGGTACCCGAGATCCGGTTGTCTCCGGGAAGGGTCCAGCTCACATCCGCGCGCATGAGCGTGCGCATCAGGGCCCAGTCCTTACTGGTCAGTGCCTTGTGGAAGGTCTCGGCGAGTTCCTGCTGGGTCACAGCTCCTCCTATAGTTCGATTCGATTCGAACCGTATCCGTTCGAGTCGAGTCGTACAATCGGATGTGTGGAGGAACTCGAACACCCCGATCGCGCGGGGCTGCGCATCGAGGCGGTACTCGCCGCGCTCGATCACCCGGTGCGGCTGCGCGTGGTGCGCACCCTCGCCGATGGGGAGGAACTGACCTGCAGGCAGATCCTGCCGGAGATGACCAAGAGCAGCGCCAGTCACCACTGGCGGGTGTTGCGCGAGAACGGGATCGTCGAACAGCGCAGACAGGGCCGGAACCTGTACATGCGGCTGCGCCGCGCCGACCTGGACGCTCGCTTCCCCGGAGTGCTGGACGCGGTGATCGACGGCTGAATCTCACCGGGCCCGCGTGTGGATTCCGGCACGATCTCAACTGGCCGAAACATCGCGGTAGCACTGGTTAACAACGCCCACCTAGCGTCGGAGGACACCGATGCCTGGAGGTGGGCCGTGGCCGATACGCATTGCCCCTACTGCGCGCTGCAGTGCCGGATGAGGATGGACGGCGCCCGGATCACGGCCGCCGAGGGCGGGCTGTGCCAGAAGGGCTGGACCGCGGCCGAGACACTGAACTCCGGGCAGCGGCTCAGGAATCCCTTGGTGCGCACCGGCGGCCGCCTGCGCCCGGCGAGCTGGGACAGCGCGCTGGACCTGATCGCCGAACGGCTCGCCACCCTGCGCGCCGCGCACGGACCGGATACGAACGCGGTGTTCGGCGGTGGCGGGCTCACCAACGAAAAGGCCTATCTGCTCGGGAAATTCGCCCGGCTCGCACTCGGTACCGCGCGGATCGACTACAACGGCCGGTTCTGCATGTCCGCCGCGGCGAAAGGGATGCGCAGGGCCTTCGGCATCGACCGGGGCCTGCCCTTCCCGCTCGCCGATCTGGGCGAGGCGGACGCGGTGCTGCTCATCGGCGCCAACCCGGCCGAGACGATGCCGCCCTTCCTGCGTTACCTGCGCGGGGCCCGGGAAAACGGCGGGCTGATCGTGGCGGATCCGCGCCGCACCGCGACCGCCGAACAGGCCACGCTGCATCTGGCCCCGGCCCCGGGTACCGATCTGGCCCTCGCACTCGGCATGCTGCACGCCGCGGTCACCGAAGGGCTGGTCGATCAGTCCTATGTGGACGACCGGACTGCCGGTTTCGAGGAAGCCTGGCGGATCGCGGCCGACTGGTGGCCGGAACGGGCCGAACTGGTCACCGGGGTCGCGGCGGCCGACCAGCGCCGCGCGGTCCGGATGCTCGCCGCCGCGGATCGTGCCTATGTGCTCACCGCGCGGGGCACCGAGCAGCATGCGGACGGCACGGCCACCGTGCACGCGTGGATCAACCTCGCGCTCGCGCTCGGTCTTCCCGGAACGCCAGGCAGCGGATTCGGTTGCCTCACCGGGCAGGGCAACGGCCAGGGCGGGCGCGAACACGGCCAGAAATCCGATCAGCTTCCCGGTTACCGGGACCTCGCCGATCCCGCGGCGCGCGCCCACATCGCCGGATTCTGGGGTATTTCCCCGGAACAGTTGCCCGCCCCGGGCCCCTCCGCCTATGAACTGCTGAACTCGCTGGGCACCGAGACCGGCCCGCGGTCCCTGCTGGTGTTCGGCAGCAATCCGGTGGTTTCCGCACCCGATGCGGCCCGGATCACCGGGAAACTCGCCGCGCTGGATTTCCTCGTGGTCGCCGATCTCGCCGTCTCGGCGACCGCCGAACTCGCCGATGTGGTGCTCCCGGTGACCCAGTGGGCCGAGGAAACCGGCACCATGACCAATCTCGAAGGCCGGGTCCTGTTACGCGCCCGCGCGGTGTCCCCGCCCGCGGGAGTGCGTTCCGATCTGGAGATCCTCGCCGCGCTGGCCCACCGGCTCGGCCAGCCGCGCGAACGTTTCCCTTCCGCGCCCGAGGATGTGTTCACCGAACTGCGCGCGGCCTCGGCCGGTGGTCCCGCCGACTACGCCGGGATCAGCTACCCGCGACTGCGTTCGGGTGCGGCACTGCACTGGCCGGTGCCGCACCCGGAGCACGCGGGCACACCCCGGCTGTTCCTGGAAGGCTTCGCCCATCCGGACGGGCGCGCGGTGTTCCATGCCGAGCCGTACACCGGTCCGGCGGAACCACCCGATACCGGCTTTCCCTTGCAGGCCACCACCGGGCGGATCCTGCGGCACTATCAGTCGGGCACCCAGACCAGGATGGTCCCCGAGCTCGCGGACTCGGTGCCCCGGGTGCACGTCGAGATGCATCCGGAGACGGCGCGGCGTGCCGGGCTGGCCGAGGGCGCACCGGCCCGGGTGAGTTCGCGGCGCGGTTCGGTGCTCGCCGAGGTGCGCTGTATCGAGTCGATGCGCCTGGATCTGGTGTTCCTGCCGTTCCACTTCCCCGGCGCCGAGCGGGCGAACCTGCTCACCGACGGAGTGCTGGATCCCGAGTGCGGGATGCCGGAGTTCAAGGTGTGCGCGGTGCGCCTGGATCCCGCCGGAGTGGCCGCATGAGCCCGCGTTCGGTGCTCGTGCTCGGTTACGGGATGGCGGCGGCACGGTTCGCCGAACAGGTCCGCAGGTCCGATCCGGACGGGGAACTGGTCCGGCTGACCGTGCTCGGCGCCGAGGACCGTCCCGCGTACAACCGGGTGCTGCTCTCCCCCGTGCTCGCGGGCAGCGTGCGCGCCGAACACCTCGCCCTGCATAGGGATTCCTGGCACCACCGGCGTGGCATCGCCGTGCGCACCGGCTGCGCGGCGGTCCGGATCGACCGCGCGGCCCGGATCGTGGAGTGCGCCGATGGCAGCAGCCACCACTACGACGAATTGGTCCTGGCCACCGGCGCCCGGCCGTGGCTGCCCCCGGTCGACGGACTGCGCGAGGAGGACGGCGCGCTCACCGAGGGAGTGCGGTGCCTGCGCACCCTCGCCGATACCGAGTACATCGTGGACCGTTCCCGCGGGGGCGGACCGATCGCGGTGCTCGGCGGGGGTGTGCTCGGCATCGAGGCCGCGCGAGCCCTTGCCCTACGCGGGAATCCGGTGACCGTGGTGCATCCGGCCGGTCATCCGATGCAGCGCCAGCTCGATCCGGAGGCGGGCCGGGTGCTCGGCAGGGTACTGTCCCGCCTCGGTGTCGAGGTCCGTCTCGAGGCGCGGGCACGGCGCTACCTGCCGGGCGATGGCCTCAAACTGGACGACGGCACCCTGGTACCCGCCGAACTGCTCGTGCTCGCGGCCGGAACCCGGCCCCGCACGGAACTGGCGCAGCAATCCGGGATCACGGTGGATTCCGGGATCCTGGTCGACGATCTGCTGCGCACCAACGATCCCCGGGTGCACGCGATCGGCGACTGCGCCCGCCACCCCGGAGCCGTTCCGGGCCTCGTGCAACCGGCCTACGAACAGGCCGACGCGCTCGCCGCCACCCTGACCGGGAATCCCGCACCGTACCGCGGAACCTCGGCGCCGACCCGGCTCAAGGCGGATGGGATCGAGCTGACCGCGTTCGGCGATTCCCTTGCCGGAACGGATGATCCCGCTGCCGAGGTGTGTGCCTTCAGCGATCCGGCCGGGGGCCGCTACGCGAAGCTCGTGGTGCGCGAGGACCGGGTGCACGGCGCGATCCTGCTCGGGTTCCCGGACGCCGCTGCGACGCTGGCCCAGTGCCATCACCGCGGTGTTCCGGTGCCCGAGGACCGGCTCCCGCTGCTGTTCGGCCGTGCCCTCCCTGGGTCCGCCGGCACCACGGCCGGTCCCGCCGATCTGCCGGGCGGATCCGTGGTGTGCCAGTGCAATTCGGTGACCAAGTCGGCACTGGTCAAGGCGTTCACCGCGGGCGCGCGCGGCACCAGGGGGCTGGCCGAGGCGACCAGGGCGAGCACCGGCTGCGGCGGTTGCCTCGGCGCGGTCGGCGGGATCGCGCGCTGGCTCGCCGAAAGCGAAGGAGAGGAAACCACCGATGAACTGGCTTCATGACTGGGATCCCGAGGACCGCGCGTTCTGGGAACGGACCGGGAAACGGATCGCGAACCGCAACCTGTGGTGCTCGGTCTTCGTCGAGCACATCGGCTTCTCGGTGTGGACACTGTGGTCGGTGTTCGTGCTGTTCCTCGGCCCGGAGTACGGGCTCTCGGCCGGGGACAAGTTCCTGCTCGTCTCACTGTCCTCGCTGGTCGGCGCGCTGCTGCGGATCCCGTACTCGCTCGCGGTTGCCAGGTTCGGCGGCCGGAACTGGACCGTGGTCAGCGCGGCCTCGCTGCTGATCCCGACCGTGTTCGCGGCGCTGGTGCTGCATCCGGGCACCCCGCTGTGGGTGTTCGCGCTGCTCGCCGCAGCAGGCGGGCTCGGTGGCGGGAACTTCGCCTCGGCGATGGCGAACATCAATTCCTTCTACCCGGAGCGCGCCAAGGGCTGGGCGCTCGGGATCGGCGCGGGCGGCGGAAATCTGGGTGTCGCGGTGATCCAGCTCCTCGCGCTCGGGGTACTCGCCATCGCGGGCACCGCGGCGGATCCGCGGCTGCTGCTGTGGATCTACATCCCGCTGATCGTGCTCGCCACCGGGCTCGCCGTGACCAGGATGGACAATATCGCCCGGGTGCGCGCGGAGGGCAACGCGATGCGCGAGGTGCTCCGGCACGGGCACACCTACCTGATCTCGCTGCTCTACATCGGCACCTTCGGCTCGTTCATCGGCTACAGTTTCGCCTTCGGACTGGTCCTGTCGAGCCAGTTCCAGCAGAGCGCGGTGCAGGCGGCGACGGTGACCTTCCTCGGCCCGCTGCTCGGTTCGCTTTCCCGGCCGCTCGGTGGCAGGCTCGCCGACCGGTTCGGCGGCGCGGTGATCAGTTTCGGCTGTTTCACGCTGCTGGCCGCCGCGACGGTACTGGTCCTGGCCGCCTCGGGCACCGGATCGCTCGGCGCCTACGTCTGCGGTTTCATCCTGCTGTTCGTGCTCTCCGGGATCGGCAACGGTTCGGTGTACAAGATGATCCCGGCGATCCACGCGAGTGCCGCGGACCGCGCGATCGGCGCGGGCGCGCCCGTGGCGGCCAGCCTGGCCACCGCGCGCAGGCACGCGAACGCGCTGATCGGGATCGCGGCCGCGGTCGGCGCGCTCGGCGGGGTGTTCATCAACCTCGCGTTCCGCGCCTCGTTCTCCGCCACCGGCTCGGGAGATCCCGCCTGCTACGGCTTTCTCGGCTGCTATCTGCTGTGCGCGCTGCTCACCTGGGCGGTCTATCTGCGCGGATCGGTAACACGGACGCAACCGCGGCGAAGCGGTGCCGACAAATCCGCACTGCACGCTGATCCGGAAGCCTTGGAGGTGCACTGAATGCGGTTGCTCATCATCGGGAACGGCATGGTGGCCCATCGCCTCGTCGAGGCGGTGCTCGCCGAACCCGGTCTCACGGACTGGCAGATCCTCGTGCTCGCCGAGGAGAACCGGCCCACCTACGACCGGGTCGCGCTCAGTTCCTATGTGGACAGCTGGGACCCGGCGGCGCTCACCCTGCCCGGTTCGGACTACGCCGGGCAGCACCGGGTCGAGCTGCGGCTCGGCGACCCGGTCGCGCACATCGACCGGGAACGCCGCGTGGTGACCACGGCCGCGGGTGCCGAGCACGGCTACGAGCAGCTGGTGTTCGCGACCGGATCCCGCCCCTTCGTTCCCCCGGTGCCCGGGCACGACCTGCCCGGTTGTTTCGTCTACCGCACCATCGACGACCTGGACGCGATCCGGGAGGCGGCGCTGGCCCGGCGGCCCGGCCGCAGCTCCGCGCTCGTGGTCGGCGGCGGCCTGCTCGGGCTCGAAGCGGCGAAGGCCTTGCGGGACATGGGGTTGTCCCCGCACGTGGTCGAGCTCGCCGACCGGTTGATGCCGGTGCAGATCGACGAGGGCGGGGCCGGGCTGCTGCGCGAGCTGATCACCGCGCTCGAGGTCACGGTGCACACCGGGACGGGAACCGAGGCGATCGAGCGGGATGGCGAACGGCTGCTTGCCAGGCTGGGCAACGGAACCGAACTGGACGTCGACCTCGTGGTCTGGGCCGCCGGGATCCGGCCACGTGATGAGCTCGCCACCGAATGCGGGCTCGAGCGCGGCGAACGCGGCGGAGTACGCACCGACGACGCCTGCCGCACCGGGGATCCGCGGGTCTGGGCGATCGGCGAGTGCGCCGCGGTCGATGGGAAGGTCTACGGACTGGTGGCACCCGGATACGCGATGGCCGAGGTGGTCGCGGCGAACCTCGCGGGGCAGCCGGCAAGCCTTCCCGAACCGGACACCGCGACCAAACTGAAACTGCTCGGCGTGGATGTGGCGAGTTTCGGGGACGCGCACGCCGCGAGCGAGGGCGCACTCGAGGTCGTGTTCGCCGACCGGGTCGCCGGAACCTACAAGAAGCTCGTGGTCTCCGACGATGCGCGCACCCTGCTCGGCGGGATCCTGGTCGGGGAGGCCGGGGAGTACGGCACCCTGCGCGCCCTGCTCGGCGCCGAACTGCCCGCCGAACCAGCGGCCCTGCTCGCCCCCGCGGCCGGCGGATCGGCCCTCGCGGGCCCCGACGCGCTGCCCGGCACCGCGCAGATCTGCACCTGCAACGCGGTCAGCAAGGCCGCGATCACCGGCGCGATCACCGAACAGGGCGCGGATTCGGTCGCCGCCATCAAGTCCTGCACCAAAGCGGGCACCTCCTGCGGTTCCTGTGTCCCGATGCTCGGCAAACTGCTCACCGGCTGCGGCGTCGTCCAGTCGAAGGCCCTGTGCGAGCACTTCGATGCCTCGCGCTCGGAACTGTTCGAGATCGTGGCGGCCACCGGAATCGGCACCTTCAGCGAGCTGATCTCCCGCTATGGCACCGGTTCGGGCTGCGCGGTGTGCAAACCGGCGGTCGCCTCCATCCTGGCCAGCCTCGGCAATGGGCACATCCTCGGCGGGGAGCAGGCCACCCTGCAGGACACCAACGACCGGTTCCTGGCGAACATGCAACGGAACGGAACCTATTCGGTGGTGCCCAGGATCCCCGGCGGGGAGATCACCCCGGAGAAGCTGATCGTTCTCGGTGAGATAGCCCGTGATTTCGGCCTGTACACCAAGATCACCGGCGGCCAGCGCATCGACATGTTCGGCGCGACCGTGGAGGATCTGCCGCTGATCTGGCACCGGCTCGTGGAGTCCGGCTTCGAATCCGGGCACGCCTACGGCAAGGCGCTGCGCACCGTGAAATCCTGTGTCGGCCAGACCTGGTGCCGCTACGGCGTGCAGGACAGCGTCGCGCTGGCGATCGAACTGGAGCTGCGCTACCGGGGGCTGCGTTCCCCGCACAAGCTCAAGGCCGGGGTCTCCGGATGTGCGCGGGAGTGCGCCGAGGCCCGCAGCAAGGACTTCGGCATCATCGCGACCGAGAACGGCTGGAACCTCTACGTCGGCGGCAACGGCGGGGCGAACCCCCGGCATGCCGAACTGCTCGTGTCCGATGTGGACCGTGCCGAGCTGATCCGGATAATCGACCGCTACTTGATGTTCTACATCCGCACCGCGGACCGCCTGCAGCGCACCGCGGCGTGGATCGAGGAGACCGAGGGCGGTGTCGAGCATCTGCGGGAGGTGATCGTGCGGGACAGCCTCGGCATCTGCGCGGACCTGGAGGAGGCCATGGCCGGGCACATCGAGCACTACCGTTGCGAATGGCGCGAGGTGCTCGAGGATCCCGAGAAACTGGGCCGGTTCGTGTCCTTCGTGAACGCACCGGGAACCCCCGAGCCGGGGATCTCCTTCCGTACCGAACGCGAACAGCGGGTACCCGTGGCCCTCGGCATTCCGGTGGTGGCGCGATGAACTGGATCCGTATCTGCCGGGCCGCGGAACTGCCGGACGGCGGCGGGCGTGCGGCGCTGCTCCCCGGACAGCGCAGCATCGCCGTGTTCCGCTACCGGGAAACCGAGTACTACGCGCTGTCCAATGTGGACCCGTTCAGCGGGGCACCGGTGCTCGCGCACGGCATCCTCGGCGATGCCGGTGGCGAACCGTTCGTCGCCTCCCCCATCTACAAACAGCGCTTCTCCCTGCGCACCGGGGTCTGCCTGGACGAGGAGGAGGTCGTCGTGGCCACCTTCGGGGTGCGCATCCGCGACGACCTGCTGTACGTGGGCGAATCCGCACTATCCCCCTTGGACGCGGTGCCGTGACCGGGCAGGTGCCGCCGCTCGCGGGGTTCTCCGTCGGGATCACCGCGGCACGCCGGGCCGAGGACCTCGGCGCCCTGCTCATCCGCAAGGGCGCGGAAGTCCACTATGGACCGGCGATCCGGATCGTCCCGCTCGCCGACGACACCGAGCTGCACGCCGCGACGCTGCGGTTGCTCGCCGAGCCGGTGGACACCGTCGTGGCCACGACCGGAATCGGGTTCCGCGGCTGGATCGAGGCGGCCGAGGGCTGGGGACTGAGCCAGGCACTGCTCGGCGCGCTCGCCGGCACCCGGGTGTTCGCGCGCGGCCCCAAGGCCACCGGTGCGGTGCGCGCCGCCGGGCTCGCCGAGGCGTACTCCCCCGAATCCGAGAGCAATGCCGAGGTGCTCGCCGAACTGCTCCAGTCCGGAGTGGACGGCCGCAGAATCGCGGTGCAACTGCACGGGAAACCGCTGCCCTACTTCGTGGAATCACTGCGCGCCGCCGGAGCGGAGGTCATCGAGATCCCGGTCTACCGCTGGGTCGGGCCCGCCGATCCACGGCAGCTGGACCGGCTGCTCGAACGCGCGCTCGGCGGTTGCGTGGACGCCCTGCTGTTCACCAGCGCCCCGGCCGCGGCGAGCACCATCGCCACCGCGAAGCGCACCGGGCGCCTGCCCGCACTGATCCGCGCCTTCGAGCGGCGGGTGCTGGCCGGTTGCGTCGGCCCGATCACCGCCGCACCGCTGGCCGCGCTCGGCATCCGCACCGTCACTCCGGAACGGGCTCGCATCGGTGCCCTCGCCCGTACCGTCGCCACCACCCTCAGCGAGAGCGCGCCCCGGCTGCGTGCCGCGCAGGGCCAGCTCGAACTGCGCGGGCAGGCCGCCCTGCTCGACGGGGATCTGCGCGAACTGCCGCCCGCTCCCATGGCCGTTCTGCGGGCGATGGCCACGCGCCCCGGTCAGGTCGTCTCCCGCAGGGCACTCGCGGCCGTGCTTCCGGGCCACGGCGAGGAACACGCCGTGGAGGCCGCGGTCGCCCGGTTACGCAGCGGACTCGGCAGCGGCGACCTGGTGCAGACCGTGGTCAAGCGCGGCTACCGGCTCTGTGTCAAGGAATCCAGCGCCGAGGAGGCGGACCGGACATGATCGTGCTCGCCGCGCATGGCACCCGTGATCCCGCCGGTGCCCACGCCATCGAACACCTCGCCGGGCAGGTGCGCGCGCACGGCGTGCCGGTCCGCGTCGCCTACGCCGATGTCCGCGAACCCAGCGTGACCACCGTGCTCACCGGGCTGCACGGGCAAGCCGCCCTCGTGGTGCCCGCCTTTCTCGCCGCCGGGTACCACGTGCGCGCCGACCTGCCCGCGCAGATCACCGCGAGCGGGCACCCCGCCACCCGGCTCACCGAGCCCCTGGGACCCGATCCCGCGCTGCTGCGCATCACCGCGCACCGGTTGCGGCACAACGGATTGCGCGCGGGCGACCAGATCGTGCTCGCCGCGGCCGGTTCCCGCGACCCGCAGGCGCTGGCCGAAGTGCGCCGCGCCGCGGGACAGCTCGCCCGGCTGCTCGGCGCTCCGGTACGGATCGGCTACCTCACCAGCGCAGAGCCCCGGCTTCCCGAACTGGTCCGGTCCCTGCCCGGCCGGGTGGTCGTGGCCTCCTGGCTGCTCGCGCCCGGACTGTTCCACCGGCGGGTGCGCGAGTGCGGCGCCGATTTCGTCACCGGCCCGCTGCTGCCGCACCCCGGGATCGCCGAACTGATCGTGCGCCGCTACACCGCCGCGCTCCCGCTCAGTCCGACGGCCGCACGTACCGGGTGATCAGCCTGCCGAGCAGCCGGGGCGCGAACCGGCGCGCCCGCCACAGCGCCCGGGTACCCGCGGCCGGGAACACGAACAGCGGAGCGCGCGGATCGGCGATCGCACGGTCCACGGCGTCGAGCACGCTCGCGGGATCGGCGCCCCGGCGCCCGCCGAGCACGGCGGGATCGGTGGCGCGCACCTGCTCGGCCAGTGGCGTCTCCACGTGATCCGGGCAGGGGCACAGGATCCGCACCCCGGTCCCCGCGGTCTCCTGCGCGAGCACCTCGCAGAACGCGGTGACGGCGAACTTCGAGGAGGAGTAGGCGGCCAGCCGCGGGGAAGGCAGCCACCCGGCGAGCGAGCCGAACACGACGAGGGTGCCCCGGCCGCGCTCGATCATTCCCGGCACGCACGCACGCGCCACGTGCACGGTGCCGAGGTAGTTGACCTCGAACACGCGGCGCAGGGTGTCCAGCGGCTGATCGAGTGCGCGGCCGATCCGGCATAGCCCGGCGGCGTGCACGACCAGTTCGACCGGGCCGAGTTCGGCGGTGACCGCGTCGACCGTGGCCCGGACGGCGGCTTCGTCGGTGACATCGCAGGAGTAGGCGCGCATCGCCGGTGCCCGCCGTACGGTTCCGGCGAGCCCGTCCGCGTCCAGGTCGACCGCGGCCACCGGGGTTCCCGCCGCGGCCAATCGCAGCGCGGCCAGCCTGCCGAGACCGCTCGCCGCACCGGTCACCAGTGCCGTCATCGGTGCCGTCATCACAGCACCTCCGCATCGCCGAAGCTCATCCGCATCCGGGCGATCCCGCTGCTGAACAGTGCCCTGCCTGGCAGCCCCATCCGGCGCAGTTCCGCGGCGACGGGATGCGCGCCGAGCCGCAGTACGGCCCCGCCCGGCCGTGCCCGCACCCCGGCGCCGTGCAACCGCCACGGAGTCCGGCGCAGTACCCCGTCCGCATACGTGTAAGCGTCGATCGAGGTTCCCGCTCCGCGAGCGGGAACGGGAACACCGGGCCGGATGAGGAGTTCCAGCACCCGCTCTCCTTCCAGGTGCACGGCGCAGCGGCCGGTGCCGCCGGAGAACCCCAGCTCGATATCGGCCATCTCCTTGGGGAAACCCCAGATGGAGCGCCCGGCCTCCAGGGTGAAGGACTGGTTGACCGGTAGCCAGTGGACGAACGCGCCGAGCCCGCGCCCGGCCGGGGAACGGATGAGGAACACCACGCCGAATTCGTGGTACGGCCCGAGATCCCCGTCCAGATAACGCACGAAGACCAGCGAGCACAGGGCACGGCCGGGCACCGGTTCGGCGGGCACCACCCCGGCATGGCCGAGCACCGAACGGACCACGCCCGCGCGCACCGCGAACACCGCCGTGCACGCGCTCGCGTCCCGGATCTCGACGGGCATGGTGATCCGCTCGCCCTGGATGAGGTGTTCGGTCATCCGCGTTCCTCCTCGCTCAGGTGCCGCCGCAGGAAGGCGAGCTGATGCTCGACCGCGGTCCGGTACCAGGACCGGCCGGGCAGCACGTCGAAGTGATCACAGGGGTAGTGCCGGACCTCGGCGCGCCCGGCGATCGCCGCCCTGGCCGCCGTGTGCGCGGGACTGCTCCGGTCCAGATCGGCGATCTGCACCAGCAGCGGGCAGCGGATCCGGGCCGCCTGCCGGATCGGCCGGTAGCGGCCGATCTCCACCCCCGCGAACGCGTCGATCTCGTTGCGCCAGCCGGGACCCGCGATCTGGGTGTACGCCTCGAACTGTCCGGGCAGGGAGAGCGCCGCGCCCGAACCGGGCGCCCCGGCAAGCGGCACCGGTGCGCCCGTCCGCCCGGCCAGCCGGGCCATCATGCCGCGCGCCGCGGTACGTGCCGCACGCCCCAGCCGCAGTGGCCGATCCTGGCGGGCCGCGTGTTTCGCGGCGGCCAGCCCGTCCACCATGGGAACGAGCGCGACGATGGCCGCCACCTCCTGGTCCCGCGCACCGGTGGCGAACACATGGCCACCGCCGAGGGAAACGCCCCACAGCACCACGCGCCGCGGATCCACTCCGTCCAGCCGGCGCGCCATGCCCACCGCGGCCCGGTAATCGGCGAGCTGTCCGGCGATGCGCACGGTCTGCCGGGGTCCACCGCCGCTGTCCCCGAAACCGCGGTAGTCGAAGGCGAGCACATCCAGCCCGGCAGCGGAGAACTCGGCGGCGAACGCGTCCAGCCCGCAGTCCCTCGTGGCGCCGAAACCGTGCGCCATCACCACACACGGCCGCCCCTTCCGGTCGCCCCCGCGCCACCAGCGGGCGGCGCATTCGGCGTCCCCGGAAGGGAAACGCAGGTCCGTTCCGGTCATCCGGGACCGCCGTAGATCGTCCGCAACCACACCGTCACCAGCCCTTCGCGCAGTTGTTCGCCGGAAAACGCCGAGTAGCCTCCCCGGGAGATCCGTTCCAGGGCGCGGTCGTTGAGCTCGAGCAGCACGGTGGCCAGCACCGCGGCATCCGGGCCCTCCGGCGCCCTCCCCGCGGCGCGCTCGTTCTCGATCAGCTCGGCGACCTGGGGGATGAACGATTCCCGGTCCCGGTCCCACAGTTCCCGCACGGTCTGATCGGCGTCCCTGGCCTCCAGCATCGCCCGGAACACGTGCCGGTGCTTGCCCCAGGCCTCGAACAGCCCGGCGATCGTGCGGCCGATGCGCTCCTCAGGGGAATCCTGTCCGGAAGCCAGCATGGTGCCCGCGGTGAACGCTTCCTGGTACATCTCGTCGCAGAGCGCGGCGACCGCGGTGGCCTTGTTGTCGAAGTAGAAGTAGAACGCCGAACGGGTCACCTCGGCCCGCCGCGAGATCTCCCGCACGTTGATCGAACCGAGGTCACCCTCACGCAGCAATTCGTCGAGCGCGCCGAGCAGTGCCCTGCGGCGCCGATCGCCGCGATTGGGTCCGCGACGGTCCAGGATCTGTTCCCTCACCCGGTTTTCCCTCCGAATACCACGGGGCCCAGCTCCCGCACCCGATTACGCCCCGCGGGCAGTTCCCGCGTACGGATGTCGTGCTCGTAGACGAAATAGTCGACCTGCTGGGTGTGCCGCGGCCGGTCACCGAAATGCGCCACGAACCGTTTCTCGTCCTCGGCGATGATCCGCCGCATCCGGTCCCGTTCCGGTGGCCGGTACACACCGGCGAGATAGGCGGCGAGCAACCGCGCCTGGCATTCCACGAACGGAAACAGCGTCGGGGTGGCCTGGGCGAAACCGATGAACGCGAGGTCCGGGATGTCCGGGCGGAACATCCGTTTGTACAGGGGAAGCCGATTGTCCGGGGCACTCAGGAACTCCGGATCGAAGAACGGGAACGAGATATCGTAACCGGTCGCGTAGACGACGGCGTCGAATTCCGCGCTCGTCCCGTCGGTGAACCGCACGCGGTCCCCGTCGAGCCGTTCGATATCGGGTTTCGCCGTGATGTCCCCGGAACCCAGCCGCAGCGGCAGTTCGTGCGACTGGGTGGGATGGGCCTCCAGGAAGTGGTGGTTCGGCGTGGGCAGGCCGAACCGCTCCGGGCGCCCGGTGAGCAGGACCGGGCTCTTCCGGAACAGCCGCCGCTGCCAGGAGAGCGGGAGATGCGGGCTGGTGGCGAACAACCGGTCCGCGGGAACACCGAGAATGTATTTCGGCACGATCCACGCACTGGAGCGCGTGGAGAGCACCACCGTATTGCCGAGGCTGCGCTGGGAGAGCTCCACCGCGATGTCCGCCGCGCTGTTGCCGATGCCGACAACGAGGATCCGTTTCCCGTGCAGCCGGAACGGATTATCCGGGTCGACATAGTGATGCGAGTGCATGCTCTTGCCGGTGAATTCCCCCGGGAAATCCGGCAATCGCGGGTCCCAGTGGTGCCCGTTCGCCACCACGAGGGCCTCGAAGAAATGCCGCTCCCCGTCTGCCGTGCGGATCTCCCAGCCGCCCCCGGGTAACCGGTGCGCCCGCGCCACTGTGGTGCGGAAGCGGATGTTCTCCTTCAGCGCGAAGGCCGCCGCGTAGTCCTCGAGGTACTCCTTGACCTGCGAGTGATGCGGGAAGTCCGGAAACCGTTCCGGCATCGGGAAGTCCGCGAACGACAGCCGGTGCTTCGAGGTATCGATGTGCAGCGAACGGTAGGCACTCGAATGCCCGTTGGGATTGCCGAACGCCCAGTTGCCGCCGATCCGGTCGGAGGACTCGAAACAGACGTAGGGCACACCGTAGTCCGACAACATCTTGCCCGCGCAGAGCCCGCTGAGCCCCGCCCCGATGATGCATGTCCGCGGTCCGGCCATGACGGACACCGTACGAGCGAATTTGACACGCGTCAATAATCACAGACAGGCGTCAGGCAGCGGCGGGGCGATGGCTGCCGCGCGCTCAGCAGTCGAACACCGACCAGCAGATCTCGTTGCGCAGTCGCTGATCGTCGAGCACGAGTTCGCGGATCTCGTCCGGTAGCTGCTCGCGCTGCCAGCGGCATTCCCGCTGCCCCGCGGCCGCGCTCTCCTCCCCCGGGACCGCGGCGCGGGCGGCCTTGATCGCATAGGCGGCGGCCCCGAGTTCGTGGGCGGCGACGTGCGCGACGGCCCCGGCCTGGCCCGCGGCGTAGGCGGCGTGCCGGGCCGCACCGCGCAGATCCCGTGCCGCGCCCATGGCGTGCCCGCCCGCCGCGCGAGCCTGCATCATCTTCACCTCACCACGCACCCAGGCGCGGGCGTGCTCGATCGCCGCGCGCGGTCGCGGATCCCCGGGCCGCACCGATTCGAACAGCTCGAGGACGTGTTCCGCGCAGGATGCCGCCCACAGCGCGAGAAGCCGGTGATCGGAATCCGTGAGCGTCCCGCCGCGGCGGATCGTCACGAAGCGGGGATCGCGTACCTTCGGAAGAATCACCACTGGCACGCTACCCGACCAGGAGGTCCGGCCATGGCCAGTAAATTCACCGAACTCGCGATCGACTGTGCCGATCCCGCGGGGCTCGCCCGGTTCTGGTGCGCGGTACTCGGTTACGAGGTGCGGGACGAGGACGAGGCCGACGGGGTCGTCATCATCGGCTCACCCACGGTCCCGGAAGGCAAGGACCGCCCCGGCCCGATCCCGCCGATGCTGACCTTCGCGCGGGTTCCCGAGGCGAAGAGCATCAAGAACAGGCTCCATCTCGACCTGAATCCGACCGATGCGGATCAGGCCGAGGAGGTCCACCGGCTGCTCGGACTGGGCGCGCGCCATGCCGATGTGGGACAGACCGGCGAGGAGTCCTGGGTCTGTCTCGCCGATCCGGAGGGCAACGAGTTCTGCGTGCTCGCCAGCCGCTGCCCCTGAAGAAGGACCTACTCGCCACCCATCGCCGACCGGTAGAGGGCCGCGAGCGGGGCATCGATGGGATGCGGGCGAGGTTTCCCCTCGGCATCGAGTTCGTTCCACCGCTGGCGGTTGATCGCGATCGCCATCTGCCGCATTCCGTCGGCGCGGGTCATGGTGATCGTGCCACCGCCCCACACCGATCCGTCGTGCCCCCAGAAGACGCCGTGCCCGGGAACCTCCTGGCGGTGCAGACCGAGCCCGTAGTCGATCATCGTCCCGTCGAGCGCGATGACCGGGACGGTGCGCCGCATCTGGTCGAGCAAGCCAGCACCGAGGAGGTCCCCGCCGAGCAGCATGCCGAAGAACCGGTTGAGGTCCGCGACGGTGGAGATCAGCGAAGCGGCGGGGCCCACCCAGGACATGTCGTAAACGCTGTACTCGTGCGGTGGTTCGAGCATGCCGAACCAGGATTCGTACAGCCGCGAATGAGGACCGTCGATCACGGTGCCGCTCGGCAGCACGGTGTGTTCGAGCCCCGCGCGGTCGATGACGTCCTCGGTGACGTACCGCTGCGCGGTGGTACCGGTGACCAGTTCCAGAATCCGGCACAGCAACAGGTAGTTGGTGTTGGAGTAGACGCCCGGTGTGCGGCCCGGGACACGGTCGGCCGGTGCCGCGAGCCCCATCGCGATCAGCTCCGCCGGATCGAATCGGGTGAACCGGTTGTCGTCCAGGCTGTCCGGCCGGGTGCGCGCCACGGCGGGAAACGCCTCGAGGGAAGGGAAAGCGGCGGGAAGGTAATCGGAAAGCCCGCTGGTGTGGTTGAGCAGCATCCGGACCGTGACAGCCGCTCCCCGCTGCCCGGGAACCAGCCGCGGCAGATAGTGCCCGATCGCCGTGTCGAGTCCGATCGCCCCACACTCGACCTGCCGGAGCACCGCGGCCGCCAGGAACGTCTTGCTCACGCTGCCGACCCGGTGCCGCATATCGGCGGTGACCGGGGCTCCGGTATCGAGATCGGCGAACCCCGCGGCACCCCGCCACACCTCGGCGCCGTCCCGGACTTCGCCGAACACGCCGGGAATTCCCGCCCGGTGCACCCGTTCCATTGCCGCGTTCAGCCGGACGGGATCGAGTCGCTTCGCCATGTCGCCCCTCAGCCGGTCACCCGTGGCGAGCGCGGCAGCCACAGCAGGACCACCGCGACGAGCCCCGCCACACAGGGCAGCACGCCGAGCCAGCCGATGACCGGCGGCACGCCGGTGTCCCCGGAGGTGTCCTTCACCACCGCGAGGTAGACGGCGGTGATCGTGCCGAGCACGAAGAGCGTGGCCGCTGCCCAGCGCGCCCAGGCCTTCCGTGCGCTCGCCGCCCAGATACTGCCTACCCAGCCGAGGACGCCGAGGGCCCCGACTACGGCAAGTACGGTCACATAAACACTGACGGCCGAATCGATCTGTGCCTGATCGGAACCGGGATACCCGGCCCGCACGTGCCCGGCGAGCAAACCCTTGGCGGCGAATGGAACCACCAGGGCGGTGACGGTGAGCACGAGGCCCGCGTACATCGTCCGGATCGCCGGGCGAACCGGAGAGGTTTCGCCGGGCGGGACTGTGCGAGTCATGAAGTCCCCTCTGTGTTTTACGCTGTAAAGACGATACGCCGAGCATAGCTTTACGACGTAAAACATGTCAACGCGGAGGAGCACGATGAACGCCAGCCGAAACCGCGGGCAGCACGCGGGCCTGGACGCCGGGACGATCCTGCGTGCCGCCATCGGCCTCGCCGACCGGGAAGGGCTGGCCGCGCTTTCCATGCGCAGGCTGGGCACCGAGCTCGGCGTCGAGGCGATGGCGCTGTACCACCACTTCCCCAACAAGGACGCCCTGCTCGACGGGGTGGTCGGGGAACTCGTCGCGGAGGCGGACGTGCCGGAGTTCGGGGGCGCGGACTGGCGGGACAATCTGCGCGTCTACACCCGGGCACGGTTCGACACGCTCGTCGCGCACCCGAACCTGATTCCGCTCACCCTCTCCCGGCCCGCGACGACCGAGGGGAATCTGCGCATCATGGAACGGGTGCTGCGCTCGCTGGAGAACGCCGGGTTCGAACCGCTGCGGGCACTGGACATGGTGTTCGCCCTCAACGGGCTGATCGTGATCAACGCCGCACTGCTGACGGGCATCGGCGATGCACCGGAACCGCATGGGGAGCCCGGCCAGACCGACCGGCTCGCCAGGTTGTCCCCGGAGAACTATCCGCTGCTCGTCGCGGCCGCCGAGGCGGGCGCCGGCCGCGGTCCGACGGCGCGCTTCGAGTTCGCCCTCGAAGCGCTGCTCGCCGGATTCGAACGCTGACCGCTCAGCGCGGCAGCCATTCCGGATCGGAGCTGCCCAGCCGGGGAGTCGTCCGCGCCCAGCGGGGCGCGGTCTCGGACATCCGGATGATCGGGCCGAGGCTCTTCAGATCGCCGTAGTGGGTTCCCGCATCGGTGACCGCGTACCGCTCGAACTCCTCGGGACGGAGCCGCCCCGGCGCGTCCTCGAAGTCACCGATCAATCCCTGGCGCTGCAGGAGCATCGAGGACTGGCTCAGCGAGACCTGCACCCGGTACGACCCGCCTTCGGTGGCACGGCGGGCCAAGGCGAGCATGGCACCGAAGCTGCCGAGGAAACCGGTGAGGAAATCGCACAGGTACACCGGGGTCAGCTGCGGCCTGCCCGCCCCGAGCGCGTTCCCCTGGACATCGCAGATTCCGGTGACCGCCTGGGCGATCTGGTCCCAGCCCGCCCGCGGCTCGAACGGTCCGCCCGAGCCGTAGCAGTCCACGCTCACGTACACCAGCCCCGGATGGTCCGCGGCGAGTTCCTCGGCCCCGAAACCGTGCGCCTCCAGGCGATGCGGGCGGTATCCCTCGAGGAACACATCCGTGTCCCGGGTGAGCTCGCGCAGCCGGGCGGCCTGGTCCGGCTTGGTGAAGTCCAGATAGGTGCTGCGCTTGCCGTGACTGGTGTCCCGCACGAACGGGGGCACCTGCGGCAGCTGCGGGGCGGTGACCATGAGGACATCGGCGCCATGCTCGGCCATGCTCAGCCCGGCGGTCGGACCGGCCAGGATGCGGGTGAGGTCGAGGACCCGGACCCCGGAGAGGGGTTCGCTGCCCTCGCGCAGCGGCATGGGCTCGCCATCCCCGATCTTGGTGATCTCCACGACCGGGCGCGAGGCGAGGTAGGCACCGTGCGGGTGGGCGAGCCATTCCGCCGCCGTGCGTACGATTCCGCCGCAGGCGCCCGCGTCCGCGATGGCGTCCTCGAGATCCTGGGCCTTCCACGCGCGGACCGCGGACCGCACCGAATCGGGAGTCGGCTCGCAGCCGAGCACATCCAGCACCCTGCGTTCCAGGTGCGGCAGATTGAAGTGCGGCACGAACCAGCGGTCGTCGGCGGTCTGCCATGGCTGGGTGAGCGAAACCATGTGCTCGACATCGGGGGAAAGCGGAGCCGGGCGGAACTCCCCCTGCTCGTCCCGGACGAGGGTCATGTCCTCACCGCCGAGGGCGGTGGCCGCCGCGGCTCGCACATCGACCCCGATCCGCTGACGGCGCCCGGTGCGCAACTCCCAGAGATCGTTCGCGGCCACCGCGCGCGCCGCGAGGGCATCGGCGAGGGTCGCCCCGATCCGGAACGGGGACACGAACAGCGGGTCCGATCCGCTGATCGTCACCTCGTCCTCGGCGGGCCGTGCTGTACCGCGAATCGCCATCAGTTCATCGAAAGCGCGGGGATCACTGCTCATCGTCATTTCCTTTCTCATCGATCAAGTTCGTCGTTGATCAGTCCGTCTTGGTGTCCACGACAATGCGGCCGGTACCGCGCCCGGCGAGGACCTCGGCGGCGGCATCCTGTGCCTCGGCGAGCGGGATCGTGTGCGTCACCGCGTCGAGCAGGTCCGGGTCGAGATCGCGGGCGAGCCGCTGCCACGCGGCCTCCCGGCGCTCGACCGGGGTGCGCACCGAGTCGATGCCGAGCAGTGAGATGCCCCGGAGAATGAAGGGCAGCACATTGCCCGGGTATTCGGCGCTCGCGGCGAGCCCGCAGGTGCTCGCGATGCCGGAGTGATGCAGTCCGGACAAGGCCCCGGCGAGGACCGTGCCGCCGACGGCGTCGATCACGCCCGCCCATCGCTGCCGGGCCAGCGGTTTGCCGCCCCCTTCGAGCTCGGCCCGGTCGAGCACACTGCTCGCGCCGAGCGCGGTGAGCCGATCGCCAAGCGATTCGGGACGGCCGGTCGCGGCGACCGGTTCGTAGCCGGAACCGGCGAGCAGCGCGAGGGCGATCGATCCGACACCACCACCGGCGCCGGTGACCAGGACCGGACCGGCGGCCGGGGTCAGGCCGTGCCGTTCCAGGGCGAGCAGGCTGAGCGCCGCGGTGAATCCGGCGGTGCCGATGGCCGCGGCGTACGCCGGGGTGAACGGTTCCGGTACCCGGACGAGATCGTCGCCGTGCACCACGGCGTGGGTGGCGAGCCCGCCGTGCAGCTCCTCCCCGAGCCCCGCGCCGTCCAGGGTCACGAGATCTCCGCGCTGCCAGCGCGGGTGCCGGGAGTCCAGGATTTCCCCGGTCACATCGATTCCCGGGATCAGCGGATACCGGCGGATCACCCCGGGCTTGCCGTGCAGAGCGAGCGCGTCCTTGTAGTTGACGCTGGAATAGTGCACCCGGATCGTGGTGTCCAGGTCATCCAGCATGCCGTGGTCGAGTTCTTCGAACCGGGCACGGCGGCCCTCGGCGGTGTCCCGGACGATCCAGCCGGTGAATGTCGTCATGTGCTTGACCTTTCTGTCGATGGCGGGGTCAGCTGAGTTCGCCGGTGAGGAACTGGGCGCGGCCCGCGCCGAAGGACCAGTCGGTGTCCTCGTTCTCGGTGATCGTCACGATCAGGTCGTCCCCGCTGATGCCGAGGCGGTCCCGCAGGTGCGCGGCGAGAAGTTCGTAGAGCTTCACCTTCTGCTCGCGGGTCCGGCGGCGGCTGACGAAGTGCAGGACGACCAGGTCCTTGCTGCGCGGATGACCGAGACCGGTGTCCAGGGCGCGGATCTCGCCCGGTTCGTGCTGGCTGACCAACTGGTAGCGGTCGGTTTCCGGCACTCCGAACGCTTCGACCTGAGCATCGTGGACGGCATCCAGGAGCGCATCCAGCTGTTCTGCGGTGCGGCCGCGCAGGACGTGCACGTTGACAAGGGGCATGATGGCGGGCTTTCCGTTCTACAGTGCGGTGGCGAGGTGGCCGAGAATCGCGGCGGCGGGCCCGGTGCGCGCGGATCGGTATCCGGTGCCCGCCCACAGGTGCATACGGCCGGTGTCCCCGGCCTGGCCCGCCCGGCGGCGCAGTTCCCTGGTGAGGTGGTGCACGGCCGGATAGGCGGTGATCGCCTCTCCCTGGTGCCGGTCGATGAACCCGTTGTGCAGTGCGCGGGCCGGTCGTCCGGTGAACGCGCGAGTGATCGTGGTGCCGGTGAATTCCGGTGCGGCGAGCGCATTCTTGTGCGCGGCCGAAGCACCGGACTCGTCCGCCCGCAGCAACAGGGTGCCGACCGCCACCGCCTGCGCGCCGCAGTGCACCAGTTCGCGCACCACACCGGGTCCGTCCACCCCACCGGCGGCGATGATGGGGAGTCCGGTCACCGTGCGCACCGAGCGCACCACCTCCGTGGTCGCGGCCTCGGTGATCGCCCGGTCCGGATCCCAGGTCCCGGAATGCCCACCGGCAGCGGGGCCTTGCACGACCACACCGTCCACACCGGACTCCTCGGCGGCGCGCGCTTCGGCGGGCGTGGTCACCGTGGCCAGTACCACGGTGCCGACCCGGCGCAGGGCCGCGATCTCCCCCGCTGCGGGCAGGGCGAAGGTGAACGACACCACCGGAACCGGGTTTTCGCGCAACAGCGCCAGTTTGTCCGCCCAGTGATCATCGTCCGAACGGGGCGCCGGATCGAGCTCGACCCCGTGGGCCGCCGCCTCGGGTTCGAGGGCTCGCGCATAGGCCGCGAACGCCGCCGTGTCGACCCGATCCGGCCCGGGGGCGAACAGATTCACCCCGAACGGGCTCCCCCACCCCCGGGCTGTGGCGATCTGCTCCGCGAGTGCCGCGGGCTTCTGGTAACCACCCGCGAGAAAGGCGAACCCACCGGCATCGGTGACCGCTTCGGCGAGTGCCGTGCTCGTCGGGCCACCGGCCATCGGTGCAGCCACGAGCGGAAGTTCGCTACCGAGTAACGACGAGCTGGTCATTTGGCGCCTCCTGGGGACTCTTCCTGACGTCTGCCTCGATTTCGACGTTAGGCAGGCGAGCGCGCCGAGGGAAATGCCGATGCCGAGCGATCTATGCACCCCATGCATAGATCGCCTACGATGGGGGTATGGAGGTGGAACTGCGGCATCTGCGGGCGTTCGTCGCGGTGGCGACCCAGCGCTCGTTCACGGCCGCGAGCCGCGAACTACTGATCACCCAGCCCGCCCTGACACGCACCATCCAACAGCTGGAGACCACGGTGCGGGCCCGACTGCTGGAGCGCACCTCACGCAGTGTCGAGCTCACCGACACCGGCGCGGAACTGCTCGAACGCCTGCGTGTGGTGCTGCACGACCTGGACGCCGCCCTGATCGCCGCCGGTGGCCGCGCCGGGCTGCGACTCGGTTTCCAGTGGGCACTGCCCGATCCGTGGATCAGCGAACTGCTCTCCGCGTTCGAAACCGCGACCGGTGCGAGCGTGACCCTGCTCCGCAGGGACGACATCGTCACCGCCCTGCATTCCGGGGATGTCGACGCCGCGCTGGTGCGCGCCCCGGTGCACGCTTCCGGCATCACCCAGACCGTGTTGTTCGAGGAAGACCGGGTCGCGGCCGTGTCCGCCGGATCGCCACTTGCCGCCCGCACCGAACTGGACTGGTCGGAACTGGCCGAGCATCCGCTGGTCGTCAACACCGTGAGCGGGGCGACAAGCGTCGACCTGTGGCCGCCCGAACACCGGCCGACGCAGGTGATCGAGTGCGGCAGCTACGACGAATGGCTCACCATCATCGCCGCGGGCCGCGGTGTCGGATCCACCACGACCTCGGCCGCCGAGGCGCACCTGCACGCGCGGGTCACCCATCTGCCACTCGACGGCGCACCGCCGGTCGCCCTGCGGCTGTTGTGGCCCACCCGCCGCAAGAACGACACCCTGCTGCGCCGGTTCAGCGAATTCGCCTCATCCGTGCGGTGAAACCGGGCCGTTCAGCAAAGTGTTGCTGTAGCAGCTGATCCAGCCGACCAGCGTGAGCCGATTCGCCCCGTCGAGGTTGTCCGGGGCGGCGAGCGCAGAGCAGAACAGCGATGCGGCACTGGCGTGCCCGAGCACGGCCTGCCAACGACGTCCGGCGCAAGCCGAGTTCGGGCCATCCGGCCCGGCCTCGACATTCTCATCGCCACCGATATCGACGCCGCACTCACCGCCGAAGGCGGCTGACAGCCCGAGGACGTCGAGCACCGGTGGAGCCGGGTGCTTTGCCGCGAGCTACTCGCCGACACCCCGGTTTCGCCGTGACTCGATAGGAACGAAGAACCACAGCAACAGGTACGCCAGCATCGACGGGCCCGGAACCGACCACGAGACGATGAACAGGACCCGCACCAGCGCCGGCGACCAGCCGAGGAATTCCGCCACACCACCGCAGACACCACCCACGAGATTGTGCTCTCGCGAACGGGTCAGCGTGCTGGCACGCACATTTCCTACCCGTCCGTAGTACTCGGTCACGACTCACCCTTTCCTGTGCTGACACCAAACCGGCACTGGGCGGGCACGGTAACACGCGTCCCCCCAGGCCTCCGCAATTGACCCTTCGCCATAGTCGAGAGTAACCTCATCTTATGGATAACACGCAAGTCTGCGTCGTCGGTGGCGGCCCGGCAGGCATGATGCTCGGACTTCTCCTGGCCAGATGCGATATCGACGTCACCGTTCTGGAGAAACACGGCGATTTCCTCCGGGACTTCCGTGGTGACACGGTCCATCCCTCGACCTTGCGGCTCCTCGACCAGTTGGAGCTGGGCGAGGAGTTCGCCGCCATCCCGCACACGAAGGTGCAAGCCATCGACTCCGTCTCCGTCGCGGACGGCCGCCGGGCGGTGCTGGGCGACCTGACCGGGCTGCGGACCCCGCACCCGTACATTTCCCTTGTCCCGCAATGGGATTTCCTGAACCTGCTGGCCGAAGCGGGAAAGCGCGAACCTCGGTTCGACCTGCGCATGAGCACCGAATGCACGGGCGTGATCCACAGGAACGGGAAGGTGACCGGTGTACGGACCAGCGAGGGCGACATCGCCGCACAGTTGGTCGTGGGCACCGACGGACGCTGGTCGACGGTACGTACGAGCGCGGGTATGCGCCCGTACGAAATTCCCACACCATCCGATTCCTGGATATTCCGGCTCGAACACCCCGAGGAACGGCTCGGCACACTCGAGGCTCGCACGCTGCGCGAACAGACCCTGACCGCGACACCGCGCCGGGACTACGTGCAGCTGGCCTACCGCGCTCCCAAGGGGCTGGATAACCGGCTTCGCACGGAGGGACTGGATTCCTTCCGCGAACGGGTCCGGGTGTTGATGCCGGAGTTCACCGAACAACTGCGCGGGCTGGAAACGATGGACGAAGTCAAGCATCTCAGTGTCCGCATCTCGCGCCTGCGCCGGTGGTTCGGCCGAGGCGTACTGTGCATCGGCGACGCTGCCCACGCCATGTCTCCCATGGGCGGGGTCGGGGTCAACCTCGCCGTGCAGGACGCCGTGGCCACTGCGCGGATATTGGCAAAACCCTTGCGGGACAACAAGCTGAGCCCTCGGAGCCTGGCGCTCGTCCAGGCGCGCCGGTACCTGCCTGCGGTGGTCGTCCAGGGTATCCAGCGCGCCATCGAAAGCAGGACCGATCACCGCGGGACCAGCGAAATCCGCGGGCCGTGGAAGACCGCGGTGAATTTCCTCTCCACCCGGCCCACCGCGATGGCCCGCTTACTGGCCGTCGGCCTGCAGGAGAACCCGCCACCGCCCGCCCGTAGATAAGAGGTTTCCATGAACCAGACCATTCTTCACACAGCCGAGGACCTGCTGAATGCGCGCGGTCTCGATCACCTCACCCTCCCCCACCTAACCGAGAAACTGGGATCGGAGCCGCCGTTCACCGACGACTCGGCGCTCCGGGCGGCACTGGTGGAGAAGCTCTTCACGGAGCATCCGTTCACCCCGTCGCGGTCCTCGCTTGCCGAGCATCTTCGGGAGACGGCCGCCGGGAATCGCCGGATCATGCTCGGCTGCCGGGACGGCGCCCGGCTGGTGTCCGAGTATTTCGCGCGGTCCACTGCCGCCATGGCAGTGTTCGCGAATTCACTGTCCTTTCTCACCGGGGCCGGATTCGGGAGACACGAGGCCGCGCTCGTGCTCGACACGCTGTACTCATACATCAGCGGATTCGTGGCGACCGAGCAGATCAAATACGGTTTCCCCCGGTCGCGTGAGTCCCAGCACGATCGCGAGGAACACTTCCGGAAGGCCACCGAGCTGATCGCATCCGGGGCACGGGCCATGAAGGTACGGAGCGGCGATGCGTGACACCTATTCGTTCGAACTCGCCGGTACCACCCGGGCTCCGATAGAACGTGCATTCGAGGCGGTCGCGGATCCCGCGCAATGGGAGAGGTGGGCACGGCCCGTCGTCCGGCGCGCCGTGCTCAGCAGGGCCGGCCATCCGGAGAGATTCGGCGCCGGAGCGGTCCGGGCCATGGGACCACTCCGCCATGGTCCGGCACCGATCAGGGAAAGAATCCTGGAGTACAGCAGGAACGAATCCATTGTCTACAGCCAGGAACCTCCCGTCCCGTTCCGGACCAATCACGGGGAGATCCACTTCAGGAAGAAAACCTGCGGCACCGAAATACGCTGGACTTGCCGCTTCGCCGAGCTGATTCCCGGATCGGGACCGGTACTCCGATACCTCCTTGCCAAATTCGTGGGTTTCCTGCACGGCCGGCTGATCGAATACCTGGACGCCGAGCACCCCGCGTGCACCGAGGCGGTCAGCTAGTTCAGCTCCCCCGGTACGAGAGCACCGATGAGGAACGCATCCATTGCGCGTGCCGGTATCCGAGCCGCCCCCGGGTCGCCACCACGAGCCCCAACGCCACCACCCCACGGCCGATGAGGGTCGCGTGCCAGAGCATCGCGATCAGCACCGCGCCCCCGGTGCGGTTCACCAGCCAGCTCATCACGATGCTCGTCGCTGTCGAAGACAGCGGCAGGACCACGAACATGATCAACGGATCGGCATCGCCACGCGACCACTCCGTGAAGAACAGTGGCCAATGCCAGATCGCCCACCCGCACCGAGCACCACCGAGGCGGCCAACGGGCCGAACCGATCCTGCAGCCGGGGCAGCGCGAAACCCGCTAACCCGGTTCCTTGGCGATCCCGGTGATCCCGGTGATCCCGGTGATCAGCACCGGCGGCCCGAGGAGCACGATCGCGTACCACTACCAGCTGAATCGCCACCGCAACAGACCACGTAGCCACACCCGCGCTCCAGCGCGGCCGCGCACGATCCGGGTCACGATCAGCGCCGAACCCAACAGGCCCAGGTAGCCGCCCCGGCACGATGCCGAGAAACTGCCCCGTGCCGAGTCCCCTCGGAAAGCGAAACGCCAACACGGCCGCCGCTCTCCGAGAGCAGATAGGGCACACAGCTCAGCCCGCAGGAAAGCAGAAAGAACGCGAACACCGGCGCGAGCGCACGAACCCGAGGAACCCGCCTTCGGACACCGCGCGACCGATCATGATGCCCCATGGTCCTTCGTCACCGCCCCACAGTCCTTGGGGTGCGCACCCTTTTCCGGGCTCTGTCGCACTTTTCG